>JAILEG010000008.1 GCA_024688365.1 Prevotella sp.
AACTGTTTTATATCTTAAAAGGGTACCTTTTAAAGTCAAAGAGGACATGTTTCAGAGTGCCAAAGGGCACCTTCTGAGGTCGGATAAGGCTCCTTTGGACTTTAAAATAAAAGTCGGTTGTGAGTAGAGAGCCTGTATTAGGGAGGGTGAGGAGTTCTCCTCAATATCTGCTCATCAGAGGTTGTATGTGTGAGAAAAAACAGGGAGGGCATGTCTTTCATGCCCTCCCTGCTGTATGGGATTGAGGAGCTTCCTTGGCTTCTAAGCCTTCAGCTCGGGATATTGTATGCGGGTGTGGTACATTGCTTTCAGACGCTCGGTGATGACGTTCTTGGCAATGGAGATGTCCTGGAAGGTGATGGGGCAGTCGGTGAAGTTGCCCTGTGCCACCTGTCCGTCGATGAGCCTGTTGACCAAGTCGCTGATACTCTCCTCCGTGTATTCCGTCAGTGACCGTGAGGCGGCCTCAACGGTGTCGCTCATCATCAGAATGGCCTGCTCGCGGGTGAAGGGATTAGGCCCCGGATATCGGAAGAGTTCCTCGTCAACCTGCTCATCGGGATGCTCGTTCTTGTAATGTATGTAGAAATACTTTGCCAGTCCAGCCCCGTGGTGTGTAGTGATGAAATCCTTGATGGCACGTGGGAGATTGTATTTCTCGGCAAGTTTCAGTCCTTCGGTGACGTGGCTGATGATGATGCGTGCGCTTTCCAGGTCGGTCAGCTTGTCATGCGGGTTCACACCAGCCTGGTTCTCGGTGAAGAACACGGGATTGACCATCTTGCCGATGTCATGATAGAGGGCACCCGTACGCACCAGTTGGCTCTTCGCACCGATCTTATTAGCAATCTCGGCGGCAAGGTTGCCTACTGTGATGGAGTGCTGGAAGGTGCCTGGAGCCACCTCGCTGAGCCTCCGCAGAAGTTCGTTATTGGTGTTTGACAGCTCGAACATGGTCACGGTGGAGACGAAGCCAAAGGTCTTCTCAATGACCAGCATCATCGTATAGTTGAAGAGAAGGAAGAAGCCATTGACTCCGAAGTGGTAGTACATGGTGTGGTCAAGTTTCGACAGGTCATCGGCCTGTATGAGCTGCAGGGAAAGGTAGACCGCTGCCGAGCCGATGGTGACCAGCAGGGCAGTGAGGAAGATCTGGCTCCTCTTGGAGAGCTCGCGCAGAGAGTAGATGGCCACCAGTCCTGCCACGAGCTGCACAATGATGAACTCATACTGGTATTTCACGGCAACGGCGCAGATGAGAATCATCGTGGCATGGCCGATGAATGCTGTCCTGGAGTCCATGAATACCCGGAAGAAGATGGGTGCCATCGTGAAAGGCAGGATATAGACGCTCAGAATGTTATGCTCCATCATGAGAGAGGTGAGGATAGGGAAGAGGACTATCATCGTGTAGAGGAGGGAGATGGAGCGGGGCTTTTCAAAATAATCCTTGCGGAAGAGGGCAAGGTAAAGGGTGAACAGGCCGATGAGTATCAGTACGTATATGCTCTGGCCAATGAGCGTTGAGGTCACTTCTGCCTCTGAGGCGTTGCGCTTTTCCATGGCCTGCTCAAAGGAGTTCAGTACACGATAGGTCTTTGAGTCGATGATGTCACCCCGGTCAATGATGCGCTGTCCCTCCAGGACCATCCCTGATGCCTGGGGGATGAGGCTGAGCATGTCGTTCATCTCCGTCTCACTGCGGTCCTTGTCATAGATGAGGTTGGCCTCTATGTACTCGTTCAGGTTGCATTGCTGCAGTACTGCCCGCTGCGGTCCCAGCTCAGGGTCCATGAAGAGATGCTCGTATGCCCCAAGGGTGGAGTAGGTTCGGTTGACGGGCAGGCTGACAGCCTGTTTCCCCGTGACCACGCGGATGAGGTTGTCACTGTCCTTGACGAGCGTGGAGTACTGTTGCGGGTCGATGATGCCCACCTGGTAAATCTCATGCAGACGGTTGGCAATGATGCCGACGTACTCCAGCGGAAGGCCAGGGATGCCGTCCTTATATGCAGCCTTGAACTGGGCAACCTCCCTTTGCTCAACAGCAGGGTTGATGTTGAAGTATGGCTGGAACTGCTTCATCATGGAGTCGCGCTCGGCTTTCAGTGCGTCATCAGTCTTGAAGACAGGGAAGTCGAACTTGGCTATGAGCTGCCCGTACATCCAGGGTTTGCCCTCATCGTAGTGGAAGAGCTTGCCTTCGGTGCGTGGCAGGAAGAGGACGATGAGCACCACGGTCACGATGACAAGTGCCGTCCTTGTTGCCATGTTGCGCCAGTAATGGTTCTCTATGTTTCTGAATCTTATCATATCTGTCGGTTTCGTTAACTCCTTACAACTTGCGAAAATACTAAAAATATGGCGTATAGTCAAAAAAAAACATTAATTTTGCACAAAAATAATTTTAAGACTAATGGCAGAAAGAAAAGTAAGGGTGCGTTTCGCACCAAGTCCGACAGGTGCCTTGCACATTGGCGGCGTGCGTACCGCCCTGTATAACTATCTCTTCGCCCGCCAGCATGGTGGCGACCTTGTGTTCCGCATAGAGGATACTGACTCCAACCGTTTCGTGCCCGGGGCTGAGGAGTATATTCTTGACTCTTTCAAATGGCTGGGTATCAAGTTTGACGAGGGAGTGAGCTTTGGCGGTGAGCATGGACCTTATCGGCAGAGTGAGCGTCGTGACATCTATAAGAAGTATGTCAGCCAGCTGCTGGATGCGGGCAAGGCTTATATAGCTTTCGACACACCTGAGGAGCTGGAGGCAAAGCGGCAGGAGATAAAGAACTTCCAGTATGATGCCCACACCCGCCAGCTGATGCGCAACTCGCTGACCCTGTCGGCCGCCGAGGTTGACAGCCTTATAGAGGATGGCCATCAGTATGTTGTCCGGTTCAAGATAGAGCCGGGTGAGGAGATTCATGTGAGCGATATGATTCGTGGCGATGTCTGCATCAAGAGTGATATCCTTGACGACAAGGTGCTTTACAAGAGTGCCGACGAACTGCCTACCTATCACCTTGCCAACATCGTCGATGACCACCTGATGGAAATCAGCCATGTCATCCGTGGTGAGGAGTGGCTGCCAAGCGCACCACTGCACGTGCTGCTTTACCGTGCCTTTGGCTGGGAGGACAGCATGCCCCGCTTTGCCCATCTGCCTTTGCTGCTGAAGCCTGAGGGGAAAGGCAAGCTCAGCAAGCGTGACGGTGACCGGCTTGGCTTCCCTGTGTTCCCTCTGGAGTGGCATGACCCGAAGACGGGTGAGATAAGCTCGGGCTATCGTGAGAGTGGTTATTTCCCGGAGGCTGTTGTCAACTTCCTGGCATTGCTGGGCTGGAACCCTGGCACGGAGCAGGAACTCTTCTCGCTGGACGAGTTGGTAGAGGCCTTTGACATTAGGAAATGCTCAAAGAGCGGTGCCAAGTTCGACTACCAGAAGGGCATGTGGTTCAACCATGAGTATATTCTCCGCAAGAGCGATGATGAGATAGCGCGGCTGTTCGCGCCTATCGTTGCCAACAATGGTGTCGAGGCTACGATGGAACGGGTGACACAGGTCGTACACATGATGAAGGACCGTGTCAGCTTCGTGAAGGAGCTTTGGGATCTTTGTTCTTTCTTCTTCATAGCCCCGACAGGCTATGATGAGAAGACTGTCAAGAAACGCTGGAAGGAGTATTCTGCCCAGCAGATGACAGAGCTGGCTGATGTGCTGGAGGGCATTGATGACTTCTCGGTAGAGGGTCAGGAGCCAGTTGTGATGAAATGGGTCGAGGACAAGGGCTACAAGCTTGGTGACATCATGAATGCCTTCCGTCTCACGTTGGTGGGTATAGGCAAGGGGCCCGGTATGTTTGACATCTCGGCATTCCTTGGTAAGGAAGAGACACTGAGACGTCTGCGTAAGGCTATTGAGGTTCTTGGATAATGATAAAAGAGGCTAAACCAAACGGGCCGTTATGTATAATATAATAATGTATGCCATCCAGCTCGGCATTGCCATAGGCAGTCTCTTCAATGAGAAGCTGCGCAAGATGTGGCGAGGTGAGCGGGATGCTGTGCGCATGCTCAGGGCGAAGCTGGAGCCTGATGCCAGATACATCTGGTTCCATGCAGCCTCGTTGGGTGAGTTTGAGCAGGGTCGTCCGCTGATAGAGCAGATAAGGAAAGACTATCCGCAGTACAGGATTCTGCTTACCTTTTTCTCACCCTCGGGTTACGAGGTGCGGAAGGACTACAAAGGTGCTGACATCATCACCTACCTGCCTATCGACACGGTGGGCAATGCAAGGAAATTCCTGCGTACTGTCCGCCCCGTCATGGCGTTCTTCATCAAGTATGAGTTCTGGTACAACTATCTGCATATCCTACAGCATCGGGGTGTTCCTGCCTATAGTGTGTCGAGCATATTCCGTCCTGATCAGGTGTTCTTCAAGTGGTATGGCAGGAACTATGGCAGGGTGCTGAGATGCTTCACACGTTTCTTCGTCCAGAATGATGAGAGCCGGCAGCTGTTGGATAAGATTGGCATCCATGATGCCTTGGTAGTCGGTGACACACGGTTTGACCGTGTTCTCCAGATCAAGGAGGCAAGCAAGTGCCTGCCTGTCGTTGAGCGATTCGTGCGCCTTGACTCTGCTGACAAGGCGAAGGTGTTTGTCGCAGGCTCTTCCTGGCAGCCTGATGAGGAGATATTCCTTAGGTACTTCAATGAGCATCGTGACTGGAAGCTCATAGTCGCCCCTCATGTCATTGGTGAGGACCATCTGAAGTTCATCACCTCTCTCCTCAAGGACAAGAAGGTGATGCGTTACACGCAGGCAACGGAGGAGAATGTGACTGATGCCGATGTGCTGATTATCGACTGCTTCGGTCTGCTGTCCTCTATCTATCATTATGGTGATTTGGCATACGTGGGCGGTGGCTTTGGTGTCGGCATCCACAATGTGCTGGAGGCAGCCGTATGGGATATGCCGGTGTTGTTCGGCCCCAACAACAAGCACTTCGCTGAGGCGCAAGGTCTGCTGCGTGATGGCGGTGGATTTGAGATTCAGGACTATGAGAGCTTCAGTCAGATTGTCAGCCGACTGGTTGCCAGTGACGGTTTCCTGCAGGAGAGCGGACGGCAGGCAGGTGCTTTCGTGGAGAGTCTCTCGGGCGCAACGGGGAAAGTTCTAAGCAACGTTAAGCTATGAAATATCAGATAACATGTGATAATTGCGGCACTCAGTTTATTGTTGAGGCCGGTGAGGGGCAGACCATTGAGTGCAAGTGCCCCCACTGTCATGGCATAATGGAGATAACATTACCATTGGTCAGTGCCGGACAGCAGTATGACCAGCAGCCAGCCTATGCGCCACAGTCCTCTCAGGACAGTTCGGGTTCGGATGATGGAGGCAGGGGCTGGCATACCATCCTGTGGGGTGTTATTATCGGTCTGCTGCTGCTGGCAGCGGCAGTTGGGGCTTATGTGGCTCTCCGGCCCTCCGGTCCGGCAGAGACTCCGAAAGGCAATGTCCCTGTTGACACCATTCCTTACGAAATTCCTGTTGAGCAGGAGGAACCAGCCCCCGTGGTTGACACGGTGGTCGAGGCTCCTGTTGAGGAGGCTCCTGCTGAGGAGGAAAACACGGAGGAAGACCAACAGGTGGAAGAGGCTGACAGTGTGGCTGTCCCTGCGCATGACGAATAAGGGCGTTCCGCCTTTGTGAGCAACGAATAACAAAAGAAATAAAAGATAATGGGAAAAATCATTTTAACCGGTGACCGTCCAACGGGCAAACTGCATCTGGGACATTACATCGGTTCACTCCGCCGCCGTGTGGAACTGCAGAATCAAGGTGACTATGACAAGATGTTTGTCTTCATGGCCGATGTTCAGGCTCTGACTGATAATGCTGACAACCCAGAGAAAATCCGTCAGAACATTATTGAGGTGGCTTTGGACTATCTCTCAGCCGGTTTGGATCCGGAGAAATGTACGCTTTATATCCAGAGCCAGATTCCAGAGCTGGCTGAGCTGACGACTTATCTGATGAACCTTGTCAGCGTGAGCCGTGTACAGCGTAACCCAACGGTGAAGACTGAGATCAAGATGCGTAACTTTGAGGCGAATATCCCGATGGGCTTCTTTGCCTATCCGGTGTCACAGGCAGCTGACATTGCTGCCTTCAAGGCAACAACCGTGCCTGCTGGAGAGGATCAGGAGCCTATGCTTGAGCTGACCCGTGAGCTGGTGCGCCGCTTCAACCAGATTTATGCCCCTGTTCTCGTTGAGCCGAATATCATGCTGCCGGAGAATGCCACGGCACGTCGCTTGCCGGGTACGGACGGTAAGGAGAAGATGAGTAAGAGCCTTGGCAACTGTATCTATCTCTCGGATGATGCCGATACGGTATGGAAGAAGGTGAAGACGATGTACACTGACCCAACTCATCTGAACGTTTCTGACCCAGGTCATGTTGAGGGCAATGCGGTGTTCACTTACCTTGATGCCTTCTCTGTGGATGAGGATTTTGCCGAGTTCTGGCCGGAGTTCAGTAACCTTGATGAGCTGAAGGCTGCCTATACGGCTGGTGGCATTGGTGACATGAAGTGCAAGAAACTGCTGAACAGTGTTCTCAACAAGATGCTGGAGCCAATTCGGGTGCGTCGTCATGAGTTTGAACAGGATATTCCTGAGATATACAACATCCTGAAGAAAGGCTCTGCTACAGCCCGTGAGGCTGCCGCACAGACGATGGATGAGGTGCGTGCCGCCATGCAGATTAACTATTTTGAGGATGCCGAGCTGATTCAAAGTCAGGCTGAGAAGTTCCGTCAGAAGTAAGAGGCAACTTGCTTGCTGATGGATAAAAAGACACCGCCCTGCAGGAGTAATCCGGCAGGGCGGTGTCATCTGTACTCGTCTGTCTTATGGCAAAAGTGGCTTGATGGTGGTCACAATGCGGCGAAGTCCTTCATTCAAGGTGGCCCGTGGGCAGGCAATGTTGATGCGGATGTAGCCCTCTCCGTCTTGCCTCCCATACATCGTTCCGCTGTTGACGAATACTTTTCCCAGTTTCATCAGCCGTTCGGAAAGTTCATCTGAACCCATCCCTGTGGCATGTATGTCTACCCACACAAGGTAAGTCCCCTCGAGGCGCATCACCTCCAGTTGTGGCAGCTCTCTCCGGAAACACTCCTTCACGGCCATGTAATTCCTGTACAGGTAGCGGTTCAGCTCCATGAGCCATTCTTCGCTCTCATTATAGGCGGCTTCAAGCGCGACAGGTCCGAATGGATTGACATCACAGACCTCGAAGATGTTGATGGCGCGGTTGATGCGCCTGCGCCAAGTGGGGTTCTTGCAGATGACGTTGGCAATCTGCAGTCCGGCTATGTTGAAACTCTTTGTGGGCGAATTAAGCGTAATGCAGTTGTCCGCACAAGCCTCACTGACGGCTGCGAAGGGTGTGAAAGAATATCCAGGCATGGTCAGCTCGCAGTGTATCTCATCGCTGATGACCTTCACGTTATGGCGCAGACAGATGTCGTTCATCCGTTCCAGCTCGACTCTCGTCCATACCCTGCCGCTCGGGTTGTGTGGGTTGCAGAGCAGGAAGAGGGTTGTTTTCTCATCGGCACACTTTGCCTCAAAGTCCTCCCAATCTATGGTGTATGAGTCGCCTTCTCGTTTCAGCGGGCTCTCCAGTACTTCGCATCCCTGATTCTTTATTGAGGAAAAGAAACAATTGTATACAGGTGTCTGGACTATTACTTTCTCACCGCTCATTGCCAGAGCCTTGATGGTGGCGCTGATAGCCGGGACTACCCCTGTGGTGTAGATGATCCACTGGCGGTCAATCATCCATCCGTGCCTTCTGCTGAACCAGCGGGTGATGGCCTCGTAATAGCTATCGGGCACCATCGTGTAACCGAATACTCCATGTGCAGCCCGTTCTGCCACGGCCTGCTGTATGGCGGGTGCGGCAGGGAAGTCCATGTCGGCTACCCACATCGGGATGACATCAGCCTCTTCTGCCTCGTCCCACTTGTAACAGTGGGTTCCCCGTCGGTTCACTATCTTGTCAAAGTCGTATTTCTCCATGTTTACTCTCCACCGTTTTCCCGTTCCTTTATCATCGTATTCTTTCCCTTGGCAAACTCATCATAGGTGACCTTGCCTATCCTATCAGCAGTGATGGTTCCCGATACAGGGTTCTTTATCTCGCTGATATAGCCTTTTATGGTGGCGGATATGTTACGGCTGTCCTCAAAGGCACGGTCGCAGGCAGCATCGAAAGTGCAGTCTTCAAGCGTGATGCCGTCAAGGTAACAGAGAGGCTGCTCGCCACTGATGTGGCAACGTACGAGACGGATGTTCTTGGAGTGCCATGCAAGATATTCACCATCGAGTTCTGAGTCGTAGACTGTTACGTTCTCACATTCCCAAAAAGAATCCTTGGTCTTTATCCGTGCATTATGGATCTCAACGTTCTTGCAGTACTGGAAGACGTATTTGGCATCAGAGACAAGACCGTCAACATAGATATTCTTCGAGAACATAAACGGGTAGGTGCCCTGGTGCAGCTCTACATTCTTCAGCTTCAGACCGTCAATCTTCCAGAAGGTCTCATCAGCATCGTTTATCCTCACGTTCTCAAGCGATAGGTTTTTCATCTCCCGGAAGAACTTAGGCCCATCAATGACAGAGTCTTTCATCGTCATGTCGTTGGAATACCAGATGGCCGACCGTGACCCCTCAGCGAAGTAGCAGTTGTCAATGATGCTCTTATCCACATGCCACCACGGATATTTCCCGTAGAAACGGGATTTGACACATTCAATATTCTCGCAGCATTTGATACCCGACTCTCCGTCCGTTATCTCTATGTTTTCCAGTCGCATATCCCTTGCGCCGAAAAGGGGACGCTCGCCCCCATACTTCATGTTACTGATTGTTTCCATTGTGTGAAATCTATATGTTGCTGTTTGCAAAGATAATGCCAACTGGCTTAGATACGGGAAGATGGTAGATTCTACGGTAATTATGGTATTGCTGTGTGAGATTCTGTGACGATTCTGTCAGACCGACGGTCATGATTATCGCTTGTTTTTTCTTTTTGTGAATAGGGGATTTTCCCTTTTTACTGTTATCTAAGCAGAAAGCCACAAGCAAATGGGCAATCTACAACCGAGTAATAACAAATAGAACAGAACAGTAATGAAAATCAAAGTTTTTGTATTATCTTTGTTCCTTGTAGCAGGGGGAGTGCAGGCAAATGCCCAAGGCGGCAGTAAGTATGTGTCGGAAAACAGGAATGAGTTCCGTATCAGCTACAGCGACGGTCTCACTTTGGGGACGGCAAGTTTCTGGGGGATGGGGCTTGGTGATGCCCTGACAGGCACACAACGCAGTGACACGAAGGCAAGTGGTGTCATCGGGCTGGGCTACCGCTACCATCTGAATCGTTTCAGGGCGGGTCTTGATGTTGGCTTTGCTTCTGTCAGCAGCAAGTCGGACTATGCGGGGAGCAAGAAGCAGGACATCAAGGAGACCCAATTGAACTTTATGATAATGCCGGTAGCCGAGCTGGTATATTATAAAAAAGGCATTTTTGAACTCTATGGTTCTGCTGCTGCCGGTGTCGATCTCACGCGTACTAAGAAGAAGGGACTGACTGACAGGGGCAAGGAACATGTCGACACCAAGGCCAAGACCTCAGCCGAATTTGCTTTTCAGGTTAATCCCATCGCTCTCCGTGTCGGCAATGAGCATATCGGGGGCTATCTTGAGGCAGGTTTAGGCTATAAGGGCTTCGTGACAGCTGGTGTGAGTGTCAAGTTTTAAGGAGAATTTGTGGTGGGCAGAATCATAGTGATTCTGCCTGCCTTACAGGTTTTCCTTTGAGAATTTAAGATGAAGACAGAAAGAAAAGAGTTGTTCCAACAGCGTTTTGAACGTTACTATGCGGCTATGTGCCGCATAGCCTATGGCTACTTGGCGGATGCTGATGACTGTGAGGATGTCGTCCAGGACCTGTTTGTCAGCGTATGGAATCATGGGAAGGATGGGCTGCCAGAGGATCAGTTCATTGCCTACCTGAAGGCATCCGTAAGGAACAACTGCGTCTCCTTTCTCCGCCGTCAGCAGCGTATGGAGACGGTGTCTGCCGATGCGCGTCCCATGCTGCTCAATGGTGTGGCAGAAGATACCAGGCAGGATCGGGATTACGGCACCTTGCTGGAGACTCTCCTGGCACAGATGCCGCCCAAATGCCGCGAGGTTTTCATGATGAGCAAAGTCCAAAAGATGAAATACAAGGAGATAGCTACAGTCTTGGATATATCAGAGAAGACCGTTGAGAACCATATAGGCAAGGCAATCAGGATAATCCGTGACTATGCCGCAGCCCACCCCACGCTCTTTCTCATCCTTACCTTATCACAATTAACCGCCCTTGGCTTATGAATACACAAGAGAATATAGACGAAATACTTGCCCGTCACTTCTCCGGCGAACCGCTGGAACCGGCCGAGCAGGCAATGTTGGATGCTTTCATTGCTGGAAATGGGAATGAATATTCCCGGCTACAGCAGATGATGGAATGTCTGGATGGTGAGATTCCTCAGCTTGACATCAATACGCAGTCCGCCTGGAAACGGGTAGAGGCAAGACTCTCCCAGCCACGGCAGGCAACAGTCGTACGCCGAATCTATCCTTTGTTGGCCGTGGCAGCCTCGCTGCTGCTGCTCTTGGGAGTCGGGATGTTTGCGTACCGCCATATCCTTTTCGGACAGGAAGGACAATATGCCAATAGCCACGGAGAAAGCCAGGAAGTGGAACTGCCTGACGGAACAAGGATGATACTTGCTCCCCATGCCACTGCCAAATATTCAGAGGAGGGCGATGGTGGAGGGCGCAAGGTGCGGATGACAGGTAAAGCCTTCTTCGATGTGATCCATGACGGCAGCCCCTTCTTGGTTGAGGCTGGCTCGGTACGGGTTGGAGTCCTGGGCACCTCCTTCACCGTGGATGCCCGGAAGCCAGGACAGGAAACGGTCAGCGTGCAGACGGGCCGGGTGATGGTGAGCAGCAAGGAGGCTGACTTGGTACTCACACGAGGCGAGAAGGTCACAGCTGATGGGGGGAAACTTAAGAAGACGGCAGCGGCAAGACGTCACCAGCAACGTTTTGTCTTTTCGGGAATACCTATCCAGGAAGCTGTCAGCAAGGTGGAGCATGACATGGATGTCAAGGTGGAACTGTCCCCCAATGTCAATCATGACAACAGGGTGACGACGACCATCTCCTCATCTGAGCCCTCCGAGGTCTTGCGTGAGCTTGCCATGCTCTGCAACTGCAGGCTCGATTCCCTGTCGCCCATCTGCTATCGTATCGTTCGATGATAGTATTCATCTGTCAGCAGGTGCCTTGGAAGGGAATGGGTAAAGATGCCGCCGGACCGCGATGCCCATAGGCCGGAATGTTGATTTTGGCATTTTGATATTTATAATTGACATAAGATTGCTTAGATATCTGATAATAATCATGCTGGCATTTGCCCCTCTGGTGGCAAAGGGCCAGACGGAAGTGGCAGAGGAGGTCATCCGTGTGGAGGCTTCTTCTGCCACTGTGCGTACATGGTTCGGGCTGATAGAGCGGGAGGGCAGGCTGGTACTGTCGTATAATCCTTCATTGATTGACATGGATGAGAGGGTAGCCATCACTGTCCCCGGCCGGATGAGGGTAGGGCAGCTGCTCGCTATCCTGTTGCGGGGATATGACTACCGGCTGATACCGATGCCTGGGAGGAAAATCCTCATACAGGTGCATTCGTCCCGTCCGCCTACTGTCTCGCCGGTTCAGAAGAAGCCCGTTCGTCAGTCAGAGGCAGAGCAGGAGACTGTATATGACCTTGCGGGGACAGTGTCAGAGGACGGCAGTGGTGAGCGACTGCTGGGCGCAACCATTACGGTAAGTGACAGGAAGGGGGAACATCATTATGCCGTGACTGACCATAATGGCTTCTTCAATGTGAATGTACCCGCAGGAGAATGCCAGCTCCGGGTAAGCTACATCGGCTATGCTCCATCAGAACAAGTGCTGGCAGTCACGGCCGACCGTATGTTGGAGGTAAGTCTTACTCCGATTCCTTTTCAGATAAAGGCTGTCAGCGTGCAGCGGCGGAAGAGTAGGGAGGAGCTGGACGAGGTAGCCCCCTCCAACATGATAGCCTTCAGTAATGCCGACCTCTTCTCTCAGATACATATTCTCCCAGGTGTGGCGGCATCTTCAGCCAATATGGATATCAACGTGGCAGGCGGCTCGGCCGATGAGAATCTCTTTCTGCTGGATGGATTCCCCGTCTACAACCCTGGCCATATCAATTCCATGCTGTCCCTTTTCAACGGTGACGCCTTGAAGAGCGTGTCTTTCTATAATGGATTCATTCCCACACAGTTTGAGGGAAGACTGTCTTCGGTTACTGACGTGCGGTTGCGTGATGGCAATAAACAGCAGTTCGTCAACACACTGTCGTTGGACATGCCCTCAGCCTCAGCCGTGTTTGAAGGACCTGTTCTCAGGAACAGGCTCTCTTACCTCGTTGGAGGCAGGTGCAGCTGGCTTGATTTCTTCGACAGCTTTACTTCGGAGGACAACAGGCTGAATCACAGCTTTCATGATTTCAATGCGAAGCTGTCATATAACCTCGACTCCGTGACCTCAGTCAGCCTGTCAGCTTACAACTCGGCTGATGATTACCACATGCCTGATGATGACCGCTCACAGTCAATGCTCCACTGGAACAATCAGCTCTATGCCCTTCACTTCAGTACGCTCATCAGTCCGAAGGTGAGCAATGCCACCTCGCTGGCCTACTCCATCCATGCTACCCGTGCCAACCCTTATGACTATGGGTATGACAGTGTCAGTACTTTGCGCAGCAGTATCAGAAGCCTGTTTGTCAATACTGAGTTCACCTACAGTCCCGGGCAGCTTTACACGATGCGCTGGGGAATGAAAGGGACTCTGGAAAAATATGAGCTGGCAGCTTTCGGGCTGAATCTTCAGAACACATGGGAGCCTATCAAGCAGCTCTCCCTCTTCTATGACAACCGTATCCGTGTGGCACATTGGCTCTTTGCGCAAGTGGGTGTGAATTATGTCAGATATATTCCTACCCATTCGCCTATCTGCAACAGCATCCAGCCACGGCTGTCGCTGAAGGCAGCCTGGGGAAACAGCGACCTGTTCCATCTCAGTCTCTCTCGCATGGAACAGTTCTTCCATCATGTCCGTCTGACCGATCTTGTCACTCCTTTCGATTTCACCATGCCAAGCATTGAGGGCTTTAAGCCCAGCACGGCAACCCATCTGGAATTGGGCTGGAAGCATTTTACCCGTAATGGTGTCCTTGAACTCTCAGCTTATTACAAGTATCGCACCAATGTGCTGGCTCTCCGTCCTGATGTGTATGTGGAGGACAGCCAGTGGGCAAAATATATTATGGCAGGGAATGGCGACAGCCGTGGTGTGAGTCTCTATTACCGTGACAGGTGGTGGCATCTCAGCTGGCAGCTGTCTTATACGCTCTCCAAGAGCCGTGAGTGGTTTCCCGAACTGACTTCGGTGGGAAAGTTGCCTTCGTTGTATGACTTTCCGCATGTACTCAACGGAGCCTTGTCGCTTGATATAGGACGTACGTCATTGCTCACCTTGGGAGGTAATCTTCATTCGGGAAAAGTTCTTTTCGACTCTGTGGATTATGAGGAGGAGGCTGACCCTCTGCTGTCATTCCGGAACCATCGGGAGCCGTTACGTTATCGTATTGATGCAAGCTACACGTTCCATAAGGAGTTCCGCCGGTCCAGACTGCTGCTGCGTGTGGGGCTTTACAATATCCTCGGCAATCCTTCTGAGGACGAGCTGTTCTATTACTTCTCCGTGAAAATCAAAGACCATTGCGTGCCCTTCGGCACCGTCTCATTCAAATTTTAGTCCTCTGACTTTCTATTTACTTATTTTTAGGTATTGCCAGATTGCCGGCTTAGTCTTACCTTTGTACCGACTAAATAATGTGTATGTCAAATCAAATCCCATGAGCTTAATCATGAATGATAATATATTGGAAAATGAAACCCACGGCAGAGTGCGCTATCCGTATATCGGACAGCGCACTTTTTTTATGAACAGTTGTGAGTTTTATTCGTTTTTAATCTACGGTTATAAAATATGAAAGGGACAAAGACAGACAGGTGGATGAATGGAGGGGAAAACTTCTTGGATGGAATGGGTCAGAGAGTTCTTGCTTTACTGGTTTTATTTCTGCTGGGTGTGCATGCTGTCTCAGCGCAGGATGCTATAGTTTATGGGACGATTACGGATGCCAGTACGGGTGAGCCTCTCATGGGTGCAGTCGTTTCGGCAGTGAAAGGACGGACGGGAACGACCGCCGGAGCTGATGGCAGTTATCGGATAAGGCTGCAAGGACAGCAGAGAGCCCAGCTTGTCTTCCAGTATATGGGCTACAGGACGGAACGTCGTGAAATAGCGTTACATGACAGTGTACGATGTGATGTACAGCTACGCACGGCAGATAATGAGTTGGGAGAAGTGACGGTAACGGCACGCAGCGAAATGCGGAAGTTGAAGGAGTCTGCTATGCCCATCTCTGTCATTGGACAGCGACAGCTGCAAGGTACGGCTTCCAATATCAATGACGTGCTTGCCCGGACTGTTGGCGTTACTGTGCGCAATACGGGTGGCTTAGGCAGTGCTTCTCGTATCTCCGTCCGTGGTTTGGAGGGAAAGCGTATGGGAATGTATGTTGATGAAGCTCCCATGTCGCAGTTGAGTAATTTTGTTGCATTGAATGATATTCCAACGAATATGATAGAACGCATAGAAGTATATAAAGGAATAGTTCCCTATAAGTTTGGTGGGTCTGCAATGGGTGGCGCAGTCAACGTGGTAACGAAGGAATACCCACCTGTATATCTCGACTTTTCCTATGAGATTGGGTCGTTCAATACCCATCAGGTGTCAACCGTGTTGAAGCGCACTGACCGCAAGAGTGGCTTGCAGTTCGGCATTGGAGGTGTATTCTCTTTTGCAGAGAACAACTACAAAATGACCTTGGAAAATCTTGGAAACCGAATGGTAGAGCGAAACCACGACCGTTTCAACAAGCTCATGGGGGGCATGTCGCTGAAAGCAACCAAATGGTGGTTTGATGAGATGAAGCTGGAACTTGTTGCCATGAAGACCCGGCAGGAGATACAGGGTATAGACCTTGATGTACGGGAGGCCTACAACCATTCACTGAACTATATCACGTCACTGACGTTGAAGCGTAAGAATTTCTTTCTCGATGGGCTTGATTTTGACTTTGATGCAGGTTATGTCATTGGTAAATACGGGCTGTGCGACAAGGCTATGCATCGTTATGATTGGGACGGCAGGGAACTTCCCCCTGTATCATCGTTAGGTGGTGAACAGAACAGTTTCCCCTCTGACGGGCATAACCGCTCTAATGAGCTGACAGCAAAGCTCAACATGGGCTATACTATCAACATGCATCACACCGTGAACCTCAATGTGTATGCTGACCACACCTCTCTTCATCCGAACGACTCACTGATGGATAGGGCTTTGGGCTTCCGCTCCAACTTCCCGAGCAAGCTGAATACCCTCACCGTTGGGCTTTCCTATGATTTGACACTCTTCAACGGTCGGTTCCAGAATGCTTTTACGCTGAAGAGTTTTTTCTTCTCGTCCGATTCACGCAGTATTGATACCTATTCGGTGAGAGAACCGGAATCGGTAAGTGTTTCCAAGAATTACCTTGGATTCAGTGATGCCATGCGCTATAAGTTCACCGATGACCTGATGCTCAAAGCCTCGTTCAATTCCGAGGTACGCATCCCGACAAGTGAGGAACTTATCGGTAACGGCTATTCCATCCTCGCCTCGCCTGCACTGAAACCTGAGCGTACTACGGGTGTGAATCTTGGGATGCTCTACCGCCACGTGAAGGGAGATGGCGGACTTGTGGAGGTGGAACTCAATGGATTCTATAATCAGCTGGAGGACATGATACGTTTCACACCAGACATGATACCGACAATGGCACGCTATCGCAATTTCGGCAGCGTCCGCACAATGGGGCTGGAACTGGAAGCCAAGGGCGACATCTGCCCGCTGCTCTATCTTTATGCCAATGGGACGTATCAGGACTTGCGTGATGTGCGGAAGACTGTTCCGGGAACGGAGGTCGAGAACCCAACACGCGACATGCGTATTCCGAATGTGCCCTACCTGCTTGCCAACTTCGGTGCGGAGCTGCACCGGGAGAATCTTTTCGGCGGACGGGGACAGAACACGCGTCTGCTCTTCGATGCCTCTTACGTACATCGGTACTTTTACGATTTTGAGATGAGCAGGTATCAGGAACGGAGAATCCCTACCTCGCTGACGATGGATGCCGCTTTGGAGCATAGTTTCGGCAATGACCGCTGGACGCTTACCTTCAAGGTAAAGAACCTTGCTGACCGACGCATTGTGTCAGAACTGAACCGCCCCTTGCCAGGCCGCTACGTAGGATTCAAGGTAAGGTATCTCTTCAAGTAGCATTGGCGGACAATGGCGCTGCAAGGCACTGCCCATTGCTGTTGTTCATTGTAAGTAGATGTCTTTGCGACAAAATCACAGCCGTTACAGATAGAATTGTTTTAACAACCAAAATAAATAAAGACAATGAGAAACTTAAAATCAATCTTTTCAGCCATCGCCATGATGGCACTTGTCTGCTCATGCGGCAGCGACAGTGACAACCCTATGCCCAATCCTACACCCACTCCACCGGCAGGGATATTCAAGGGGGTCATCTTCTCAACCAGTGTAACCAACCCCGAGGGAAACAATGGAAGCGGCTACATGCAGGCACTGCCCGATATGCTGCCTGGCACGTATGACAACGTTAACAGCATCCCAGCTGGGTTCGGTGTCAGTCCTCTCCCGATGAAGTCAGGTAATGTCTATGTCTTGCCTGACTATATGGGGAATGCAAAGGCTGAGATTGCCCGTTATCGGATTGACGCAGCGGGAAAGTGGGTGAAAAAGGGTGTGCTGACCATTCCTGCGGATGCCGCAGCCTGCAGCATCGTTGAGCTGAACAGTGAGAAGGCTTACGTCTGTTTTCAGGGAATGGGCATAGTGATGTCATTCAATCCTGCCACGATGACCCGACTGGCTGATATTGACCTCAACAGTCTCAAGCAGGAAGATACAAGAGTGGCACCGGCAGCGATGGTGATCCGTGATGGCAAGCTCTTTGTTGGGCTTAATCAGATGAATTCCCAGTACATGCCTGTACGGAACAACATAGAACTGGCCGTGATTGACACGAAGACCGACAAGGTGGAGAAGCATATTGTAAACACCACGCTTGGGCTATGCTTCGCCACCCGCCCCATTGACCCTCAGTCTATTTTTATGGACGAGAACCATGATATTTACATCAACTGCATAGGTTCGTTCGGCTTTGTTCCTGAGTATCATGGTGGTATCGTACGTATCAAGAATGGCTCTACTGATATAGATCCCGATTATTGCATCCGCTGTGACCAGACCGAAGTCCTGGGACTTCCCACCAAGTATGCTGACTTTTTCGGTACGGTTTGCTACGGTGGCAACGGTCAGCTCTATGCTTATGCCAATTCTTATGGACTTGATCCCAAGGGCTATGAGAATCCATACCTCAGTCAGACCAATGTGCCCGTTGTCATCGACCTGAGACAGAAGACTGTCAGCGTCATCAAAGGCATGGAAATATCCAATCCGCAAGGCGTTGCCATTGGAAGGTACAAGAATCTGATGGTTTTCGGCAGTGCGAACAAGAAAGCAAATGGATTCTATACTTACAATCCTGTGACACATGAGGTCTCTGGACCTGTCATGCAGGTGAAGGGGCATCCATGTTTCTTCTACAGCTTTGCGGATTAAATGTAGGAAAAGCCTTCGTGCTGGCTTTTCCTAAAAACAGAATCATCAACGAAGAGAACAATGAAGGAAAAGGTAAAAACAAGATTGACTGAAATTCCCGAGACCATGCTCACTACCCTATGGGCAAAGGCCGTGGAGACCGACCGCCCCGATGGCTTACTGCGTGACGGGAAGGCGAAGGAGATAATAGAGCAGATTGATTATGACTTCACGAGGTTCAGGAAAGCCAGGCTCTCACAGGTGGGCTGCTGCATCCGTGCCCGTCTGATTGACGACGAGGCACGGCAGTTCCTTGACCTTCATCCCGATGCTGTAGTCATACAGTTGGGGGCTGGACTTGATGCCCGTTACGAGCGGATGGGACAGCCTCCTGTGAGCCATTGGTTCGACCTTGACCTGCCGGAGGCCATCAGTCTGCGCCGCCGCTTCCTGACCGAGTCAGAGCGAAACACGTTCCTTTCCGAGTCGATGTTCGATGAGGCATGGATAGAACGTGTGAAGTCGTATGGCAAGCCTATCCTTATCATCCTCGAAGGTGTGGTGATGTATTTCAGTCAAGATGAGATAGAGAGGCTTCTCAGCCGTCTTTGTGACAGGCTGCCCTCAGCTACAGTCCTGTTCGACATGCTTGCCTATGTCGCTGTCGGTCATGCCCGTCAGCACGATATGCTGCGTGAGATGGACAACGTGGCTGAGTTCAGGTGGTCGCTTCTCAACACGAGGGATATGGAGGAATGGAACAGCCGCCTGCACATCCGTAAGGAATACTACATGAGCGAGCATGATGAGGGACGGCTTCCCTTTGTCCTCCGCTTACTCTGTAAGATTCCCTATTTCTGGCGGCGTCTCAATCAGCGTGTTGTCCGCCTTGAAATAGGTTGAGAATCTCCTTTCAACTTTGAGAATAGTCATCCCGTCTGTCTGAAATCCTTTTATGAATCTTTCCTGCCAGTCAGAAGATGCCAGACGGACAGACGGGTTGTATGACGTTACATGTGGGTAATCCCTATAACTTATAATCAGCATTTAATATCCTTCTATGCAGACACAGAAAGATGAAATACGCAGACTCATACTCCTCGTTGCTCGTGATGAGTTCCTGGCAAATGGAGTGAGACATACTTCTATGAAGACCATTGCAGCCAAGGCAGGTGTCTCCGTGGGTAACATCTACAACTACTATTGTGGGAAGGACGAGCTTCTGAAAGCTGTTCTTGCTCCTCTCTTTAAGGCTTTCAAGGAATATCAGATGAAGAATCTTTGTGAGGATTATACCACGCTCGACCTCTACCGCTACGATCTCTATTATGAGATGATGCGCGAGCAGGTGTCCTCATTGGTCATACCCTATCGCAAAGAACTCTGCCTTTTGATCTTTGATACCGCCGGTACTTCACTTGAGAACAGCTTCAGTCAGTTCCTGGATAAGAATTATGAGGATGGGCAGGAGTATATAGCCCGTATGAAGGCACTGCATCCGCATATTAACGCCGATGTGTCGCCTCATTTCATCCGTATCCTCTGTGAACTGTGGGCAGGGCTGATAAAGAGTATCATTCTGAGGGATGATATTTCCAGTTCTGACCTTGACCGTATTATCTCCAACTATGTCCGTTTTGGCATTGGTGGCTGGAAAAGTCTTATGGGGATAGAGTAGGGGGAAAGGCTTTCTTGTTGAAAGCTGAAAGCCTGTATTTTGTTTCTATCAGCTGTTTTCCAAATGAGTGGGGAGTATCTCATGTGGAAAACAAAAAGGCAACCAACATTTCTGTCGGCTGCCTTTGTCTTTCTCCGTTGGAGATGTGTCTTGATGTTGGTTGCGAGTTGTCAGGACTTGACCTGTCAGCTTGTCAACTCGCCACTGTGTCAATTACAGATTGGCATTGTCGTTCTTCCACTGGTCAACAGCTGGAACGATGTCCAGGCTGACAATCTCGTCACGCATCTTGCAGAGATGCTCGTAAGAAGCCTGGAGAGAAGCCATCTCCTCAGCAGTGCCTGTAGGAGCTGTGTAGTGGACACCAGTCTCGTCGATAGTTGTAGGCATGGCCATCATGACGTTCTTGAAGCCGAGCTTCTCATCGTTTACATAGCAGCCTGCTGGCAGGGTGAACTTCTCGCCGCCCATAGCAGCCTCAATCATCTTCACAGCGTTGTAAGCCGGGCTTTGGAATGAGCTGCGGCCACGGAGCTTGATGATGTTTGAGCCACCCTGGATGGTGTTGTGCTTGATCTCAGCCCAACGCTCCTCTGACAGGTTCATCTCTGACAGCGGCTTGCCGTCAATCTTCACCTGAGAGGCGAATACAGCCATCTGCTCGCCGTGACCACCGTAGGTGTGTGCGCCGGTAACCTTGTCCTGCTGTACGCCGAACTCGTGAGCCAAGGCCTGCTGCAGACGGGTTGAGTCGAGAGCTGCGAGAGAAGTCAGCTGGTTAGGCTTCAGACCTGAGTGGATGAGTGCTGTCAGTGCGGTGACGTCAGCTGGGTTGAAGATGACAACCACATGCTTCACGTCAGGGCAGTACTTCTTGATGTTCTCTCCGAAGTCAGCTGCAATCTTGCAGTTGCCCTTCAGCAGGTCCTCACGGGTCATGCCCTCCTTACGTGGGGCACCGCCAGATGAGATGATGAACTTGGCACCCGTGAACGCCTCGGCAGGATCAACGGTGTAAGAGAGGTTTGCGCCGGGGAATGCGCACTGCTCCATCTCATCGAACACACCATGAACGCCCGGCTCATAGATGTCATACAGACAGATGTTGGGAGTAAGACCGAGAGTGAGTACGGTCTGAACCATGTTTGAGCCGATCATGCCGCCGGCACCGACGATAACGAGTTTCTCGTTTGTTAAATAATTCATAACTTATTTTGTTGTTTTAAGAGATTTGTTTCCCTTCTGTTTTCAATACCGCAAAGTTACGAAAAATCAATTTCTATAGCGAAGTGATGCAGGTTTTTATTTGTTATTTTTTATAAAAATGCGTCTCATTGTAAAGTATGTCTTGCATTTTGGGTTTCTTGCGTCCGCCTTGTCATCGTTCTTTGGGCGGGAGAATCCGGAGTGTTGTCTTCCGGGCGGATAAGCACAGGGGGCTGATTTGCTGTGCTGCGGTTTTTCGCTGTCTTCCTGTAACGGCCCGCAGGTCGGTTAGTTGTGCCTCCCTTTGGTCAGGCTGGCTAATGTTCTGTCATCCATCTGCCCGTGGAAGACAGCCAAAAGGAAAGTTACTTACCTTTATTCATTCCAGTACTCCTGTACCAGTCCTCCTCTGTCTGGTGCGAGGCTTTTGAATACTTTGCAAGAAGTAGTTCAGTACTTTGGCAGCAATACTCCAGTACTTCACGTGAAGTATTCTGCAATCGCTCATCTCTTTCCGTCTTGTCTGTCCTTGGTCTTCATGTTGGAGGAGGCCCGTGGCCCACAAGGAGGGGAATAAGGTCAGGACGGAATGGTGTGACTGTGCAATGGTTATATCAAGCTCTTCCAAACATTTTCTGCTGGTTCTGTGAAAAAAAACTATCAAAACGTTTTCTTTTTTGAATGATTTGCTATATATTTGCACACAGATACTAATATCCGAAAATCCATACGCCGTTACGGGCCGGCACCCCGCTGAAAGCAATTTACTGACCGACAAAAGCCTGTAGCGACTTTTTGCCTTTACCATAACTATAAGAGCATTAATTCATAAACCTATTATGTGTAAGCGTTTATCCTCACAGCCCCTGACTTTTGTGTCTTACGCACAGGTGGGCAGGCTCAATTGCATACGGACACGGGATGCCCGTGGATATGAGAGTAACGTGAGGATAACCCGTGGAACGGAGACTTGGGACAACTTTGGTAAAAACGGAAATAAAGTCTTTGATGCCTCCTACGATGCCTGGGGCAGGCAGACGGTGACGCTCAACACCATCGGCCTGCACCGTGGCTATACGGGACACGAGATGCTCACGGAGTTTGACATCATCAACATGAACGGCCGCTTGTACGATCCTGTGCTGGGCCGCTTCCTCAGCCCGGACAACTATGTGCAGCTGCCTGACAACAGCCAGAGCTTCAACCGTTATAGCTATTGCCTGAACAATCCACTGAAGTACACGGATCCGAGTGGTGAGCTTTTCGGAATAGATGATGCCGTTATCGCCTTTGCCCTGTTCAACATGGCAGGCAGCATGATGCAGGCATCTTTTCATGGGGAGAATGTCTGGAAGGCCGGCGCGTTAAGCCTGCTGTCATCAGCGGCAAGTTACGGGATAGGTGCCGCCTTTGGTGCAACGGGCAATTTCGGACACGAGCTGCTGCGGGCAGGAGCGCATGGGCTGGCAGGTGGTGTTATCAATGCTTTAGAGGGTGGCAACATCTTCAGTGGGTTTATCTCAAGTGCCGCAGCGTCAGGTATCGGCTCATTCGCCCAAGGGGTAAGGATGAACACGGGACTTATGTTAGGCTCAACAACGCTCATGGGTGGAGTTGTGGCATGGGCTACAGGTGGCAAGTTCCTTGAGGGAGCTATGAGAGGGCTCATGATAGGAGCATTGAACCATGCATGGCATAACAGAGATGTCCCACATTACAGAATACTTCCTGATGGCTCTGCTGAGTTAGACGAAGTTGTAGTGATAGGGGATAGAGACTATGGTTACCATCATAGCCTTGGCTATTATCTTTTTGGTGATACCAGAAACCCTGATGGAGGTTATGGTCCCATACAGGCTGATGCTGTCAGTTTTGGTATAGGTATCACTCTAACCTTTTTAGGAGAAACCATAGGAATAGAAGGTGGTATTCTTATGACTGGTGGAAGAGTTTCTCCATATTTTACTTTATCTGGTGGTTTTAGTTTGGATAATCTCTCCACATTTCTCACACATAAAGGAAATATGAATCCTTTGAGTTTGGTAAGTGCCAATGCTTATGGTAATTTTTTGATGTATTCTAATACATCACATTTAAAATCATTTGCACCTTATACTGGGTTGGGTGTTTCTAATTCTGTAAATGTAGCAAATATTGGATTGCTAAATGGCTATAGTGCAGCCGAACAAACTAATTTAGGGATTTATGATACTCACCAAGCTGTTTCCTATGGGGCATCTTTATCCGTAAATCCTGTAAGGGCTGATTTCTCAAAAATTAAAACTAAGACTTATGTTCCATTTTAATAGTTCTACCAACTATATAATAAGATTTCTTCTTATTATTTTTTTAGGAATAATAATAAGATATAATTCTGACGACTATGAGAAAGTCATAGGATATTGGAAAGAAAAAGAATATAACTTTAAGGTTATTTCCTTTTCAGGAAGTCGGGATTACATTATAAAGGGGGTGGGGACTGATAGTGTGGAGAGATTGTTTGAAGTTTCAAATTTTTGGGAGATAGCTGATTATCTTCAGCCTGGTGACAGTATTATAAAGGCTAAAGGCTCCACAAAACTGAAATTGATAAAACATAATCCAGATACAATGTTTGTCTTTCCACTGATTGTAGATGGTGAGGTTGTGTGGAGATAACGCTGTTATGATTTAGGTCTATGAGGAAGGTTTCGTTCTTTCTTGCCTGTAAATGCTTGTTGTCTGAGTCTTTGGTTATAAGATATTATTGGGGGCGCGAGGAAAAGCGAATGGAAAAATATAAGTGTGAAGAAGATGGTTACGTTACTCGTAATGTACTCTATCAATTCGTACCGGCAAAGTCCCTTCCTTCCTCAGATAAGTGTGGCATCAAATTCTATAAATGGATCTGGAAGGATAAGGAGGAATGGAGAATGTATAAGGATGGAGTAAAAAAGTAAGTATAAATTACCTATGTCAAGAGACAGGATGTTATTCAGGCCACATTGATGTAGTCTATAGAGGTAGCACCTATGGGCATTTTTATGAAAATGTAAAAACAATATTATGGCATTAATCAAACATTATTTTATAGAATCGGTCAAATACATGGTAGGACTCGTGTTATTTTTGACTCTTTGTAACTCCTGTATGGGTGCAAGTAAGCAAAAGCACTTGATTGTTACCCAAACTCATGAAGGATATACCGTGAAAATGAATGGTAAAGTGGTAAATCAATTGTTTGTGGTCTCAGAGTACAGAAAAGGCAAAAGTGAATATTTGTTGCTACGTTCAGTGTTGAATCATGGCTACGCTCCTTATTATACGAATCAATTTGTCTCTATAAATTATCAAGACTTTGTCTTAGCACTAAATAGTGTACTTAAAGTTGTATCTGCGACATCGGATCTCAATAATTTGCGTTCGATAGAAATAGATTTGATTTCTTTGGGGGACGAGTGTCTTCGTATTACAAGGGATTATAAAGAAGTGTTTCGAGTAGAGAAATGTATTCATGCTGAAAATGTTTTGTCGATACTTTGGAAATCAAAACTAATTTCTGACCTTCTGTGCATGCTATCAAATTATAATCTAACCATCAATGATATTAGAATTGAAATGCCGTTCTATACTAACTGGAAAGATTTTTCCTCCTACAACAATGTGAATCAGATTCCAAAGGGGCTTGTCTCAGATAGGGTTTTAAGGGGAATTATATACATCTATTGCAGAAGTAATAAACCAATATCAAAATGAACTAATAAATAAATGGTTAGAACTTGCATATATAAGAAAAATCACCTCACGTTAGATTTCTCCTGTTTAGAGGGCCTTGGCTGGAAATTCATCAATAAAGGTTTTACGAAAAATATAATCGGTAACTAAATGGAACTAATAAAATACAATATAAATAAGTGGTATCTCATTCTTAGAACTGTAAGTCAACTAATATTTTCAGTATCGTTTACTTATTTTATATTTTACATATTGAAAGCTGATTTGCGGAATCTTTTGATTATAATTGTCTATGTGTGGGGAATGTCGTTGAACGTTGCCTCAATATTAGTCTGTGTTTATCTTTTATGTCAGAAAATTTGGGATAAGGCTTTCCTGTGCGTTAAGGGTGATAGTGTTTGGTTTTATGATTGCCTTAAAAGAAGATATACATCCGTGAATGTTGGTGATATCTGTGGGTTAAATGATTATAATTCTTCGTATTATCCACATACATTACTAATCATCTACACTGTAAACGGAAAAATCTATACTTTCCCTTATTTTACAGAGGAAGGAAAGGATGCAGTTTCTGATATTATCTATAAGATATTATATGATTACGAAAAAGGAAAAACGGGATGATATGCCTTAAGCTGAAGTTGTCTGTGTCCTTTCCCGAAGCAGGCAGGATTCATGTCACGTTGTTCTGTTGCTCCTGTGACAGGTATGGAGCGGGTGACACATGTATTCTGGTTAACGGCAGGTATGTGCCTGCGGAATTAGATTTATTGAATGTTGATTATTCTCCAATCTGCCAGATTTTATCCATGGAGCTTATGGAGGATGTAGCGCAAATATAACACCTTTGGTGTTTGACGGGAAAAACAATCATAGCAGTGTGTATTTTGAATGGGATTCCCTTTTGAAATTAAATTTAAAGGTTATTATCGGAATAAATGATGTACAAGAAAGTATTACATGTCATTATCATTGTTTCCTGTTGTGGTCTGACATCCTGCCTCAACATATATCATAATGACTTAGGCAAGCATTATGCTTGGCTGGAGGATAGAATAATTGTCAGAATAACGGAAGAGACAGAAAAATCGCTTTCTTATGATTTGATAATTCGTCCTCAGGTCTTGAATTATGCGTATGATGATAGATATATTATAGCCTACCAGGTTTACGATGGAGGTGATTACTATGACACTTGTCAACGGGTAGAGGAAAAGGACAGCCTGTTTCTTCAGTTTGCCAAATTGAGGCAGATGAAGTTTTGCTATTGGATAATCAATAAGGAGACGGGAGAGGTTCTCGGACCGATGAATCGTTCAGACTTTGACAGAAAATGCAGGATACTGCATGTTGAAGCTGAAATGTTCAGATTTAGTGAAAAAAGTTTTTGGAAAGGCTGAAGTAGAGAAAGGTAAAAATATGTATAGTAGTTTTCAACATGGCAGGCAGCATGAAGCGCAATAGGGAGATAACGGCAGACGAATTAAGACTTATAGATTTTTTGGCAAGGAAAGCCGCATTTCCCTTAGGAGATAATTGGGTGGATGCAGTTATGATATGTCCCCTTACATGTGACAATATTGGCAGCATCTCAATCTTGTATGGCAGTCACTCTTCCGAAGTCGGCAGGCAAAACCATGTAGTATCGTCCTGTTGTTTCTTAGATAAGGATGGGGTAGAGGTAGTCGCATATCTGCTGGTTGACCACAGAGATGTACCAGCAGAATTAGACTTATGAAAAGTTGATTATTCTCCAATCAGCCAAATTCCGTCAGTGGAGTCAATGAAGGAGGTAGAGCAAATATAGCAGGCGGGGTCTTTGACTAAAAATACAATCATAGCTATATGATGCGCTGTAAATCGAAAAAACGCACAAATGTTTGGCAGTTAGGAGAATAAACCGTAACTTTGCAGCCGCAAAAGTGGTGTCATGCCCTTTCGCTAATGTTTAACAAATAAATAATTAAAACAAAAAGCATGATTATTGTACCAGTAAAGGACGGCGAGAACATCGAGCGCGCGCTGAAGAAGTTCAAGAGAAAGTTTGAGAAAACAGGTGTTGTAAAGGAGCTTCGTGCCCGTCAGCAGTTTGACAAACCTTCAGTAAAGAAGCGCCTTAAGATGGAGCATGCCGTTTACGTACAGCATCTTCGTGACGCAGAGGAATAAAAACTCCTTTGAAAATTTGGTAGTTTGGATTAATTTCCGTAAATTCGTTGCCGATAAATGATTTGAGCAGCGTGCTGATAGACTTATTCTTGGGCTACTTGCGGTTGGAAAGGAACTATTCCCCGCTGACCGTGGATAGCTACGGCAAGGACTTGAGAGAGTTTGAGCAGTTTTACAAGGGTATGGACCAGCAGCTCTCTTGGGAGTCGGTAGACTCCGATGTCATCCGCGACTGGATGGAGAGCATGATGGACAGGGGTAATTCGGCCTCGTCGGTCAATAGAAGGCTCAGCTCTCTGAGGTCTTTCTATCGTTTCGCCCTCCGTCGCAAACTTGTTGAGAAAGACCCTGCCCATGCCATACAGGGACCGAAAAGAAAGAAACCGCTTCCGCAATTCCTTAAGGAGTCGGAGATGGAGCAGCTTTTGGATCCGAGGATGTGGACAGGTACCTACAAGGATGTTCTCGCGCGTACATTAATAATGACGTTCTACGAGACTGGTGTCCGCTTGTCGGAGCTCGTGGGATTGGACGACAAGGATGTGGATGCCATGACCAGTGAGCTGAAAGTCACTGGAAAGAGAAACAAGCAGCGCGTCATTCCTTTCGGCAAGGAGCTGGCTGATACGTTTGCCGTATACCTGCAGCGACGTGATGCCACGGCCGGAGGTGACTCCAGTGCCTTTTTCCGTACGGAGAAAGGGGAGAGGATGACTAACGCACAGGTGCGTGAACTGGTGAAGAAGAATCTTTCGCGGGTCTCTACGCTGAAGAAGCGTACACCGCATGTTCTGCGCCACACGTTTGCCACAGCGATGCTCAATCATGACGCAGGGCTGGAAAGTGTGAAGAAGCTGCTTGGGCATGAGAGTCTGTCTACGACAGAAATCTATACCCATACGACATTCGAGCAGCTGAAGAAAGTCTATAAAAATGCCCATCCCCGGGCTTAACCTTTAAAAATGGAGGTACCTATGGAAATTAAGATTCAGTCGATTCACTTCGACACTACCGAGAAGTTACATGCCTTTATCACCAAGAAGGCAGAGAAGTTGGAAAAGTCTTACGAAGACATTCAGAAAGTAGAGGTGCAATTGAAGGTGGAGAAACCTGCCACGGCATTAAATAAAACCACAAGCCTGACAGTAGCCGTCCCGGGGACGACCCTGTTTGTGGAGAAGACGTGTGACACTTTCGAGGAAGGTGTTGACCAGTGCCTGGACGCAATGAAGGTTCAGCTCACCAAGTTTAAGGAAAAGCAGAGAAAACATTGAAAAAATCTCTGAAAAGTTTTGGAGATTCAAAATAAAGCATTACCTTTGCAGCCGTTTTACGACAAGTAGCCTTCGGCTGCAAAGTACGCCTCTTTAGCTCAGTTGGCCAGAGCACGTGATTTGTAATCTCGGGGTCGTTGGTTCGAATCCGACAAGAGGCTCTTCTCGTAAAAGAGACATTTGCTGACGGGTAGTTTCCAGAGTGGCCAAATGGGGCAGACTGTAAATCTGCTGCTTCTAGCTTCGGTGGTTCGAATCCATCACTACCCACTCAGAGATGTGAAATGCGGAAATAGCTCAGTTGATAGAGCACTAGCCTTCCAAGCTGGGGGTCGCGGGTTTGAGCCCCGTTTTCCGCTCTATAGTTTTGCTGTAATAGCTCAGTGGTAGAGCACTTCCTTGGTAAGGAAGAGGTCCTGAGTTCAACTCTCAGTTACAGCTCTACTACTTTGTGATTAAGTGTAACAATAAAAAGCACAGATTATTCATTTAATATTAAATAAAGAAAAGCTATGGCTAAAGAAGAATTCGTGCGCACCAAACCGCATGTAAACATTGGTACTATTGGTCACGTTGACCACGGTAAGACCACTCTTACCGCAGCAATCTCAAAGGTTCTTCATGAGAAGGGCTTTGGCTCTGAGGATGTTAAGTCTTTCGATCAGATTGACAATGCTCCAGAGGAGAAAGAGCGTGGTATTACCATTAACTCTGCACATATTGAGTACGAAACAGCTAATCGCCACTATGCACACGTAGACTGTCCGGGTCACGCTGACTATGTGAAGAACATGGTAACTGGTGCCGCACAGATGGATGGTGCTATCTTGGTTGTAGCTGCTACTGACGGTCCTATGCCTCAGACTCGTGAGCACGTACTGCTCGCCCGTCAGGTAAACGTACCTCGTCTGGTTGTATTCTTGAACAAGTGCGATATGGTTGAGGATGCTGAGATGCTTGATCTCGTTGAGATGGAGGTTCAGGAGATTCTTGCCCAGTATGAGTTCGAGGAGGATACTCCTATCATCCGTGGTTCTGCACTCGGTGCCTTGAACGGTGTTGATAAGTGGGTAGACTCAGTAATGCAGCTGATGGATACTGTAGACTCTTGGATTCAGGAGCCTGAGCGTGAGGTTGACAAGCCATTCTTGATGCCAGTTGAGGATGTGTTCTCTATCACAGGTCGTGGTACTGTTGCTACTGGTCGTATTGAGACTGGTGTCTGCAAGGTAGGTGATGAGGTTCAGCTGCTCGGTCTCGGTGAGGATAAGAAGTCTGTCATCACAGGTGTTGAGATGTTCCGCAAGAACCTTGCACAGGGTCAGGCTGGTGACAACGTAGGTCTGCTGCTCCGTGGTATTGACAAGGCAGAGGTTAAGCGTGGTATGGTAGTCGTACATCCGGGTGCAATCACTCCTCACGATCACTTCAAGGCATCTATCTATGTGCTGAAGAAGGAAGAGGGTGGCCGTCACACTCCATTCGGTAACAAGTACCGTCCTCAGTTCTATCTCCGTACGATGGACTGTACTGGTGAGATCAAGCTCCCAGAGGGTGTTGAGATGGTAATGCCAGGCGATAACGTTGAGATTGAGGTAGACTTGATTTACAAGGTTGCTCTGAACGAGGGTCTTCGTTTTGCTATCCGTGAGGGTGGCCGTACTGTAGGCTCAGGCCAGATTACAGCAATCCTCGACGATATCAAGTAATCAAGATAAGTCGTAGATTACGAGCATAAGAAGTTCCCGGGTCTCTCGGGTCTCGGGAACTCACTTACGGGTTTAGCTCAGTCGGTAGAGCACTGGTCTCCAAAACCAGGTGTCGAGGGTTCGAGTCCTTCAACCCGTGCAAATAGAGAAGATTTTATGTTTAAGAAGATAGTAAATTATTGCAAGGCTTGCTACGACGAACTTGCGCATAAGACTACATGGCCATCACGTGCCCAGCTTACACATAGTGCAATGATTGTATTATCTGCTTCCCTAGTCATTGCGTTGGTTGTGTTTGCTATGGATTTTGTTTTCCAGCACGTAATGGATTTCGTATATCCAAGTTAATTCGTTAGGAAGAAATGGCTGATACAGAAAAGAAATGGTACGTTCTTCGTGCTATCAGTGGCAAAGAGGCAAAGGTGAAAGAATACATCGATGCCCAGTTGCGGTTGAACACGAAGTTGGCTGAGCGTGTTTTCGAGGTTTTATTGCCTATGGAGAAACATGCAACTTTGCGTAATGGCAAGCGTGTGGTCAAGGAGAAGTTAAGTCTCCCTGGCTATGTACTTGTTCAGGCCAACATGACTCCAGACGTAGCTTCTACGTTGCGGTTCATGCCTAATGTGTTAGGCTTTCTCGGAGGTATGTCTGAGCCGTCACCTGTCCGCCAGGCTGACATTAATCGTCTGCTGGGCAATGTGGAGGAGACTGAGCTGGAAGATGTTCAGGATGTTCCATACGAGGTGGGAGAGACGGTGAAGGTTACTGATGGTCCTTTCAGTGGTTTCCACGGTGTCATCGAAGAGGTGAATGCCGAGAAGCACAAGCTGAAGGTGATGGTGATGATTTTTGGTCGCCAGAATCCGTTGGAGCTGAGTTTTATGCAAGTCGCAAAAGAGGAATAGTATTGTTACGGATACCGTTCTGTCTTTTATAGTTTAATTTTTAATATTAACAAAGAAATGGCTAAAGAAGTAGCTGGATTAATCAAATTACAGATTAAAGGTGGCGCTGCAAATCCATCCCCCCCAGTAGGCCCAGCGTTGGGTTCAAAGGGTATCAATATCATGGGATTCTGCAAGGAGTTCAACGCCCGTACCCAGGACAAGGCTGGCAAGGTTCTTCCAGTCGTAATTACTTACTACAACGATAAGTCTTTCAGCTTCGTCATCAAGACTCCTCCGGCAGCTGTCCAGCTCATGGAGGCTGCCAAGGTGAAAGGTGGATCGGGTGAGCCAAACCGCAAGAAGGTTGCATCCGTAACTTGGGAGCAGGTAAGGGCTATCGCAGAAGACAAGATGCCTGACCTCAACTGTTTCACAGTGGAGAGTGCAATGAGGCTGATTGCCGGTACTGCTCGTAGTATAGGAATCACTGTAAAAGGGGACTTCCCTGGTAAATAATTTTAAACTTCAAAAGTAAAAATGAGTAAACTGACAAAAAATCAGAAATCAGTAGCTGAGAAGGTTGAAGCAGGGAAGGCATACACATTGGAAGAGGCTTCTAAGTTGGTGAAAGAAATCACCACTACAAAGTTTGATGCTTCTGTGGATGTGGACGTTCGTCTCGGTGTTGACCCTCGCAAGGCTAACCAGATGGTTCGTGGCGTTGTGTCGCTGCCAAATGGTACTGGTAAGGTCACACGAGTACTCTGTCTCTGTACCCCTGATCAGGAAGCTGCCGCTAAGGAAGCTGGTGCTGATTACGTTGGTCTCGACGAATACGTTGAAAAGATCAAGGGAGGATGGACTGATGTTGATGTCATCATCACTATGCCATCTTGCATGGGTAAGTTAGGTCCTTTGGGTCGCATACTCGGTCCTCGTGGCTTGATGCCAAACCCAAAGATCGGTACTGTGACAATGGATGTTGCTAAGGCAGTAAAGGAAGTGAAGCAGGGTAAGATTGACTTCAAGGTTGACAAGGCTGGTATTATCCACACCTCAATCGGAAAGGTCAGCATGACTCCTGAGCAGATTTGTGGTAACGCAAAGGAGTTTATCTCTACTGTTATCAAGCTGAAGCCTGCTGCTGCTAAAGGTACATATATCAAGAGTATCTTTATTTCTAGCACAATGAGTAAGGGTGTCAAGATTGATCCTAAATCAGCTGAATAACTCTAAAAGTTTTGTAAAATGAAGAAAGAAGTAAAAGATACAATTATCGCTGAACTCGGCGAGAAGTTGAAGAGCTATCCTCATTTTTATCTGGTTGATGTGACCGGACTGAATGCGGAGGCAACAAGCTCTCTCCGTCGCAAGTGCTTCAAGAGCGAGATCAATATGGTTGTTGTGAAGAACAAGCTCCTTCACAAGGCTTTTGAGGCTTCAGATGTAGATTTTGAACCACTGTATGGTTCTTTGAAAGGTAACACCGCTGTTCTCTTCTCTGAGACAGCTAATGTACCGGCAAAGCTCCTGAAAGAGTATCAGAAGGAAGGTATTCCTGCCCTGAAGGCTGCTTATGCAGAGGAAACTCTGTTTGTCGGTGCTGAGAAACTTGAAGAACTTGCAGCTCTCAAGAGCAAGAATGAGGTTATTGCTGACATTGTGGCACTGCTGCAGTCTCCGGCAAAGAACGTTGTTTCTGCTCTCCAGTCAGGTGCTGGCACCATCCACGGTGTGCTTAAGACTTTAGGCGAGCGTCCTGAGTAAAAAATCTGATAAAGTCAAAAGATATATTATTTTTAGAACAAAAAATTAAAAAGTTAGAATAAAATGGCAGACGTAAAAGCTATTGCAGAAGAGTTAGTAAATCTTACTGTTAAGGAAGTAAATGAGTTGGCAACTGTCCTCAAGGACGAGTATGGTATTGAGCCTGCAGCTGCAGCTGTTGCAGTTGCTGGTCCTGCTGCCGGTGGTGCAGCTGCCGCAGCTGAGGAGAAGACAGAATTCGATGTAGTTCTCGTTGAGGCTGGTGCAAGCAAGCTGAAGGTCGTTAAGGCTGTTAAGGAGGCTTGTGGTCTTGGTCTGAAGGAGGCTAAGGATCTCGTAGACGGCGCACCTTCTACTCTGAAGGAGGGTATGGCTAAGGCTGAGGCTGAGAACCTGAAGAAGGCTATTGAGGCTGAGGGTGCTAAGGTTGAGCTGAAGTAATCCTGCTCCATCCTTGCATTAACTTATACGGTTAGGATTTACCAAGTAGGTGAGTCCTAACCTTTTTGTGTCTTTCGATACTTCATGGGAGTGTATGGCTCTCCCTGCTTGATCCCTTTAGGGGCTTTAACCATTCGATTATTTAATTTCAGTTTATGGCAATAGAAAATAAACCCAGAGTAAATTTCGCCAGCGTTAAGAATCCGTATCCTTATCCGGATTTTCTCGATGTGCAGCTGAAGTCGTTCCGTGACTTCTTGCAGCTGGATACTCCGCCTGAGGAACGCAAGAACGATGGTCTGTATAAGGTGTTCGCAGAGAACTTCCCTATCACCGATACGCGTAATAACTTCGTTCTTGAGTTCCTGGATTACTATGTTGACCCTCCAAGATACACCATTGATGAGTGCTTGGAGCGTGGTTTGACCTATAGTGTACCCTTGAAGGCTAAAATGAAGCTGTACTGTACTGATCCTGATCATGAGGATTTCGGTACGTTTATTCAGGATGTGTTCTTGGGAACCATTCCTTACATGACCAGCAACGGTACCTTTGTAATCAATGGTGCTGAGCGTGTCGTTGTGTCTCAGCTGCACCGTTCTCCGGGTGTGTTCTTCGGCCAAGGTGTCCATGCCAATGGAACGGTTCTCTACAGTGCCCGTATCATCCCGTTCAAAGGTTCATGGATAGAGTTCGCTACTGACATCAATAATGTCATGTATGCCTATATTGACCGTAAGAAGAAATTGCCTGTAACCACAATGCTCCGTGCCATTGGCTTTGAGAGCGACCGTGACATTCTTCAGATATTCGATCTCTGTGAGGAGGTGAAGGTCAACAAGAAGAACATGAAGGCTGCGATAGGGCGTAAGATTGCCGGTAATGTGATGAAGACTTGGACTGAGGACTTCGTTGATGAGGATACCGGTGAGGTTGTATCTATCGAGCGTAATGAGGTCGTCGTAGAGCGTGAGACTGTCATCACGGAAGATAATGTCGATGAGATTCTCGACAGCTCTGTATCGACAATCCTGCTGCATAAGGATGAGGAAGCTGCCAGCAAGTACTCCATCATCTTCAATACACTTGCCAAAGATCCGAGCCACTCGGAGATTGAGGCGGTGAACTACATCTACCGTCAGCTGCGTAATGCTGATGCAGCTGATGATGCCAGCGCACGTGAGGTGTTCCAGAACCTCTTCTTCTCAGACAAGCGTTATGACTTGGGTGAGGTGGGACGCTACCGCATTAATAAAAAGCTGAATCTGAATACTGACAGTGAGGTGCGTGTGCTGACCAAGGACGATATTATCGAGATTATCAAATATCTCATCAATCTTGTGAACTCCAACGCAACGGTTGATGATATCGACCATTTGTCAAACCGGCGAGTGCGTACTGTCGGTGAGCAGCTGGCTAACCAGTTCTCTATAGGTCTTGCGCGTATGAACCGCACTATCCGCGAACGTATGAATGTCCGTGACAGTGAAGTGTTCCAGCCGACGGACCTGATTAATGCAAAGACTATCTCAAGTGTCATTAACTCTTTCTTCGGAACTAATCCGCTGAGCCAGTTCATGGACCAGACCAATCCGTTGGCTGAGGTTACGCATAAGCGCCGTCTCTCTGCGTTAGGTCCTGGTGGTCTGTCACGCGAGCGTGCCGGATTTGAGGTTCGTGACGTACACTATACTCACTATGGTCGTCTTTGTCCTATTGAGTCTCCTGAGGGTCCTAATATCGGTCTGATTTCATCACTCTGTATGTATGCCAAAATCAATGACCTTGGTTTCATAGTTACTCCTTATCGCCGTGTGAGAGACTCTAAGGTTGATATGGACAACAAGGATGTTGTGTTCCTGACAGCCGAGGAGGAAGAGGACCAGATTATCGGACAGGGCAATGCGCCACTGAATGATGATGGTACGTTTATCCGTGAGACTGTCAAGTGTCGTCAGGATGCTGACTATCCAGTCGTTGCTCCCGATTCTGTAAACCTCATAGATGTTTCTCCGCAGCAGATTGCTTCTGTTTCAGCAGGTCTGATTCCTTTCCTGGAGCATGATGATGGTCACCGTGCGCTGATGGGATGTAATATGATGCGCCAGGCTGTGCCATTGCTTCATAACGATGCACCTATTGTAGGAACAGGTCTTGAGAAGCAGGTGTGTGAGGACTCACGTACAATGGTTACTGCAGAAGGTGAGGGGGTCATCGAATATGTTGATGCTACAACCATTCGCATCCTCTATGACCGTACGGAGGATGAGGAGTTCGTCAGCTTTGAGCCGGCCCTGAAAGAATACCGCATACCCAAGTTCCGTCGTACAAACCAGAACATGGTTGTCGATCTTCGTCCAATCTGTGACAAAGGTCAGCGTGTGAAGAAGGGTGATATTCTTACTGAAGGGTATGCTACGGAGAATGGTGAACTTGCCTTAGGCCGTAACCTTCTTGTTGCCTATATGCCTTGGAAGGGCTATAACTATGAGGATGCCGTCGTTATTTCTGAGCGTATGGTACGTGAGGATGTGCTGACTTCCGTGCATGTTGACGAGTATTCTCTGGAAGTGCGTGAGACTAAACGTGGAGTTGAGGAGTTCACATCTGATATCCCTAACGTCAGTGAGGAGGCAACCAAGGATTTGGACGACAATGGTATCATCCGTGTAGGTGCCCGTGTTGAGCCAGGTGATATTATGATTGGTAAGATCTCACCTAAGGGTGAGAGTGACCCATCGCCAGAGGAGAAGCTCCTCCGTGCTATATTTGGTGACAAGGCCGGTGACGTGAAGGACTCTTCACTGAAGGCGAACCCATCGCTGAGCGGTGTTGTCATTGATAAAAAGCTCTTCAGTCGTGCCATCAAGACACGTGAGAGCAAGCGTCAGGACAAGGCCACATTGGCTAAGATTGACGAAGAGCAGGAGGCAAAGGTAAATGACTTGAAGGACCTTTTGGTTGACAAGTTGCTTGAACTGACTGAGGACAAGGTCTCCCAGGGTGTCAAGGACTACTCTGATGCCGAGATTATCACCAAGGGCAGCAAGTTCTCTGTTGCTGCACTCAAGAACCTCGACTATGAGGGTATCCAGTCAAATGGCTGGACGGAGGATGAGCATACCAACCTCTTGATTCAGAAACTGATCATGAACTACATCCGCAAATACAAGCAGATGGATGCGGAGCTGAAGCGTAAGAAGTTCGCCATCACCATTGGTGATGAGCTGCCTTCTGGTGTCCTTCAGATGGCTAAGGTCTACATTGCCAAGAAGCGTAAGATCCAGGTTGGTGATAAACTTGCAGGACGCCACGGTAACAAGGGTATTGTTTCAAAGGTTGTCCGTACAGAGGACATGCCGTTCCTGGAGGATGGTCGCCCTGTTGATTTGGTTCTTAATCCAATGGGTGTGCCTTCACGTATGAACTTAGGTCAGATTTTCGAGGCTATTCTTGGTGCCGCCGGTCGTCGGTTGGGGGTCAAGTTCGCTACGCCAATCTTCGACGGAGCCAAATTGGATGACCTGAAGGAGTGGACAGATAAGGCAGGTCTGCCTAACCTCTGCTCTACTTATATCTATGATGGTGAGACGGGTGAGAAGTTTGACCAGCCAGCTACGGTAGGTATCACTTACTTCTTGAAGCTCGGTCACATGGTCGAGGACAAGATGCATGCCCGCAGTATAGGCCCGTACTCTCTGATTACCCAGCAGCCACTTGGCGGTAAGGCACAGTTTGGCGGTCAGCGTTTCGGAGAGATGGAGGTCTGGGCTATTGAGGCCTTCGGTGCTTCTCATGTCCTTCAGGAAATCTTGACAATCAAGTCTGATGATGTTGTTGGCCGATCCAAGGCTTATGAGGCTATTGTGAAGGGCGAGCCGATGCCAACTCCAGGTATTCCAGAGTCATTGAACGTGCTGCTGCATGAGCTTCGCGGTCTCGGTCTGAGCATCAAACTTGATTAATACGTACACCCCATAATAGAAGTAAAACATGGCTTTTAAGAAAGATAATAAAGTAAAGAGTAATTTCAGCAAGATTACTATCGGACTGGCTTCGCCTGAGGAGATACTTGAGAACTCTTTTGGTGAGGTAACCAAGCCAGAGACCATCAACTATCGTACCTATAAACCGGAACGCGACGGTCTGTTCTGCGAGCGTATCTTCGGTCCAACCAAGGACTATGAGTGTGCCTGCGGTAAGTATAAGCGCATCCGTTACAAGGGTATCGTCTGCGACCGTTGTGGTGTTGAGGTTACGGAGAAGAAGGTACGCCGTGAGCGTGCCGGTCATATAGAGCTGGTTGTCCCCGTAGCTCATATCTGGTATTTCCGCAGTCTTCCTAATAAGATAGGTTACCTGCTCGGCTTGCCGACCAAGAAGCTTGATGCTGTTATTTACTACGAGAAATATGTTGTCATCCAGCCTGGTGTTGTTGAGGGCATGAAAGATTCAGAGACAGAGGAAGAGCTGAATGGCTCGCACAAGTTCGACCTCCTCTCCGAGGACGAGTACCTCAATATCCTTGACAACAAACTCCCAGAGGGTAACGAGCGTCTGGATGATTCTGATCCTAAGAAGTTCATTGCCAAGATGGGTGCAGAGGCTATCTACGACTTGCTCATGGGTATTGACCTCGACCGTCTCGCAGGTGAGCTGCGTGACCGTGCTACGACTGATTCCAGTCAGCAGCGTAAGACAGAGGCACTGAAGCGTCTTCAGGTTGTCGAAGGCTTCCGCCAGTCAATTGGTGTGAACAAGCCTGAGTGGATGATAATGAAGATCATCCCTGTCACACCTCCGGAGCTTCGTCCGTTAGTACCATTGGATGGAGGACGTTTCGCTACATCTGACCTCAATGATCTCTATCGTCGTGTGATCATCCGTAACAACCGCCTGAAGCGACTCATGGAAATCAAGGCCCCTGAGGTGATTCTCCGTAATGAGAAACGCATGCTTCAGGAAGCAGTTGACTCCCTCTTTGACAATAGCCGCAAGTCATCGGCAGTGAAGAGCGAGAGCAACCGTCCGCTGAAGTCACTGTCCGACTCCTTGAAGGGTAAGCAGGGACGTTTCCGCCAGAACCTTCTCGGTAAGCGTGTTGATTATTCTGCACGTTCGGTTATTGTTGTCGGTCCTGAGCTGAAGATGGGTGAGTGTGGTCTGCCTAAGCTGATGGCAGCCGAACTGTACAAGCCGTTCATCATCCGTAAGCTCATTGAGCGTGGTATCGTGAAGACGGTGAAGAGTGCCAAGAAGATAGTTGACCGCCGTGAGCCTGTTATTTGGGATATTCTTGAGAACGTGATGAAAGGTCATCCGGTCATGCTGAACCGTGCCCCGACACTTCACCGTCTTGGTATTCAGGCATTCCAGCCAAAGCTCATAGAGGGAAAGGCTATCCAGCTGCATCCATTGGCATGTACGGCATTCAATGCCGACTTCGATGGTGACCAGATGGCCGTTCACCTCCCATTGAGCAACGAGGCGGTTTTGGAGACTCAGATTCTGATGCTCCAGAGCCATAACATCCTCAATCCGGCCAATGGTGCCCCTATCACCGTTCCGTCACAGGATATGGTATTGGGTCTTTACTATATTACAAAAATCCGTCCAGGCGCAAAGGGTGAAGGACTCACTTTCTACGGTTCAGAGGAGGCCATCATAGCTTACAATGAGAAGAAATGTGACCTTCATGCACAGGTTAAGGTTATCGTAGACGACCTCGTTGACGGTAAGATCCAGAAGCGTCTTGTCGAGACTTCTGTCGGTCGTGTCATAGTCAATCAGATTATCCCAACCGAGATTGGCTTCTTCAACGGCATCATATCCAAGAAGTCACTCCGCGGGCTTATTGCCGATGTTATCAAGGCTGTCGGTATGGCGCGTGCCTGTGAGTTCCTCGATGGAATCAAGAACCTCGGTTACCACATGGCATACGTGGCCGGTCTTTCCTTCAACCTCGATGATATTATCGTTCCGGTTGAGAAGAAGGATATTGTGGGCAAGGGTCAGGATGAGGTTGACCAGGTGAAGGCCAATTACGAGATGGGTTTCATAACCGACAAGGAACGTTACAATCAGGTTATTGATGCCTGGACTCACGTAAACAACAACCTGAAGCAGAGCGTCATGAAGCATATGACCGAGGCAGACCAGGGATTCAATGCTGTTTACATGATGCTTGACTCCGGTGCCCGTGGTTCTGCTGACCAGATTGCCCAGCTCGCAGGTATGCGTGGTCTGATGGCAAAACCGCAGAAGGCAGGTGCTGAGGGAGCGCAGATCATTGAGAACCCTATTATCTCCAACTTCAAGGAGGGTATGTCCGTGCTGGAGTACTTCATCTCCTCCCACGGTGCCCGTAAGGGTCTGGCTGATACGGCTATGAAGACTGCCGATGCAGGTTACCTGACACGTCGTCTGGTTGATGTCTCTCATGATGTCATCATCAACGAGGAGGATTGTGGCTCACTCCGTGGTCTTGAGTGCCGTGCGCTGAAGAATGGTGATGAAACCATTGCCACGCTTTATGAGCGCATCCTGGGCCGTGTGTCAGTACACGATGTTGTCAATCCCACTACAGGTGAGATCATCGTAGCTGCTGGCGAGGAAATCACAGAGGCGAAGGCTCAGGCCATAGAGGATTCTCCTATAGAAATGGTTGAGATCCGTTCCGTACTCACTTGCGAGAGCAAGAAAGGTGTCTGCAAGAAGTGTTACGGTCGTAACCTTGCAACAGCCCGTATGGTGCAGATGGGTGAGGCTGTAGGTGTCATTGCCGCCCAGGCTATTGGTGAGCCAGGTACACAGCTTACGCTCCGTACCTTCCATGCCGGTGGTGTGGCTGGTAACGCTGCAGCCAATGCAACCATCACAGCCAAGAATGATGCTAAGATTGAGTTTGACGAGCTTCGCACTGTGCCATTTGTTGACGATGACGACAAGGAATGCGAGATGGTGGTCAGCCGTCTGGCAGAGATTCGTTTTGTTGATCCTAATACAGGCATTGTTCTTCTTACCGACAATGTTCCTTATGGTAGCTCGCTCTACTTCAAGTCAGGCGATAAGGTATCAAAAGGTGACGTAATCTGTAAGTGGGACCCATTCAATGCTGTTATCGTCAGCGAGTATGCTGGTGTCCTCCGCCTGCATGATGTCGTGGAAGGTGTCACCTATAAGGCAGAGACTGATGATGCCACAGGTCTTACTGAGCGTATCATCACTGACTCGCGTGACAAGACCAAGGTCCCGACGGTAGATATAGTCAAGATAGGAGCCAAGAAGGGAGCTGACGGGCAGTATGCCGCTGATGACATTCTTGGTACATATAACCTCCCTGTAGGTGGTCACCTTGAGCAGATTCTTCAGGATGGAGCTGAAATCAAGACGGGTATGACTCTCGTGAAGATACCTCGTTCCGTTGGTGGTGCCGGTGACATCACGGGTGGTCTTCCACGTGTGACCGAGTTGTTCGAGGCTCGCAACCCGTCAAATCCTGCTGTCGTGTCCGAGATTGATGGTGAGGTGACGATGGGCAAGGTGAAGCGCGGTAACCGTGAGATTATCGTTACTTCCAAGACAGGCGAGCAGCGTAAGTATCTTGTCAGTCTCTCTAAGCAGATTCTTGTCCAGGAGCATGATGCTGTACGCGCAGGCACACCATTGTCTGACGGTATCACCACTCCGGCCGATATTCTCTCAATCATGGGACCTACGGCCGTTCAGGAGTATATCGTGAATGAGGTACAGGACGTTTACCGTCTGCAGGGTGTGAAAATCAATGACAAGCACTTTGAGATCATCGTCCGTCAGATGATGCGTAAGGTACGCATTGACGATCCAGGTGATACGGTATTCCTTGAGCAGGAGCTGATTGACAAGCTCGACTTCGCAGAGGAGAACGACCGAATCTGGGGCAAGAAGGTTGTCACCGATCCAGGTGATTCCGAGAACTGCTACAAGGGGCAGATTCTCTCCGTGCGCAAGCTTCGTGATGAGAACTCCAGCCTCAAGCGCCGTGACCTCAAGCTCGTGCAGGTGCGTGATGCCGTCCAGGCAACCGCAACCCAGATACTCCAGGGAATCACCCGTGCCGCCCTCGGTACGAAGAGCTTCATGAGTGCAGCCTCCTTCCAGGAGACAACTAAGGTACTCAACGAGGCCGCACTCCGAGGCAAGAGCGATCAGCTTGAGGGCATGAAAGAGAACGTTATCTGTGGTCACCTTATTCCTGCCGGAACAGGTCTTCGCCAGTGGCAGAAGCTGGTTGTTGGCTCAAAGGAGGAGCATGAGCGCATAGAGGCCAACAAGAAGAACGTTATAGATTATACAAATCAGGAAGTTGCAGAGGCTGTCCAGGAATAAGAATCCTGTCGCCACTCTTTTCTATCAAGGGCTTACAGCTATCGCACTGTAAGCCCTTTTTTGAATTGGGTGCATTGTGTGCCCTCCTCGTTCCTTCTTTGAATGCTCTCTTAAGCAGCCAACGTGACTGAAGAGAAGGAAGAATCACATAAATACAAAGCTGTGTTTTGAGTGATAGGGCAGTGAAATGTTTTTTAAATCCTTTGGATATCCGTTTATTCAAAATTTAATCCGTATATTTGCAACTGGACTAATGTGGTAATCTTATGGGAAAATATATCAGATTTGACTGGGCTATGAAGCGGATGCTTCGTGACAAGGCAAACTACGGTGTGCTGGAGGGGCTTATCACAACTCTTCTGAACAAGAAAATAAAGATTCAGAAACTCTTGGAAAGTGAGAGCAACCAGGAGGATGAGGCTGACAAGCAGAACCGGGGTTACATACTGGCAGAGGAC
>JAILEG010000022.1 GCA_024688365.1 Prevotella sp.
GAGAATATAAACATTAAACCTAAAAGCATAATGAAGACAAGACACATTTACAAGTCAGTCATCCTCGCAGCACTCTTTGCCTGCACGGCTGAGACACAGGCACAGACACGCCTCCGGGCTGACAACATACCGCAGGTGATAGCCGAGATGACGCTGGAAGAGAAGTGCCACCTCGTCTTAGGCACCGGTATGGGCTATGGGGCAGAGGTGAAATTTCCCGGGACAGCTGGCGGAACATTCGCCATTCCACGTCTCGGCATACCCGCCATCTACTGTGCTGACAGCAACCAGGGACTGCGCATGAGTGCCACACGTGACTTTGACAGCCGCAACTACTGGGCAACCGACTTCATGACCTCCATGACGCTTGCCTCCACATGGGACCGCCAGGCTGCCTACCGCATAGGCAAGGCCATTGGCAACGAGACACGGGAGTATGGACTCGACTGGATTCTCGCACCGTCAATGAACCTCATGCGCAACGTTCTCTGTGGGCGTAACCATGAGTATTACTCTGAGGACCCTTACCTATCGGGGACTATTGCCGCCGATTATGTCAAGGGCGTGCAGAGCGAGGGGACGGCAGCTTGCATCAAGCACTTTGTCGCCAACAGCCAGGAGACCAACCGTAACAACAACGACAGCCGCGTGAGCCAGCGTGCCCTGCGTGAGCTGTATCTCCGTGCCTTTGAGATTGCCGTGAAGGAGGGCAACCCGTGGACCATCATGACGGCCTACAACAATGTCAACGGACAGGCTACCTGCGAGAGTGAGGACCTCACGGAGACACTCCTGCGCAAGGAGTGGGGCTTCAAGGGGCTGGTCGTGTCAGACTGGAATGCGGGAAAGACACCCGTGAAGTCGATGATGGCGGGCAACGACATGCTGCAGCCAGGGCAGGAGAGACAGTACAAGGCCATCCTGGAGGCTGTGAAGAACGGCACACTGCCCGAGGCTACGCTCAACCGCAGCGTGAGCCGTGTGCTGGAACTGGTGGTGAAATCGCATGACTTTGCCGGCTATCAGTACAGCAATGAGCCCGACCTGAAGGCGCACGCCGCCCTCGACCGTGAGATCGGTGCTGAGGGAATGGTTCTCCTGAAGAATGAGGATGCACTGCCGTTGGGCACACAGTATAATAAGGTGGCGCTCTATGGCTGTACGGCCTACGACATCATCCCGGGCGGAACGGGCTTCGGCGGTACAATGAACGGGCACTATACCGTATCGCTCATCGAGGGATTGCGCAATGCCGGCTACACTGTTGACAGGCAGCTGATTGCCAAGTTCAAGAAGCATCTTGCTGACGAGACGAAACGGCTCTACCCCAAGGGACTGCCTCCGTTCTCCCTCACACCGCTGAAGCGGGCCGAGGAGCCTGAGCTGACGGCTGAAGAGCTGGCACGTGAGACGGCTGACAATGATGTGGCTATCATCGCCATCGGCCGTAAGAGCGGCGAGGCAGCTGACCGCCCGAAGAGCGAGTTCTACCTCTATGACAAGGAACTGCAGACCATCCGCACCGTTGCCGATGCCTATCATGCCAAGGGCAAGAAGGTCGTCGTGCTGCTGAACGTGTGCAGCCCTGTAGAGACGGCATCGTGGAAAGACCTCGTTGACGGCATCGTCTGCACCTGGCAGAGCGGCGAGCAGGTGGGCAACAGCATGGCGGATGTCCTGTCGGGCAGGGTGAACCCATCAGGCAAGCTGCCCATTACCTTTGCGGTGAACTATGGTGACGCAGCCTCTGACCGCAACTTCCCATCGGATGTCGATGACAAGACGCTGGGCAGCATGTTCATGTGGGGCTATAACAAGGACAAGGCACCGGAGAAGCGTGAGCCAAAGAAGAACATTGACTTCACCAACTACGAGGAGGACATCTACGTTGGCTACCGTTACTTCGACTCATTCGACAAGACGGTCAGCTACCCGTTCGGTTACGGTCTGTCCTACACCACCTTCAGCTATGACAATGCCCGCATCGCTGACAATGGCGGGACCTATACCGTCAGCGTTGACGTGCGAAACACGGGCAACCGTGCTGGGCGTAACGTCGTCGAGCTTTTCGTTGCCGCACCTGACAGCAGGAAGCTCAACAAGCCTGTCAAGGAGCTGCGCGACTATGCCAAGACAGCTCTTCTGCAACCCGGACAGACGGAAACCGTGACGATGAAGGTCACGGCAGCCGACCTTGCCTCGTTCAACGAGAAAGCCTCAGCATGGAAGACCGATGCCGGGACTTATGATTTCCTGATCTGCTCGTCGGCCGAGAAGGTTGAGGCAAAGGTGAGTGCAAAGGTAAAGGCATCTGTCAGAAAGGTTAACAATCTGTTAAAACCGCAGGTAAAGCTGAATCTTTTGCACCGCTGAGCGGCATAGATTGCTGGGAAATCACTAACTTTGTTGACAGTTGGAGCATAGGTCTCCGACTGCCAACTGACAATAACTGAAAACGAACAGGAGAACAATATGATGAAGAAAACCTTACTATCCATAGCCCTGCTGTGCAGCTGCCTGGGCCCGGTGGCAGCCCAGTGGCAGCACACACCCACACCGAATGACACGCTGCGCTCTGTACGCGACTTGGGAAACGGCACGGTGGTGCTGAGCATCTATGCGCCAGAGGCAAAGACGGTCAGCAGTGCCGGCGACATCATGCCTTGGGGCAGGCAGCCCGAAGTGAGGCGGGCAGAGAATGGTGTGTGGTCAGTCACAGTACCAGAGGTGAAAGCTGGGGTCTACCGTTACCACTTCGTTGTCGACGGTGTGAATGTCTATGACCCCGTAGGTGAGCTTGCCAGTGAGACATCAGCCCTGGCAACGGTGGGTACAGGCAATGAGTTCTTCGCCATGAAGGATGTTCCGCACGGAGCCATCGCACAACGTTATTACTACAGCAAGACCCTCAAGACGACACGCCGCCTGCACGTGTGGACACCTGCGGGCTACGAGAAGAGTGCCGACAGGCTGCCTGTCCTCTACCTTATCCACGGAGGCGGCGACACCGACAACTCCTGGCCGGGGGTGGGTTGTGCCGGATTCATCCTTGACAACCTCATGGCTGAGGGCAAGATGAAGCCGATGATTGTCGTCATGCCGAATGGTTCCATCAAGGCAAACAGCCTTGAAGGAGAGGTGCCGCTCTTTGAGGAGGACCTCATCGGCAGCATCATCCCCTACATTGAGCAGAACTACCGCGTGCTGGCTGACAAGGACCACCGTGCAATGGCTGGCCTGTCAATGGGCGGCATGGAGACCCTGGAGACAATGCTGAAGGACTATGACAAGTTCGGATGGTTCTGGGTGCTGAGCAGCGGATGGTTTGCCAATCAACCCAAGCAGTACGAGGCGTACCAGGCACAGCTCAACAAGATTGCCACAGGCTTCAACAGTGGAGTCCATCAGCTGGTCTTCACGCAGGGAGGTCCAGAGGACATAGCCTACAACAACTGCAAGGCGATGCTCAAGCTCTTTGACAAGGCAGGCATCAAATATCAGTACACAGAGGCTCCCGGGGGGCACACCTGGTACACTTGGCGCAACAACCTGCATGACCTTGCGCAAAAGATTTTCAAATAAAGGCTGAGCAGACCGCTTCCCCTGCCTCTCCTCACGGGAGGCAGAGGGAGCTTCAGCCAAGGAACTGTCCTCCTTCTGCGATAGCCATGTGACGTCCATCCCTTTCCCAACCGCCAATTCTCATCCCACCATCTTCCTTTCCGGTCAAGGCGCATCCAACCGCTCTTCCCGCGGAGAGAGACTAACAAAAATCATCATTATGGAACACAAGTCACTCTTTTCCTTCCTTTTACCATTTCTGCTGCTTGTCCCTTTAACGCTCCCAGCGCAATCACCTGTCCTCAACATCACTGGAGGTAGGATTCAAGGTGTTGCCTCCGGGGCACAGGGCATCACCGTGTATAAAGGCATTCCCTATGCCGCGCCACCCGTGGGCGAGCTGCGCTGGAAGCGGCCGCAGCCCGTAAAACCGTGGAAAGGCGTGCGCCGGGCCGACACGTTCGGCAACATCTCATGGCAGGGAGGGCAGCAGCCTGGCTCTTTCTACTGGCGGGAGTTCTATCAGAACGAGCATACCACGATGAGTGAGGACTGCCTCTACCTGAACGTATGGGCCCCATCAGCTGCCCTTGGCAAGCCTGGCAGCCAGCTGCCCGTAGTCATGTGGGTGCATGGCGGTGCCTACATGAATGGCTACGGCAATGAGATTACCATGAATGGCGATGCCTGGGCAAGACGGGGTGTCATTCTCGTCACCATCAACTACCGCCTTGGCCTGCTCGGCTTTCTCTGCCATCCGGCACTGTCGGCCGAGAATGGCGAGGGCATATCGGGCAACTATGGCACCTTTGACCAGGTTGCAGCCCTACAGTGGGTGCATGACAATATTGCCCAGTTCGGCGGCAATCCTGACAACATCACTGTCATGGGGCAGAGTGCCGGGGCAGCCAGCGTGAAGAATCTCGTCATCTCGCCCCTCAGCCGTGGCCTTGTCCGCCATGCCATCATCCAGAGTGGCGGTGGGATAGGGAAGTTCATTGATGACGGGCGCACCCCCGCCGCTGCCGATGAGGCAGGGAAGGCGTTGATGGACAAGGCAGGCTACACCACGCTCAGCCAGATGCGGGCTGCCCGTCCTGCGGATATTCTCAAGCTCATGGCATGGGGCAATGCCCAGCCACATACCGATGGCGTTGTCCTTACGGAGAGTTTTGATGAGGCGGTCCTCAGCGGGACGGCAGCCGATGTCGACTACCTGATAGGCTCAACCCTTGATGACATCATGCCGATGTCAAAGCAGATAGACGCCTTCTGCTATGCCCGCGACTCCATCAGCACGCATCCCACGTACCAGTATCTCTTCGCGCGCAAGCTGCCAGGCTCCAAGGACGGGGCCTTCCACTCCTCCGAACTGTGGTACATGTTCGGCACGCTGCGGCGCAGCTGGCGTCCCTTCACGGCGGAGGATGAGGCACTCTCAAACCGCATGCTGGACTGCTGGACCAATTTCGCCAAGTATGGTAACCCCAATGGCAATCCTGCCGAGTCAATTAAGGAAACCTGGCATGCCTTCACCCGGCAGAATCCGTATGTTGAGGTGCTGAATGTAAGGTAGTCCTGAGTCCGTATTCATCCGTTGTAAAGAAACACTTTATCTATCAGAATATAACAACAAGCTATGCAGAACTTTCCATCCCATCTCCCCAGCCACATATCTGCCCACAACGGCAGGGTGCGCCGTGTCATCACACTGACCTTTCTTGCGGCAGCACTCTCACTGCCTTCGCTGGCCGGAACACCCCTTCTGCCTTACCGCCTGGTGCAGCAGAAGGCTGGCCCCACGTTAGGCTATTTGCCCACCTCCGGCGTGAGAATACTCACGAAGGACGGACTGCGCTTCAAGGACCTCAACCGCAATGGCCGGCTTGACCGGTATGAGGACTGGCGGCTGCCCTTTGACGAGCGTGCCCGTGACCTTGCCGCCCAGCTGACTGATGAGGAGATTGCAGGACTGATGCTCTACAGTGCCCATCAGCAGATACCTGCCAATGCCACGGGATACGGTATGTCGACCTACAATGGCAAGTCTTTCGCCGAGAGTGGCGCAGCCCCATCCGACCTCAGCGACCTGCAGAAACGCTTTCTCAAGGACGATAACCTGCGGGCCGTGCTGGTGACCAAGGTGGAGAGCCCCGAGGTGGCAGCCCGCTGGAGCAACAATGTGCAGGCTTACGTGGAGGGCCTGGGACACGGCATACCGGCCAACAACAGTTCTGACCCCCGTAATGAGACGCAGGCCAATGCCGAATATAACCTCGGATCAGGGGGCGAGATCTCCCTCTGGCCCACACCTTTGGGACTGGGGGCAACGTTCGATGCGCAGCTCGTCAGGCGGTTTGGCGAGATTGCCGCACAAGAGTATCGTGCCCTTGGCATCACCACGGCCCTCTCACCGCAGATTGACCTGGCTTCAGAACCCCGCTGGGGACGCTTCAACGGCACCTTTGGCGGCGACCCGCAGTTGACGACCGACCTTGGCCGGGCCTATATTGACGGCTTCCAGACCTCAACCGGCAGCAAGATGATTGCTGACGGATGGGGATATGGCAGCGTGGTGGCGATGTCGAAACACTGGCCCAGCGGCGGCCCTGAGGAGGCAGGACGTGACGGGCACTTCAACTACGGGAAGTATGCCGTCTACCCGGGCAACAGTCTTGACGTGCAGATGCAGAGCTTCCTCAACGGTGCCTTCCGCCTGGACGGACCAACGAAGAAGACCGGTGCCATCATGCCTTACTATACCATCTCCTACGGCATTGACCCATCGGGAAAGAACGTGGGCAACAACTTCAGCCATTACATCATAACCGACTTGCTCCGTGACCGTTATGGATTTGATGGTGTGGTCTGCACCGACTGGGGAGTGACGGCCGACAACAAGGCGATTGACTCCTTTGACGGCAAGTGCTGGGGGGTGGAGACGCTCACCGTGGCACAGCGGCATTACGAGATTCTGAAGGCAGGAGGCGACCAGTTCGGGGGCAACAACGACAAGGGGCCGGTGCTGGAGGCCTTCCGGATGGGATATGAGGAGTTCGGACATGAGGCCTGGGGCAGGCGCATCCGTGAGTCGGCCCGCCGCCTGCTGCTGCCGATGTTCCGGACCGGACTCTTTGAGAACCCCTATCTTGACCCCAAGGAGACAAAGGCACTGGTGGGCAACCGTGACTTCATGCAGGCTGGCTATGACGCTCAGGTGAAGTCGATCGTCATGCTGAAGAACCATGCACACGTCCTTCCGCTGCAGGGACGCAGGAAGGTATATGTGCCCAAGCGGCACTATCCCGCCTTGAAGAACCTCTTTGGCTTCCCGGCTGATCAGGACCACTGGGACTATCCAGTCGACCTCAAGCTCGTGGGCAAATACTATGACGTGGTCAGCACACCTGCCGAGGCCGACTTTGCCCTCGTCTTCATCCAAAGCCCGAACAGCGGCAACGGCTATGAGAGGGAAGCTGACGGCAATGGCTATCAGCCCATCAGCCTGCAATATGGCGACTATACAGCCACGGAGGCCCGTCCCGTGAGCCTTGCCGGAGGCGACCCCAAGGAGCGTTTCACCAACCGGACTTATAAAGGCAAGACCGTCAGGACAGCCAACAAGGACGACATGACGCTTGTCATTGAGACCAAGCGGCAGATGGGCCAGAAGCCTGTCATCGTGGCATTGGCTGCCAGCAAGCCTGCCATCGTGGCCGAGTTTGAGCGGAGTGCCGATGCCCTGCTGGTCAGCTTCGGCACCAGCAACCAGCCCATCCTCGACCTGGTGAGCGGGCGGGCAGAGCCATCAGGCCTGCTTCCCTGTCAGTTCCCAGCCGACATGGCGACCGTTGAGCATCAGAAGGAGGACGTGCCACGTGACATGATTCCCTATCAGGATGCCGATGGGCACCAGTATGACTTTGCCTTCGGCATGAACTGGAAGGGCGTGATAAGCGACTGGCGTGTGGAGAAATACAAATAACTTTATCGACTTTGATTTTAATCCTTACAATATGAGACAAAAACTATTTTTCACAGCAGCTCTCTGCACGCTGCTGTCAACAGGTGGCATGGCCCAGGAGGCTCTCTGGAGCGGAAGCCAGGTGAAATCGCCGGTGCAGAATCCTGACGGCACAGTGACATTCAACCTCTTTGCGCCAAAGGCTGTCAAGGTGGAGGTCACGGGCGACTTCCTTCCCACACGGCAGATTGACACTCCACGCGGCAAGTATGATGCCCCGGGCGTAGCCGAGCTGAAGGAGGGAAAGAACGGTGTGTGGAGCTTCACCACATCGGCCCTTCCGTCAGAGCTGTACAACTACAGCTTCACCGTCGATGGCATGCGCTATCTTGACCCGTCAAACATCTATGTGAACCGTGACGTGGCCTCGCTGACGAGCATCTTCATCGTCAAGGGACAGAAAGGCGACAAGGGCGACCTCTACAGCGTCAACGAGGTACCGCACGGAAACGTGAGCAAGGTCTGGTACGACAGTCCCACGCTGAAGATGAAACGCCGCATGACCGTCTACACCCCGGCTGGCTATGACAAGGGTGGGAAGTATCCCGTTCTCTATCTGCTGCATGGCGCAGGAGGAGATGAGGACGCATGGTCGACGCTGGGGCGTGCGGCCCAGATCCTGGACAACCTCATCGCCACGGGCAAGGCTAAGCCGATGATCGTTGTCATGCCCAACGGCAACCCCAACTGCCAGGCAGCCCCGGGCGAGTGGTCGTTCGGCATGTACCAGCCAGGCTTCATGGGTGGAGGTGACGGCCCGAAGGCAAAGGCGGCAGCCTCAATGGACGAGAGCTTCATGGACATCGTGAAGTATGTTGACAGGAACTACCGCACCCTTGCCGACCGTGCGCACCGTGCCGTCTGCGGCCTGTCAATGGGTGGCGGGCACACCTTTGCCATCAGCCGCCGCTTCCCGACATCCTTTGACTACTATGGGCTCTTCTCTGCCGGATTGGGAGTGGGCAGGGACTATAACAACAGGACACCGCTGCTCCAGCAGATGAATGAGAACAAGGAGTACAATGCTCAGATGAAGACCCTCTTCGCCAGCCATCCTAAGCTCTACTGGATTGGCATCGGCAAGACCGACTTCCTCTATCAGAGCAACGCCGACCTGCGCAAGTATCTTGACACCAAGGGCTACAAGTATGAGTACATGGAGACGGATGGTGGCCATATCTGGCGCAACTGGCGCATTTATCTGACCACCTTCGCACAGAAGCTCTTCAAGTAAGCTCCATCCTGACACAGCATCGGCCATCAGCACTTGCCGCCTGCATCTTCTTCTATGCAGGCACTGTGCTGATGGCCGATGTCCTGTTGCAGAATAAGACCAGCTCTCATCCATGCCGGTGAACGGTCAACTGGCCTGCAAGAGGTGGTTAATTAAATAAATACTACAGCAGAAGTACTCAAGTACTTCTGCTGCAATACTTGTGTACTTCACGTGAAGTACTCCTTGCGTGTTGTTCTGCTCCTTTTCTCACAGGCATCCTATGCCGTGTGACGAGAGGTATGGCAGCTGACAGAGGAGAGGCGCAGGCGGATCAGTTAAAGTCCGAACACCTCCTTGATCTTCGTTTCAAGCTGCGCCTTGTTCATGGTTCCGAGAATCAGCTGTGGACTTTGTCCGGCCTGGGCAAAGAGCAGGGTAGGGATGGTGCGGATGTTGAAATTCTCAGTCAGCTGCTCATTGCTGTCAACGTCAATGGAGAAGAAATCAATCCTGTCACCATACTCGCCTGCCAGCTCCTCAAAGATGGGAGCCAGGGTCTTGCAGTAGCTGCACCATTCTGCTGAGAAATCAACGAGGGTGGGGCGCATGCCGGTGAACTTGAAGTCGGCCTGGTTGCCGGTTCCTACGAGTGTACTGAACTCTTCCTGTGTTATCGCTTTTACGTTCATTGCCTTGTCTTTATTTACGGTTTATATACTTTCCTGTGGAAATCGTTGCAAAGATACATGCAGTTTTCCTTTTCTCCAAATCCCCAGGCGGGTAATATCCGTTATATAACATGCTTTAACGAAGGGTGAGATGTCCTTAACGTTTTCCAACGGAAGATAGACTTTCGTCCTCACTTTGCCCATCATGTCAGGAAGAACAAGCCAAGAAAAAGGACAAAAAAGACAATATCCGGCTTAAAAAGTCGATTTTTCTGACTGAAAAGGAAATTTTATGCACGTTTCTGGACACCGAAACATCATTTACATTACTTACCTTTGCAATGTCAACCACGGGCAGGGCAGTCATAGGTTGGCCCCTTTCCCCGCCGGCACAGGATTTGATAATGACAGGAACTCCATAGAGCGTAGTCTTTTACCATTAAAATAACGTGTGTCGGGAGACACGTAATAGTTGTAATGTAAGTCAGTAAAATGATTATTAGTTAAGCTCATTAAAAAAATAATGTCAGCAAGACTCAACTAAGACTATTCAACCACATTAATACTCTCTAATGAAAGAGCGGAGCCCTACGGCGGTAGGCAGCTCCGCTCTTCGCTTATTTGCAGATGGGGTTATGCTTCCTCGTCCATGTCGCGGTCAATGCGTCCTCTCCACAGATATTTCCGTGTCTCATGGACAATGATGCCGTTCAGCAGGAGGAGGGACAGGAGGTTGGGAATAGCCATGAGGGCATTCATGCAGTCGGCAAGATTCCAGACAATATCGAGCGAGATGACTGATCCGGCAAAGACGGCAAGGATGTAAAGCACCCGGTAGGCATAGGTCCAGCGTTTCCCCTTCAGATATTCCACGGCACGCTCGCCATAATAGCACCATCCAAGAATGGTACTGAAGGCGAAGGTGAGCAGACCGAAGGTGAGCAGCGGTGTGCCTACAAGGGGAATCTTGGAGAAGGCAAGGTGGGTAAGCCGGGCACCGTCATTGGCAGAGATGGCTGGGTCAGCGATGATGGAGCTGACCACGACAAGTCCTGTCAGGGCACAGATGACCACCGTGTCCCAGAACGTTCCGCTGGACGACACCAGCGCCTGCCGAACGGGGTTGCGTGTCTGGGCGGCGGCGGCCACGATGGGCGCGGAGCCAAGTCCTGACTCATTTGAGAACAGGCCACGGGCTATGCCGTAGCGGGCAGCCAGCATGATGACCGTACCTGTGGCACCGCCTGCGGCAGCCTTGGTAGAGAAGGCTGAGCCGATGATGAGCTGTACGGCTGGCAGAAGGTACTGGTGATTGAGGCAGAGGATGTAGATGCAGCCCAGGACATAGAACAGAGCCATGAAGGGCACGAGCATGCCGCACACCTTTGCGATGCTCTTCACACCTCCGAGGATGACGACGGCCGTCAGCGTGCAGACGACAGCTCCCGTCAGCCACATGGGTATGCCCCAGCTGGTGGCGGCAAGGGTGGATATGGCATTTGCCTGCACAGTGTTGCCGATGCCGAAGGATGCGCAGGCCGTGAATACGGCAAAGAGTATGGCAAGCCACTTCTGGCCCAGCCCCCGCTCCAGGGCATACATCGGACCTCCCAGCATCTTGCCGTCAGGTGTCTTCACACGGTACTTGATGGCGAGCAGTCCCTCGCCATATTTCGTGGCGATGCCGAACACCCCCGTGAGCCAGCACCACAGCACGGCCCCAGGTCCGCCCAGTGCCACGGCTGTCCCTACACCGATAATGTTTCCCGTACCGATTGTCGCGGCCAGTGCTGTTGCCAGTGCGCCGAACTGTGACACATCGCCCGTTGAGCCTTTGTCGCGACTCACAGACAGGCGGATGGCAGTGAAGATGCGCCGTTGTGGGAAGCGCAGGCGAATAGTGAGGAAAATGTGGGTGCCAAGTAGGAGGATAATCATGGGCCAGCCCCATAGCCAGCCGCTCAGAGTGGTAAGTATATCGTTGATTGTCTGCATTTTATGTAATAAAGGTTACTGATATTATTGAACTGTGGGGAGTGACCGTCCGACCAGTCTGGCAGGGCAATGGCGCAGTCCTCGCTTTCCTCACAGGGCTTTGTCTGCTTCCGGTTCAGATGCGGCGGACGGGGCAATGCTTACCCTTACACGCTTATATCCCATTGACTTCAGGAACTGAGCGAACTGCTGCCGGGCATTCTCCCCGGCGGTCTTGATGTTCTCAGGAGTCATGCAGCGTGCGAGCATCTTGCTGTAGGCGCGGTTGTAGAGTTCCATCCGGTCGGCAGCCGTCCACTTGCCCTTCTCGAAGAAGGAGCGGGACCGTGCCTCGTCAATGAAATTGCGGTCGAGCAGCTCTATGGGTGGCAGGGATGCAACGACAATGCTGTCGCCCTCGGTGCGGAGCCAGTGTGGGCCGGCTTTATGCAGGTCGATGCCCAGGCGGACAGTACCGTAATAAATACGCACCAGTTCTCCATCGGCGAAGAAGCCCCGGCTGACGGTGTCAACAAGCTCCTCATCGCTGATGGCGAGGAATTCCCACTGGCCGATGTCCTGTATCTGCTGGATCCGGGCAGGAGTGATGTCGATGCGCTCATCAGCCTCCAGGCTCACCTTATTTGACGAATTGAGCCAGAAAAACATGCCAATGCCCATGCCGATCAGCAAGAGCGGTGCCAAGGCGCAGCCCAAAAGTCGCAGGGAGAGGCTGCTGGGAGAGAACCGTCGGGGCCTTTGCAGCTCATGCTGCGGCTGTCCGGCAGCGGCATGTCCTGTCAGATGCTGTCCGCTCTGTGCCTGCGTGGTGTTGTCAGCTGTGTGTTTATTTTCCATTATACTCCTCCTTTCCTGCATCCAGTATCTGCGGAAGGTCAGCAAGCGTGAACTTTTTTCGGAACGAGATGGTCACATCAGCATCCCTGTAGCCCAGTGCGGTGAGCATGGGGACAAGCTGGCGGGCTGCGCTCTTCTGTGCCTGCTCGATGATGCCCATCTGTGGTATGGCATTGATAATCTGCTTCCTGCCCTGTGCCTCGTAGCTGGTCAGCTCAGCATCAGTGAAGTTCTGCCGGGTCAGCGCGACATATTGCTTCACCTCCTTGTGGTCAATCCGTGTGGACGTGCGGACATTCGTGGGGTCGGGGAGGATGAGCGTTATCCGCTTCCCCTCACGGCGG
>JAILEG010000034.1 GCA_024688365.1 Prevotella sp.
GCGGGCAATCTCGCGGCGCTCCTCCTCGGTCATATCGTCAAATTTCCCCAATTCCATCGAGGTTTTGTAGGCATCCTCGACCATCAGGGCCATCAGGTCGTCGGCATCGACGACGGTGCCCTCGCGGCTCTTCATCTTACCGTTGGGCAGTTCCACCATGCCGTAGGAGAAGTGCGTCAGTTCCTTACCCCACTTGAAGCCCAGACGGTCGAGCAGGATGGAGAGAACCTGGAAGTGATAGTTCTGCTCATTGCCCACAACATAGATCATCTTATCAATAGGAAAGTCGTTGAAACGCATCTCCGCCGTACCAATATCCTGTGTCATATAGACCGATGTGCCGTCCTTGCGCAGCAGGAGCTTCTGGTCGAGACCCTCATTGGTGAGGTCAGCCCATACGGAATTGTCCTCCTTGCGGATGAAAAGTCCCTTTGCCAAACCTTCCTCTACCTTTTTCTTACCCACGAGATAAGTGTTCGACTCGTAGTAGATCTTGTCGAAGCCCACACCCAGAGCCTTGTAAGTCTCATCAAAACCGGCATATACCCAGTTGTTCATCTTCTCCCAGAGCGCACGCACCTCAGGGTCATCATGCTCCCACTTGACAAGCATCTCGTGAGCTTCCTTTATCAGCGGGGCCTCCTGCTCGGCCTTGGCCTTGGCATCATCAGCCGTCATACCCTCCTGCTCATACTGTGCCTGCAACTGCCTGCATTCCTCCTTGAAGTGCTTGTCAAAGAGAACATAGAAGTCGCCTATCAGATGGTCGCCCTTCTTGCCGGCCTGCTCCGGTGTGATGCCATTGCCCCATTTCAGCCAAGCCAGCATTGACTTACAGATGTGGATGCCACGGTCATTGACGATATTCGTCTTCACGACCTTGTTGCCATTGGCCTCCATGATCTGCGCCAGGGACCAGCCGAGGAGGTTGTTGCGCACGTGTCCAAGGTGGAGCGGCTTGTTGGTGTTGGGTGAGGAATACTCAATCATCACCAACGGACTGTCGGCAGTCACCGGCTTCTCACCAAACTTCTCATCGGCATTGACATCATTGAGCAGGCCGACCCATGCAGCCGGGGCAATGACAAGATTGAGAAAGCCCTTGACAACATTGAAGTCGGCAATGGCCTTGCAGTTCTGTCTCAGGTATTCACCCATGTCCTGTCCCGTCTCTTCCGGCTTCTTGTGCGAGATCTTCAGCAGCGGGAAGGTGACAAGTGTCAGGTTGCCTTCAAAGTTACTGCGGGTCTTCTGCAGCTGGATCATCTGTGCGGGAACGTCAGCCCCATACAACTCCTTGATGGCTGCGAGTGCCGCAGCGGTAATCTGGTCTTCTATTTTCATCTTTCTTTTTCTTTTTATCTGCCTGCAAAGTTACGGAAAATCAGCCGAATAACGGCAGGACGGAAAGGAAAAAGACAGAGGGGATGATATATGCGTTTTTTATTCCCCGCCTGCAATCGGCAGGGAAAGATAGGGCCGAACCTGGTCCGGGCAAGTGCCGCCGGGCAATCAGGGCTTGGCAAAAAGGCTTAAACCGCATTTTGATTTATAACCAAGCGGCTCGCAATTTACCGCCAAGCGCATTACAAGTTATTACCAACGGCTGGTAATCACATTACCAACCTTTGGTAATCATCTTCTGTCCCGTTACCATGTTGAAGAAGTACGCATGCACTCATTCAGGAAGTACGCATGCACCCTGGTGTCTGTCCCCAGCTCGGGATGGAAAGCCGTGACAAGCTGACTGCCTTGACGGGCAGCCACGATGCGTCCGTCTACCGTGGCAAGTACCGCAACACCAGCACCAGCCTCAACGATGTACGGCGCACGGATGAAAGTCATGGGGATGTCGCCCGTGATGCCACTGAAGGCTGACGTGGTGCGGAAACTGCCCAACTGCCGCCCGTAGGCATTGCGGGCGGCAGTGATGCTCATCGTGCCAAGGCGGGGAGGTGCCTCGGCAGCAGGACTGTTCCCCTCCACCTCATGGGCAAGGAGAATCAGACCGGCACAGGTGCCAAAGACAGGCAGGCCTGATGCTATCGCTTCACGGATGGGCTGGAGAAGCTGAAGGTCATGGAGAAGCTTTCCCTGCGTGGTACTCTCCCCACCGGGAATAATCAGTCCATCCTTCGGCTGCTGCCAGTCATCGGGCTGGCGCACCTCAAAGCAGTCAACACCTAACCGGCGCAGCATCAGCTCATGCTCAAGGAACGCTCCCTGCAGGGCAAGCACGGCAATCCTCATTGGCCACGCTCCGCCATGAGCAGATGAATCTCCTGCTCGTTGATTCCTACCATAGCCTCTCCCAGGTCCTCGGAAAGCTCTGCCAGCTTCCTGGGGTCGCTGTAATTGGTGACAGCCTGCACTATGGCCGCCGCACGCTTCGCCGGGTCACCGCTCTTGAAGATACCCGACCCTACGAACACACCCTCTGCACCCAACTGCATCATCAGGGCTGCATCGGCAGGTGTGGCGACACCTCCGGCGGCGAAGTTGACAACTGGCAGCTTGCCATTCTCATGCACATACCTCACCAGCTCATAAGGAGCCTGCAGCTGCTTGGCTGCCTCGAAAAGCTCATCCGCACGCTTGCTGACCAGCTCACGGATCTGACTTTGCATCAGCCGCATGTGGCTGACGGCCTGCACCACATCGCCCGTTCCGGGCTCGCCCTTGGTGCGGATCATCGTTGCGCCCTCGGCAATACGGCGAAGAGCCTCGCTCAGATTCCGTGCGCCGCAGACGAAGGGCACGTCAAACTGTGTCTTGTCTATGTGATAGATGTTGTCGGCTGGCGACAGCACCTCACTCTCATCAATATAGTCAATCTCAATGGCCTGCAGAATCTGCGCCTCGGCAATGTGTCCGATACGGCATTTCGCCATCACGGGGATGGTCACGGCAGCCTGTATGCCCTTGATCATCTTCGGGTCACTCATACGCGATACGCCTCCGGCAGCACGGATGTCAGCCGGGATGCGTTCCAGTGCCATGACGGCGCAGGCTCCGGCAGCCTCGGCAATGCGTGCCTGTTCGGGCGTTGTCACGTCCATGATTACTCCGCCCTTCAGCATCTGGGCGAGATTACGGTTCAGTTCTTGACGGTTGTTCATGTTTTTAATAATAATTATTGGGTGATGGGTGATTATGGGCGGTGATAAGAGTTAATAGGCAGTGATAAGAGATAATAGGCGGTGAAGCCCACAGGAGTATCCTGCTAATCACTCCCCTCCCTCCTTGGAGAGGGGTTGGGGGTGAGACTCCCCCCTCCCTTGGGAGGGGCTGGGGGTGGGCTTTCCCTTTTCTCTTGGGGTGGAGTTGGGCTTTTCCTTTTCCTCCACCCGCTCGGTGTCTGCCCTGTCTGCTTTCTGAAGAACTTGGCCAGCTGGGCCTGTGAGGTGAACCCATGCCCGTAGGCTATCTCCTGAATGGTAAGCTGCGTGGTGCGGAGCTGACAGGCAAGGGCCTCAGTAAGGGTATGGTCAATGATACTCTTGGGCGACTTGCCTGATATGCGGTGGGCCACCTGCGAGAGGTAACGGGGCGACACGTTCAGACAGTCAGCATAGAAAGCCACGTCACGATTCGTGCGGTAATGACGGCGGACAGCCTCCAGGAAATCATTGTAAAGCTGGCTGCTGCGCCCACTGAGACCGCTCTTACGGGCAACCAGCGTACGAACGTACTCACGGGCATGGCTTATGGCATGCTCCATCGCCTCGTCATGGCTCAGATAGGCGGCCAGGGCAGACGAGAAACTATTGGCAAGGCCATGCTGCAGGAGGTCGTCAAGCACAAGTGTGCGGACAGTGGAGGAAGCGGCGAACATCCCCTCAGCCTCCCCTTTCCGCAGGATGACGATGGAGCAGAGCGGCAACAGACGATGGCGGATCTGCATGATGACATCATCCGACAGGAGACGGTCACCGTTGCTTGCCGTCACGATAGGGTCATAGATGACATGGTGTGGACGGTATTTCAGCAGTGCCTCCACCACGACAGACAAGGTATCGGTAGTACGGATCATCCCCACCTTCACCGTGTCAGGCTGCACATCATTGATGATAGCCTCTATCTGCCCCTTGACAATATCAGCCGGAAGGTCATGGAAGGCCTGGATACCCAGCGTGTTCTGCACCGTGATTGACGTGACGGCTGACACAGCATAGCCGCCCAGCTCCGCTATCGTCCTGATGTCAGCCTGCACACCGGAGCCGCCAGTGCTGTCGGAACCCGTTATGGTGAGTATCGTCTTCATTTGCCTTCTGCTTTCGTTTTGACTGCAAAGTAAGGTGAAATAATTGAGACTGACAAGGAATGTTCCTAAATTGACAAGGAAAACGAAAGTTCTGACAGGTGGAAAGCCTGTCTGTATGAGCCCGTCAGCCAAAACACCAATGGAGGAAGCTCACCGCAGTAACGACACCATCAAGTTCAGCCAGGCACAGCAGGGAGAGCTTGAAAACATAGGCTGGGAGCATTGAGACATAGCAGGAGAATCACATAGAACCGATAACAGGATGGTGATTTCACGTCAACTCGATCCCCTCCAACCTCCACAAAGCCCCAAGATGGGCTTTATATTAATCAGCCTGTAACCCATTGATAATCAACCATACGGCTTTATACTTTACCGGGATTTCATAATACTTCACACATTTGACATGTTTTTTAACTATCTTTGCATCATACTTTCTTATAGAGATACGCTCCTGGAGAGTAGGACGAACAATTATTAAAAACATAAATCACAAAATCAACAATCATGAAACCATTGCAAACTGAGAGCCGTTCATGGCGAAAGGTGCTTGCCGTCCTGGTGGGATTCCTCTGCACATTGAACGTGGCTGCTCAAAATTTCAATGTCAAAGGTATGGTTACTGACAAGAATGGTGAGCCCATCATCGGCGCAACCATCATGGAGCAGGGAACCAAAAACGGAGTCGTTACAGATATTGACGGCAACTTCAGCCTATCTGTCACCAGTGCGAAATCAAGACTGCATGTGTCTTACATCGGATATAAGACACAGGATCTGGCCGTGAACGGACAGACCGACTTCAACATCAAGCTGCAGGAAGACGCAGCCAACCTCGATGAGGTGGTCGTCGTTGGTTATGGCACGATGGACAAGAAGGAGCTTACCTCCGCCATCTCCCACGTCTCCTCCAAGAACTTCACTCAGGTTGCCAGCGTTGACCCCTCAATGATGATTCAGGGAAAGGTGGCCGGTGTCTCCATTACGAATACCGGTGCAGGCGACCCGAACAAAGAAGCCAGCATCCAGGTGCGTGGTGTGTCGTCCCGTGCGGCAGGTTTGGGCCCGCTGATTGTCATTGACGGTGTTCCCGGTGGTAATCTTACCAACCTTAATCCTAACGATATTGAGAGCTACGATGTCCTGAAGGACGGTGCCGCGTCAGCAATCTATGGTACGCGCGGTTCCAATGGTGTCATCCTCGTGACGACAAAGAAGGGTGCCCGTGACGGCAACATCCACACCACTTATAATGGTACGGTGTCATTCGACGTCATCAAAAAAGAGCTGGATATGCTCTCTGCCGATGAGTATCGTGCCAACCGTCTGGCTTCAGGCACGGGTTATGACCTCGGTGGTTCTACCGACTGGCTTGACGCTGTCAGCCGTGTCGGTGTGCGTACGCAGCACACGCTGACCCTCAGTGGCGGCGGCTCACGTTCCAATTACCGCGCCTCTGTCGACTATCGTAACGCAAAGGGTATCGACCGCTACTCCGGACGTGAGGAGTACGGCGCACGTGTAGCCCTCAACCACACCACGAAGAGCGGACTGATAACCTTCGGTCTGAACGTAGCTCCACGCATTGCCTACCGTAAGAATGCGTCTTGGGATGTATTCCGCAATGCCATTGAGGCGAACCCAACCACTCCTATCATGAACCCACAGAACCCTGCACAGTACTATAACTTCAAGGGGCAGGCAGCAGGCTACAACCCTGTCGAGCTGGAAAATCTTGATAAAAACACGGGTACAACCAAACTGCTGGACTGGGATGCTTCCGTAAAGCTGAATCTCTTTCCGCTGTTGCTGAAGAACCCTGGCAGCCAGATGCTGACAACACAGCTGACTTTCGCTGACCACCAGTATGACAACTACGACCAGTGGTTCCGCCCCTCAGTCAGCACGCTGGCCATCAATGGTGGACGTACGGGCGAGGCCTCACAGAAATACTCCAAGTCATCCCTCCACAGCCTGGAATGGATTACCAACTACAGCAACTCATTCGGTGACCATAATGTCAAGGCTATGTTCGGCTATTCTTACGAGTATGACAAGTACTCAGGGCTGAATGCAGAGAACAAGGACTTCCCGAATGATGCACTTGAGGACAACAACCTTGGCACAGGTACCTATGCCAAGGACGAAGGAGAGGTCGACATGGGATCCTACATGAACGACTCCAAGCTGATTGCCTTCTTCGGCCGTGTAAGCTATGACTGGAAAGGCCGCTATATGCTCACGGCCTCCCTGCGTCACGAGGGATCATCCAAATTCGGTGCCAACCACAAATGGGGTAACTTCCCTGCTGTATCTGCCGGCTGGCGTATCTCTGACGAGCCGTTCATGGAAGGGACCAAGAGCTGGCTGACTGACCTGAAGCTCCGTGCTGACTACGGTGTGACTGGTAATCAGAACTTCGACAGCTACAAGTCACTGAGTACCATGTCGGGCTTTGGATACTACACCTATAATGGTAAATACTATCAGGTATGGGGACCCGGCAAGAACGTAAACCCCGACCTGCACTGGGAAAAGGGAAAGAACTGGAACATCGGCCTTGACTGGGCACTGTTCAACGGTAATCTCTATGGCTCCTTCAACTATTACAACCGCAAGCAGCAGGACCTGTTAGGCGACTACAACGTATCAGTCCCTCCCTATCTGTTCACAACAACCTTCGTGAACGTAGGTACGATGCGCAACAGCGGTTTCGAGTTCGACATCACTTGGAACGCCGTCAAGACCAGGGACTTCAGCTACACCTTAAACATCATCGGTGCTACGATGAGCAATAAGTTCGTAAACTTCAGCAACAGCCAGTTCGTAGGTCAGGACTACTACGACACAGTAAGTCCGGAAGACCCTTACCCATTCCACACGTTGCAGCGCATAGAGAAGGGCAAGCGAATTGGCAACTTCTACATGCTGAAGTATGCTGGTGTTGACCCCCAGGGCCGCTGGATCGTCTATGACAAAGACGGCGACAAGGTGCTGGCGGACAATGCCACCGATGATGACCGCCAATATGTCGGCAACGGCCTGCCTAAGTTCACCGGCTCCATGACCCACAGCTTCCGCTATAAGAACTTCGATGCCTCCCTGTTCTTCCAGACAGCCCTCGGCTTCGACCTCTTCAACATCCATGACTTCTACTATGGCACGAAGAACTTCCAGGGCAACGTCATGGACAAGGCCTACAGCAAGAACAAGATTGTGTCACAGAACCCTATCGTCTGCGACTACTTCCTTGAGCCAGGCGACTATCTGAAGCTCTCTTCCGTGAGCCTCGGATACACGCTGAGCCTGAACAAGAAGTACATTGACGCTGTCCGCATCTATGCCGTGGCAAGCAATCTCTTCACCATCACCAAGTTCTCTGGCATCGACCCGTCAACCTATCAGGTGAACGGCCTCAACCCAGGAGCAACTGGCTCACGGTCCTACTACCCATCCACCCGCCAGTTCATGCTGGGACTGCAGGTAGACTTCTAAACAACATGACAACATTTACATTGAAGAAACAATGAACAAGATATATAAATACGCCGCACTGCTCATCATGCCTGCGGCACTCCTGACCGCCTCCAGCTGTACGGATCTCGACGAGACCCTCTACGACCAAGTGGCCTCACAGAACTATTATAATACCAAAGACGATGTAATCCGTGCTGTTCTCCGCCCCTTTGAGCATGGATTCTGGAGCGTTCAGAGCCGTCAGGTGCTGAACGAGGAGACAGCCGACCAGCTCATCACCCCGACCCGAGAGGACTGGTGGGACGATGGCGGGCGATGGGCTCGCCTGCACCGCCACCAGTGGCTCACCACCAACGGCGAGGCACAGAGCGCCTACAACGGCTGCTACCAGGGCATCGGCCAGGCCAACCTTGTCATCGAGGACCTGGAAAGATTCTCTGCCGCACAATTCGGTTTCACCGAGGCTGAGTTTAACAACCTTAAGGCGCAGAACCGTGTACTGCGTGCCTGGTTCTATCTCACGCTGCTTGACGAATTCCGAAACGTTCCCCTGTCTGTAAGTTTTTATGACCAGTCGAAGAACACTCTCGACCAGGTTGAACCAAAGAAAATATACGATTTCATCGAGTCTGAGCTGAAAGCCGCTATCCCTGAACTGACAAAGAAAACGTCACTCGGCGGCAACCAGAACCTTCAGGGACAGTGGACGCAGGCTGGTGCTGCGGCACTCCTTGTACGCCTCTACCTGAATGCCAAGATATACATTGGCGAGGATCACTTTGCCGACTGTGAGAAGTACGCGCAGGAAATTCTCGACGGCAAATACGGAACCTATAAGGTGGCCGACCGCTGGGATGCAGCTTTCGACTGGAACAACGAGACCTGCGATGAGGTCATCTTCGCTTTCCCTGGTGCTGCGGGTTATTCACACTGGCACTACACGGGCGACATGTTCTGGTGGTCAGTGCCCTCAAAGGCCAAGGACTGGCTGAAGGACACCAAGAACAAGCAGGGCGACCACAACATCAAGTACTCCGCCTCTCCAAGCTACAACCCAAAAGGTGAGAAGTACGACTTCGAGCTGGGCATGCCTATCGCCCGCTTCAAGGAATACCCCTCTGATGTCCGTCTGAAGAAATACCGCAATCTTGGCAACAACCAGCGTGAGGGCCTCTTCGTCTATGGCAAGATCACCTATACGGATGAAAACGGCAACACCCAGTACCTGAAGGACCACAATGGCAAATATACCCTTGACCTGCGTGACGCGGTGGGTAAGTTCGGTGCCACCGATGGCGACAAGTGGCTGGCAACGGCCGACAGCAAGCTGGAGAATGGCGATGACAACTCAGGATGGATGTTCGTCAAGTATCCGCTCTACTCTGACGACGAGACAGGACAGCTTGAGGCCGACTACTGTGAGGTGCGCCTGCCTGAGATTATCTACAGTCTGGCCGAGTGCAAGCTGCGTGAGGGTAAGACCGAGGAGGCTGCCAAGCTCCTCAACTCCGTACGCAAGCGCAACTATCCTTCAGCCGACTGGGGCACCGCACTCTACGCACCCGAGGGCTCAGCACAGCTGGATATGAAGGAGATGCTGAACGAGTGGGGACGTGAGTTCTTCGCCGAGGGCCGCCGCCGTATTGACCTCATCCGCTTCGACAAGTTCACGAGCGCATGGTGGGACAAGGATGCCGATGCCGACAAGCACACCCTCATCTTCCCATTCCATACTGACATCCTGGGTGCCAACAAGCATCTGAAGCAGAACCCAGGCTATGGAAGCAACTGATTGTTCAATGACTAAAAACTGTTTTTTGAGATGAAAAGAATACTGAAATATGGAATGTATGCTCTGTTGGCGCTCCTTGCGCCAACCACATTCCAGTCATGCAACGATGACAAGGACATCGTCGTGATTACGGAAGAACTTCCGCTGAAAGTGGACCACCTCTATATGGTAGGCGATGCCACCCCGGCAGGATGGGCTATTGACAACCCGACTGAGATGACAAAGGACGCTGACAACAAGTTTGTCTTCACCTATCATGGCAAGCTGAACACGGGTGAGGTGAAGTTCCCGCTGACAAAGGGCGACTGGGGTGCCACCTTCATCTATGCGCCTGCAGCAGGGACGGAAATCAATGCCAACGGCGTTGCCAGCAAGGACATCGACATCCGCAAGGGCGGTGACGACAATAAGTGGAAAGTGACCGAGACGGGCATCTACACCCTATCACTCAACCTCAAGGAACGCACCATTACCGCAGTCTACGAAGGTGCTGAGCCAGTGAAGCCTATCGTCTCAGAGTGGCTGTCATTCATCGGCAGTGCCACCCCCTGGGGCTGGGAAAGTGGCAAGCTGGAGGCAGGTGTGAAGGATGGCACTGCCAAGTTCCAGAAGACATCTGACAGCCCATTGCAGTTCACTTATGAGGGCCATCTGAACGCAGGCGAGTTCAAGGTTGCCTACGACAAGACTGACATCCCAGGTTGGGGCAATTACATCCAGGCTCCCGAGGCTGATGTTACCGTCAGCCATGAGGGTGTAGCCAAGAAAGGAATGGTCATCGGCGGTGCCGACAACAAGTGGAAGGTAACCGAGGCCGGCACTTACAAGCTCATCTTCGACCTCACCAACCATACCATCACCGTTGCCTCCTTCACTGCTGATCCGGCGGAGGAGCCTGCTCCAGCCAAAGACCCTTGGGCCACCGGAACACTCTACATGCTCGGCGAGGCTGCCAACGGATGGTCAATCGGGGATGCACTCGCCTTCACCAAGTCCGCCGACAACCTGTTTGTCTACGAAGGACAGCTCAAGGCAGCCACCTTCAAGCTGATGGCAACCAATGAGGGCGGCTTCGGCACTGACGACAAGGACTGGTTCTACGCTCCTGAGAACGGTGTGGTCATTGACGAGAACGGTGTGGCTAAAAGCGAGGTGGTCTATGGCAATGGCAATGCTGCCGACAACCAGTGGAAGGTCGCCAAGGCAGGCAAGTACAGGCTTACACTTGACATGAAGGCACACACCATCAAGGCAGAGTACTTGGGCGAATAACGGAGTTATAACAAAAACGACAGAAAAAAGATGAAGAAATATATTTTTGCAAGCTTGGTATTCGCAGCATTCCTTACAAGCTGCAACAGCAACGAATGGGACGTGACCAGCGACCTGAGCGTTGACAAGGAAGACCCGACCATTGGACTTACCCCAATGGCCGAGCAGGAAGGCATGGACTATGCCCCACTCTACTGGAGCGTCTATGGCGACCTGCGCCAACAGGAGAAGGAGAGTTCCTTCCCTAACATCTTCACAGAGGACGACTGGGACAAGGCCATCGACTACGTGGCAACCAACCTGAAACCCTACGGCTATGACATGCTCGTGACCGACGGCTTCGCATCCATGAGCGGCGACAACGGCTACATGACCCGTTACAGCCACACGCAGAAAGACGAAGGCTCTCCTGAGGTGGAACTCTCAACAGTCATCGCCAAGCTGAAGGCCAAGGGGCTGAAGTTAGGGGTGTATGACAGCCCGTTCTGGCTGCACTACACCAACCCCAACGCCATCATCCCCGGCACTGACAGCATCACAGTGGGCAGCCTGCGCTATGACCCGGCCAAGGACACTGACGTGCTTCACCCGGCAAAGAACGACCAGTTCGGCTGGGTCCTCACTGACCATCCTGGTGCGGAGCAGTTCTTCGAGGGCTTCTTCAAGCATTATGCTGACATGGGAGTGAAGTTCATCCGCATGGACTTCCTTTCCTGGTATGAGGACGGTATGAACTACACTGACCAGATTGACCGTGGATATGGCCGTGAGCGGTACGTGAAGGGCATGCAGTGGATTGCCAAGTACGCACAGAAATACGGCATCTACGTATCGCTCGTCATGCCGCACCTGAAGAACAATGCCATCATCGAGAAGTATGCCGGCAACATGATCCGCATTGATGCCGATGCCCTGGAGGGTTCATGGTACCGCTTCTCTGACAACAACCGAGGCACGCTGCGCGGAGGATGGCCCAACTCAGAGAATGCCTTTGACGGCTTCATCAACTGGTCAAGGATTTCCGGACGTAAGAAGGTGCGCCTTGATGGCGACTTCATCCGCATCAGCAGCTTCGCCAATGATGACGAGAAGAGGGCTGCCGTCTCCCTGCCGCTGATGGCCGGCGGACCTGTCTCTGTGACTGACATGCCCGTCGGGAACGACCTCACCTTCTTCCAGAACACCGAGATGCTTGCCCTGCAGAAGGACGGCTTCGTCGGGCAGCCGCTCGCCCGTGACCTATGGAACACCGATGGCGAGATATGGTACGGACAGATGAAGGACGGCTCCTGGGTCATCGGACTCTTCAACCGCAGCCAGGCAGCTGCAACCCGCACGCTCGACCTGTCGCTGATAGGTGTCTCCGGCACATGGAATGCCCGTGACCTGTGGCTGCATGCCGATGAAGGGACTGTCAACGGAAAACTGGAGGCTGAGATTCCGGCACATGGCTGCAAAATCGTCAGACTGACACCTGCAAAATGACAAGTTGATATTTATATTGATTAAAGGTGAACCCCCTCATGGCACAATTACCATGAGGGGGATTTCTTTTGTCATCCTGCACCTTTCCATCCCCTTGCCTGGTTGTGGCTCCCACACGGGACACCAGCACTGAGGCTGTGAGAAAAGGCTGAAAAACACAGAACTTTTCAGGCCGTTAACGATAATTTCCATGCCAACCGCCATCTCTTTCACACTCTTTCCGTACCTTTGCAGCCATGATCATCACATTGTCACATCTGTCCATTGGCTATGCTCCCCGTCAGTCCGTTGTCAGCAACATCAATGCCGAGATACGGAGCGGACAGCTGACATGCCTGATTGGAGAGAACGGCATCGGCAAGTCGACGCTTCTGAAGACGCTCACGGGCTTCCTTCCCAAGGTCAGCGGGAAACTGCTCCTGGACGGACAGGACATCAGCACGCTCTCTCAACGCGAGCTGGCACGGAAGGTAAGCATCGTGCTGACGCAGAAACCTGACGTACAGAACCTGACGGTCAGCGAGGTGGTGGGGCTGGGCCGCTCACCTTACACCGGATTCTGGGGAAAGCTGAGGACTGAGGACAAACTGGTGGTTGATGATGCCATTGCTGCCGTGGGCATCACCAGGCTGAGGGAAAGGAAGATTCAGACCCTCTCCGATGGCGAACGGCAGAAGGTGATGATTGCCAAGGCACTTGCCCAGCAGACTCCTGTCATCCTTCTGGATGAGCCGACAGCCTTCCTTGACTTCCCCTCTAAGGTCGACACCTTCCAGTTCCTGCTCCGCACGGCACATGAACATGACAAGCTCATTCTCCTCTCCACACACGACCTGGAGTTGGCCGTGCGCTTTGCCGACTGTCTGTTGGAGGTAAGTGGGGCCGGATTGCAGACAGCAAGCAGCGAGGAGGTGA
>JAILEG010000001.1 GCA_024688365.1 Prevotella sp.
ACCGGGTTGACATACTGGCAGAGGACGAGCAAGGTCTCCTGTATCTCATCGAGGTGCAGAACGAGACTGAGTTTGCCTATTTCCAGCGTATGCTCTTCGGTGCCTCCAAGTTGGTGACGGAGTACATCAACCGTGGGCAGGGTTATGAGAATGTCCGCAAGGTGTACAGTATCAACATTGTCTATTTCAATTTGGGTGAGGGCAAGGATATTGTCTATCATGGCAAGACAGAGTTCCGTGGTATACATGACGGTACGGTGTTGAACCTTTCTCCTTTCCAGCGGCAGAAGTTCAACGTCGATATAGTCAGCGAACTTTACCCTGAGTATTATATCCTGAAGGTGAATGACTTCAACCGCTGGAGTAAGGTACCCTTGGAGCAATGGATATATTTCCTGAACACAGGTGAGATTCCTGGTGATGCCATTGCTCCCGGACTGGCTGAGGCACGAGAAAGGCTGAAGCTTGACCATATGACGCGTGAGGAACTGGCCAACTATTACCGGCATTTGGATAATGTGGTTATCCTTAGGGATAATATAATGACAGCCCGTGGCGAAGGTCGTATCGATGGATTGGCAGAGGGTATGGCAGAGGGTATGGCAAAAGGTATGGTAAAAGGGCGTGCAGAGGGCCGTACGGAAGAGAGGATTACCAATGCCCGTAAAATGAAAGCATTACAGGTAAGTACGGATATTATATGTAAAGTGACAGGACTTTCTGCGGATGAAGTGGAGAATCTCTGATGGAGGCGGGGGAGATGTCCCGGTCAGCACAGCCCTCTTGCGGGCTGCCTCTATCTTTTCTCCCCGATATTTGTGTATGTCCCGATAATGTGTTATCTTTGCAATAATAAACAAATTATTATCTAAATATCATTAATCAATGGACAATAACAATCAAAACCAACAGGGTCAGCAGCTTCAGATTGACCTCTCCCCCGAAGTAGCTAAAGGCGTTTATACAAATTTCCAGATAATCTCCCACTCCAGCTCAGAGTTCGTAGTCGATTTCGCTACGCTTCTCCCTGGTGTCCCCAAGGCTTCAGTTACAAGTCGTGTCATCCTTGCACCTGAGCATGCAAAGCGTCTCCTGGGTGCCTTGCAGGAGAACATCGTCCGCTATGAGCAGGAGTTTGGCAAGATTGAGATGCCTAACAAGCAGCCCCGCACCATTGCGCCGTTCGGAACGGGCAAGCCCGAGGCTTGACAGGCTATGGCATATAGACAACAGAAAGCAGGCTGTCCTTGGCTTACATACCAAGAACAGCCTGCTTTCTGTTTGTGTTGGGACAGTGCCCGGTCATAGGGATAGAAGAAGCTCCGATGCCCTATGTATGCCTGTTCCAGTGGATTGTTACTGAAATGTCATACAGGTGAAAACCCATTGTAATAAATAAGATAGACCTTTGCGCTGTCAAAGCAATTTAAAACAAAGAATGTATGAAAAAGTTTCAGTTACCGTTATTGATTGGCATAGCCCTGTTGGTCCTTGCCGCATGTGGCGGGCAGAAGAATTCCGCAGGTCGCGACACTGTTGATTTGGCAGGCTCGGGAGCTACGTTTCCACTGCCCTTTTATAACATGGCCTTTGGTAAGTATGGCGATTCTGTTGGCGACAAGGTCTCTTATGGTGGCATTGGTAGTGGCGGAGGCGTCCGTAACCTGAAGGATGGCATTGTCGACTTTGCTGCAAGTGATGCTTTCTTGAGTGATAAGGAAATGTCCGAGATGAAGCCTATAGTCCATATCCCAACTTGTATGGGTGCCGTTGTGCTGGCATACAACCTCCCGGGTGTTGGGCAGCTGAATCTCTCTGGTGATGTGATAGCCGATATCTATGCCGGGAAAATCACCTCATGGGATGACAGCCGTTTGAAAGCCCTTAACAGGGGGGTGTCTCTCCCGCGAAAGAAGATAGTCGTTGTCTATCGGTCAGATGGTAGTGGGACTACTTTTGTTTTCACCGACTACCTCTCAAAGGTAAGCCAGTCGTGGAAGGACACTTATGGCAGTGGAAAGACTGTGGACTTCCCTGTGGGACAGGCAGCCAAGGGCAATCCGGGGGTGGCAGGCATCATTGGCAACACACCTTACTCCTTAGGCTATGTGGGCTCTGAGTATGCCTTTGCCCAGAAGATTCCGTGTGCGAATGTCAGGAACCTTGTTGGCAAGTTTGTCACACCTTCTGCTGCAAGTATATCCGCAGCTGCTGGTGACATTCCGCAGGACACCCGCTGCTCTATCACGAATGCGTCATCGCCAGAGGCATATCCTATAAGCTGCTTCACCTGGCTGATAGTCTATCGTGAGCAGAACTATGCCGACAGGAGCCCCGAGCAGGCTATGGCGACGGTTGAGCTTCTGAAGTATATGCTGACCGACTCCGTCCAGGCCATGACAGCCAAGGTGCATTATGCCCCACTGCCTGAGCAGGCGGTCAAACTGAGCCTGCAGAATCTGAAGTCCATCACTTATGATGGTAAGCCCGTTCTTAAATAATCGTAGCTATGTATGACAGGCTGTTCAAGCTGATGCTTGTTCTCTCGGCACTGGTCATCCCGGTCATCGGAGGAGGGATATTCTACACCCTCTCCGTTGACTCTTTCGGAGCCTTCGACCGGTTTGGGTTTTGGAACTTTGTCTTTTCCGACAAATGGGTGACAACGGCAGGCAAGGAAAATTATGGCGCTTTGCCATTCATCACGGGGACACTGCTGACAACGTTCCTCGCACTGCTGATGTGCATCCCCTTCTCCCTGCCAGTGGCTCTTTTTACTGGAGAGTATTTCCGTGGACGTAAGATAGCTTCCATTCTCAGTACGGTTATCGACCTCCTTGCCGGCATTCCTTCCGTCATATACGGTCTTTGGGGCTTCTATGTACTGCGCAACGTGTTCATGCACCTCAATCTCTCTCCGCAGGGGTCAGGTATTCTGACGGCAGCTTTTGTCCTTGCCATCATGATTGTACCCTATGCCGCCTCGTTGAGTGCGGAGTTCGTCAAGATGGTACCTTCCGACTTGAAGGAAGGAGCCTATGCAATGGGTGCGACAAGGGCCGAGGTCATCCGCCGCGTTGTTTTCCCTGTAGCGGGGCCTGGTATATTCTCAGCTTTCATTCTTGCCATAGGCAGGGCACTGGGCGAGACGATGACCGTGACGATGCTCATTGGTAATACCAATCAGATTCCGGACTCTCTCCGCACGACTGGCAACACGATGGCAAGTATCATTGCCAATCAGTTCGGTGAGGCGGATGGACTGAAGCTGTCCTCGCTCATAGCCATTGGCCTGTTGCTCTTCCTCATCACTGCTCTTATCAATATGGTTGGCAAGATACTCATTCGGAGAGCCAGGCACATATAAATGACACGAACTAATATGGAAATCAATCAAACACTCAAGCGGAGCAACTCCCATCGTAGAATCTTGGGCGACCGTCTGCTCTATTTTTCCGTCTGCCTGTTCTCCGGCATCACGGCCATTCCGCTTATCGCCATCCTTGGTGAGGTGTGTGTCAAGGGGTGGCGACAGCTTGGCTGGGCTTTCCTTACCGAGCCGGCTCCTGATGGCTATGTTGCCCTTATGGCCGCAGACAGTGGCGAGACCATTCCTGGTGGTATCGCTAATGGAATTATCGGCACGTTCCTGATGCTTTCCTTGGCATCAGCCTTGGCCATACCAGTGGGAATCATGTGTGGCATCTGCCTGTCGGAGAACCGCAGGAGCAAGTTCGCTGTATTCGTAAGTTACCTGACTGACTTGCTTCAGGGCACCCCCTCCATCATCATCGGCATCATCACTTATATCTGGGTAGTGGTTCCCATGAAGGGCTATTCGGCTTTTGCAGGCAGCATCGCGCTCTTTATCATGATGCTGCCGCTGATTATACGCTCAACGGAAGAGACAATGAATGTCCTTCCTCTGAAGCTGAAGGAGGCTGGCCTTGCCCTTGGGGGAAGCTACTGGCGTGTCATGCTCAGGGTGATGCTGCCTTCCGCACTGGGAAGTATTTTCACCGGTATCCTGCTTGCCATCTCACGTGTGGCTGGCGAGACAGCACCTCTGATGTTCACCGCCTTGGGCGGTGCGGCAATCAGCTGGAGCATGGATCGTCCGATGGCAGCCGTGCCACTGCTTATCTGGGACTTTTTCAATGACCCAAGTCTGCAGAGCCTGATATGGGGAGCCTCCCTTTTCTTGCTCCTCTTCGTACTGTGTCTTAACTTGTTGGCAAAACGATTAGAGAAACGATGGAAAATATAAACCAACCAATTCTGGAGATGAAGGACGTATGTGTGTCCTATACTCCCTCGTCAATGGCCGTGAAGCATGTCACGACCACAATCCTCCCAAACACCATAACAGCTATTATGGGGCCTTCTGGCTGCGGCAAGAGTACCTTGTTGCGGGCAGTCAACCGCATGCACGAACTTTACAAGAGCATCCACGTGAGTGGTGAGATTCTTCTGAATGGGGAGAATGTCCTTGAGATGGAGCCTATGGAAGAGCGCCGAAGAGTGGGGATGGTGTTTCAGCGGCCTAATCCTTTTCCGACGATGAGCATCTATGACAACGTACTTGCCGGCTACATGCTCAATGGAATCCATCTGTCAAAGTCGCAGAAGGATGAGATTGTCGAGCGCAACCTGCGCAATGTGGCCTTGTGGGATGAGGTGAAAGACTCGCTCACGAAGAGAGGCACGTTCCTGTCTGGAGGGCAGCAGCAGCGGCTTTGTATAGCCCGTTCGCTGGCCCTGCGCCCAGACATCCTCCTGATGGATGAGCCAACCTCAGCCCTTGACCCTATCGCGACGAAGTATATAGAGAATCTGATGGGGCATCTGAAGAAAGAGGTGACCATCATCATTGTCACGCATAATATGTCACAGGCCATGCGTATCTCTGACCGCTCGATGTTCATGTTCCTTGGCGAATTGGTGGAGGCGGGCGACACGGCCCAGCTCTTCAGCCATCCCAAGGATGAGCGCACCCATTCTTACCTGTCAGGAAAGATGGGGTAGGGCTGGGACTGGTATTCTTTCTTGCAGGTTGTTTCCGGGGACTTCTGGGATCAGCCTGTTTGTCTTTTATTACCGTTCGTCAGGCTTGCTCATCTGCTTATATCCCAAACGACTGTAGTGATAGTTGTTTTTCTTGTTTTGTATTATCTCTCATCTGAGTTGGTCATCCATCCCGGTTCTGCTCAAGAACGAGTTGGCAGCGCGCAGGCCCTGTCTCGGTGTATTGTAACGTTCCGTTCCGTGGTACAGTACTTTATGTGAAGTACTCCGGTACTGCACGTGAAGTATCGGAATACTTTAGCCGAAGTATTTTTGTATTTCACGTGCCGTGTGCTGCGGTCCTATAGGTTGTCCAGTCCGGTAGCATAGGTCTCAACTTTGATGTTGTCTGTCGGTAGGAGTAATAGGATTAGGTTAGAGGTTGCTCCGCAGTATGCAACACCCAATATTCAAAGGTTTGCCCATATCATGATTGAGACCAGTCCTCATGATAGTGTTAAAGAATCCTTTGAAAGTTATATTTTGTTAATTGGTAATAACTGGGGTTCTTTTGCTTTTTAATATATTAGGTTGTTTAACAGAATCTTCGTACCTTTGCACCCCGAATCGACAGAGTGAATTATATCCTTTCACAGGGTGTCACCTGTATTCGTAATGGATTGATAATAAACAAAATAAATATATAACAATAAAAAAGTAAAATTATGCCTACTATTTCACAGTTAGTAAGAAAAGGCAGAAAGGTCATTGTAGACAAGAGCAAGTCTCCGGCTTTGGACAACTGTCCTCAGCGCCGTGGTGTTTGTGTCCGTGTCTACACAACGACTCCTAAGAAGCCTAATTCGGCAATGCGTAAGGTTGCCCGTGTGCGTCTGACCAACCAGAAGGAGGTCAACTCCTATATTCCGGGAGAGGGTCATAACTTGCAGGAGCACAGCATAGTCCTCGTCCGTGGTGGTCGTGTTAAGGATCTCCCAGGTGTACGTTATCACATCGTCCGCGGTACGCTTGATACAGCAGGTGTTGCCAACCGCACACAGCGCCGTTCAAAGTACGGTGCTAAGCGTCCAAAGGCTGCCAAGAAGTAAGCCGGCGCAATCAATCCAAAAAGCCAAGAGCCAACGGCCGGTGATGGTCGATGGCCCGAGGCTCTTAAAACTAAAACAAACAGTTTTGCTGGAGATTTGTGATCAACAAGGTTGAGTAAATGCCCGAGAGAGGGCGTTGAAGAACGGAAAGACGACAGCCTCCGCAGAATGAAAGTTTATAAATAAAAATGAGAAAAGCAAAACCAAAGAAGCGCGTGATCCTTCCGGATCCGAAGTTCAATGACCAGAAGGTCTCAAAATTCGTGAATCATTTGATGTATGACGGTAAGAAGAATACCTCATACGAAATCTTCTATGCAGCCCTTGATATCGTTGCAGGCAAGGTGAAGGACGATGAGAAGTCTCCACTGGAAGTGTGGAAGCAGGCTCTCGACAACATCACTCCGCAGGTTGAGGTGAAGAGCCGCCGTATCGGTGGTGCTACTTTCCAGGTGCCAACGGAAATCCGTCCAGACCGTAAGGAGAGCGTGTCAATGAAGAATATGATTGCCTTCGCCCGCAAGCGTGGTGGCAAGAGCATGGCTGACAAGCTCGCATCAGAGATTGTGGATGCCTTCAACAACCAGGGTGGTGCCTACAAGCGTAAGGAGGACATGCACCGCATGGCTGAGGCTAACCGTGCATTTGCTCACTTCAGATTCTAATCAAGTATCATAATAAGGTAAAAAGAAAATGGCAAATCACGATTTACATTTGACGCGTAATATCGGTATCATGGCACACATTGATGCCGGTAAGACGACAACTTCTGAGCGTATTCTTTTCTACACTGGTAAGACTCACAAGATCGGTGAGGTGCATGATGGTGCAGCCACTATGGACTGGATGGCGCAGGAGCAGGAGCGTGGTATCACTATCACCTCAGCTGCGACTACCTGTAACTGGAACTATCTGAACAAGTCTTACAAGATCAACTTGATTGATACTCCGGGACACGTTGACTTCACCGCTGAGGTTGAGCGCTCGCTGCGTGTCCTTGATGGTGCTGTCGCTACTTACTCTGCTGCTGATGGTGTTCAGCCACAGTCAGAGACCGTATGGCGTCAGGCTGATAAGTATAACGTTCCCCGTATAGGTTATGTGAACAAGATGGACCGCTCTGGTGCTGATTTCTATGAGACAGTACAGCAGATGCGTGACATCCTGGGGGCTAACCCAATCGCTATCCAGATTCCTATCGGCGCAGAGGAGAACTTCAAGGGTGTGGTTGACCTCATCAAGATGAAGGCTATCCTGTGGCATGATGAGACGATGGGTGCCGAGTATGACGTTGAGGAAATCCCGGCTGACCTCGCTGATGAGGCTGCTGAGTGGCGCGACAAGCTGCTTGAGGGTGCTGCCAACTTCGACGATGAGGTTATGGAGCTTTACCTTGACGGTCAGGATGTTCCGGAGGACAAGATCATTGCTGCAATCCGTAAGGGTTGTATTGCTATGGAGTGCTGCCCTATGCTCCTTGGCTCTTCTTACAAGAACAAGGGTGTTCAGCCGCTGCTCGACTACGTCTGCGCTTTCTTGCCTTCTCCGCTGGATACACCAGCTATCATTGGTACCAATCCTGATACTGAAGAGGAAGAGGACCGCAAGCCAAGCGAGACTGACCCAACAGCTGCTCTGGCATTCAAGATTGCCACTGATCCGTTCATGGGCCGTCTGGTATTCTTCCGTGTCTACTCGGGTAAGGTTGTTGCCGGCTCGTATGTCTACAACCCACGCTCTGGCAAGAAGGAGCGTATCAGCCGTCTGTTCCAGATGAACTCCAACAAGGAAATTCCCATGGAGTCTATCGACGCCGGTGATATCGGCGCAGGTGTAGGCTTCAAGGATATCCGCACTGGTGATACCCTCTGCGACGAGGAGAAGCCCATCGTGCTGGAGTCTATGACCTTCCCCGACACCGTGATTTCTATCGCTGTTGAGCCTAAGTCTCAGGCTGACGTGGCTAAGCTGGACAACGGTCTGGCTAAGTTGGCTGAGGAAGACCCCACCTTCACCGTACGTACCGACGAGCAGAGTGGTCAGACCATTATCTCTGGTATGGGTGAGCTGCACCTCGACATCATC
>JAILEG010000004.1 GCA_024688365.1 Prevotella sp.
TGAAGATGAAAGTGTTGAGCTGTCCGTCTCCCTCCACGGTCAGACCGCCGCAGGAGTCCTTCTTGAATACGGTCGTGACAGGACTGTCCGACATTTCCAGACCGGAGAAGTCCCACAGCTGCCGCCCGTCACCACCGGGGAACACATACCCTACCGCATGCCTTTGCAGGCAGTCGTCTCCCCAGAGGTTCTGTAGGGCTGCCAGCGTAGACTGGGCAAGGCTTCGGGATGAAAGGACCAGCAGCAACAGCACAAGTACATGAACCCTTCTAACCATAGGCATTTGTGTAATAGATATGGCCTTACAAAATAATCTGTCACAAAGATAGTTTTTTTTGTGATAGGTTGTATTTCTCTTTAACATATTTTACATTTAGTCCTCTCGTCCATTATCAAGTACAATAAGTCAAAAAAGGAGCTTTAAGAATCCAAGACATGCCTTTTCACAACTTAAAACACACCTGCCGACAGCGAAACAGGACAACTCTCTGAGCGCAGAAGGGCGGCCAATGAAACCATGAACAAACTTAACAGGCAGTCATCCCCAAAAGGACTGACATCAGCACCATCACTGATAAAAGAATCAGAAACATTCAGGCTGAAATCAGCAGGAGACCAAGGGAAAGTTAAAATTTAACACACCTGCCAAGGAGTTATTCAAATATTATGCGTAATATTGCACCTGCTGGTTGACTCTTTAAGCGCACATGAATCAATCGCCTTTTCCCTAAATTTACACATCAAAATTTGGTATTCACCCCAAAAAACATTACCTTTGCACCCACGATTGTCCTATGGTGTAATGGTAGCACTACAGTTTTTGGTTCTGTCAGTGGTGGTTCGAATCCGCCTGGGACAACAAAGAGGCCGCAAATCAGCTTTGATTTACGGCCTCTTTTCAGTTCCTGTCTCATCTGACCCCCCTTCTTACCGACAGCTTGCACCACCTATGGACATTCAGAAGAGCCACTCGTACCTGCCTACTCATGCCCGCTTATGATGGGCTTCTCCGGCTCCAATTCCCAGTAGGCATGGTTCTCGGGCGTGGCATCCGCCTCCACCTGCCGCTCCACTTCATCAGGAAGGTTGCAGAAGAAGTCGATATTTGTACGGCGTTGCAGCTCCTCGATGGTAAGATACTCACGCACCTTTCCGCTGCCCTTTGCCAGGTGAGGCGACCAGATACCCAAGGCATGATACTCCTTCGTCTCAACGTTGTAGGCAAGAAGGGCTATATAGAAGAACTTGGGAATGACCAGTCCGGACACCGTCCTGTGGTCCTCTATATTACCCTCATCAATAGTAGCCGCCTTGACGACATACAGCGTGTCACTTTTCATGGCAAGGGTACGGACTTTCCTCTCAAGCTGTGACCATTCCCCTCGGTTGTGACCATAGTATTGCGGCTGCATATTGCTCATGTAGAAGGTCTGGTCGTTTTGTTCCTGAGACCGATACACACGGTCTTCCGATGGGCAGATATGCCCCCGGTCAAAGATTTTCTTGCCATCCGGCCCCACATCCTCGTATTCATCAGGACGTGACTGACACGCAGGATCGGTAATATCTGGGTCTACTATGAAACTGCTTTTTCTTTCCGCTGTAGGTGTCTCTTTATGATTATCTCTGATCATCTGGTAACATGTCCAGCGGTTCGCACGCTTCTTCCCATCCCACTCCAGTGAGAAGTTAACACCATAGCCATCTGTCGTATAATGCGTTATCTCGTAGGTAGTAGCCTCATCACCCTCATGAAACTTGGGGAATTCAAGTCGCCAGCCATATCTGTTACGGCTGATGTCATTGCGGTTGCTGTTGGCAGGGTCGGAAGGAGTTACCTGACTGAAGAACACAACCTGCTCTATCTGTGAGTAGAGATAGTCGACGACCGTCCCGTCTTTACTGTAAATCTTGATACCCAGCGAGTCATTCCCGCCACCGGGTCCGAACACAACCCTTGCACTGTCAATCTTGTCCTGGGAGAACGTGACACGGTCGCCCGTCTTGAAGGTGATGGTCTGTGGAATACGCTCCTGTGCGAAAAGTCCAATCGTGACGGTAAGGCACACCAAAGCTAATATATATCTTTTCATTTCGATAGGTTTCTTTCGTTATAATAAATAAGATGACTGCTCTCCCTGGGATTACCTGATGACAAGTTTCCTGCCATTGACAATATAGATACCCTTTGCGAGACCTTTCGTCCCAACGGCAACAAACTGGCCACTAAGACTGTAAACGTGCGCCTTGTCCATGCACTGGGCATCATCCGACAGTGAGCTGATCCCATCCGTGGTGTTATTCTCCTCACTGGCTGGGCTAATGGGGAGGAATTCCTGTGCCGCTGTGTGATGCAGGACGGTAGCCTCAACCCTGTTATAGACAGGACGCAGCTCCCTCTCACCATTGGCGGTACTGAAAAGAATGGCACTGACGTTCACCTTCGACTGGTCGGCAGGCTGCGTATAGTGAGGGTCTCCCACCACATACACATCATTGAGCAGGAACTCCTGCCCATCGGAGGTGAGTCTGCTCCCGGAGACATTAAGGCTCTTTACCATCACCCAGTCGGCAAAGTGTCCTGCAATCTCATCGGGTGTAATCTCCGCAGGCTTCACGTCCTCTTCCTGAACTGGATCGGCAATGATGAGACGGGCTGTGTTGGTCTTGTCAGTAGCCTCAAATACCGTCATCCCGTTGACCGTCTGCTTCACACCTGTGATGTAGCCGGCAATGTGCTGGTTGTACCTCATCCTGGGGGCAGCCTGTACCTTGTGGAACCAGACTGCTGCACTGTTGGCACGGATGAAGGCATCATCGCCACGGGCAAACACCACACGGGCACCCTCGCTGTCGGCTATGTAGAGACAGACAGGACTGCCATCAGCCACAGCAGCAAGCCCTGCAAGCCCGTTGACAGCCTGAATCTCCGATGTCTCCCCAGACTGTCCTTCGCCGCTCTCACCACCTTCCTCTCCTTCTTGTTGCTCACCTCCCTGTGGGTTTTCCCCAGCCTTGGTGTACTCAATGGTGATCTTCTTGACATACACGGCAGTGTTGGAAGTCTGCGCAAAGGCGAGCCTGACCTCACCAGCTGCCAAGCCAGTGAAGTCATACGGAGTATTGGCCTTCGTCAGCGCACAGGCATCACCAAACACGGCATCGCCCACCGAGACCGTCAGTGTGCCGCTGATACCGCTGTTTCCGCTCGCCTCAACCGTCACTTTGGTTATTGTCCCGGCTATTTCCGTGGTCGACAGGGTAAGCGGGGTGGCCGCCTGCCCTCCTTTCCCGAACCGATGGCCACGAACCTTTTCAAATCCTGTGGTTACAGCTGGAGCCTTCATGTCCAACGTCCATGAGACTCCGTCCAGCACCTGCGTCTCATTGCCTGTAAAAACTTTCTTTGTAAATTCATACTCATATCGGTCGGCTTTGGCAACATCAGCCAATAATACCATGACCATGAGCATAACAATGCGAAAAACCTGCTTTGTCATTGTGGTAATACTTTTATGGTTAGTAACTTATAAATTTATCTTCCGTTTAGTCGACTCCTCTCTCCTCCTACTGCTACTATATACACGGCAAAGCCTCTTCAGGTTTATAGGCAGGCACAGCCTGCATGGTCATACGTGTATAGCAGCACTCGGGTTTATCAGATTGTCGATTGTCAATGCGAAACTACATACACCGCAAATTTAATTAAAAATATTGAACCGGCAAAATGAAAGCTCAGCTTTTTCATTGGTCTCGCTTGCCCATATCATCTGAAATCCCTACATTTGCAGTTGAAAGAATTACAATACAGGCAAGCAACTCAAAAACATGAAAGCGATAGAAATACTCTTCCCCGTATTCTTCATGATGCTCCTTGGGTGGCTCAGCAACCGCAGGGGATGGGTGACAGCTGGTCAGAACGAGGGTGCAAAGGCATTGGTATTCAACATTCTGTTCCCATTACTGGTCTTCCACATACTGGTCAAGGCTGAGCTGACAACCAATTTCCTCTACGAGATTGTGTTTCTCGATGCTGCCTGGGCCATCATCTATCTCGTAGGCAGGAGGCTGTCAAAGCCCATAGCCGGACGCTATGCACACCTGGCACCTTTCCTGCTGATGACCTGTGAGGGCGGAAGCGTGGCCCTGCCACTCTACCTCACCTTGGTTGGGGCGGCGCATGCCGTGAACATCGTCACCTTTGACGTTGCCGGCATCCTCATCAATTTCGGGCTTGTACCGGCATTGGTCACCCGTCAGACGGCTAAGGACATAGCCTTCCTACCCCTGCTGAAGCGCATCCTCACCGCTCCCTTCATCATTGCCGTCATGGCTGGCATAGCCGTCAACCTGTCAGGCCTGCACCGATGGCTGATGCTGACCGACTTCCACACAGTCTACAACGGAACAATGACGGCTGCAACAGCCCCCATTGCCAGCATCATTCTCTTCACCCTGGGCTATGAGTTCCATCTCCGCACGTCACAGCTGAAGCCCCTGCTGAGGCTCACCATCATGCGCCTGCTGCTCTGCGGAGCCATCGTGACGGGCTTCTTCCTGCTCTTTCCTCAGCTCATGGCGGTCAAGGTGTTCCTCGTGGGGGTGCTGCTTTACTTTGCCTGTCCCACGGGATTCCCTGTTCCACTACAGATAGAGCCCCTCTGCAAGGATGAGGATGACGAGAGCTTCATGTCAGCCTTCATCTCCATCTTCATCATCCTCGCCATGACAGCCTATGCTATGATCACATTATTCATCCTATAAACGAACAGAAACAACATGAACGATAACGTAAAAAGCCCCTGGCCGGGACCGGCAGGACTGATACCCGTCACAAGCGGACGGGCTGATGACGCAAACGTGTACAACCGCAGCTACCTTGACTCTCTCCATGTGGAGATGCGGGTCATTGATGCCGTAGAGCCATCACTGACAACAGAGATTTTCGGCGAGCTGTTCTCCTCGCCTATCATGATGCCGGCCTTCTCTCATCTGAACAAGGTGGGCAAGGACGGACGGAAGCCGATGCTGGAGTATGCCAAGGCGGCCAGGAGCCTGAACACTCTCAACTGGGTGGGCATGGAGCCTGACGAGGAGTATGCCGAGATAGCAGCCGAGGGGGCAAGGACAGTGAGAATCATCAAGCCCTTTGCCGACCATGCCACCATCCTCAGCCAGATACAGTTTGCCATAACGCATGGGGCCATCGCCGTTGGTGTCGATATTGACCACGTACCCGGAACTGACGGACATTATGACGTGGTTGACGGGCTTCCCCTTGGCCCTGTGACACTTCCCGACCTCAAGGCTTACGTCAAGGCAGCAGACAGCACACCGTTTGTAGCCAAGGGTGTCCTCTCCGTACAGGACGCTCAGAAGTGCCGGGAGGCTGGCTGCCGTGCCATCGTCATCTCCCACCATCACGGGCGCATCCCCTTCGGCATAGCACCGCTCATGGCACTGCCCCGCATCAGGAAGGCACTGGAAGGAAGCGGCATCGCCATCTTCGTTGACTGCGGCATAGACACGGGTTATGATGCCTACAAGGCCCTTGCCCTCGGTGCCGATGCCGTGTCGGTGGGCAGAGGCATCCTCAAGCCCCTCTTACAGCAGGGAACGGAAGGTGTGGAAGAGAAAGTGAGGAAGATGAACGAGCAGCTGTCAGAGCTGATGATGTACACCTGCGTAAAGGACACACACTCGTTTGACGCGACGGTGCTGTATGGGTGATGGGGAATGGGTGGTGGGTGGTGAATGTTGGGTGGTGATGGTTACCTGTATAGGTACAGGGCGGTGGATTGTCAATAACATGAAGCTTCATCCCAGCCTGTACAACCCATCACCACCCAACATTCAACACCCAACATTCAACACCCAACATTCAACACCCAACACCCAACACTCAATGCGTTGCCACGTAATAAGACGTAGCCTTCAGGGCATCCGCTATGTCAAGATTGACAGATGGGTCAGAGATAGTGATGCCTGAATAAGTCCGGATGGGACAGACCGAACGCCCGTCAATGTTCGTATAATACGAAGCCGTATTCCCCTTGTAAGGCACAAGCAGCCTGAGCTGCTGGCGGAACCTTTCCAAGAGCTGCGGATGGCCCTTTGCCATCTGCTCTACATAATCACCCATGTCGAAGAAGATGGACGGGGAATAGCCATCCATGCTTTGCAGGTTGTCCTCTGGGACGGCTGGCAATGCTCCAGACCTGTTGATCTCACGCATGACCTGTGCCATCCTTTCAGTCTGCGAACAGTCAATCACACTGATTGTCCCATAGGGGTAAGGATAGCCATTATAGGTATAGTTGGTATAGAAGCTGATAAACTCATCGCAGACACGCGCATAGTCTGGCTCCTGGGATGACAGTTCTTTCCACAGGTGTTCGTAAGGCATACCATACCCCATTATCTCCGTTGGACAGGAGACCATATAGCGTGTGCAGCCACGAAGCTCATACGCCGTCTCAATGTTTGCCATGTTGCAGTCATCAAAAAGGACATACTGCATCCTGCCAATCCTTGACTGTGATATGCCCCTCGCCAAAGTCGCGATGTCAGTCTTGTAAGTCTCCCCCCCAAACCATCGGGTCACAGGTCCAGAGGGGCGCACCATACCCATAGACTTGGCATAGCTTACAGGCTCCGTATCGGCACTTGCGGGAATCCAGCCCTTCCCATGACAGCCTATGATCATTGAGAACGAGCGGGCAGGAGCTGCCTGCTCAACCTGATTGAGCAGATAGGTTATCCAGCCTGCCGAATTCAAGGCCCTGCCCATGACTGCATTGTTGAAGGATGCCAGCGTATCGTTCACGCAGGCACCTCCCTTGTATTCCACCTTCATCAGCACACCACGGGTTGCCGCCGTCGACGTGAAAACAAGCAGGTCCGTGTTGCCCAGTCCGCCTTGTGCCACGATGGCCTTCCTTATATCTTCCAGATTGTCCTGGAAAAAACCGTAGAGATTGCCGGAGTCGCCCGACCAAGGCATGTAGACGAACACCGTGTTGTCAGCCATATCAGGCTGGTCATCGGGCACGACAGGATCGTCATCCCGACAGGAGGAAAACACACAAAGCGCAACCAGCGCCATCAAGGAAAGGATTTTCTTCATCTTGTAACTATGGAAACAGGTTTATAAATTGGCTGTCACACCTTACTCTGCCGCACACCGTTCAACGTGAGCATCTCCTCAGGCACGGCATTCCTTACATAGTCATAGAACAGCCGAAGGAGCGTCAGCCGGATGAAGCCGGGAGAGGTCATAAGGACAATCTCACGGGTGGGGACAGGAGCCGCAAAAGGCTTCACAAGCACAAGCTGCTCATCCGTAAGCTGGGGAATGGCAAGCTGGGGAATGAACGTCACGCCCCGGCCATGCTCCACTATGCGCATGAAGGTCTCGATGCTTCCGAGGTGATAACTGCGCTTGCTGCGGACCGCCGACTTCAGCTGGCAGAACTTCACCAGCTGGTCACGGAAGCAGTGTCCCTCATCAAGCAGCCACAACAGCTCACCCGACAGGTCGGACGGACGGATGTATTCCTTGCCGTACAGGTCATCATCCTTTGCCACGTATGCGAAGAACTGCTCGTAGTAAAGCGTCTGGCAAGTCATGTCGTCCAGCCCGTCAACACGGGCTACGATGCCGGCATCAAGGTCGCCATGACGGATGGCACGGCGCATCTCCTCCGTCTTCATCTCCGTCACCCGCACGTCCATCTCCGGATGCTCCCTCATCAGCTGGGGGAAGAAACGGGGTATGAGATAGGGAGCCACCGTAGGCAGCACACCGATGTTGAACGTTCCCGTGAGCGAGCGGCGTTCTTCCTCCACCGTGTCCTTCAGCTTTCTTGCCCGCAGCAGCACCTTCCATGCCTGCTCTATCACCTTCAGGCCTGCCTGCGTGGGCTGAATGGGCTGGCGGTGACGGTCAAATATCCTCATCCCCAGCTCATCTTCCAGTTTCTGTATCATAGAGCTGAGCGTGGGCTGCGTCACACCACAGTAGTCGGCCGCCTTGGCAAAGTGCTTCAGCCGATAGACTGCCATCACATATTCAAGTTGTTGCAGTGTCATCTTCTTCTTGCCAGTTGAGTCATTATACAATGCAAAAGTAAGTAAAATCCATGAAAGAACACAAGACGCATGACACTTTTTGACTGACCGCCGCCGCCAAATACCCATTTGTAGGTAAATTGCCCTACGGGTAAGAATACTGAAGACGTATTGTACAAAGGCATTCCGTGAGGATTATAGATTTTATCTATCAGCCCATCATTTTTTTCTATTGCTTGTTGTGGGGAGAAACACTATCTTTGCACAACCAAAGAAATGAGTTACAAACACATCAATCACAAACAGAATAAACAAGAAAATATGGAACCAATCATCAATGCACACGCACCAGAGTTCACCGTTCAGGCTTTCCAGGATGGCAGTTTCAAGACCGTATCCAACAAGGATATCGAAGGCAAGTGGGCCTTGTTCTTCTTTTATCCGGCCGACTTCACCTTCGTCTGCCCTACAGAGCTGGAGGACCTGGCTGACAAGTATGAGCAGCTGAAAGGAATGGGTGTGGAAGTCTTCTCCGTCAGCACCGACAGTCACTTCGTCCACAAGGCATGGCATGACGCATCAGAGAGCATCAAGAAGATTCACTACACCATGCTGGCCGACCCGACCGGTGTGCTGAGCCGTGGCTTCGGAGTCTACAAGGAGGACGAGGGTGTGGCTTACCGCGGCACGTTCCTCGTCAATCCGGAAGGGCTTGTCAAGGTGGCGGAGATCCAGGACAACAGCATCGGACGCAATGCCGAGGAGCTGGTGCGCAAGGTGGAGGCTGCCCAGTTCGTGGCAAACAATGTGGGCGAGGTGTGCCCTGCCCGCTGGAAGCGTGGTGACAAGACGCTGAAGCCAAGCATTGACCTCGTCGGAAAAATCTGAACAGCCTGACGGGCATTGAGTGCCTGTCATACGGCAATGAACCGTATATTGTGGGAGCTGAAGCAGCCATTCAGCTCCCACAATCTTTTTCCAGCCCTACGGTTGATTCTGTCCCCGGCCCGTCAGGACTGCGCAGAGCCCTGTCAGAATCAAGGAGACGTGCCCCCGCAAAATACTTCACGCAAAGTACTCAAGTATTGCAGCTGAAGTTTTCGGATACTTCTTGAGAAGTATTGGGACAACTTGGCACCGATTGCTCAAGTACTTTAACCTGACGACCATCGCCGGAACACACAGACTGCACTATTCTGGACGGACTTTCATCATCCAGTCACCCATCAAGCTACGGGGGAAGCACAGAAACGGCACCAGGAAACGGCATCTGAAGAGAAAAAGGATACCTTCTCATTAAAAAGGGCTAAAGGGCTAAAGAAAAATACAAGAGCATAATGTCCTGAAAGACAATATGATAAGTTGAGATATAAATTTCATCAATCCGCCTATAGATTTTATCTGTTGTAGGAGATACGGAGAACCACTACCTTTGCAACAGAAAAAGAAAACAAGACAAGAACATTAAAAGAAAGGAAAAAGATTATGAAGACTTTAGATTTTTTAGGTTTAGACGAGAAGAAAGTTCAGAACGTAGTAAGTGAATTGGCTGTGCTGCTGGCCGACCTTCAGGTTTATTACACCAACCTCCGCGGTTTCCACTGGAACGTGAAGGGACACAACTTCTTCATCATGCACGCAAAATATGAGGAACTCTATAATGACACTGCCGAGAAGGTTGACGAGGTAGCAGAGCGTATTCTCCAGCTCGGGGCCGTACCGGAGAGCCGCTACAGCGCATATCTCCAGAACTCTGAGGTCAGCGAGTCAGGGGAGATTCATAACGGGCAGGAGGCTTTCGCCAATCTCCTGGGCACTTACAAGACTCTTATCGCACGTGAGCGTAAGATCATCGAGGTGGCAAACGATGCCAAGGATGACACAACCGTTGCCCTCATCAGCGACTTCCTCCGCGAGCAGGAGAAGACGGTATGGATGCTGACAGCCGTCCGTGCCAACCACGCCGAGTAAGCCTCACGCTTCCTCCGACAAATAAAAAATCCTTGCAGAGCCTCATGCGCTGCAAGGATTTACTGTATATGACGAAGCAAGACTGTCCTGTCCTACTTCACGATAATCAATGAATAGTTCTTCTTTCCCTTCTGTACGAGGAGGTACTTGCCATCAATGAGGTCATCGGCCGTGACCGGCTGGTCGAAGGCAGCGAGCTTCTCCTTGTTGAGCGACACGCCACCACCCTTGACGAGCTTGCGCATCTCGCTCTTGCTTGGGAAAATCTGCATGCCGTCCTGGCAGAACACATCGACTGCAGGCTGACCCAGCACGTCCTCCGACACCTCATAGTGGGGCACGTCCTTGAACACATCGGCAAAGGTCTGCTCATCCAGCCGGAGGAGATTCTCCTTGGTACTCTTGCCAAAGAGGATGTTTGAGGCGGCAACAGCCATGTCAAGGTCCTCCTGGGAGTGGACCATGCGCGTAACCTCCTCAGCCAGGCGGCGCTGCAGGGTGCGGCGGCCTGGATCCTGGCGGTGTTCTCCGATGAGCCCGTCAATGACATCCTTCTCCAGCGATGTGAATATCTTGATGTACTTCTCGGCATCATCATCGCTCACGTTGAGCCAGAACTGATAGAAGGCATAAGGCGTGGTGCGGTTGCGGTCGAGCCAGATGTTCCCGCTCTCGGTCTTTCCGAACTTCTTTCCGTCAGCCTTCGTGATGAGCGGACAGGTGAGGCAGTAAGCCTCAGCCTCGCCTCCCAAGGTGCGGCGGATCAGCTCAGTACCGGTGGTCATGTTGCCCCACTGGTCGTTACCACCCAACTGTAGTTTCACACCATAATGCTGATACTGGTAGAGGAAATCGTAGCCCTGGAGGAGCTGATAGGTGAACTCGGTGAACGAGAGACCATCACGTGCCTCACCGTTCAGACGCTTCTGTACGCTGTCCTTCGCCATCATATAGTTGACCGTGATGTGCTTGCCAACCACACGGGCAAAGTCGAGGAAGGTAAAGTCCTTCATCCAGTCATAGTTGTTCACCATCTCGGCCTTGTTAGGCTCGCTGCCGTCAAAGTCAAGGAACTTGCTCACCTGCTTCTTGATGGCCTCCTGATTATGGTAAAGTGTTTCCGCATCAAGCAGGTTACGTTCCTGGCTCTTGCCTGAAGGGTCGCCAATCATGCCCGTGGCACCGCCCACCAGCAGGTAAGGCTTGTGCCCGCAACGCTGCAGGTGACGCAGCATCATGATGCCGCAAAGGTGACCGATGTGCAAGGAGTCAGCCGTAGGGTCAGTGCCCAAGTAGGCTGATACCATTTCTTTCTGGAGTAATTCCTCTGTACCCGGCATTATCTGTGCCAGCATACCACGCCAACGGAGTTCTTCAACAAAGTTTTTCATTAACCGAATGTTTATTTAAGTCCACTGCGGACTCTTTATTACTATAATTATAGTGCGGGGCGCCTTTCGGACAACTTACGGAACCGGATCGTATCCGCTTCCACCCCAAGGGTTGCATCGCAATATCCGCCAGATGGCAAGTGCCAGTCCTTTCACGGGCCCATGCTTGAGAATTGCCTGACGGGCATACTCGGAGCAGGTGGGAGTGAAGCGGCACGAGGGAGGAGTGAAGGGTGAGATGAACTGACGGTAGAACAGTATGGGCAGTATCAGCACCCACGACAAGCCGCGCGACACGGCATGAAGGGCGATGAAAATCCACTGCCGGAACTGCCCTGAAGGCTGGCTGACATTCTCCTTCTGCGGTTTCATCAGATACGTTCTCCTATGCGTTCAAGCAGGTTAAGGACACGCTTCTCTACGGTGACTGAGTCTGCCAGCTCATCAGAGAGCCAGATGAAGGCCACGAGCAGCTGCTTGCCGGCTGTCTCCCCCACCTTGTCAATGACGGCATACTTGTGCTTCCGGTAAGCCTCGCGCACCTGCCGTTTCACCCTGTTACGCTTCACGGCTCGTTTGAAGTGCTTTTTCGGCACGCTGACCATGACCTGTACCTTCGCCTCTGCTGAGGTTTTCCCCCGTGCGTCAGCCAGGCTGCTGACTCCGGAAGGCTCCGTATCAACGAGCCTATAGACCACTTTCAACGGAAAAGCCGTCATGGCATGACTGCCGCCAGCACCGAAGAGCATGTCGATAAGCTTCCTGCTGCACAACCGCTCTGCCTTTCTCAGTCCCTGTTCCTGCTCTTCCATATATGTCCCGTTATTGATTCCGGCTCCTTCCCCACGTCATGGCATGGGAAAGGAGCCGTTATCCGTCTTACTTCTTATGTTTTTCCAGATAGGCACGCAACGCACCCGTCATGGAAGGATATTCCTTGGATGGGGCCTCCAGGTCAAGTTTCAGCCCCTGTGCCTCGACCTCCTTCGCCGTTGCCGGGCCGAAAGCCGCAATCCTGATGTCGCTCTGGGTAAAGTCCGGAATGTTCTCCTTCAAAGCCTTCACTCCCGTGGGGCTGAAGAAGACAAGCATGTCATAATCAAAGGCCTTGACCTCATCCGCCGTCAGGTTATTGCTTACGGTACGGTACATCACACATTCCTTATGCTTGAGCTTGTTTGCGTCCAGCAGTTTGGAGATAGAGTCAGTATGCACGGAACTCTGTGGGACGAGGAACTTCTCCCCCTTATGCTTCACCATCGTCGGAATCAGACTGTCAATCTTTCCCGAATTGCCGAAGAACACCTTGCGCTTGCGGTACTGGACATACTTCTGAATGTAGAGAGCGATGGTTTCGATAACACAGAAATATTTCATATCCTCGGGGATGGTGATGCGCATCTCCTTGGCAAGATTGAAATAATTGTCTACGGCATGACGGGAAGTGAATACTACAGCTGAATAGTCCAGCAGATTGATTTTCTGCTGGCGGAACTCCTTAGCTGAGAGTCCTTCCACCTTGAAGAAGGGCCTGAATACCAGCTCCACTCCTAAGTCCGTTGCTATATCGTAATAGGGCGACTTATCGCTTGACGGCTTTGGCTGTGAAACCAAGATCTTTTTAATCATCGTGTCCTAAAAGTTTATTTTCAAATAGTTACCTGTAATTACCAAAACACCCCACAATGCCATCAACGGCATCAATTCGAGCGCACAAAAGTACAAAAATATTTGCAGACTGACACCTGATCTTCTGAAAAAGATGGCATAGCTCTTATAAAATGTAAGTATTTTAATCAGAAGCATGACTGTCAGTGTATAAACCAGTGCTGCATGGAGAGATAACTCGAAGTAGACCTGCAGCAAGACCAAGGGGAACAGCAATACTCCCTCAAGGGAGGTCAGAAAGAGCCATACCTTAGCCCATTGTCGGTTATTTTTCCTGTCGAAGAAGGTCCAGTTGACAATGGAGTAGACCGCGTGCTTCAACAGAAAATATCCCGTGAAGATACCACAATAAATGCCTATCATACTCAGCTGGGAGTCATCCCCCAAGCCATCATTGCCTCCGCCGTGGGCGAACAGGTAATAGATGACGCTCAACAGCAGCGATGTCTGGAGAATAAGAAAGAGCTGGAACCGCACCTCGCTTGTGGTCTCCGTGACATTCGAGCCGCTGCGTGACGTGCGGAAGAATCCCTGCACCTGCCGCAGAATAAAACTGCGTGACACCGAGAAGGACACCATTGCCAGCACGAAACAGCCCAGAAGCAGTGAGGTGACCGTGTTGTCATTGCTGACAGCATAAGGAGCAGGGTCGCCCAGGACACCGTCCACATGGGTTCCCCAGCCTGGCTTGAAGTACTTGCTGCCCTTGAAATAGCCTTCTTCCGCAAAGCGGACATCCGTCAGGCGAAACTCCTTCGGCACTTTCGGGGACAGCAGTCCCAACGTGTCACGCTCCGGCACTGCCTTTGCCACAGAATCAGCATCAGCCTGCCTCCCTTTTGCCTGTACTGGTTTCAGCAACAGGGAAGGACGGGCTATAGAGTCAGTTGTCGGCATGCGTCAGTCAGAGTCCGAATGTTTCCTTTATATCGTCCACCCGGTCGAGCTTCTCCCAGGTGAAGAGTTCCACATCCATTGTCTTCGTCTCGTGATAGCGGCTCTCGAAGGTCTTTCTCACCGTCTCGTTCTTCCGTCCCATGTGCCCATATGCAGCCGTCTCCAGATACATGGGCTGACGCAGCTTCAGTGTGCGCTCAATGGCTTTCGGACGGAGGTCAAACAGCCTCTTCACCTGCTCGGCAATCTCACCGTCAGTAGCCTTCACACGTGAGCGTCCGTAAGTGTTCACGTAGACGCTGACCGGCTCGGCAACACCAATGGCATAGGCCAGCTGCACGAGAATCTCGTCACTGACCCCGGCCGCAACCATGTTCTTGGCAATATAACGTGAGGCATAAGCCGCCGAACGGTCCACCTTGCTGGAGTCCTTGCCCGAGAAGGCCCCACCACCATGTCCGCCTTTTCCACCGTAGGTGTCAACGATAATCTTACGGCCCGTCAGTCCTGTGTCGCCATGCGGACCGCCGATAACGAACTTGCCCGTGGGGTTGACCAGATACTTGATGCCTTCATTGAAGAGCCTCAGCACCTTCTCAGAGGTGATCTGGGCCTTCACCCGGGGCATGAGAACCTCAACCACATCCTTGCGGATCTGCGCCAACATAGCCTCATCGGCCTTCAGCTGTGCCTCACGTGAGCCGTCAGCAGGCTGGATGAAATCATCATGCTGGGTTGAGACCACGATGGTATCAATGCGCTGTGGGATGTTGTCATCGCTGTACTCCACAGTCACCTGGCTCTTTGAGTCGGGACGGAGATAAGTCATCAGCTTGCCTTCCTTGCGGATGTCAGCCAAGGTGCGCATGATAAGGTGGGCCAGGTCGAGCGTGACGGGCATGTAGTTCTCCGTCTCGTTGCAGGCATAGCCGAACATCATCCCCTGGTCGCCCGCCCCCTGGTTGTCATCGTCACCATTGTCAACGCCACGGTTGATGTCATCACTCTGCTCATGGATGGCAGAGAGGATGCCACAGCTGTTGCCGTCAAACTGGTATTCGGCCTTGGTATAGCCAATATTATTGATTGTCTTGCGTGCGATGGTCTGCAGGTCTACGTACTCCTTCGAGCGCACCTCACCCATGATAACCACCTGTCCGGTAGTGTTGAACGTCTCTATCGCGCAACGTGCGTGGTCATCATAAGCCAGGAACTGGTCGAGCAGAGCGTCACTTATCTGATCGGCAACTTTATCTGGGTGCCCCTCAGATACTGATTCCGATGAAAACAAATATGCCATATACTTATCCTTTTTTATTATTTACCTATGGTTTAAGGGTGCAAAGTTACTGCAACTTAGCGGGATAACAAAATAATAGCTGAAGATTTAGGTATTATTATATCTACCCTGACAACGTACATGCCTACCGATTGGTGCGGCAGTCCTGCCGCAGACGTGCGGGATAAACGAACAAAGACAAAAACTGGGGAAAAGAACGAACAAAAAAAATGCCCACAACTGCGCAACACAGTTATGGGCATCATGGTATTGGACTGAGTCGGGATGGGAGCCGCCGGGATGAAATCCCCTGCGGCAGCCTCACAGAAATCAGGCGGATGACCGCCTGTCAATCACCCCAAACACTGCCTGACATGCCCTGCAGTGGCTTTGCGTCAGCATCCTCAGGAGCAACAGCAGGTTTTGTCTCGTTTACAGGTATTGAGGCTGTTACCATCATTTCCTCCGTCATTGTCTCTGCCATTTTGATGCGTGGCCGCACATACATTTGTCTTTCCATTTCCAGAAAACCTTATATCACTTTGTTTTTACTTGTTTTATCATTTCTGCCATGCGGTCAGTTCATCACCACCTTCTTGCCCTTGTGGACAAAAACACCTTTGGAGGGTTTCCGCACCTTCATGCCCGACAAGGAATAATAGCTGTCATCAGCAGAAGCATTGCCAGTCATCATGCTGCTGTGGAGACCATTAGTGACACCAGAGAAGTCGATAGTGAGAATCTTTGCCAGCGACTCCGACAGAGAGGAAGAAAGCTGGATATAGGCTTTGCCGGCTGGAATCCAGCCAGCAGAAGCCACACGGAACTCGCCGTCCTTCAGCACATACGTCTTCGCCTGTGTGCCCTGAAGGGCTGCTGCCGGGCCATGCTCAACAACCACCATCGTCCAGTACTTCAGCGACGGAAGCGTGAACCTGACCTTACCGTCCTCCTGTGTGAACCTCAGCTCCTGCGGAGAGCCACCCATTGCGTCAGGTGTTGCCACCCACACACGGTTTACCGGTTCTGCATCGTCCAGCGTCACCGCCCTGTCAGTAACGAGTGTAGGCTCAGGCATATCCTGGTTCAGATCCCTTACAGTAAGGCTGCTGGCCTGGCTGTAGTTAAGCACCTGGATAATTGTCTTGTTCCCTTTCAGCTTGCTGTAGGTTGTCACATAGCCCATCTCCGGTTCCCAAGCCTTTACCTTCATTCCATCAATGGTCATATCGACTGAAGTCTCGTTGCCACCATCCCGCAGGAAGTTCTCATATCCCGTCAGGAAGTCATAATAGCTGACGATGCTCTTCTGCAGCTCATCCGTCATCTTCCTGTAATTATCAGGGAAATACTCAGTTGGCAGCATGTGGTCGCCACTCAGCTCTATATGAGCGCCACCAAGGGCGAAGATAGTGGCATCGCCCAGCAGGACAGCAGGTGTATTGAACCACTCTCCTCCCCTGCGATGGTGAACGTAAGCGGCAAAGACTGTATTGAACAAGGGATCTCCACTGTCACGTTTGTTCTTCTGTATGACATCCCGATAGTTCTTGTAGTAATCCTCAGCGTCCCACATCTCATGATAGCCAAACTCAACATTGTGCGTGCCGACAATATCGGAGCTGCCGTAGTTTGACACTGCGTTCATCACCAGAAGCTTGTCATTGTCAGCCGCCTTCATGCTGTTGATAAAGGAGGCGAAACCAGCTGAGAAGGCCGTCATGCCATAGTTCTTCCCATCATTGTCCTTATGGTAGTAGCTATGACGCTGCTCGCCAACCTGATCGATATGGAAGCCGTCGAAGTCGAGATTCTCATACACCTTGCCAACCTCTGCCGCGAGGTAGTTCTGCCAGTCCTTGTTGCCTGGGTCCATAAGGTAGATGCTTGGCCATTTGGGGCCGTCATAGTCCAGGCGCGCCTGACGGAACTTATAGTCCTGCGTGTCGCCAACCTGGTGCCAGTCACACCACCCCCAGTCAGCCTTCAGTCCATCCTTCTCCAGGAAATCAGGCTTCACTGGCTCACCATCAACCTTGGCACCCGTGGCACCATAGCAAAGATCATAGAACATGCACTTGGCCCCGATGCCATGCAACTGGCTGATGTAGTCCTTCACCGTCTGCTTCACCACCTCGCGTCCGGCAAAGTCGTACCACCGGTCGCCCTCGTCCTTCCAGAGCTTATGGTGCTGCCACTGCCAGTCATAGAACTGCACTCCATTGATGTGCAGGCGGTTCAGATAGTCCACATCACGCTGGATGGTATTGTTCTGGAGTCGGTCAGCACCATAGTCTGATAGGAAGCCATAACGTGGGAAGCGTGCCCATGATGAGGACACGTCAATGCCGATGGTGGCATGAATCCTGTCCGTATCCCCCTCCTCGGTATAGACCTCGGCAAGATAGCCCCTGTGGTCATCGGCGGGGGCTGTCCATGTCCAGCTGTTTCCCGTCAGCACAGCCGTACCCACCGTCTCGCTACCGTGCAGGTAACGCACCTTGGCACCCTGCGGAAGCGTACCTGTGGCAGTGAAGGTGACAATGGGTGAGCTGGGGTCATAGATGGCCTTATCGGTCGTCAGCTCCAGCGCGCCAAGGCTTGCCTCCTTGGTTCTGGCAGGCTCAGCCTGGCTAAGATAGACTGGGCCGACAGCCGCACGCAGCAGGTTGTTGTCGTAGGTCATGGCACCATCGGCCATCCGCAGCTGATAGGCCTTGCCTGGCTCAGCCTGGATGACCAGTCCTGTGCCTGCTGCCGCGTTGTCAACCGACTGGATGGTCACCGTCCTGCGCCCCTGGTTATAAACCTCGGCTACATATGCCGTAAGTCCTTTCGCATCAGTGAAATCCACACCAAACCCACGGGAGAAGCTGGAAAGGTCATGTGCCTGGGAGTAGGGAATCTGGTCAGTAACCCTGTCACCCACATAAGCCATCGTCCTCACCGCACCGACGGCCGAGGGCTTCACATAGACGGCAAAGTCTGAAGCCACATCGGCAAAGGTGTACTCACTGACATTAGGTGCAGCATTGCCAAGGTAGTAAACCGCCGATAGCTGCCTGCAGCCATTGAACACATTATTATATATTGCCGTGACGCTGGCTGGAATGACGATGGACCGCAAAGCCTCACACTGGAAGAATGTGCCATCCTTCAGCGTGCTGACCGATGTGGGCAGCTGCACATAGGTGAGATCCTTGCAGGCCTCAAAGGCCCAGTCGCCCACCTCCTCCACACCCTCGGGCAGGAAGACGGAAGTGAGTCCCGTGTTCTTGAAGGCATGGTCGCCTATGACCTTGACGGTCTCAGGGAAGGTCACCGAGGCCAGTGCCGTACAGTTGGTGAACGTCCAGCTCTCAATCTGGGTCATCCGCCCGTTGTTGACCACCGTCTCCAGTTTGTCGCAGCTGTTGAAGGCACTGTAGCCCATGGATGTGACACTGGCGGGAATCGTGACCGAGGTGATGGCCTTGTTGTTCTCAAAGGCATTGTGCTCAATGGCGGTCACGTCATAGGCCCGTCCCCCGTAGCTCACGCTGCTGGGAATGTTCACCGCACCTACAGCATCATCACCCTTCACCAGCTTTGCCTCCGTATCGGAGGTTGTGGTGTAATTGATGCGTCCCACCTTGAAGTCATCAGCAAACGTCATGGATGCCGAGGTCATGGCCAGACATAGGACTAAGGATTGTTTGATGTTCATGTTTTTGTAAAATTATTTAATACTCTTTCTGGTTTTGTTTGTTGTCACAAAGTTAATACTTACCGTGCGGTTCCTAATGCACAGAGAACGGGAATACAAGGATTCCAATCTCATAAGTCATTACACGACAAGCTGTTAGGAAGAATCCCAAGAGAGGAATATACAAAAGCCATACAAGAAGGCCATCGGGATTGCCCCCTGCATCCGGCATGAAAAACGGCATTGCCCACCTTCCCTCCCCATAAAGGTACAGGAACATGTGGCAATGCCTTACACGCACAGTCTTGTTCTTAGTATCTGTCCCAGCCGGAACGGTCATCGTCCCAAATGCCTTGAACAGGAACCACTGCCGCCTTGGCAGGAGCCTCAAGGTTGTCATTGTCATCAACAGTGACTATCTGATCTGCATTTCTCTCTTCCTTGCTGAACGACAGGTCAAGGATATGACTCTCCATTCTCACCGACACTATCTCGGCAACAGGAGCTATATATGTTTGTTTCATCTTTCTGATATTTTGTTTTATTAAGAGATGGCTACCGCATGGGGACAGTACTTTCCCTGCCTGCCCCATACGTTGTTTCACTGACGTGAAAAGCCTTTACTGTAAAATGATTATCTGACTATGACCTTCCTGCCACGATGGATATAGACACCGGGACGGTCAGCCTTCTCCAGTCTCACACCCGTCAAGGTGTAGTAGGCGTCATCTGCCACGGCATAATCATCGTCCATAGTCCCGACCTCATCTATGCCTGCGACAACATCATCATTGAAAAAGAGCATTATCTTGGCCTGTGATGACTGGTCGATATCGTTCTCAGCCTCCACGTAAGATGTACCGCCGACATAATTGCTGTTGTCATTCAGCAGGTGCAGCATCTTGTCGGCCATCAGGCCATACTTTGCCTTGTTGTCATGCTCAACGGTCACCATCGTTGTGTCTTCCTTGACATCCTTGATATAGTTGGCAGCCGCGCCATCAAACAGCGTTGACTTGTCATCATATATCTTCATGGTGTAGGTCTGCCCCGGAGTGCCCTTGAGTATCACTCCTGTCAGTCTCGGCACGGCATCCACCTTGTTCATACGCAACAGCTTGATATGGCCCCGGGAGTTGTCAACCCAATAGGTGCTTGGCCCCACGTAAGCCTCAACAGGCTTCGTGGCATCCTTGAAGTCAATAGGGAAGTCACGGCTGATGGCTGCATACTCTATCGAACTCATCTTGACGGGAATCTCATCCTTGATGCGGTCAGCAGCCACACTCCAGCCTGCCGCGTCCTTGTAATTGGCCAAGGCACTGGACTTCACATAGTACATGACCTTGACCCCGGCATGGTCTGCATCCTTCCCATCCACATCAGACAGAGAAGTGGATGCGCCCTCGCCATCCTGTACTGCCGGTGGTGTGCTTGGCAACATATAAACATACTTCAGCCTTGTGCAGTTGGCAAGGGCATCACCATGTATGGTATTGACATCTTCGCCTATGGTTATGAAGCGCAGCGAGGTGGCCCCCTTGACAAACCCGGTAGGAATAACGCTTACCCCTTTTGGAATCTCAACATATTTCAGTGCCTGGCAGTTCTCAAAGGCATAAATCCCAATCGTCATGTCGCCCTTCAGGTGTACGCAGGTCAGGCCACTGCCCTGGAAAGCGAAGTCGCCAAGCGTCTTGACTGAGCCAAGAAAGAAGAACTTCTTTATAGCCGGGGTGTTGGCGAAGGCGTGGTTTCCGATAGTCTTCAGACCTTGTACATAGTTGACCGTTGCGAGCGAGGTACAGCTTCTGAAAGCACCATCGTCTATAGTCTTCAAAGCTGTTGGCAGGGTGATTGTCTGGAGGGCATAACACTGGTTAAAGGCATCGTGGCCGATCTTAGTGACGTTGTCCCAGCTTCCTGCCTGTGAGGGAAGTCCGGAGATACTGGTCAGCTTCTTGCAGTCTCGGAACGTGTTGTAAGGAACCTCCGTCAACGCAGCAGGCCACTGTACCGTCGTGAGCTGCGTGTTCCAGAACACACCGTTTCCGATACGCTTGAGATCCGGGATGCGGTTGAAGTCAACGGAACTGAGGTTAGAGTTCATGAACACCTCATTATCCATATAAGTGATGGTAGTGGGCACAACGTCCTCCCACTTTATTTTCTGGCAGCCAAAGTACACGTGGGCACCAAAATGGGTGACTTGCCCCGTATAGTGTACCTTCTCCAGATTTTTGCAGTTCTTGAACGTGAAGTTAGGAATCACCGTGATATTGGCCGGAACCGTCACCTCAGTAAGTGTCGCGCATCCCTCAAAGACACCACCCTCACGGCTGCTGAAGTCCGGGTCGCCAAGGTATTTTACCGTTGAGGGAATGTCGATGGCTGTCAGCGCAGAGCAATCAAGGAAAGCGTGCGACTCGATACGCTCCAGCTTTGAGTTTGCCACACCATCCTTAAAAGTGACCGTTGTCAGACTTGTACAACCGTCGAAGACCCTTGCCTCAATCAGTTTCAGAGACTTCGGCAGTTTCACCTCAGTTATCTTCTTATTGAAACGGAAAAGGTCGCCACGGATGGCCGTTACCGTGTAAGTGGCATCATACTCATAGTGGTCATGGTTCACACCACTATATACTGGAGACGTAACAGTCTCAGGAATATCAACAATGCCTGAATGGTTTTTTGCTCCCTCCTTTGCCGCAGTGGAATCATTAACGGCAGCATAGCCTCCAAACTCCACCGTACCGCTCTTTGACGAAGTGTCAAAATTCAAGATTGTGAAGAACATCCCATCCTTCACAAATGTCAGCATGTTTTTTCTGTCATAATGTGTGTCGCCTGTCTGTGCAACAGCAAGCAAAGAGACACAAGCCATCAGAGCCAAAAGTAATTTTCTCTTCATCTGTTTCATTATATAATAGTTATTCATTAGCTTTCTTGTGTAACTTAGTTGTGAGCAGACGTGGCACTTCATCCGAAATACAGCCATTCCACCTCCGGAAACACCTGCCCAAAGGAAAAACTTCAGGCCTGCTGACGCTATTTTCTGGTTGCAAAGTTAGACACTATCATATAATAGGAAAAGACCATAAGAGCCGAATATAAGGCGGGCGCAGCCCCCCCCCTCTGATTATCAAGCAGTTACAAAGATTAAGAAAATCCTTTTTATAAACAATATATTACCACCAGCATTACTGCCAGTGCCGACTTGGGCATGCCAGACGCATGCTGTCCACCTGTACTCCTGCGGAATCAGCCCTGTACTCGGTGCCTGGGTACTCAGGCTACTTCACGTAAAGTATTCGAGTACTTCTGCTGCAATACTCCAGTACTTCACATGAAGTATTGGCAAGGGGGAGCATCTGCCAGACGGCAGATGATGCGCCCGCTGATAAGAGAAACAAAACGGTTATGAATAAAGAAGGCTGAAAGCCCGTCAGTGTAACAGGCTTTCAGTCTTCCTCACTTTGGTTTCTGATGAATCGGGATAAAGAACCGAATCGGGATGTGGCAAAGCCACAGAGGCAGTCAGCCCATCTCCTCCCCACCTGGAGAGGAGATGGGTGGGGCTGCCCGGGCTCTCCTTACAGTAGCATCACCTGCTGGTCAAACTTCTCGGGATCCAGCGACTTCAGGCGGACACGGGAGCGGTAAGCATAGACGGTGGCCTTGGAGCAGCGGAGGAAAGAACAGATAAGCTCGTTCTCCTTCACGCCCAGGCGGATGAGGGCGAAGATGCGGAGGTCAGTGGAGAGATGGCCTGCCTGCTTGGGAATGATCTGCTCACCGGGTTTCAGCAAGGCATTGAAGTCCTTGACGAAGGAGGGGAAGAGCCCCAGGAAGGTCTCGTCAAATATGGAATAGAACGACTCCAGCTCACGGTCGACTACGTCCTGTGACCTCAGCGTCTCAAGCAGTTCCGTGCGCTTGCCGCTCGTGAAGAGCCGGTAGACGTGCTTACGGTAGGTGTCGAGCTTGTCGATATAGGTGGAACACTGGGCAAGGAAGCGGGTGATGTACTCATCCTTGATGGCGTTTGACTCCTTCAGCAGATCATTCGTACCCGAGAGCTGCGCCCGGATGGCTTTCAGCTCCAGGACACGGCGGCGGGTATAGATGATCATGACAAAGAGGAACACCGACAACAGCCCGATGAGAATCAGCCCCACGGTGAGCCAGATGATGGAGGCCGTCGTCTCCCGCTCATGCGACTTCTGAATGACGGGCCACACATCAGTCATGGCTATGGTGCGCTGGCGGGCATTGCAGAAGATGGCATCATCCAGGGCATGATCCATATAGGCGTAGGCACGCTTGGTGTCGCCCTCATCAAAGAGGATGACGGCAAGCTGCTGCAGGGCCAGGTACTCCTTGACAGAGTTGCGTATGTCAGAGATGGCGGCGGCTATCAGGTACTGCTTCTGCGCCTCAGTGTCCTTCTGACGGCCATAGATGGATGCCAGGGCATAGGCCACGAAGCCCACCCGGCGGTCATAGGGACTGAGCTTCGCAAGCCCCTTGAGGAGAATCTCCTTCGCCTGCTCGTCCTGCTCGTTGTTGGTGAGCTGCTCGGCACGCGACCACACATCAGGCGATGCGTTCAGGCTGACGACAGAGTCGTTGTTTATCTCTGACAGATGTCTGTACTCCTTCTGCTGTTGTGGGGTCAGGGCAGCATTGGCAAGTGCCTCGAAAAGCGTCTTGCGGGTGGAGAAGAAGTAGAATGAGAGGTCAGGATCAAGCTGGTCACGGCGGATGGACAGGACAAGGTCGCTGGCATCCTTGAGCTGTCCGCACTTGATCATGAGATAAGCAACGTTCAGCTTTGAGTCGTCAATATATTTCTTGTTGCCCATCTTCTGTGCCAGCATGAGCTTATTGTTGGCATAGACGATGGCAGAGTCAATACAGTAAGGTGTGTAGCGATTGAACACCTGGTCGCTCAGGCGGTAGCGGATTTCCGGCTGGCGGGCTGCATGCAGCTGGCGTTTCAGCTTGAGGATGTCGGCCTCAAACTGACGGTCATACGTGGCTGAGCGGGCCAGCTCGCGGTCAAGGTCGTCAAGTGTGGGTGTTTTTGTCTGCGCATTGGCAAATAAGGTCGTGAAGGCTGTCACGAGCAGTAGGGTCAGTTTTCTTCTGTTCATCACTGGTTATTGCTTTTTTCGGTTGTATCGGGTTAAACAGTCACTCTCCATGTCAGTTGTGGTATTGTCTTTAGTGATGAGAACGGGGAAGGCCCAAAGGCAGGAGCCTTCCCCGTATTAAGAGGGAGAAGCTTACTTCACAGCCTTGAGGCTGATGGCGAAACCGCCGCCACGTGCCTCTTTCAGCTTCAGCACGTCGCCTTTCCTGACGGTGCGCTTGGTGATGACGTAAGCCTTGGGGTTCTTCTCGTAGTCGGCATCCTTGCCATCAGCGTAGATGGTTGCCTCATATTTGCGGCCCTTGTCGAGGAAGTCGAGCTTGAGGACGCTCTGATGAGCGGCCAGGCCCGTCTTGCCTCCGATGTACCAGTCGTCAGTACCCTTAGCCTTGCGGGCAACGGTGATGTAGCGGGCCGGCTCAGCCTCAAGATAGCGGCTGTCGTCCCAGTCACAGGCAACGTCCTTGATGAACTGGAAGGCATCGTTGTACTTCTGATAGTTCTCCGGCAGGTCAGCAGCCATCTGCAAGGGGCTGTACATGGTCACATAGAGTGCCAGCTGGCCAACGAGCGTGGTGTGGACGTAGCTCTTGTTGTCGCACCAGGTGGAGAGCTGGGTCTCCAGGATGCCCGGCGTGTAGTCCATCGGGCCACCCTGCAGACGGGTGAACGGGAGGATGACGGTGTGGTTGGGATGGCTGCCGCCGAATGCCTCATACTCCGTACCACGGGCAGCCTCATTGCCTACGAGGTTAGGCCAGGTGCGGCAGAGACCTGTCGGGCGGACAGCCTCATGGCCATTGACCATGATGTGGTGCTTGGCAGCCTCCTTGACAACGTGGAGATAGTGGTTGTTCATTGACTGTGAGTAGTGGTGGTCGCCCCGGGGGATGATGTCGCCCACGTAGCCGGTC
>JAILEG010000010.1 GCA_024688365.1 Prevotella sp.
TGCTGACAAAGACAATTTCGACGATGCTCCGGTGAACTACGAGGACGCCATCGAGAACTACAAGCGCATCCTCGACATCACGGGCGATGTGGCTGCGAATATCATAGAGCCGAACTCTGAGGCTGTTGACCAGGAGGGCCCGCACCTCATTGACAACCGCATGCACTATGCCAGCAAGACGCTGGAGAACCTTGACGCGACACGCAAGGCAGGGCTTTGGGGAGTCTCCATGCCGCGCCGCTACGGTGGACTGAACCTCCCGAACGTTGTCTTCTCCATGCTCTCTGAGGTCATCTCGGCTGCTGATGCTGGTTTCCAGAACATCTGGTCGCTCCAGTCCTGCATTGACACGCTCTATGAGTTTGGCAATGAGGAGCAGCGCCAGAAGTATATTCCACGTATCTGCGCCGGAGAGACCATGTCAATGGACCTCACTGAGCCTGACGCTGGCTCCGACCTGCAGCGTGTCATGCTCAAGGCCACCTTCGATGAGAAGGAGAACTGCTGGCGGCTGAACGGCGTGAAGCGCTTCATCACCAACGGCGACTCCGACATCCATCTTGTCCTCGCTCGCTCTGAGGAAGGCACACGTGACGGCCGTGGCTTGTCAATGTTCATCTATGACAAGCGCAACGGTGGTGTGGATGTTCGCCACATAGAGAACAAGCTCGGCATCCACGGCTCACCAACCTGCGAGCTGGTCTACAAGAATGCCAAGGCAGAGCTTTGCGGTAACACCCGCATGGGCCTCATCAAGTATGTCATGGCACTGATGAACGGTGCCCGCCTGGGTATCGCCGCACAGTCGGTCGGCGTGGAGCAGGAGGCTTACAACGAGGGACTGGCTTATGCCAAGGAGCGTGCGCAGTTCGGCAAGAAGATCATCACCTTCCCGGCTGTCTATGATATGCTCTCCCGTATGAAGGCCAAACTTGATGCCGGCCGCTCGCTGCTGTACCAGACTGCACGCTACGTTGACATCTACAAAGCCCTGGAGGACATCTCCCGTGACCGGAAGCTCACCCCCGAGGAGCGTCAGGAAATGAAGAAGTACACCCGTCTGGCCGATGCCTTCACGCCTCTGGCAAAGGGCATCAACTCAGAGTACTCCAACCAGAATGCCTACGATGCCATCTCCATCCACGGCGGTTCGGGCTTCATCATGGAGTACAAGAGCCAGCGTCTCTTCCGTGATGCCCGCATCTTCTCCATCTATGAGGGTACGACACAGCTCCAGGTCGTTGCAGCCATCCGCTACATTACCAACGGCACCTATCTCAACATCATGAAGGAGATGCTGGAGAATGTTCCCGAGTGTGACTGCCTGAAGGCTCTGCAGGCCCGTGTAGGCCAGCTTGTAGCCCTCTACGAGGAGTCACTTGCCAAACTGAAGGCTGACGATAACCAGGACGAGCACGACTTCCTCGGCCGCCGTCTCTACAACATGACAGCCGACATCATCGAGTCGCTGCTCATCATTGACGATGCCAGCCGTGCGCCCGAACTCTTCAAGAAGTCAGCCAACGTCTTTGTGCGCATGGCAGAGGAAGAGGTCATCGGCCATGCCGCTTACATCAAGGCCTTCACTCCAGATGACCTTGCCCTGTTCAAGGCTGGCGAGGAAGAAGCTGCTGAGGCATAATCACCGAGGTGATTCATGAAAGAATAGCGGAAAGCGAGGAGGATAAGACCTTTACGCTTTCCGCTTTTAAATTTAAAGACCAAACACGGTGTAAGCCAATGTTATTCAGCCACGGTATGGCTATTCATCATCAAAGAGAGCTCACCTCCTCATCAGAAGGTAAAAACAGGAAGTGGAGAAGAAGTCCCTGATAAACGGAACATGGGAAATGGCGGAGGGAAGCCTGCGAGGCTTCAGCCCGAACTTCTGCTCATAATGAGGATTGACAAGCCATAGCTGACGACTGGCTACACGCAGACCGCACCGGACTACAACCTTCTCAAACAGTTCCACAGGGCACTTACAGATCTTTATACACAGCAGTTCCTTGACAGTTCCTGCTGACTCATGGGCAAGCCGTTCCAGTACAAACGGGTAAAGACCATAGGGTAGCAGATGGTAAAAGGGGATTTTTGACCAGAAGCGGCTCCGGCATATCTGCTGATGACCACCGAAAGGCATCTGCCATGCTGGGAATGCCACAAACACAACACCCTCACGACGAAGGAAACTCCCTACATGACGCATGAAAGCATACTTGTCAGGCACATGCTCTATGACATCATGCAGGATGATAATGTCAAACTTTCCCGCCTCATTTTCCGGCGAAGAATAAGAAAGGAAGTCACAACAGACAAACATTCCCTCCAGCTTCTCCGCAGCGAAGAAACGTTGCGCCTGCTCTATCCTCGATGAAGCCATGTCAATGCCAACGACCTCACACCCAGCCTCAGCAAACGGCTTGAGGTTCCCCCCCTCTCCGCAACCTATCTCCAAGACGCGGCTCCGCCCTATCTCCTGCCTTATAATCTTAATATAAGGTAAGTAATAACGATTGGAAGTCATGGACGACTCCACAAAATATCGTTCCCTGTCAATGTGCCTTTTCTGCATATCAAAATCTCTTGAATTGTCATTCTCAATAACACCAGCCCTTTTGGCTGTCTTATCAAGAGATACTGTTTACTGCAAAAGACTGCGCGGAAAGGCCGCATATTCACAGAGAAAGTACCATTTTTCGCCTATCTTCCCAGCCTGTCTGGCTATCTGCTCAAAGGCAGCATGACCTCCGTACCTTTCTCCAGGACGATGTTTCCCTCATAAATCAAGAAGCCCTTGCTAATCTGTCTGCTCGCTGTTGTATGGTACACCTCCAGCTGATAGCTGCCAGCAGCAACATGTTCCATCTTGAAATCAACATCATACAGGCAGATACAGTCCGTCAGCATGTCTTTATCAGGAGAAAGGATAAGGATAATCCTGCCCTCTCCTTCCCTTGCATCCACATGGAACAAATCTATGCTACAATTGTCAGAGAAATTGGAAAAGCGCCCACGCACAACATTATCTGCCCCCAACAAAAGCCGCAGTACAGGCTTCTGTGCGATGAAACTGTTATAAAATTCAGGACGAGAGTCAATTGGAGAGGCTGACTGCTTACAACCCGATGACCGCACATCAGACACTGTAACATTTCCAACAACGACACTCTCAGAAGAACAGGCTGCCACCAGCCCTGCCAGACAGAGGACTGCCACACGATTGATAACTTTCAGATGTTCCATATCCAATTCTTTTTTTCAAATAATAAAAAATACTTCTTACCAGGTCAGCCTTAGCCCGAAGGGCACTGTCACCGTAAAGGGATGCTCCGTCCAATAGGTCTCAACACCATTGCCGTTTCTGAAATGATAGAGCATAGAAGGCTCAAGATAGAGGCTGAACGGCTTAGAAAGCCTATACTGTACACCGACGCCTAAGCCCACTGACCACTGGATGCGGGGATGCACCTTTCCTCGCAACGTGAAGGAGGAGTCAGACGTGACAACGAACTCTTTGGAGAGAGAGCTATGCACAGGCATCTCAAAGGCAACCCCGCCAATGGCATAAGCACTGAAACGTCCTTTGTCCCAGACACGGTAAGTGAGTCTTAACGGGATGCCCACATAATCAATCTTCTGCGTCTTCCTGAGCGTTGCCTTGTTGAAGTCGCTCACAAACTCCGACTTCAGGCGGGTATAGCTCAACCCCGTGCCCAAAATCCAGTGGCGATCCAGCCGCCTGTTCAGAGATATGCTGAGACTCTTCGGACGGAAGTGGTATTTCCGCTCACCAATCCCAGCAGCCGATGAAGCATCATGAGCATCAACAATCTGCTGCATCCTTGCGCTCTCAGCAGAGTCCAGAAGCATCCTGTTCCTCTCCAGATAGTCCGCATACTCTCCTATCGTGTGTATCTTGGCAGCACTGCCCCCGCTGGCATAGTCGATGACAGAAAGATAGTCGTTGTCGATCACAGAGCCACTTGACCCGTCACTGGAAGAAAAGCCAAAGCCGAAGTTCCAAGGATATTTTCTTCTCAGCCGTTCATGGACGGGTTCCGGGACATGCGTTGCCTGCAACCTGTCAGCCCGCAGCTGTGGCAAACGGGGCAGAGAGTCGCCCACATTCACACTTATTGCCAAATTTCCTGACAAGGTGTCCCTGCCGGGAAGTGCAGCCAGCTCTTCCCTGTCAGGTGCATCCATCCTTCCGGAGGTATCAGCATATTCAACCAGTACCCTTGTACCGTGCGCCGTATGGGTTGCCACGGGCACTTCCTCCGCACGTTCCCGCGCCGCATCTGTCGGGAGTTCCTTCTCCGGCTGCTCCAGCTCAATGATGCCCCTCTTACGGGTCTTCACGGCAACAGGCTTTCTCCTGGGAGACCCACCAGGCTTCTCCCTTACCATTATATAGATACAGAGCGGAATCAGAACTGGAAGCAGGAGGAACGGCCAGTAATCGGAGAGCAACATCCTCAGCTGTCTTTTTGCCCTGGAAAGCTGGGATGAGGAACTATGAGGGGCTATGCCAAGCAGGATGGCAATCTCCTTATGCGATAGTCCGTCAAGTACCGACAGTCTGAACACCTCACCACTGCCGCCCGGCAATGCGTCAATAGCAGCAAGAAGCACATCAACATCAGCATGCCGATCCGTCTCCTGCCCCTCCTCGCTCACAGGAACTTCCCCCGCGAAAGACAGGGGAACCTCCTTCTGCCCGATACCCTGCAGATACCTAAGAGCTAGATTCCGAACAATGGTCTTCATCCATCCTTCCAGTCTGGCATCATCCCGCAGATTTCCTATTGATGAGAAAATGATGATGAACGCATCATGCAGGACATCCTCCGCCGCATCCTCATCCTTCACATAGCGACGGCATATTCGCAGAAGTCTGTCAGAATATGCCGTGTACAACTTTCCCAGCGCAGCCCTATCCCCTTGTTTACATGCGTCTATGTCAATATCTGTCTTCATTGGTATATTCACCCTTTTAATAGAAAGGAGTGAATCATTCCCGAAAGACTGCATGAAACCGGGCACTTTTTCTCTTTTATTTCTTGTGTTTCTCTTTTATCTCAACAATCAGAATCTGCCTGACATGCGGATACGGTCTGTCGGTAAGACAGGTGCATGGCCTGCCGTCAATCAGTTTCTGTTCCTCCTTATCCATTGCTCTATACGGAAAGAAAGGAAACAGGCAATGTCCTAACTTTGTCGTCAATCCTTCCTCTCACTCTCTTTCTCCCCTTGCACCTGGCTGAAAAGGAGCTGTGACAGAGCATCAAGTGCCTTGCTGATGCGTTCGGCCCCAGCCTTGGTGTTCAGGTCGATGCCGCTGAACGGGGAGCGGTCCCTGTGCAGCATGAGATAATAGATGCCACCGACAAGGAGGGAGGAGATGGCGGCTATGTCAAGCCCGCTGTCCTTGAAACGTCCGGCATACTTCTCCGCAAGCGGAAGCGTCTGGAGTTCACGCAGCATGGCTGTACGGCGGGTGGTCTCATTGTCCTCAGCCACCTCCCAGCGCAGCAGCTCAAGCATGACAGGATTGCAGAGAAGCGACTTCAGCAGTCCCTGCATAATCTGCGTGTAGCCATCCTGCGTGGCATCATCGGTCTTGCCCCGGCTGATGATGTCATCGAACCAATAGTCATAGTCACGCACGAACTCGTCCTGGAACTTCTCCAGATTCTCATAGCGTTTATAGAACACGGCAGGCTCAATCTTAGCCCCCTTCATGATGTTCGTCACCAGCGCATTGCCAAATCCTTTACGCTTTATCTCCTTCACGGCAGCCTCCTTGATGGCGTTTGCCACGGCAACCTTTGTCCGCCGGACTCTCGGTTTCTTCGTCTTCTCGTTTTCCATCAGTCCAATATGCAATTATATTTTTCTATCTACGCTGCAAATATAAGATAAAACCGTCAATAAACAAAGTGTAAAGACTGAAAAAACGCATAATTAATAAATATTCGTTGCCTAAACAGGCAGCCGGGGTTTAGGGAGACGCAGACAGGAACAGGAGGGCAAAGAGCAAGACCCACAGCCTGGGGAAACGAAAGGCAAAGCGGCGGATGGGCACGGACAGAGAACCCGTACACCTGCCTGACCAGCAGGAAAATCCATCTCCAAGGCACGCCTGGACAACTGCCAGAGAGCCGCATCAGCCCTTCATGTCCACAAGTGACAGGAGTTCCTGCTGCCAGGGCTGCCTGACCGCAGGAGTATTGCAGCAAAAGTATCCGAGTACTTCAGCTGCAATACTTCAGTACTTTTCGTGAAGTACTTCCCAAGAAGGGCACCAACCGTAACACAGCTCTTGCGTCTCTCGCCTCTGAGACGAGTCTCCCAGCGCACCTTATCCGCCCGCCAGGTTTCCTCATACACATGTTTAGCCTTTTTTAAACCAGCACATTCGCTATTCAACTGCCGTTTTCTTACTTTTGCGCCACGTATGCACACAATAAGAACAAACATGAGACATCTGACATGGGCACTGCCTGCATTGCTGGCTGCATTGCTGGCTGCCAGCCTTACCGGTTGCGGACAAAAGACCACCAAGACTACTGAAACGGATTCTGACAGTCTGCGCCCGCCCATAGTGAAATACCTGGTAGACGGACAGGAGCAGAGCAACGACACAGAGATTTATTACATTGGCGACCCAACGGACAGGGACACCATCACCCTCTATGCCTATCCGCTCCGTGACGATACCATCCATGCCGCCGGTGCCGACAGGATGGACGGTGACGGACTGAGCTTCCCCGGCAATGTGGTGAAGGCAGAACTGGAGAAAGACGGGAAAGGAAATTACATTGTCAGGTCAATAGAGAATGTTGACTCCCGCTTCACCCATACCCTGGCTGCACTGATTGGCAGCTGGGTGAAGAAGCCCAACAAGAAAGACGTGACAAGCCCCATACCCCCTGCGCTGACCCTCTATGGTGACGGCAGGGCCGAGGGCGACTACACCAGCTGGGAGTTTGCCGAGCCTCCAACCAGCCCGCACACACAGCAGATCATCCTCCATCCTGCCAATGAGGAGACAGAGGATGACACCCTCAACGTCGACTTAGACAGGATGCGGATGGGGGACTACAGGAAGAAAAGCCCGCAACAGTAAAAGGTGATCATGGGCGGGGAAGAGACATTCTCACTGCTCCGGATACTGCTCATACACCTTCAGCCCGAACTCGCAGGCATAGGCATAGACATGCTCAAGGATGTCAGCCAGCGCATGCTCATAAGGCACCCAGTCCTTCTTGGTCAGGAAGAAGTACAGCTCAATGGGCACACCGCACTGCGTGGCTTCCTGCTGGCGGACCATCAGCGTCATCTGCTCATTGACATCATCACGCCCAGCCAGATAATGCTCTAAGTAATGACGGAAAAGTCCCATGTTGACGACCTCGCCTTTCAGATGTTCCTCCTTGGCAAAGCCTTTTTCGAGCAAATGACGCTTCATGCCCTCATCGGCAAGACGTATGCTTCGCACATCAAAGTAAATGAGTTTCTGCACCCGGCGACCGTCACCCTCCTTCATTCCCTTCCAGTTCTGGAACGTACCGTTGACAAGCGTCAGCGGCGAGACGGTCATGATGGTGTTGTCAAACTGGCGCACCTTGACGGTCGTCAGTGTGATGTCAGTGACAATGCCGTTCACCACCCCACCCGGAATCGTAATCCAGTCGCCAATGTGAACCATCTCGTTGCTCGTCAGCCGCACACCGGCCACCAGCCCCTCGATAGTGTCCTTGAACACCAGCATCAGCACGGCCGACGTGGCACCTAACCCGGCCAGCAACGTCAGCGGACTGCGGCTGATGAGGATACTGATGACCACGACCGCCGCAATGAAGAGGATGAGAATCTTCAGCACACCGCAGAAAGACTTGACATACTGGCCCACTGAACTGCCCGGACGGGTGTTCAGATAGCGCAGGCGGTCGATAATGCCTACTATCAGGCGGGTCGCAGCCACGGTGAGATATACTGCCGTCAGCCTTGACAGCACCTCCTGGACCAGTGGAAACTGATAGAACACCAGCGGCAGCAGCTTCCAGACAATCAGTGCCGGGACTATGTGGCAGGCGGTGCGCAGCACCTGATGGTCGAAGATGACATCATCCCACTTGGCCTCCGTCCGTCTCACCAGTCTCTGTATGAGGGGGACGATGACCAGCTTGCAGAACCGCTCAGCGGCAAAAGCGAGCAATACGGCAACCAAAGCCAGGAGAACATGCCGCAGAATGGGCACCGAACTGCCCTGAATACCGATTGAGCTGATGATTTTCTCTACAAAGATACGGATGGTTTCCAATCCGTCATTGACCAGATGGTCAGACCATTGTGTTGACATTTTTTTGGGATTTATGAGGAATTAAGGATGTTGAGGACAACAGGGAGAAATCACGAAAGAGGAAATGAAGCTATGCCCGGAAATCAAGAGAGCCAAGCCAACACCGTATAGGGGGCAGCCACGGAGAAAGCTACAGCCTGGAGAAGACCTGTCGGGAACCACAGCCAACAGCGCATTTGTCTTTAACTCCTTTAACTCCCTTAGCTCCTTTAACTCCTTTAACTCCTTTA
>JAILEG010000014.1 GCA_024688365.1 Prevotella sp.
TATCCCCATCTGTTTCCCATTGATAGAGCCAGGTGTGGGGATGACCTTCGTAAGTGCCTTCCTCCTTATTCTTTATAAGGTGTGCCTGGTACTTGTAGCGCCCATGATCCTGGCTTATGTCACGAAGCATTTGCCAGTCCTGCACGGTTTCCATCAGTGGGTGACGGGAGTGAAGGACCTCAGCTATTACCTTTGGGGTGGTTCCTTGCTTATCGTGTCAGGGACAACGGTGAAGAACATCGTGCATGCCGATGCTGCTGCCGGCTTTCTCCTTCTGATAGCTGTTTTGGGACTTGTGCTGTGCCTGGTTCAGTTTGCTGTGGGAAGATATATCGGGCACTTCTTCCACAGTACGGTCAATGCAGGGCAGGCATTGGGACAGAAGAACACAGCCTTTGCCATCTGGATAGCCTATACTTATCTGAATCCACTGTCATCAGTAGGCCCCGGTTGCTACATTCTTTGGCAGAACATTATCAACAGCATAGAGATATGGCGGCATGAGCATGCCATGCAGCATGAGAAATAAAAGAAAATAGACGTGAAGGAACTTAAGATTGTCATATTAGTATTGTTGTTAGGGATAATACAGGTGTCAAGGGCGCAACGTGCCGATGGCATGTCGGCTCAGATGACGGGGGTGACGGAACCAGATGAGCTGCCAGCCCAGCCTGTAGCACAGGAACCGCTGGCTGAGGCTGAGGAGATGGCGATGGAGGCACTGCCCAGCTCAACGGCGGTGAGACAGGTGGCTGACAGCCGCGATCAGGTTGTCTTGCTCATAGGCGACTCTATGGCTGATGGGTTAGGCGCGCGTTTCAATGACTATGCCGTGAAGAACGGCTTTGAGTTTCACTCCATTGTATGGTATGGCAGCACGACCCGTGACTGGGCGATAGCCTCTGACTTGCAATATCAGATAGCCCGTGTCCGCCCAACGTTTGTCATCATCAGTTTAGGCACGAATGATTTAGGTTATTATGACTACGGTCGCCGTGAGGATGCCATCCGCACTATCTTGAGCCGTATAGGTGATATTCCCTACGTATGGATAGGGCCGCTGCCGTGGAATAAGGTAAAGGACCGCACTATTGTCAATGTGATCCGTGACTGCACAGGTGGGGAGCGATTCTTCGACAGCAGCTCGGTTGTCTGTTCCCGTATTGATGGCATTCATCCCACGCGTCAGGCAGCTGCCAGCTGGGTTGACGAGATAGCCGAGTGGATGGGTAATCCGGGGCTGACAGCCAATCCTATTGGGCTGGTCAAGCCAGACTATACCACGCGCTTCCGTCATGACGAGTTGCATGCCGTTGGCTATCATGGAAGAAGATAATTGACGGGCTGCAAAATATTCGTACTATCCCATAGGCTGCCGCCTGGTTGACGGCCGCCAATTGGGAAAGTATAGCTGCCTGCCCGGTTCTATATGCCTTTGTTGAGATAAAAGAGGAGGTGGTTGAAAAGGAAAAGGACTATTGCGAGGCGAGATGGATTCTGCCTGGCAATAGCCCTTTAGTGTTTTATAATCTTCGGATGATAGGGGACGCCTTGGATTCGTCACACTACTTCCTCCTTGCCAGGTTTTGTGGCAAGGATGAAGTAGATGATGAGTGCGGCATAGGCAACGAGGGAGAGCAGCTCAGAGAGGTGATTTTCCCACCATGATGTGTAATCAAACTCAATGCCTCCGAACTTCAGCAAGGCAGAGACAACCCCCATCAGCGCTCCACCGGCAATGAAGCCTGAGGCAATGAGCGTACCTTTGTCGCCACGAGCCTTGTTGAGGACATCATCCTTTGACCTGGTGGTGACATACCAGTTCATGGCTCCACCTACCAAGAGAGGAATGTTCAACTCTAAGGGAATGAACATGCCGAGGGCAAATGCCAGGGCTGGAACCTTGCAACGGTCGAGAACCAAGGCTATGACGGCACCAATGCCGTAGAGAATCCATGGTGCGCCCTGCCCGCTCATGAGTGGCTTGATGACGGCTGCCATTGCATTGGCTTGCGGAGCGGCAAGCTTGCCTGAATTGAAACCATAAGTCTTGTCAAGCACAATCATCACGCCTGCAACCGTAGCGGCAGATATAATAGTGCCGAGGAACTTCCATGTCTCCTGTTTCTCAGGTGTTGTTCCGAGCCAGTAGCCAATCTTAAGGTCAGTTATGAATGAACCGGCCATTGACAGGGCAGTGCAGACAACTCCACCCATGAGTAGGGCTGCGAGCATTCCGGCATCACCTTTCAGCCCGACAGCCACCATGACGACTGATGCCAGGATAAGCGTCATGAGTGTCATGCCCGATACAGGGTTGCTTCCAACTATGGCGATGGCATTGGCTGCCACAGTAGTAAAGAGGAAGGCGATGACCGCGACAAGGATGATGGCTACTACGGCATGGAGCAGATTGAAGTTCATCACTCCTAAGTAGAAGAAGAGGAAGGTGACGATGAGTGTTGCAATACTGCCGAAGGCGATAATCTTGAAGGAGATGTCACGCTGCGTGCGGATGACGGTCTCCTGGCTGCCACCCTTGCCTTTCATCTCACGTGCGGCCAGGCCAACGGCACTCTTGATGATGCCCCATGACTTCACGATGCCGATAATACCTGACATGGCGATGCCACCGATACCGATGGAACGGGCATAAGCCTTGAAGATGGCCTCGGGTGCCATCTGTCCGACAGCCGTCGTGATGCTCGGATCCCACTGGTTGAGGACGGTGTCAGGGAAGAGGAGTGCCATGGCGGGTACGATGAGCCACCACACGGCAAGTGAGCCAAGGCAGATGATGAAGGCATACTTCAGCCCGATGATATAGCCCAGTCCCAGTACTGCCGCGCCAGTGTTGACTTTGAATACAAGCTTTGCCTTGTCGGCAAGGGTCTCGCCGAAGCCAATCATGCGGCTGGTGACATTCTCGTTCCACCATCCGAATGTGGCAACGATGAAGTCATACAGTCCGCCCACGAGCCCGGCAATGAGCAATGGTTTCGCCTGGCTTCCACCTTTCTCCCCGCTGACCAGTACCTGTGTCGTTGCTGTAGCCTCAGGGAAAGGGTATTTGCCGTGCTGGTCCTTTACAAAGTACTTGCGGAAAGGTATCAGGAAGAGGATTCCCAGCACGCCGCCAAGTGCGGCTGCGATGAAAATCTTGAGGAAGTCGGCATGCAAGTCAAGCATGTAAATGGCTGGCATGACGAAGATGCCGCCTGCAACAACGGCTCCTGAACATGCACCAATACTTTGGATGATGACGTTCTCGCCAAGAGCGTTCTTCCGCTTTGTGGCTGATGACACACCGATGGCGATGATGGCAATGGGGATGGCTGCCTCAAATACCTGCCCCACCTTCAGCCCCAGGTAGGCTGCGGCTGCTGAGAAGAGTACCGCCATGAGGATACCCCATGTGACAGACCAGGGACTGACCTCACGGTAGGCCTCTTTGGGCGACATGACAGGCTCGTACTCCTCGCCGTCCTTCAACTCTCTGAAGGCATTTTCAGGGAGTTCAATGTTCTGATTCTCTTTATTTTCCATTTGTTTGATAGTATTATTTGCTTGCAAAGTTAAATAAAAAACATTTATTCGGTGTCAGTTGCACGCAAAATGTTACCTTTGCCGTATGAAAGAGATAGAACCAATCGCAATCTTCCGCTCTCCGTTGACATCAAAGTTCGGTATACCCCGGCAGAGCGGGCTGGCAGAGAACCTTATCGGGCATGTTGTCTTTGAGCCGAGATACCAGCGGGAGGAGGCTCTCCGTGGGCTCGATGATTTTGATTATCTGTGGTTGATATGGGGATTCTCCGCCAACAGGCGGTCTGCTGCTGATACCGATGGGGGAGAGAAACTTACCGTCCGTCCGCCCCGTCTTGGGGGAAATGAGCGGCTGGGGGTGTTTGCCACTCGGTCGCCTTTCCGTCCTAATGGGTTGGGACTTTCCTCCGTGCGGATAAAGCGGATAACGGCAGAGAGCATAGAGGTGATGGGTGCTGACTTGATGGATGGCACACCCATATATGATGTGAAACCTTATATCCCCTATGTTGACAGCCATCCCGATGCGAAGGCTGGCTTCACGGATAAGAAAGCATGGAGAAACCTGTCAGTGCTGATTCCTGAAAGTCTTGCCAGGTGTTTTAGCGAGGATGAACTGAGGGCGCTGAGAGAAGTGCTGGAGCAAGATCCACGTCCGCAGTACCAGCACGATGCCGGACGTGTCTATGGTATGCCTTTCGCAGGCAAGGATGTGAGGTTTAAGGTTGTTGATGATGTGTTGACGGTTATTGGGATACAGCAATAGATGCCACAAGCAATAGTGGTGATTCTGTTAAAGATAATGTCTCCATGCAAATGGGTGCCGATGGGAAAGGTAGTCAGGGTTATCCATGTTCCGATAGGCTTCCCGCTCAAATGAGATGTTCAAGTAGGCGCGTCCTTTGCGGGGAAGGCGTATAAACCACTCTGTCACGTACCACAGATAGAAAGGCAGTATGAGCATTTCCAGCATCTGGCGAGTGTGGATGCGCTCGTGGTTGATGATGGCTGGTGTCAGCTCAACTTCAGGATGCACAAAAAGAAGCCCAAGAATATTGATGGCTTCATAGTTCTTGGGCGGTAGGTACCGTGTCCGGATAATTCTCATTATTCAGTCTCTATCGGTTCTGTGTGTGGTTTGGGAGCTACTGGTGCCAGTTGTGAGGATGTCGGGTCGCTGGAAGAACTGCTTGTTGATGTCTCCTCGCTGCGTTCCTGCTCATCGGAAGGGGCGGAGGAAACCTCGCCCTCGTTGGACTTGTGGCGTACACGATGGTGTCTTCGGATGCTGTTGAATACCTTTTCGGCCTGTTCTTCTTCTTGAATGTCAATGGAATCCTTTGCGGTTGTATCCTTGACGATAGTGTCAAACTTGGCTTTGTAATTCTCAGCTAAGTTGGAATCAGGCTCAATGGCTGTCTGGGTGTATTCTGGGTCGTTCTTATGATTACTGTAGTAAAGGAAACCAAAGGCTACAAGGAAGATGGTGCCAATGATGATGAATATGACCAGTCCGCGTCCTAACGTTGGCTCATCATCATTGCTGTCAGGGCGCAACGGTGTGCCACAGTTGGGACAATACTGCTCACTCTCATCAACCTCAGTGTTACATTCCGGACATTTCATACTCTTCGTGTTCTTTTGTTTTGTGCTGGCAAAGGTAAAGGAAAAGAAAGAGATGGCAAAACGATTTGGCTTTTTATTCATATCTTTTTTGTAACTTTGCACACTATATTTGAATAGGTAACAATCATTTAAGGAAAGATAATGAAGAAATATTTACTGACACTCGCTGTGTTTTTCCTCACTTTGGCTGCAGGCGCACAGCGGACGGTTGACGGCATCCAGGTTATGATACCCCGTCAACAGGCTATGCAATCGCTGGTCAGCAGGTTTGGTGAGCCTGTCTCGGAAGTTGGAGATAAAGTAGTTTTCAATAATGTGTTGTTTAATGGTGAACAGTTCTCCGAAGCCAACTTTTTCTTTGATGGGAAGGACAGGCTGCACCTGATCCGGCTGAAGAACAACTGTGGTAGTCATGCGAAAGCTGTAGAGCGGATGGATGACCTGTGGAAGAAGTATGGTGAGCTGTACAGTACGACTGAGGGCATGAACCATGAGGATGGGAAGTTCGTTGTTGGTTATGACAAGGATGGCACACGTCTGTTTACAATAGCCACTTTCAGGAATCGCTGTGACCTGTCGTTCGGTCCTTTCTGATGTTCTTTTAGGTTATGGCTCATGTGCAATCGGATAGGTAAATGTGATAATGGATGTGGCTTTTGTCATGGATTGAGCAATATTAAGATGATGAAGAAAGCAGTTGTTTTAGTGTGTTTCCTTGCTTGTTGGCTTGGAGTCTCTGCGCAGGACATGCGGCAGATATGGATAGATATGCCTGACAGCATCGTACCCTATCTTAATAAAAGCCTGAGAACGGAACTGGCTGATTATGCCAATATGAAGGTGAAGGCTGAGGTGAAGAATCTCCTGGGTGACACGACTCGGATAGAAAAACTGACGGACAGCTATCTGTCGGTTACTCTTAATGGGAGCAGCTGCCTGGAAATAAGGATTCTTGATAAGTCGGCCGTGGCTTTGGTCCAGACTTGGAAAGGACCGGAGGCAGAGAGTAGACTAAGCGTATACAGCCTGGCATGGGAACAGCTTCCTGTTACGATTGACGGAAGGATTAATATAGTGAGGCCCGACTCTGTGGATCAAAAGGAATACGATGACCTTAGGCTGTTAATGAAACCTTACCTGACTGAGCTGCATCTGTCCGCAGATGACAATTCTCTTTCGATAAATTACAATTTCCCATTACTCTCCATGAAAGAGAGAGGAAGGGTCGCCATCTTGCTGAAACCGAGAACTCTGAGATGGACAGGTAAGGCTTTTCGTTAGGAAAAGTGATTTTACATTTGGTGGTTTCTGATAAATTCTGTACTTTTGCGGTAAACTATAATAACTAAAAACATGAATTTAAAGGTACGTTTAGCGTTGATGAACTTCTTGGAGTTCGCCGTGTGGGGAGCTTATCTGACCTCAATGGGTCGTTACCTCGGGAATATTGGTATAGGCTCGGAGATAGGCTTGTTTTATTCAATGCAGGGGTTTGTCTCAATCTTCATGCCTGCGTTGATGGGAATTGTAGCTGACCGTTGGATACCAGCCCAGCGGTTGTTAGGGCTTTGCCATTTGGTTGCAGGTCTGTTTATGTTTGGGACAGCAGCTTATGGGCTTAGTGCCGGGACACATGCCGAGTTTCCCATCATATTCGGGCTTTATTCGGTCTCTGTTGGCTTCTATATGCCTACACTGGCACTTGCCAATTCCGTTGCTTATTCCGCTTTAAGTGCCGCTGGAATGGATACTGTCAAGGATTTCCCTCCTATCCGGGTCTTCGGAACCATTGGGTTCATTCTGACCATGTGGCTTGTTGACCTTTTGGGGTTCCAAAGCAACCAGAACCAGTTTGTCACTTCTGGTGTCGTAAGTATAATCCTCTTCCTGTACACTTTCACTTTACCAAAGTGTGAGGTCAGCAAGGGGGGAGAGCAAAAGAGCCTTATTGACGCATTGGGATTGCGTGCCTTTACGCTGTTCAGGCAGAAGAAGATGGCTATCTTCTTTGTTTTCTCCATGCTTTTAGGTGTGAGCTTACAGATAACCAACAGCTTTGCCAACCCCTTTCTCTTCAGCTTTGGCGCACAACCAGAGTTCGCAGATGCTTTTGGAGTGCAGCATGCCAATATCCTGATCAGTCTTTCACAGGTCAGTGAGACCTGCTGTATCCTTCTGATTCCTTTCTTTATGAAGAACTACGGTATCAAGAACGTGATGCTGATAGCCATGTTTGCATGGGTGTTGCGTTTTGGACTGTTCGGCTTGGGCGACCCAGGTTTTCCTGGTGTGTTGCTGTTTATCCTGTCAATGATCATCTATGGCGTAGCCTTTGATTTCTTCAATATATCCGGTTCATTGTTTGTGGATAAGAGTACGGAGCCTGCTCTCCGCTCGTCTGCACAGGGATTGTTTATGTTGATGACCAATGGTGTTGGTGCCTCAATAGGCACTTTGGCGGCCCAGGCCATCATCAATGCTTACACACATCCTCAGAAGTTTGGTGCTGACACGTTGACGGTTGGTGACTGGCAGTCCTGTTGGTTCATCTTTGCTGGTTATGCGCTTGTAGTTGGAATTTGCTTCGTTTTGATTTTCCGTCCGAAAAAGGCTTAAGAGTGACCGTCAGATGAGTAAGGTGCAGCTGGTTTATGTAGGTATATCTGAGATTGTGGGAGGCCCGGAGTTAGGGCTCCTTGTTTTGTCAAACCTGTCACACACAAGGCAGATAGCCATTGTGTGTGACAGTCACATGGAGTATGAGCTGGGACTGCGGTCTGATAATCTGCCAGTCACAGCCAGTTTCTTGCCTGAGGTTCTCTGCCGCGTCAATCCTCTGATGACGAGTGCCCATTATGAAATCCTTTTCAATTCAATCACGGATGGCCAGTATAAGGCTCTTTTAGTCTCCAAAGATGACTTGAGCCTAACTCCGATGCGTGCCTCTGATGCAATCCTGCTGGCTCAGGTAGCAAAGTTGGAAATCTTTATGGAGGAGCATCTCTTCCAGCGGCAGAGCGTCCGTAATGATACAGGAAAGAACAAGATGGCATTGCCTGTCAATGCGTTGAGTGTTGACATGCTGCGTCATGCGCTGGACAGAGCCATAGAAGATGAGAACTACGAGCTGGCATCTACGCTGAGGGACGAGATTAAAAAGCGTGAAAAGGGCAAAAGTGCCGACTGATATGCGTCTCTTATCACATTCTTTTGCCTCAATATAAAGCAGATAATGAAAGAAGCAAGATATTTTTATGTTCCTAATGCAGCCACTGAGACGGAACTCCCAACCGAAGAGGCAGTCCATGCCTTGCGTGTCCTTCGGCTGAAGGCTGGTGACGAGATGTATCTCATGGATGGCAAAGGTTTCTTTTTCAGGGCTGAGGTGATGATGACGACATCCAAGAAATGTGTCTATTCCATCAAGGATACACTTCCCCAAGAGCTTTCGTGGCGCGGGAAGATACATCTTGCCATAGCTCCGACTAAAGACATTGGACGCATGGAATGGATGGTGGAGAAAGCCACGGAGGTTGGTTTTGATGTGCTAAGCTTTCTCGATTGCAAGTTCTCTGAACGTAAGACGTTGCGGGCTGACCGAATAGAGAAAATCATAGTGTCGGCCGTTAAGCAGAGCAGGAAGGGGTGGAAGCCTTCCGTCTGCCCAATGATACCTTTCCGTGATTTCATAGAGGACTGTTCCTGCGAAGGGCGGAAATACATCTGCCATTGTTATCCTGAAATTCCGCGGGCAGACTTCTTTATGACCGTCAATGACCATTCGCCCTTAGGGGATGATATTACTGTGCTGATTGGCCCGGAGGGAGACTTCTCTATTGATGAAGTGCGTCTGGCTATGGAGCATGGATTTGAGAGTGTAACATTAGGCAGTAGTCGTCTTCGTACTGAGACGGCAGGGCTTAGCGCAGTGATGATGGCGCATCTTGCCCGAAGAAAATAATCTTTCTTTGTTTTAAGGCTGGACGGTCAATTGATTGGTGTGTCCTCCTTGTCTTACGCTTCTCCCTTGTGTGGGCAAGCCAATCAGGGCCTTTCTATTAATAAAGGAGTCCCTCTGCATACATCGGTCTGTGAGTGGTCGTTTGCAGGATAAAGGGGCAGGTGAGATAGAAAAAAAGCTTGGGCAGCTGTCATTTATTTAGAAGGTATATACATTAATCCTGTTCTTGCCTGTTTTTTCATGTTTTTGTAACCTAAGTTTGGTCTTTTTTACTTATATTTGCAGCATAAAATATAAATAACGTTATTATTTCATTTAATTTTAGGTAACTATGCAGAAAAGATTGCTTCTCCTGGTTATGTTGTTGATTGCTATGACGACCTCAGTCATGGCACAGATTACAACATCAGGAATCAGCGGAAAGGTTACATCCCAAGGCGAAGACGTGATAGGGGCTACGATTACGGCGATCCATCAGCCTTCAGGGACAGTCTACCGAGCTGTGACCAACATTGACGGTCGCTACACTATTCAAGGTATGCGTGTGGGGGGACCGTACAAAGTTGAGGTGGCTTACATTGGTCAGAAGACGAAAACGTTTTTAGATGTGACGCTCCGACTGGGTGAGACGGAAGACCTCTCCTGTTCGCTGCAGGACGATTCAAAGGAACTGCAGGAAGTTGTTGTGACGGGTAGTGCCGGTGTCAATGCCACCAAGACGGGTGCGGCACAAAGCCTGACCTCCAGGCAGATTGCCGATATGCCAAGTATCACACACGGTATCGCTGATGTGGCACGTCTGAATCCACAGTTGACTACATCCAGCAATGGCGCAATGTCTTTTGCAGGTACTAATAACCGATATAATTCGTTCATGATTGACGGTGCCATGAATAATGATGTCTTTGGTCTGACAGCTGACGGCTCAAATGGTGGTCAGGCAGGGACTCAGCCTGTATCTATGGAGACGATAGAGCAGATTCAGGTCAATGTGGCTCCTTTCGATGTTCGCCAGAGTGGTTTTACGGGAGGTGCTATTAATGCTATAACAAAATCGGGTACTAATAAATTCCACGGTAGCGTCTATGGCTTCGGCAACAATCAAAGTCTTATAGGGCATCATTATCCTTACTCTGATGGAACGGGTTATGCTCCGAAGTATCAGAAACAGGAGGAGTATCAGTGGGGTGTCACCCTCGGTGGTCCTATAGTCAAGGATAAACTCTTCTTCTTTGTCAACTATGAGAACACTAATAAGTCATATCCTAATCTCAATGGCTATCGTCAGGATGGCTCACGTGTCAACAGCGATGAGGCAGACGAGGTGTTGACAAAAGTGAAGGAAATGGCTGCGAAGCAGGGATTTAACTACGATGGTGCTTATAGTAATCCAGATATTTATACAAAGAGTAATAAGATTGGTGCGAAGATTGACTGGAATATCAATGACTTCAACAAGTTCTCGTTCCGTTGGAGCCTCGTTGATGCCAAGCAGCTGAATAACGTGAGTGGTGCCTCCTCTTTGAATGATGACCATTACTTCTACCCGTTCACCAGCAAGACCAACTCCTTTACAGCTGAGCTGCAGAGTCGACTTTCTCCTGTTATCAGCAATGAGGCACGTGCCAGCTATGTCCGTGTGCGTGACAAGAGAAATGTATCCTCTGCCTTCCCTATGATATCCCTGCAAGTTACAGGTGGTAGCGTGAATATTGGTAACGAGCGCTCGTCTATGGCAAATTCCTTGGATCAGGACATTTACACCCTGGAGGATAACCTTACATGGTACAATGGAAATCATACTTTCACTTTTGGTACGCATAACGAGTTCTACAAGTTTGCCAACCTCTTTATCCAGGATGCCAACGGTACTTACAATTTTGCTGATAAGGCGCATTTTGACAAGTACTATGACGACTTCATGAACGGTACGGTAGATCCTTCATACAATTACTTCCGTCAGTACCGTTTTGGCATGGCTAATGTAGAGATCACTGGTGATCCACGATGGAAGGCTCCTTTCTCAGCTGGTCAGCTGGGCTTCTATGCACAGGACAAGTGGAATGTCAATTCTTCCTTCCAGCTTACTTATGGTCTACGTATGGAAATACCTCTTTTCTTCGACACTCCTACAGCTAATGTTCCGTTCAATGAGTATGCTGCCAGCCGTGGGTGGGGTGTCCGCACTGACCATAAGCTGTCAAGCACTCCTCTTTGGAGTCCGCGTGTGGGCTTCCGTTGGGACATCAATAAGGACCGCCAGCTCATTCTGCGTGGTGGCTTGGGTGTGTTTACCGGTCGTATCCCATACGTGTGGATCAGTAACAACTTCACTAAGACGGGCCTGCAGATGGATACCTATTCTGTAAACAGTCCTAAGGGGCTGGAGCTTTATCTTGATCCCAACGGTCAGTTGCCTAACGCGGAACGGCTGAAAGTTTTAGGCAATCAGGAAGTTGACGTATTTGTGGATAACTTCAAGTTTGCCCAGACGCTGAAAGCCAATCTTGGTTTTGATTTCCACCTTCTCGGTATTGACTGGACGGCCGATGCTATTTATTCAAAGACGCTGAACGATATTTATTATAAGAACCTTGCTGTTGACAAGACTGGGCAGACCTTCGGTCAGGCAACTGGATATGAGTGGGACAACCGTCCTATGTTCGACCGCAGTACAGCTGGCAGTCCCTATTCCTTTGTCTATGCGCTTTATAACACTAACAAGGGCTATACGGTCAATCTCTCGCTCAAGGCTGAGAAGCATTTCAACTTCGGTCTTGACCTGATGGCCAGCTATACCTGGACCCGCTCTATGAGTGTGAACAGTGGTACATCATCTGTAGCGGGCAGCAACTGGATGTACAATACGACCTATCGTGATGCCAATGACCCGGAGCTTGGCTTCAGTGCTTATAATGTTCCACATCGTGTCCAGGCCAGTGCTTACTACCATGTAAATTATGGGGCACAGAAACAGTGGGAGACTACCGTTGGCCTGATTTACCAAGGTCGTAGTGGCTCACCCTATGTTATCGAGATGTATGGTGACATGAATGGTGATGGTGCTACAGGGAATGACATCATGTGGATTCCTACTGACGCACAGATAGACAAGATGAAATTTGCAGGCGGTGTCAAAGTGAATAACAGCAGAGACACCTATCCATTGCTGACCAAGGTGCTTGGTTCTGGCTTCAACGGTACGTTGACTGAGGACCAGCAGCGGCAGCTGATGAAGCAGTGGATTGCTGGTGATTCTTATTTGCGTGATCATCGTGGTGAGTACTTCAAGCGTTACGCTGACAATCTTGCTTTCGAGCATCACTTTGATGTACACTTAGCCCAGAAGTACAGTTTCAAGGTGGGTGGGCAGATCAACTCTCTTGAACTCAGCTTTGATATCATCAATATAGGCAACCTTCTCAATAAGGATTGGGGGCACACCTATGGTGATGGGTTCGGACGTTATTTCAGTCCGTTCAATTATGAGGGTAATGGTTTGTTTAAGTTCGATGGTACGCACGTAAACCGCGACTATGATTCTTACTACAGCCGCTGGCGTGGGCAGCTTGGTCTGCGTTACACCTTCTAAGCAATAGATGTACAATCTTAAAATGGTGGGGGCTCTGGCGGAGAGTCTCCACTTTTTTTGTTATCTTTGCAAGGTAACTTTAAAACCAGACATTATGATTATTGATTTTGACAAGATTGCCGAGGAGCATATAGAAGGCTTCAAAGGCGGTGAGGGAAAGCTCGACACACGCAACTATGTTGATGACAAGGCCCGGATCATGTATTCCACGCTGCGCCCCGGTGCCAGTAGCGGGAGACATCAGCATACAGGCTCATTTGAGGCAATGTTCGTTGTGAGTGGTGAACTGACCGTGCATTATGATGACAGGGAGGAGGTTGCCAGGGTAGGGCAGGTACATTATTGTCCTGAAGGTCACTTCCACTGGTTCGAGAACCGCACTGACCATGATGTGGTCTATCTTGCCATTGTCCCAACGCTGAAGTAGGGTGGCTCGCATGTGTGGCATCCGCACTTTTGGTGCTGCAGTCCTGAGCAGTCCGTGATGCACCCAGTAAGCTTCGCTGTCAGCCATAGACAAAGAGACAGCCTATCCTCATCGGGGGATAGGCTGCCTCTGTCAGTTCTTGTGGGTGAGGAATTTATTTACTCTCCATCACACCTTCTATGTACAGGCGGGTCATCTCCGTCTTGCCATTGGTGCGGACGGTGATGCTCTTCTTGAAGTGTCCGGGGAACTTGCCAGTCCCGTTATAGGTCACGTCAATGCTGCCTTTCTGCCCGGGGGCGATAGGGCGCTTGTCATAGCGGGGAACCGTACAGCCGCAACTGGCTACCACCTGATTGATGACCAGCGGAGCTTTGCCCACGTTGGTGAAGGTGAAGGTTGTCTTGTGTACAGGGTTGCTCTCCGAGAATGTACCAAAGTTATTGGTAATCTTATCGAATTTGATCTCTGCCTGATTCTGTGCGGCTGCAAAAGTGAGCCCGAAGACCATCAGCAGCGTCATTAATATAAACTTTTTCATAATTACAACTTTATTATTCGTTCTTGTGATGTCAGATGCAAAAGTAAGCAGAAAGTTTATAGCTGCATGCTTTTTTTACATTAATTAAGTGGAAATTATCAAATATTAATCTGCTATCAGAAGGCTTTGCCTATTCTTTTCCAATCTTTCATCATTTCCTTATATTTTCATTTTGTGCTTCCTGTTTCTCGTCTAAAGTTCGTATCTTTGCAGGAAAATATAATAAAAAGCAAAGAGATTATGTATCGAACAAAGACTTGTGGTGAGCTTCGTCTCTCTGATGTCGGCATGGAAGTGACGCTTGCCGGATGGGTACAGCGCTCACGTAAGATGGGAGGTATGACTTTCGTTGACCTCCGTGACCGCTATGGTATTACCCAGTTGGTTTTCAATGAGGCAGATGACGCTGCGCTTTGCGGTGATGCCAACAAGTTGGGACGTGAGTATTGCGTCCAGGTTAAGGGTATTGTGAACGAGCGTCAGAGCAAGAACAGCAAGATCCCTACGGGTGACATTGAGATTATCGCCAGGGAACTGAGCGTACTCAGCACATCCCTGACCCCTCCATTCACGATTGAGGATAATACCGATGGTGGCGATGACCTCCGTATGAAGTACCGTTACCTGGATCTCCGCCGTGCTGCTGTGCGCAGGAACTTGGAGCTGCGTCACCGCATGACCATTCTTATCCGCAACTTCCTCGACTCACAACAGTTCATAGAGGTGGAGACACCTATTCTTATTGGATCCACTCCTGAGGGCGCACGTGACTTCGTGGTGCCTTCACGCATGAATCCTGGACAGTTCTATGCGCTTCCACAGAGTCCGCAGACGCTGAAGCAGCTGCTGATGGTGGCAGGTTTCGACCGTTATTTCCAGATAGCCAAGTGTTTCCGTGATGAGGATTTGCGTGCTGACCGGCAGCCTGAGTTTACGCAGATTGACTGTGAGATGTCATTCGTTGATCAGGACGATGTCATCAATCTCTTTGAGGAGATGGCACGTCACCTCTTCCGTGAGATTCGTGGCGTGGAACTGCCTAAGCTGGAGCAGATGACCTGGCATGAGGCCATGCGCCGCTTCGGGTCAGACAAGCCTGACCTCCGCTTTGGTATGGAGTTTGTTGAGCTGATGGACGTGCTGAAGGGAACAGGCTCCTTCAGTGTCTTCGATGAGGCTGCCTACATCGGCGGTATTGTCGTTCCGGGCTGTGCTGACTACAGCCGCAAGCAGCTCAATGAGCTGACCGACTTCGTGAAGCGTCCGCAGGTTGGTGCCCAGGGACTGGTATTCATCAAGTACAATACTGACGGAACTGTGAAGAGTTCTGTTGACAAGTTCTATTCACCCGAGCAGTTGCAGAAGGTAAAGGAGACGGCTGGTGCCAAGGACGGCGACCTCGTGCTGATTCTCTCTGGCGAAAATGCCAACAAGACCCGTGTGCAGCTCTGCTCTCTTCGCCTGGAGATGGGCGACCGTCTCGGGCTGCGTGACAAGAACGTATTCAAGTGCCTGTGGATAGTCGACTTCCCACTGTTCGAGTGGAGCGATGAGGAGCAACGCCTGATGGCAACACATCACCCGTTCACCATGCCTAATCCTGATGACATTCCTTTGCTCGATGAGCATCCAGAACAGGTCCGTGCCAAGGCTTACGACTTCGTATGCAACGGCATTGAGGTGGGTGGAGGCTCACTCCGTATCCATGATACACAGTTACAGGAGAAAATGTTTGAGGTACTTGGCTTTACCCCAGAGCGGGCAGAGGCACAGTTTGGCTTCCTGATGAATGCCTTCAAATATGGTGCGCCACCTCATGCCGGTCTCGCTTTCGGTCTCGACCGCTTCGTGAGCATCCTTGCCGGGCTGGACTCAATCCGTGACTGTATTGCCTTCCCGAAGAACAATAGCGGGCGTGATGTCATGCTCGATGCTCCTTCAGCTATAGACCAGAAGCAGCTGGACGAACTGGAAATAAAGCTGGATTTAAAGGCCTAATAATCATTGATTTAAATCAATAAAAGGCTTCTTTTCAGCTAAAAAGCCTTTGGCTCATTTACTTTCCTGCATAATTGTTCGGTACTCTCGGATATTTGATGTAATTTTGCATCTGTTTATAACAGATTGTTATTCAATTACTTGAATGGGACTTTAATTATTTACTGATTATGACAGAAAAGAAAGAGACAAAGGCTGCACCAAAGGCAGCAAAGAAGACCACTACCAAAAAGGCAGCCACCAAGAAGACCGTTGCAGTCGTAACTATCAACGCAGAGACGGTAGGCTTTAAGGCTGGTGACGTTTACAATGCACTTGCAGCAGAGGCAAAAGCTCTCAGTGTGGATGAGATTGCAAAGGCTGCAAAAATCAGCACTGAGGAGGCTTATCTCGGCATTGGATGGCTCTTCAAGGAAGGTAAGGTTAAGGATGAAGATAACAAGATCACACTTGCTTAATCGGAAGATTTAATATAGCACAGTAGGGAGTCTGTATGAAAGAGTATAGGCTCCCTTTTTTATATGCAATACGATAAAGAGATACTACGTGTTCTTACTGAGGCCGGTGACGAGGGACTTTCCGTTCAGAAAATCTCCCGCCATGTGCATAATGCCTGCAACTCTCTTTTCAATCCTATTGCACGGGAGGATGTGCATAAGTATGTGCAGCAGTATCTCCTGAAGAACAGTAAGAACATTGATTCTGTCATTGAGAAAACCAAGAAGGGCGTGTATCGTCTCAATGAAAGCAGCACTATGACCCAGCAGCTCCTCCTCCAGTTCCGTGATGAGGAGGAAACTGTTGATGAAAAACCCGTAATAGACCAAAGCCTGAGCCTCTTCTGACAATCAAGAATGGCTGTTTGCAGACAAGTACTTCACGTAAAGTATCAGAGTATTGCTGCTAAAGTATTCAAGTATTTCTGCTGAAGTACTGCCCGCCAGATACAGCGGGGTACGCTCGCATAGGCGCGAGTAAACTCACTTGTATAGGAATATAGGGATTATTTCCCAGCTGTAGGAGGCCTCCGTTAATTTATTTGCTGACTGGTAAAGTGAGTGACTGTTTTCTCCAAAAGTACGTGACGGTTCCCCAAAAAGCAATATGGCATATACCCCCGCTTGTGGAAATAATGTGCTTGCTTTAAGGGAAACAGTCAGTCCAACCGTAATCTATAATATAACCTCAAAGGGATAGATTATGGCAAAAAGATATTTGCTGGGACTTGACGTAGGCAGCAGCAGCGTGAAAGCATCATTGGTGGATGCCGACACGGGGCAGGTGGCTGCCGATGCTCATTTCCCTGAACAGGAGGCTCCTATTATTGCCCTGGAGACAGGATGGGCAGAGCAGGAGCCTGATATGTGGTGGATCAACATGAAGCTTGCACTGGCCAAAGTCATGACTGAAGCCTCAGTCAAGGGAGAGGACATCAAGGCGGTCGGCATTTCTTACCAAATGCACGGACTGGTCTGTGTTGACCGGGAATTGAATGTGCTGCGTCCCAGCATTATCTGGTGCGACTCACGTGCTGTGCCTTATGGCGGGAAAGCTTTTCATGACTTGGGAGAGGCGCGTTGTCTGCGGCATCTTCTCAATTCTCCCGGCAACTTCACGGCAGCCAAGCTGGCATGGGTGAAGGATAATGAGCCCGATATATATGAGCGTGTCTATAAGGTCATGCTGCCTGGCGACTATATTGCCATGCGGCTGACAGGGACAGTCAACACTACGGTCAGTGGCCTGTCAGAGGGCATGTTCTGGGATTTCCGTGAAGGTTGCCCTGCCCAGTTCCTTCTTGACTACTGGGGACTGGATAAGGAGAAACTGGCTGATGTTGTGCCAACTTTCTCAGTCCAGTCAGAGGTAAGCAGGAGTGCTGCTGACGAGCTGGGCCTGAGGCCAGGCACACCTGTAGCCTATCGTGCAGGTGACCAGCCCAACAATGCCTTGAGCCTGAACGTGTTTAATCCTGGCGAGATAGCCTCTACGGCTGGAACGTCAGGGGTTGTCTATGGTGTCTTGGGTGAGGTGAACTATGACCGTAAGAGCCGTGTGAATACCTTTGCCCATGTAAATCATACAGAGGAACAGACTCGTTTGGGTGTGCTGCTGTGCATCAATGGCACGGGTATTCTCAACGCATGGATGCGCCGCAATGCAGCATCTGACCTTAGCTATGCGCAGATGAACGACCTTGCCGCCACGGCTCCCGTTGGGGCAGGCGGTGTGATGGTCATCCCGTTTGGCAATGGTGCCGAACGGGTGCTGGAGAACCGTGAGCCAAAGTGTTCCATACACGGACTTAACTTCACGCGTCATGACCGCTCCCACCTTCTCCGTGCCTCCCAAGAAGGTATAGTCTTCAGTTTCTGTTATGGTATGGAGGTCATGCGGCAAATGGGAATGGATATTCATAAGATTCATGCCGGGAAGGCTAATATGTTCCTAAGCCCTATATTCCGTGACACGCTGGCAGGTGTGAGCGGAGCCGATATTGAACTTTATGATACAGATGGGGCTGCAGGAGCTGCCAAAGGTGCAGGTATAGGATGTGGCATATATAAGGACCATCATGAGGCTTTTGGCACTCTGAAACGGCTGATGGTGGTGCATTCTGATTCTTGTCATCATGAGGAATACCTGGATGCCTATGCTCACTGGAAGGCCCGTCTGCGGCAGTTGATGGCTGTGACGGTTTCCTGACCGCAGTAATTTCACCAGAGAGTACATCGAAGCACAGGGTGTCTCGTTCCATTTGGAGATAAAACAACAGTAAAAATTAAATCTAAATTCTGAACAATTATGGTAAAAGAGTATTTTCCCAACATCGGTAAGATTCCTTTTGAAGGGACTAAGAGTAAGAATCCAATGGCATTTCATTACTATGAGCCAGAGCGTGTGGTAATGGGCAAGAAGATGGAGGATTGGCTGAAGTTCGCTATGGCATGGTGGCACACCTTGGGAGATGCCAGCGGTGACCAGTTTGGCGGACAGACCCGCAGCTATGAGTGGGATACGGCTGATTCAACTCTGCAGCGTGCCAAGGACAAGATGGACGCAGGTTTTGAATTGATGGACAAGTTAGGTATTCGCTATTTTTGCTTCCATGATGTTGACCTTTGCGACCCGTCAGATAATATTGCTGAATATGAGCAGAACATGGCAGCCATTACCGACTATGCGCTGGAAAAGATGAAGGAGTATGATAAGATTCATCTGCTTTGGGGTACGGCGAATGTATTCAGTCACAAGCGTTTCATGAATGGTGCGGCAACTAATCCCAACTTTGATGTGGTAGCCCGCGCCGCTGTCCAGATTAAGAATGCTATTGATGCAACCGTCAAGTTGGGTGGTCAGAATTATGTGTTCTGGGGTGGTCGTGAAGGCTATTCTTCATTGCTGAACACGCAGATGCAGCGTGAGAAGGACCACTTGGCAAAGATGCTGACGGCTGCCCGTGACTATGCTCGTGCCAAGGGATTCAAGGGTACATTCCTGATCGAGCCGAAGCCAATGGAGCCAACCAAGCACCAGTATGATGTGGATGTAGAGACTGTCATCGGCTTCCTCCGTGCCAATGGACTGGACAAGGACTTCAAGGTGAACATAGAGGTGAACCATGCCACTCTTGCGGGCCATACCTTTGAGCACGAGTTGGCTGTGGCTGTAGACAATGGCATGTTAGGTTCTATTGATGCCAACCGTGGAGATGCCCAGAACGGGTGGGATACTGATCAGTTCCCAATAGACAACTTTGAACTGACACAAGCCATGATGCAGATTATCCGCAATGGTGGGCTGGGTAATGGTGGCTCTAATTTTGATGCGAAGCTCCGCCGTAACTCAACTGATCCTGAGGACATCTTTATTGCCCACATCAGCGGTATGGATGCAATGGCACGTGCCCTGCTCAATGCGGCTGACATCATAGAGAACTCTCCCATCCCTTCAATGGTCAAGGAGCGCTATGCGAGCTTTGATGCTGGTGAGGGCAAACGGTTCGAGGAAGGCAGGATGTCGCTGGAGGAACTGGCTGACTATGCCAAGACGCATGATGAGCCAAAACAGATCTCCGGCAAGCAGGAACTTTATGAGACAATAGTTGCCTTATATGCGAAATAAGCACGGCAATGTAATTGTTTGCACAGGATAAACAAGAAAAAGGCGGCCAATCGGTCGCCTTTGTTCTTTTTTATTTGTACATTTGCAACTATATTCATTTGAAGAGCATAAAACTATGGCACAGACGGATAATCATCTTGTCATCATGGCAGGAGGCGTGGGCAGCAGATTTTGGCCTATGAGTACGGCAGAGCGCCCTAAGCAGTTTATTGACGTGCTGGGAGTGGGGAAGTCACTCATCCAGCTGACCTATGACCGCTTTGCAGGTGTTGTCCCATCAGACAATGTCTGGGTGGTGACCAATCAGAAGTATGTCACCCTGGTGCATGAACAGCTACCGGATATTCCAGTCAGCCACATTCTGAGTGAGCCTTGCCGCCGCAATACGGCTCCCTGCATTGCCTATGTGAGCTGGCGTATAAAGAAGGAGAATCCGAAAGCCAACATTGTAGTCTCGCCCAGCGACCATATTGTCACCGCCCCTGAGGAGTTCCGGCGGGTGATAACGAACTGTCTGAAATTCACGGCGGAGACGGATGCCATCGTAACTCTGGGTATGAGACCGACCCGTCCCGAGACTGGATATGGCTATATCCAGGCTGACCTGTCAACGGCTTCAGCCCGCAACAAGGAGATTTTCCGTGTTGATCAGTTCCGTGAGAAGCCCGATCTTTCAACTGCCATCCGTTACACACAGCAGAACAACTTCTTCTGGAATGCAGGTATCTTCATCTGGAGTGCGTCAACGATTGTCAATGCTTTCCGTATTTACCAGCCAAGCGTTGCCCGTATCTTTGAGCATATCATGGATGTCTTGGGTACGGAGGATGAGCAGCGCGTCATTGATGAGGTTTACCCGGAGTGTGAGAATATCTCGGTTGACTATGCTATCATGGAGAAAGCTGAGGAGATATTCGTCTGTCCGGCCGATTTTGGCTGGAGTGACCTAGGCACATGGGGCTCGCTTTATGCGCAGACGCAGCGTGACCTTTACGGCAATGCCATCATAGGGCAGAATGTGCAGCTCTTCGACAGCAAGGACTGTATAGTGCATACCACCGAGGAGCGGAAGGTGGTTATCCAGGGGCTGGATGGATATATTGTGGCTGAGAAGGATGGAACGCTGCTTATCTGCAAACTGTCAGACGAGCAGCGTATCAAGCAGTTCTCGGGGGAAGGATAGCATCCTTACCCCCTGTTTATCTTGTTTGAGAGGAAATGGGTAAGAGAGGTCCCGTAAAAGTGAGGAGGCAACAGACTTACGGTACTTGCGATATTCATTTTATGTGTGGGAATAGTTGCCCTTGGTATAGCAGCAGCTGTTATATCATGGATTGAGGGTAGGTATTCCTACTCATCGCTAATGATGATGAATGACTGAATGGTGAAAATCAGATGTGTTCTCCTTTTTATTGCCAGCCTGCCTACGATGGTCTGGGCACAGATGTCCCCGTTCGTCAGGCTCAACCCGCAACATCATTTCTCCCACTATGTCCCTAAGGGGAACTACAGTGGGTTGACATGGCTTGGGGCTGACCGTTATGCTCTTGTATCAGATAAGGCTCCCCAAAGTGGATTTTTCGTCTTCCGTATTCAGACAGATTCGGTCAGTGGCGATATTATTGACGTGCGTTCGGAGGGGTTCCGATCGTCGGACGATACCAATCATGATGAGGAGGACATTGTTTTTTTCAGTAAGGACAGTACCTTATTTGTTTCCCGTGAGGGTGACAACAGGATTGTTGAGTGCAGGATGGATGGAAGGCTGACAGGAAGGGAGCTGTCTGTCCCTCGTGTCTTTGAGGGGACTACACGGCAATATGGGTTTGAAGGCCTTACCTATAATGCCGAGACTCGCCTCTTTTGGACAATCTCAGAGAGTACGCTGAAAGGCGATGGTATGCAGGCAGACTATAATAACAGGATAGCGAATAGGCTTCGCTTGCAGAGTTTTGATGAGGCTTTCATGTCCCAGCAGCAGTATGCCTATCTGATGGATGCTCCCCAGCAGCATGCCTCGGCATCCGTTTATGCAATGGGAGTGCCGGCTCTGGCCGCCTTGGATGATGGCCGCCTGCTGGTGCTGGAGCGCGAGTTTCTGGTCACATCGTGCAAGTTGGGCTCATTTGTTGTCAATAAGCTGTTCTGTGTCAATCCTCTTGTTGAGAAGCCTGTCAGTGCAGATGCTCCTTTGACAGCGGAGTCTGCTTATATGCAGAAGTCACTTCTTGTCGAATGGAAGACCTCACTTACTTTTTTCCGGCAGAATCTGGCTAACTATGAGGGGATGTGCCTTGGTCCGAGGTTGGTTGATGGCAGTCAGGTTATCGTACTGTGTGCCGACAGTCAGAATCAGTATGGTGGTGTGTTGCGCGACTGGTTCCGTACTGTTGTCATCCGCTGATCACCTCGTTCTTTTCCAAAAACTGTCAATTAATAGGGTTTCCTCCCGGTTGATGCCATGCACCAAATAAGTTTTCCTCAATGTAGGAATTGTTTCTGAAGAGAAAAACTTTCGGCTCAACATCGAACAGGAATCCTTTTATGGAGCTTCGTTCTTCCCACACTGTAGGTGAGGAGGCGATGAACTCATCGTATCGCATCACTAACTGCCGCCTGTCTGTGTTATTTAAATGCAGATGCATTCTGGTTCTGTTTGACCTGGGATTGAGAATGACAATGTCCCCAACAAGGTCAAAGACATAGACATATCCTTTATAGGTACAGAATCTTATAGGCTTATAGGCTTGGTAGGGATGTTGCTTTGCGGAGCTGAGTTGCTTGTGTTCAAACCACCACGCACCGTAGTCACCAATTCTCATGGGACAGGCTTTACCGTTGAACAGTATATATGCCTCAGCAATCTCTTTCAGTTTGTTCGGTCTGTCCGGCCTGTATTCCCATTCTTTCCTGTGGAAAGAAGTCAATATCTCTTCCCTCAGCATAAGGAGTGCCTTGTCTTTCTTCCTGATTTTGCCAGTCAAGGAAAATATGGAAAGGATGAGTTTCTTAATATGATGAAGCATCTTATGCCTGCGATGAGATATGCCTGTTGTTGACAAGTTTCTTTGCCGATGTGCATACTGTCATTTCAGCCGTTTGCGAAGCTTTCGCAGTGCCTTGTCACGTATCTGCCTTATGCGCTCACGTTTCAGCCCCATGTCCTCTGCAATCTCCGCCATTGTGTAATGCGCTCCTTTGAGCCCATAGATGTAAGTGATGACACGCTTCTCACGTGCATTGAGAATATCCATACCTTGCTGAATCTCAGCGTTCAGTATCTCGGCATTGAGATGTTCGTCAGCATGTGGGGCATTGTCATTCTCAAGGACGTGTTGCAAGGTGAAGTTGTTGCTGCTTCCTACCGGTACGGGTTGGTCGATGGAGATGGCATGCGAGCGCTTGTGCTCAAACTTACTTGTTTCTGTCTTGGGCAATTTGTAGAGTGCTGTCTGCTCCTTGAGAGCCTCTTCCATGGCTGTGCGGATGTAGGGAGCTGCGAAAAGGACGAAGCGGATGCCTTTGGATCCGTCGAACTTCTGGGCGGCATGCATCATGCCGATGTTGCCCTCGCTGATGAGGTCATCCTCCTCCAGCCCGCGGTTGCGGTACTGGTGTGCCAGTGACACCACGAATTTCAAGTTGGCTTTGGTCAGTTTCTCCAAAGCCTTGGCATCACCAATCTTTATCTTTGCTGCCAGTGAACGCTCTTCATCGTCTGAGAGAAGCTGCTCCTGGGCTATTTCTTCCATGTATTTCTCGTTTGAAGCCATAATCAGAAGTTTTTAGTCGGGTAAATAAAATGGATTTCTTACATCTTGTCGGGGTCAATGCCATCTTTGATGGCTTTCTTCCTCTTGATGAGCCACTTTGCCATGAACCACATGAGGGCTGCGGCAACCAGTATCATGATGCCGAACTTGATGTACTCGCCGTATTCCATTATCTTGTTATTGAGCTGATCCTCTGGTACGAAAGAGTGCAGATAATGTCCAAGTAGGGTAAGGATACAGTTCCATGCACCGGCACCGATGGTGGTGTAAAGTAGGAATTTCCAGTAGGTCATCTTGGCCAGTCCGGCAGGGATAGAGATAAGATGGCGGATGCCTGGCAGCAGTCTGCCTGTGATGGTGGCTACCATGCCGTGGTCATCAAAGTATTTCTCACTCTTTTCTACCTTCTCCTGGTTGAGCAGGCAGGCATGTCCCCACTTGCTGTTGGCAAACCTGTAGATAATGGGGCGGCCTAAATACCATCCTGCCAGATAGTTGATAGTGGCACCGCAGTCGGCTCCCAAAGTGGCGAAGAGGATGACGAGCCACATGTTGAGGTTTCCCCCGGCTGCATGATAGGCGGCTGGTGCGACAACCAGCTCTGACGGTACGGGAATGACCGTACTCTCCAGTAGCATCAGAATGAAGATGGTGCCGTAGTTAAGTTGTGACAGGAGTGTTGTGATAAAGTTCATGATGAAAGTTGGATTGATAAAAGTTTCGTTGGTTTATGCCGTCAGTCAGATGCTGATGGTGGGGTAGTCCTGTGGGTTGGTTCCCTCAGGATAGAGATCAGAGAGTACTTCCCTGCACTCTTCAGGGTTGCGCTCGACGGCTGTATTCAGGTATTCTCGGTATTCCTCTTTCCTCTTCAGCTCATAGCAGCATCGTGCCAGATAGGCGAAGCCGATGTCCCACTCGTCACTCAGAGCGGGCAGCAGATTGCTGAAGATGCGGTAGGCATACTCCACGTATCCGTTATCAAAAGCTGATATGGCAATATGGATGAGCGTGAGTGACTTGTCCCTTGACTCCGACAGTGCCAGTTGATAATGCTGTTGTGCCTCCAGTGCCTTGCCTTGGAAAAGGTAGATATGACCGATGGTGACATCAATGACGCTCAGGTCAGCATTGTGGCAGAGCCGCTTGTATCGCTGGTAGTACTTCAGCGACTCCTCGTAGTTGCCAAGGGTGAAAAGCCCGTTAGCCTTGTTGAGGACAGCCTCATCGTCATCGGGATTGATGGCTATGGAGTATTCGCTGGAGGTGATGGAGTCCTGAATGTCATTCCGGAGAAACTGGCTCTGTGCCAGCTGGTTCCAGTAAGGTCCGGAGTAAGGGTCAGTGTCGAGCAGCTCATTGAAGATAGTCTCACTCTCCTCATACTTTCCGTGACTTTTCAGAATGCGTGCCTGCAGCTCCTTGTAGTCGTTCTCGCTGGTCATGGTCGACCGGGCCAACCATTTCTCGGCATAGTCCGTCTCCTCATAATCGGCGAAGAGGGCTGCAACGTCAAGGATGAAGTCCTCACGGTCATCGTGGTCGATGGCGGTGTCATACTGTCCCTGCAGGAACACATCGGCTTCCTTAACCTTGTCATTGGCAATCATGATCTCGGCTTTCAGGTACAGATAGTCCAGGTCAGTCTTGTCTATAATAGTCTCGGCAATCTCGTCAGCCAGCTGTGGGTTGTCATCAATGAGCAGTGCCATGCGTGCCTTGAACGCCAAGGGAGCTGTTGCGGTGGGATACATGTGGACAGCATAATCGGCAGCTTCAAGGGCTTTTTCCTCCTTGCCCAGGGCATGGAAGTATTCGGCAACATCAGTCAGTTCCTCAGGATCGGGGAACTCGCTGATGTTACCTTTCCGCAACTCTTCGTAATTACGGAGCAGTTGCTTGAACTTATCGCTGTGATAGTAGATGTCCAATGTTCACAGTCTTTCGTTTCAGGCCTTGGCTTTCCTAGCCCATGTGTCCTTCAAGCCTACAGTCTTGTTGAACACGAGATGGTCAGCCGTAGTGTCAGGGTCAAGCGTGAAGTAGCCCGTGCGCTGGAACTGGAGATAGTCGCCGGGTTTCTTCTCAGCCAGGTATTTCTCAACGTAACATTCGGTACGGACGAAAAGGCTCTCGGGGTTCAGCAGCTCACGGAAGTCACGCTCGTCAGCTGACGGGTTCTCAATATTGAACAGGCGGTCATACTCGCGTACTTCTGCCTTCAGGCAGTGGTCAGCACTGACCCAGTGGAGCGTGCCTTTCACCTTGCGGTCAGCTCCAGGCATGCCGCTCTTGCTCTCCGGGTCATACTCGGCCTGTATTTCGGTGATGTTGCCTTCGGCATCCTTGGTGCAGCCTGTACACTTCACGATGTACGCATTCTTCAGTCTTACTTCCTTGCCGGGAGCCATACGGAAGAACTTCTTTGGAGCATCCTCCATGAAATCGGCACGCTCAATCCAAAGGTTTTTTGAGAAGGTGATGGTGTGAGAGCCGTCAGCCTCATTCTCCGGATTGTTGATGGCCTCCATCTCCTCGGACTGGCCGTCAGGATAGTTGGTGATGACGAGCTTTACCGGGTCGAGAACTGCACTGACACGGGTCGCCTTCTTGTTCAGGTCCTCCCGCACGGCAGCCTCAAGGAGGGCAACGTCATTGAGGGCATCGAACTTGGTATAGCCGATAGAGTCAATGAAATGGCGGATTGATTCTGGTGAGTAGCCACGGCGGCGCATCCCACAGAGAGTCGGCATACGCGGGTCGTCCCATCCGTTCACGAGATGCTCGTCAACGAGAGTGTGGAGTTTGCGCTTTGACATGACCGTGTAGGTCAGGTTGAGACGGTTGAACTCAATCTGCCGTGGGCGGTTGTCATGGAGGTTGTCAGCCGTCCCATCGTGTTCTTTCAGGAAGTCAATGAACTTGTCATAGAGCGGGCGGTGAGGGACAAACTCCAGCGTGCAGATGGAGTGGGTAACCCCTTCAAAGTAGTCGCTCTGCCCATGAGCGAAGTCATACATCGGATAGCAATGCCATTTCGTGCCTGTGCGGTGGTGTGGAATCTGGATGATACGGTACATGATAGGGTCACGGAAGTGCATGTTGGGATTAGCCATGTCAAGCTTTGCGCGCAGCACCATGCTTCCCTCAACCGCCTCTGTGGTGTTCATCTTCTCGAACAGGGCGAGGTTCTCCTCTACGGGACGGTCACGGTAAGGCGATGCTACACCAGGTGTGGTAGGTGTTCCCTTCTGTGCGGCAATCTGTTCTGATGTCTGCTCATCAACATAAGCCATGCCTTTCTTGATCATCCAGATGGCGAAATCCCACAGTTTCTCGAAGTAGTCGCTGGCATAATAGATGTTGCCCCACTTGAACCCAAGCCAGCTGATGTCATGGAGGATGTTCTCTACATACTCTGTGTTCTCCTTGCTGGGGTTGGTATCATCAAAGCGCAGGTTGCAGACACCCTTGTAATGCTCGGCAACTCCAAAGTCCATGCAGATGGCTTTAGCATGCCCGATGTGGAGATAGCCGTTAGGCTCTGGTGGGAAACGGGTCTGAATCCGTCCGCCGTTCTTACCTTCAGCGAGGTCTTCCTCAACCAGCTGCTCCACGAAGCTCAAGCTGCGCTTCTCCTCATTGGTATTGTTCTCTGTTGTAGTCATATTCCTTTGTTTGTTATTATGCTGCAAAGTTAGCTATTTTTTCTCGTTTATGATACAGTTTCTTATAATTAATGTGAGGATAACGGGAATTGGGAGAGGGGATGGAAACTGAAAAATCAAAAAATGTTTCGTAGTCGAAAAAATAGTTGCTGTAAAGTTTGGGCATACAGAAAAATTATGTTATCTTTGCAATCGTTATCCTGAATACAATCTTTTTACCTTAAGGAAACTAATACCTATTGAGATTGAATGCCCGTCGCTGTGAAGCGTTGGGCATTTTTCGTTTTCTCCCCGTCTCCTGTTCAGTTCTGTTTCTGTGGATATGGACTGCCAAAAGGCTGTTGTCATCATCTTGAAGATGCCCTGACTGGCATGGAGTTATGCCCTTCCAGCAAGGCTGATGATGGTTAAATAAAACTGGTCAGATGCCTTGTAAGCCAGTACTCTGCCCAATAGTATTGGAGTATTGCTTAAGCAATACTCCAATACTTTAGCTGCAATACCCCAGTACTTTATGTGGAGTATTGTGGAACCGATAGTTTCTTTATCTCCAAATGTCAGTTGATGCCTCGTTCGTTCAGTGCTTTTGCGTATTTTGCCGCATTGACCTGATGCTCCTCATAGGTCTTGGCAAAGTTGTGAGTTCCGCTGAAGTCCTCCTTGGCACACATGTAGATATAGTCGTGATGCACGTAGTTGAGGACGGCGTCAATGGCTGCGACTGAAGGAATGCGGATAGGGCCGGGGGGCAGGCCATGATACTTATAGGTGTTATAGGGATTGTCAATGGTGAGCCATTTCTGATAGATACGGTGTGCCTCAAAGTTCTTTGTGGCAAATTTCACCGTAGGGTCAGCCTGCAAGGGCATGTCAATGTGCAGTCGGTTGATATACATTCCTGCAATCATAGGCATCTCATCCTCGTTGTCGGTCTCTTCGTCGACGATGCTTGCGAGGGTTACAATCTCGTTTTGGGTGAATCCTGTAGTCTGGGCTTTCTGTTTCCGTTCGAAGGTCCAAAACTTCTTGTTTTCCTCACTCATCTTGTCGAGGAACTTGTCTACGGACGTATTCCAGTAAAAGTCGTAGGTATTGGGAATGAACATGGCTGGGATGGTCTCCGGTGTGAAGCCGTATTTTGCGCAAGTCTCCTTTGACAGCAGGCGGGAGAGCAGTTCGCCACGGGTGAACATCATCTTGTCGCTGATGTCATTGGCGAGGTCCTCAATAGTCCTTACTGACTTTATCGTGAGCTGTACAGGTGCCTGAAGTCCGTTTCTGATATGACGGAAGGTCTGAAGTGATCCGGAGGATCCAATGGCAAACCTACCCGTGCGGATGTTATCGGCATATTCTGTCAGTCCCGCCAGTCGTTTGAATACCCAAAAGCCCTGCCGGGTGGAGAGGGGCTGTAGCTTGGCATAGACGGAATCAATGTTGTCATTGTCGTCAATGAGAACGTACCTTTCCTTTCCGTTGCGGGACATGGCTGAAAAGAAAAGGAAGTAAGCTGCACCGAAGAGTACGACACATGTTGTTACCACAGCTATCCGGGCTGTTGAAGCCTTGCCTTTTTTCGTTGTCTTTGTCATCGTTTCTGTTTTAAATTTCCAGTGTGCAAAGATACAACATTAAAATTTAAACGGGCAGGGCAGCAGGTTTTTGATAGGAGCTTTTTTTTGAAATTTAAGAGAAATCCTGTTCCATTGTGCTTATTATTGCTTACTTTTGTCCGTTGAGAAATGAAAGCTTTATGAAGGATTTTGATACTTATATATTTGATCTTGATGGGACGCTGCTCAGTACACTTGATGATTTGGCGGCAAGTACCAACTATGCCTTGCGTTGGGCAGGGATGCCTGAGCGCACTACGGAGGAGGTGCGGATGTTTGTCGGCAATGGCGTGAGGCTGCTCATGGAACGCGCCATTCCTGGCGGAGCGGAGAATCCGCGGTTTGAGGCGACTTATGCCAAGTTCCGGGAATATTATCTGGCACATAACCTTGACAGGACTCGTCCCTATGATGGGATACCTGAGCTGCTTTGGGAACTGAGACGGCGCAGGAAGCGACTTGCTATCGTGAGCAACAAGTTCTATGCGGCGACGCAGGATCTTGCCCGCCACTTCTTCTCCGATACCATTGAGGTGGCGATCGGAGAAAGGGAGACTATCCGCAAGAAGCCGGCACCAGATACGGTACTGGAGGCACTCCGCCAGCTGGATGCCCCGAAGGAAGGGGCTGTCTATATCGGTGACAGTGATGTGGATGTGATGACGGCAAGGAACAGCGGTCTGCCTTGTATCAGCGTACTTTGGGGGTTTCGTGACAGAGATTTCCTCGTGGCGCATGGTGCCAGCCTTTTTGTGGAGAGACCGGAGGAAATCTTGGGATAGTCTCTAAGGCATGATGTGGTAAAGCCTTGGGAATGACAGTGGAGAGGGTATGGAAGGAATATGCCTATGAGGACATCTGTATGAGTACACAGCTTTGGTTTTGCAGATGTTGTTCATGGTTTTAAAGAGATGGGAATATGAGGAAGGAAGTATAAGGCCTATGGGCATCTTCTTTGTGAAAGATGCCCCGGTCTATATGTTACCATGCAATATGGGCTTTACCGTCTTACGATAATGTGTGCCCGTCAAGATAGTCTTGAAGCTCAGCCTTGTAACTGTCGGATATGGGTAGGATAGCATCAGCGATGACAATGCGGAAGCGGTCAATGCCGTCAATCTTGTTCATGTGGACGATATAGGAACGGTGTGTGCGCATGAATTCGGGTCGTGGGAGAAACTCCTCTATCTTTTTCATGTTCATCAGACTCATGATGGGCTTGCGCCCACCGGTGAGATAGATTTTCACATAGTCCTTTACACCCTCGATATAGAGAATGTCGTCAAACAATATTTTTACCAGTTTGTATTCGCTCTTGATGAAGATGAAGCGGTCTGTGGCGGTGTCAGCTGTCTGGCGGGTGCTTCTGTACCATTCCATAGCTTTATTGGCCCCCCCGAGGAAGTCGTCATAGCTGATAGGCTTCAGCAGATAGTCAAGGGCATTCGCCTTGTAGGCATCCAGTGCATACTGGCTGAAGGCTGTTGTGAAGATAATCTTGGTCTCTCTGGAAAGAATCTTAGCAAATTCCAAACCGCTCAGTTCAGGCATCTGGATGTCAAGAAAGATGAGGTCAATACGGTTCTCCCGGATGACCTTGATAGACTCAACAGCACTGCTGAAGGTTCCGACGAGTTTCAGGAAAGGTGTCTTCTTGACATAGCTGGCGAGCAGGTCGGCAGCTAAAGGCTCATCGTCAATGATTACGCAGTTTAGTGTCATAGATGATTATTTTAGATGAATATGTGTTCGTTACTGGGTCAACTCCCTTTCTCCATTCATATTTGCCAGGATAAGCAAGCTCCAGGCGGCGTTCCACCTGTTTGAGTCCGATGCCATGCCCGCTGCGGTCTTTCTGGTCTTTTGGGAAGTTGCTGTTTTCTATTGTAAACATAATCCGCTCGTTATCAGCATTCAGCCGCATGTGGATAAAGCTCTTCCGAGTGGGACTGATGCCATGTTTGAAGGCATTCTCAAGGAGCGAAATGAATATCATCGGTGCAACGTGGATGAAGCATGGGTCGGGGATGTGGCACTCACGCTTTATCTCTACTTTGGCAGGCATGCGGATGACCATCAGCTCTACATAATTATGTACAAACTCCACTTCCTCGGCCAGGCTTACGAAAGGTTGCTGGTAGTCGTACAAGACATGGCGGAGCATATTGGAGAGATCAATGATAGCTTTCTGTGCCTTTTGGGTGTCGAAAGAGATGAGGGCATAGATGTTATTCATTGTGTTGAGCAGGAAGTGGGGATTGACCTGCTGGCGAAGATTGACCAGCTCAGCCTTTGTCATGGCAGTCTCGGCCTCACGCTTATCCTTCTCAGCCGTGAACCATCTCCGAGCCATGAGGGCTGAGGTGCCCACACCTGCACAGACACTGAGGTTGAATATGTTGCGGATAATGAAGAAAAGACGTGTACTCAGCTCTTTGGGGCGGTCTTGCGGCAATATCTGATAAGGGAACATCATAACATGCCGTGATGTCCATGTGTGGTAGAGCCATTCGTGCTGTCCGATGGCAAGTGCCAGCACCAGCAGGGCATTATATGTCCAGAAATCCTTTTTGCGTCCACGCAGCAGCATTGGTGCAAGGAGAAAGTAGTTGAGATAGACTACAACCATCATGAAAAGGGGAGCCACGCAGCGGGAAAAATGCCCCTGCCAGGTGATAAGACCATGAGGCGCATCATACATCATGGGCATAAGGAAGAGAGACAGCCAAATGACTATCTGAATCCAGAAAACCTTTGATGTGTAAAGCTGCTTCTTCATTTCTCGTTCTTGGCCAGCCTTTAGCTGGCATGATTCGATAAACAAAGGTAATAAAACTTTCTGTAAAAGGTTGTGTGCGCCTTTGGCTGTTGTGTTTTTTAATACTGAATGAAGTTAATATGCCTACAAACTTTTGGGGCTTAACTTATTTTAGGATTGATTTGAGCTTATGCCTGTCCTGCGAATATGGCCTAAGCGTATTATTGATGGCTGTAAACAACGACCGTCATTCTCTTCTGTCCGTTATTTCCTTGTGAGGAAAACGGAAGGAAGAGGATGACAGTTTTTGATTTGGTGTTCTGGTGTTCGATATCCAGGCACACCCACTATTCTGAGAACGATTGTAAGCGGGCAATGTATTTGCCAAGTATGTCAAACTCAAGATTGACAACTGAGCCAATCGTGATGTCGGCAAAGTTGGTATGTTCACAGGTATAGGGGATAATGGCAACGGTGAAGGTGTTGTCGGTTGGTTCGCAGACCGTGAGTGATACACCGTTGACTGTGACCGATCCTTTGTCAACAGTGAAATAACCACGTTGGGCCATTCCACGATTTAGCGGATACTCAAAAGTGAAGTAAGTGCTGCCATCTGCATCTTTCATTGCTATGCACTTGGCTGTCTGGTCAACATGCCCCTGCACGATGTGTCCGTCAAGGCGGCCATTCATAATCATGGAACGCTCAATGTTGACACGGTCGCCCACTTTCAGTAATCCGAGATTGGAACGGTCAAGTGTCTCCTTCATTGCCGTCACGGTGTAAGTGTCATCCTTTAGACGTACAACGGTGAGACAGACACCGTTATGAGCGATGCTTTGGTCAATCTTCAGCTCGCTCGTGAATGAGCATCGGAGGGTGAAATGGATGTTTTCTTGCTCGCGTTCGATGGCTGTGAGTGTCGCCATTTCCTCTACTATTCCTGAGAACATAGTCCTATAGTCCTTTCTTTAATAGCCTCCTGTGAAAGGAGAATGGGCACGGCACTTCATGTGTCTGTGCCTTGTTGTTAAACAAAAAGGGTGAGAGTTCCTTTTGGGAACCTCACCCTGATTCCCCTCTGTTTAGGGAGTGGAAAATTTGAAAAAGTCGTACCGACGATGTGATGAAAAGTCCGAGTATCAATGATAAGAGAGCTCCTCGTCTTTGTAATCCACTGGCCTTGCGGCTTAGTCGCGGGAATGCGATTTATGTGGCCCGCCATTAACAAAAGAAGTCATCTCGGGTTTTCTGATTTATTTGATGACTATCCCGATCGAATCGATACGACTAAAGTCTTTATCCTTTCTGAGTGCAAAGATAGCACAAAGATTCTTATCTGCCAAACATTTTATGTTTAAAAATGCTTGTTGACTTCAGATGACGGCATCCTGAAGAATCTCTCCGAGTGTAGGGTGGATGTGGATGATATCACGTATGTCGTCCAACTTGGCATCGCGGTTCATCAGGGCAGAGAGTTCCTGTATGATGTCGGCGGCATGCGCTCCGTAGACGTGTCCTCCAAGGATGGCACCGTCATCGGCTACAAGCAACTTCAGCATGCCTGCCGTCTCATCCATGCTCAGGGCTTTTCCGTTTGAGCGATAGAAGCCCTTGTGTACAGTGTAACTGAGCCCTAAGGTCTTACACAGCTCTTCGGTCTTTCCAACACATGCAGCCTCAGGATAAGTGAAGATGGCTGATGGCATGATGTCGAGTCGGATATGGTCGGGCTTGCCGAGAATGTGATTGACGGCACGGAAGCCTTGGAAGGTTGCTGCGTGGGCAAGCATCTGACGTCCATTGACATCTCCAATGGCATAGATACCTTTCACGCTGGTCTCCATGTTGTTGTTGACCATGATTCCCTTGGTGTCATAGTTGATGGAGGTCATCGCAAGTCCTATCTCATCGGTGTTGGGCTGTCTGCCTGTTGCGATAAGTACAAGGTCAGTTTTGATTTTCTCCTCCTTTCCCTTCCGGCTGAAGATAACAGTGGTGTTGTCCTCTGGTTTGCCGACTGACGGGAGAACAATCTGGCTGACGGCACTTTGCAGGAAAAAGGTCACTCCTCGTTTCTCCAAAGTTTTTCGGAGTCGCTTGGCTATGTCGGAATCTATAGGTGGAAGGCACTCTTTCAGAAACTCAATGACAGTCACCTCACTTCCGAAGGCAGCAAAGATGGAGGCAAATTCCATGCCGATGACACCTGCGCCGATGATGGTGAGTCGTTTGGGAAGTTGGCCAACAGACAATAGTTCGTCAGAGGTGACGATATGCTTGTGCCCCACAGCTTGTTGTTGGAGAGTAGCCTCATTGATGAAAGGGGGTGTCTTGGCACGTGAGCCTGTGGCTATGATGATGTTACGGGCCATGATCTTCTCTCCATCGACATCAACCACGCTGTCAGAGAGAAAAACCGCACATCCTTTCAGCAGCTTGATGCCAGGCTGTGACAGTAGGGAGGCTACCCCTTCACGCAGTTGGCTGACAACGGATGCCTTCCGCTCCATGACCTTCGGAAAATCTATTGGTGGTGAGGTGCTGTAGAGAGCAGCTGTGGCCATGCGTGCTTCAGCATCATGAGCAAGGCATTTAGTGGGAATACAACCGACATTGAGGCAGGTTCCGCCCACATTGTCTTTCTCGACAATGGTAACGTCCAGGCCATTCTTGGCAGCGTAAATGGCTGTGCGGTATCCTCCTGGGCCTGAGCCGATAATCAGTAAATCCGTTTTTTTCATATCATGCCCCGCTTTCTGATTGTGTGTCATTGAGTAGCTGGCGGTAAGTGAGGACAGGATGCTTGGCGGCAAGAACATCGTCCACACGCCCGATTGGTGTGTTATGTGGTGCCCCTTTCACAAGGTCTGGGGTCTCACGTGCCTCCTTGGCGATGAGGTGCATCACACGGACGAAGCCGTCAATGGTATCCTTGCTCTCGTTTTCGGTAGGCTCAATCATCATTGCCTCATGAAACAGGAGAGGGAAGTAGATGGTGGGGGCATGGTAGCCGTAGTCGAGCAGGCGTTTGGCAACATCCATTGTTGTGATGCCGGTTGTCTTGTCTTTTAATCCATTGAAGACAAACTCATGTTTGCACAGTCCTTCTATTGGCAGCTCATAATCATCCTTGAGACATTCCTTGATGTAGTTGGCATTAAGTGTGGCCAGCGGGCCTACCTCCTTGATGTGTTCCTTGCCGAGCGTAAGAATATAGGTGTAGGCACGAAGAATGACGAGGAAGTTGCCAAGATAGCTGCTCACGCGGTTGTTCTCAACAGAGTAGGTGTCCTCTTGCCTTGGCTGCTCCACCATGAATCTGCCCTCTGTTTTTATGACATGTGGCTTTGGCAGGAAGGGGATGAGCATCTTGCGGACACCAACGGGGCCAGCCCCAGGCCCGCCACCGCCGTGAGGGGTGGAGAAGGTCTTGTGGAGGTTAAGATGGATAACGTCAAACCCCATGTCGCCGGGCCGGGCCGTGCCTAATAGAGGATTAAGGTTGGCACCATCGTAATACATCAGACCGCCACAGGCATGGACGAGTTCTGCTATTTCGGGTATGTCCTTCTCAAAGAGCCCTAAGGTGTTGGGGTTAGTCATCATCATGGCAGCGACATCATCTCCAAGAAGAGGCTTGAGGTCGTTGACATCAACCAGTCCCTCGGGAGTACTTTTCACCTCGACAACCTCAAGGCCACATACTGCGGCTGAGGCGGGATTGGTTCCGTGGGCAGAGTCAGGGACGATTACCTTTGTACGGCGGTTGTCACCACGGCTCTGATGATAAGAGCGGATGATCATCAGTCCTGTCAGCTCACCATGTGCCCCTGCATAGGGATTGAGAGTAACATCGTCCATGCCTGTTATTGAGGCGAGTGCCTGCTGGAGGCCGTACTCTACCTCCAAAGCTCCCTGTACCGTCTCTTCTGGCTGCTCTGGGTGAAGGTTGGTGAAGGATGGGAGGGTTGCGATTTCCTCATTGATGGTAGGATTATACTTCATAGTGCATGAGCCAAGCGGATAGAATCCGTTGTCTACGCCGAAGTTGTTCTCACTAAGGTTGGTGTAATGGCGCACGACGGTCATCTCGTCACATTCGGGCAGTTCCGCATCTTTCTCCCTTCTAAGTGAGGGGGGGATGGTATGGCAGCCAAAGCGGTTTTTGGGAAGGCTGTAGGCACGTCTGCCTGGATGTGACAGTTCAAATATCAGATTGCCATATAGTTTGCTGTTCATTGTTTCTTTGTTTTTGAAAAAGACTTGACTATAATAATCCAATGAGGGTGTCAACTTCCTCCCGTGTGCGCTTTTCGGTGACGGCAATGAGGAGTTGATTGTTGCCCATTTTGATACCAGGTAGGATCCCGTTGCAGACAGCTTTACTGAAGAAAGCATCCCGGTTCTCAATAGTGATGAGGAATTCGTTGAAGAATGGCTGGTTGTAAACGAGCTTTGCCTTGCCGGTGGCAATAAGTTGGTCACAGAGATAATGGGCACCATCATAGCTGATTTGTGCAGCCTCCTTGATACCTTCCTTGCCCATCAGACTCATATAGACAGTGGCATAGAGTGCCATCAGACTCTCGTTGGAGCAGATGTTGGAAGTGGCTTTCTGTCGGCGGATATGCTGTTCACGTGCCTGGAGAGTGAGAACGAATGCGCGTTGGCCCCGGTTGTCAATCGTCTTGCCCACAATGCGTCCGGGGAGTTTGCGCATGAGTTTATCCGTTGAACACATGTAGCCAGCATACGGACCGCCGAAAGCCATGGGTAAGCCGAGACTTTGGATGTCGCCGACAGCAATGTCGGCCCCCCATTCGCCGGGTGTTTTGAGAAGAGCGAGGTCGGCGGCTATACTGTTGATGATGAAAAGTGCTTTTCGTTCGTGGCAGCTGTCGGCATAGTCTGTAAAGTCCTCAACGATACCATATCGGTTGGGCTGCTGGACAATGACACCTGCCACACGCCCTTCTTCCAGCAATTGTGTGAGGTCTGTATGCGAGGTAACTCCGTTGTCAGCCTTGATGGCTTTGAGAGTTATATTGTGGAAGTGGGCATAGGTTTTCAGAACACCAATGGTCTTCTCGTCCAGGGTCTCAGTGTAAAGCACTGTGTCAGCTTTCTTCGCATTGGCAAAAGCTACCATCATAGCCTCAGCTGTGGCCGTAGTTCCATCGTACATGGAGGCATTGGAGATGTCCATGCCTGTCAACTCAGCCATCATGCTTTGGTACTCAAAGATGTAGTGGAGTGTGCCTTGTGATATTTCTGCCTGGTAGGGTGTGTAGGATGTGAGGAATTCCGATCGGCTCAGTAAACTTGAAATTGCACTTGGGGCATAGTGGTCATATATGCCACCACCAGCAAAACAGGTAAGAGGCTGGTTTTTCTTTCCAAGTCTGTCGAAAAAGTTTCGTATCTCCAGTTCACTCATGGCTTCCGGGAGATCATAGTCATTCTTGAGGCGGGTACTTTCGGGAAGTTCGGCATAGAGTCCAGGGAGGTTCTCTATGCCGATTTTCCCAAGCATCAGCCGCACGTCCTCGTCCGTATGAGGAAAATATTTGTGGCTCATCTTGTTTCTTTGATTGTTTAGGGTTAGACAGATGAAAAAGCTTACTTTGCGCAGAACTCCTCATAAGCCTTGGCACTCATGAGGTCGGACAGCTGTGAGGGATTGTCCAGCTCAACCTTTATAATCCAGTTGCCAAAAGAATCCTTATTAAGCAGTCCAGGCTCATCCTCCAGAGCCTCATTCACTTCCAGGACTTTTCCTGTGACAGGAGATTTGAGGTCGGATGCAGCTTTGACACTCTCAACGGCTCCAAAGTCGTCACCCGCTTCGATGTCATCGTCAACTTCAGGCATGTCAACGTAGACAATGTTGCCTAAAGCATGCTGGGCATAATCGGTGATGCCGATGTAACCGATGTTTCCTTCTACCTTTACAAATTCGTGTGACTCTGAGTAGTAGAGTCCTTCAATTACTTTTGCCATGATATTCTTAGTTTTAAATTTTAGTTATAGGCTTTTATGATAGGTGATGATAAGTGATGACAGGGCTGTATAAGTAACAGGGGAGAAGCAATGATAGGCAGTAAAGGATTTGCCTTGAGGCTGCTTCAGGCCAATACTCATTTTTTATAATGCTTATCATAGAACTTCTTTTTGACGATGATGCCAGGGAAGGTTTTTCTGCGGATTTGCACCTCAACTTTATCACCTAACTGTAGGCTGGCATCTACCAGGGCTACGGCGCAGCTCTTTTCAGTGGAGATAAGCCGATAACCAGTTGTTACTTCACCAACTTCCTTGCCGTCACGAAGAACTTTATAGCCATGACGGGGAATAGCGTTACCCTCTAATTCTATGCCTCGCAGCCGGTATGTGATGCCTTCTGTTTTCTGTAGGGTGAGTGCTTCCTTTCCAATGAACTCTTCCTTGTCAAGTTTTACGAACATGGAAAGTCCTGCCATTACAGGTGATATGTCGGCTGAGAGTTCATCACCATAAAGTGGCAGACCAACTTCAAACCGGAGAGTGTCACGGCATCCTAATCCGCAGGGTGTCACACCGGCGGCAATCAGCTTGTCCCATGCCGTGCGGATGAAGTCGGGTGTGCCGTAAATCTCAAAGCCGTCCTCCCCGGTATAACCTGTCCGGGATATGATGATGGTTTCATCATATTTCTCTACGGTCTTCACCTCATAGAAATTCAGGTCTTTGCATGGAATGCCGAGTGAGTCTTCTACTTTCTCCTCCGCTTCAGGCCCCTGCACGGCAAGTTGGGCATAAAAGTCGCTCTTGTAGCAGATAACGACATCAAATCCCTTGGAGTTCTTCTCGATCCAGTCATGGTCTTTGTCTATATTGGAGGCATTGATGGTCATGAGGAATAGGTTTGTATCGAGCTTGCAGATACAGGTGTCATCAACGGTTCCACCGTCAGGATAGCACATCATACCATAGATGACTTTTCCTGTAGGGAGATGCTCGACATCATTTGTGAAGATGTAGTTGATGGATCGTTCAGCATCATGTCCTGAGATGATGACTTCTCCCATGTGGGAAACATCGAATACACCGCAGTGGTTGCGCACGGCATTATGCTCTTCGATGATGCTGGTGTACTGGATAGGCATGTCGAAGCCTCCGAAAGGTGAGATGAGTGCGCCTAAAGCAACATGCTTGTCATATAGGCAGGTTCTTTTGTTTGGCATATTTTTATTGGTTTTAGTTAAATCTATTGTGACCGGATTCCAATATAAGTGGGGAGTGGAGGTGCAGGGGATTGGATGGAGAGGGTTCTTAATGCCGGGGCTGATGGCCGAAAATCCAGTTGTGTGATAGATAGTGCTGTTCAATGTTACGGATGGCGTCCACGTCCATCGCTGTCAGTTTGAACGCAGAGGTGCATAGATGTGAGCGGACAAACGTTTTCATCTCATTCAGGGATAGGGAAATGTGGTTCTTCAACAAGGTGATGCGCTGCCGGACACTCTCCACACCATGCTTTACCAGCTTTGCGTCAGAAGGAGTTATGCTGCCTATCATGTTCTCCATATTGGTGTCATATAGCATTGTTCCGTGTACGATGGCGCGGCTGTGGAGATGGTAGAAAGCATTACCTGAAACCTTGCGGTCGCCAATCATGATGTCGTTGTGTTCCGTCCATGAGGCATTGACACCCATCTGTCGGAGCGTATTGGTCATCATTTCCATATAATGTGTAAAGGTTGACTGTACCTCATCGGAATCTGTTATGTATGACATCATGACGTTCGATTGGTCGGCATAGACGCATCCCCCTCCGCTTTTCCGCCTGAAGGTGTGTATTCCATGCTCACGGCAATAGTCGAGATTGACCTCCGCATAGACATCCTGATTGCGCCCAAAGATGACGCTCGGGTCAACTTGCCACATGAAAAATGCCTCGCTAATCTCCTTGTTCATAGCGATATACTCCTCCATTGCTAAATAGAAACTTAGCTGGTGCGGTTCTTCATTTGGTAAGTCAATGTATGTCATGTTCTGTTTAGGTTTCAAGTACCTTGCAAATGTAAGAAAGATTTATGAAAATGCAAAAGAAAAGCAGGCAAATAGGTGTTAATAAAGTTAAAGTACGAATAAACAAAGTTAGATGGCAAGATTGGAAAGATGGTTTTGCCTATTTCTTCGTACTTTTGCACTCCTTTAGTTTATTAGGAAAATAGATGTTTTATAGTATGAAGAGATTACAACAGGTACTTATTCTGGCAGCCTGTCTGTTGGTTGTTGCCGTTGCTGCAGTGCAGCGAGATGGGAAGTTGATTGGTCGTCCCGTCACGGGTAATATGAGAGAGGCCGCAAAAGCGCAGACTGATACGATAAGGAGATTGCCGGATGGTACGCTGGTCATTAACACCTCTTATCTTGCGAAGGGAGTGAAAGGTTTTGGAGGGCCTGTCCCTTTGGAAATTTATCTGAAAGGTGGAAAAGTTCAGGAGGTTAAGGCTCTGAAAAACTCAGAGACACCGGACTTCTTCCATGAGGCAAGTCAGCTACTCACCCGTTGGAATGGAAAAACACCAGAGGAGGCACTGGCAATGAAGGTGGATGGTGTGAGCGGAGCGACTTATTCATCACAGGGAATTATCGGAAACATGCAACAGGGTCTTCGGTATGCGGTACGAAACGCTAAGGAACCCTCCTTTTGGGATAAATTGGACCTACGAGCTAAGACATTGGCAGGACTCGTGGTTGTACTAATGGCGGCAGTCGTCCCGCTTTTTGTCAGGAAAAGGCGTTATCGCATCTTCCAGTTGCTGCTTAACTTTGTTGTTCTGGGTTTGTGGGGTGGTACCTTCCTGTCCTGGTCGGTTTTTATCGGATTTATGTCGGGTGGCATCAATGTGTGGGTATCCCTGATTCCTATTGTAATGCTGGTAACGGCATTCATCTATCCACTCTTTGGGAAAAAGAACTATTATTGTACGCATATCTGCCCTCTTGGCTCCATCCAGGAGCTGGCAGGCATGGTGAATCATAAGAAGTGGCGGATGAGTCATCGGGCAGTGAGGTTTCTTGACCGTTTCCGTAATCTGCTTTTCTGGGTACTGATGGTATTGATGCTTGCCGGAGTATGGTTCCAGTGGATGGACTATGAATTGTTTGTGGCTTTTATTTTCCAGTCGGCAAGTCTTGTTGTCATTGTGTTGGCACTTCTGATGGTGTTGATCTCGGTATTCGTCCCTCGGCCTTATTGCCGTTTTGTCTGTCCTACAGGAAGTTTTTTCAGACTCTCCGCCTCGCCGATGAAACAGTGGTTCTGAGATAGAAAAGGGTCGGATGGCTTAATAAGAATAAACAAATAAGTAAGTATGGAATAATGAAATTTATTTAAAAAGTGCGGCAACTTAGAGTGATAATGCTGAGTTGCCGCACTTTTCTTTATGTCAACCACAAATAGATGTTCCTTTTATTGGTGGAGAAGGAAATTCTTGAAATCAGAAAATGAGGTGGAGAGTGGAACGGACTTCTTCTCGCCACGCATGAATCTTTGAAGGCGTTCGGGGATAGGGATATCTGTAGAGAGAATCTCGTCAACCTTCTCCTTGAACTTTGCTGGGTGTGCGGTCTCCAGGAATATTCCAATCTCGCCAGGCTGGAGCTGTTCCTTGAGGGCACGGTAGCCGCAGGCACCATGGGGGTCGAGTACATATCCTGTGCGTGTATAGCAATCACGCATAGTATCACGGATGGCACTGTCAGTGTAAGTTGCCCCTGATATTTCATTTCTTATGGCTTCCCAAGAGCCTTTGTATAGGTCGTAGATGCGTGCGAAATTACTGGGGTCGCCAACGTCCATAGCGTTGGCAAGGGTCTGCTGGGACGGTTTGGGGCTATACTGTCCTGTTTGCAGATAGTTGAAGAAGATGTCGTTGGCGTTGTTTGCTGCAATAAAGTGTTTCACAGGAAGTCCGAGGCGGTTACCGAAAATACCAGCAGTGATGTTGCCGAAGTTTCCGCTTGGTACACAGAATACAGGAGGTTCTGTATGGCCTGTCCTCCTAAGCTGCGCATACGCATTGAAATAGTAGAAAGCCTGTGGAAGAAAGCGTGCCACGTTGATGCTGTTCGCACTTGTGAGACGCATGTGACGGTTCAGTTCTTCATCCATGAAGGCACTTTTCACCAGCTGTTGGCAGTCGTCAAAGACACCTTCAACCTCAATGGCTGTAATATTCTTTCCGAGTGTGGTGAACTGACACTCCTGTATGTGGCTCACCTTTCCTTTGGGATAAAGGACATAGACATGGATATCCTCAACATCGAGAAAACCATTTGCCACTGCTGAGCCAGTGTCGCCAGATGTGGCTACGAGTACATTCACCTCTCCGGTTCTGTCTTCTTTTCTGATTTCATATTGAAGGAGCCGTGCCATAAAGCGTGCGCCCACATCCTTGAAGGCGAGAGTAGGACCGTGGAATAGTTCCAAGGCATAGATGTTCTCTTCAACCTTATGGAGTGGTGTGTCGAATGTCAAAGTGTCATAGACTATCTTATGCAGGGCCTCGGGCTCAACGTCTTCTCCGAAGAAGGCATCAGCCACATTGTGGGCTATTTCCTGAAATGATAACTCGTCAATGTGTTCAAAAAAGTTTGGTGCTAAGCGGCCCAGTTTCTCGGGCATGTAGAGTCCCCGGTCCTCTGCCAGTCCTTTGATAACGGCTTTGGCAAGAGTTGCCTCGGGGGCTTTATGGTTGGTGGAATAGTATTTCATCTTTTATATAATAAGAGGTTAAAGCAAATGATCTTTCAGAGACCTTTATTACCTGATGTGGTTCAGTCTTAATGTCTTTTCCCTATTCTTTTGTGAATACTTGCATGAATTCCTGTAGATGCAGCAAGCCATACTCACCACGGACGCAGGAGACCTCATCATATTGTGTCACACAGTCAGGCTCAATGTCTGGATGCCAAATGAGGAAGGGGACAGGCTCCTTCACATGGGTACGTATCTCTACAGGGGTGGGATGGTCGGGTAGAACGGCTATGCAGACCGGCTCGTCCCATGTCTTAACCTCGTTGTAGATGGGCTCTACGGCACGATGGTCGAGATTTTCAATGGTACGGAGCTTGAGCTGTAGGTCGCCGTCATGTCCTGCCTCATCGCTGGCCTCAATGTGCAGGAATACAAAGTCTTTTTTCCGAAGCTGGTCGATTGCTGCCTGTGCCTTCCCCTCATAGTTGGTGTCGGCAAGTCCGGTTGCTCCTGGCACTTTTACGACTTCCAGTCCTGCATAGTGTCCGATACCGCGGATGAGGTCGACAGCTGATATGACAGAACCAGATGATATCTGAGGGAACATCTGCGTAATTGTCTCCATCTGCGGGCGATAGCCGCCACCCCACGGCCAGATGGAATTGGCTGTGTCGTCCCCATTTGCTTGCCGTTTCAGGTTGAAGGGGTGGACCGCAAGCAGTTCCTGACTCTTTCGGATCAGTTGATTGATGAGCTTGGCTGTCTCGTATGGTGAGAGTCTCTCTTTCTCTTGTGCGGTATTTTCTGCTTTTACAAGAAGCGGCTGCCACGGTTCGTTTGGGTGGTCATGTGGTGGAGCGCAGGCAATGTGCTTGCTTCCTCCCTTGATGATAAGCAAGTGGCGGTATTGTATGCCAGGGATGAAGTGGATGCGGTCATTTCCAAGCTTCTCGTCAAGGTACTTGATAAGCATTGCACCTTCGTCCGTGGTGAGATGTCCTCCGTGGTGGTTCTTTATTTTTCCGTCGGTGAGTGTTATTATGTTGCATCTCAGCGCAAGGTCCTCTGAGGTCATCTCATAGCCGATGGATGCTGCCTCCAGTGGCCCTCTGCCCTCATAGACCTTATTGAGGTCATATCCTAAGATGGAGGTGTTTGCAACCTCGCTACCAGGATGAAATCCTTCAGGGATGGTCATCAGTCTTCCTGTCTTTCCCTTTCGGGCAAGCATGTCCATGTAGGGAGTGTCAGCATATTGCAGGAGAGTCTTTCCTCCGAGTCTGTCAACAGCATGGTCTGCCATGCCATCGCCAAGTATGATGATATGTTTCATAGGGTATTGGGTGTTGAGTGTTGAGTGTTGGGTGTTGAGTGTTGGGTATATTATTGGATATCCATGCTGTATTGCTTTTTACCACTATACTTCATCACCCAACATTAAACACCCAACACCTGTTTATATATTTGCAATGCTCATTATATTGGCAAACACACCTGCGGCTGTGACGGATGCGCCGGCTCCATAGCCCTGGATCTGCATAGGATATTCCTTGTAGCGTTCAGTGGTGAGAAGAACGATGTTGTTTGAGCCTTCCAAGTTATAGAACGGATGGATTGTGTCGACCTCCTTGAGCTCAACGCTTGTCCGTCCGTGGTCCATTGTTGCTACGAATCGCCAGCGCTTGCCATTCTCCACGAGTTTCTTTCTGCGTTGTTCAAAGTCAACATCAAGGGCTGGAAGACGTTTCCAGAAGTCGTCTACTGACCCATGGAAATAATCATCAGGCACAAAGAGATTTTTCTCCACATCCTCTTGGTCGATTCTGTAGCCGGCTTCACGAGTGAGGATAACCAATTTGCGGATAACATCCGTTCCACTGAGGTCAATGCGGGGGTCAGGCTCGCTGTACCCTTGCTCCTTTGCCCGGCGAACAGTCTCAGAGAACGGCACGTCGGCTGCAATCTCATTGAAAATGAAGTTGAGTGTGCCTGACAGGACAGCCTCTATTTTCAGAATCTTGTCACCCGAATTGCGTAAGTCGTTGATAGTGCCGATAATAGGCAGGCCTGCCCCCACGTTTGTCTCAAAGCGGAACTTCACACCGCGTTGTAAGGCTGTCTGCTTCAGTAATTCGTAATTAGAATAAGGGCTGGAGGCAGCTATCTTGTTGGCGGCAATGACGGAAATGTTGTTTTCCAGGAAAGATAGATAGAGGTCGGCCACTTCCTTTGATGCAGTGCAGTCAACGAATACCGAGTTGAATATGTTCATGCTCAGAATCTTGTCTCGGAGCAATTCCGGATTTGACGGCTCACTTGCCTTGAGTTGTTCTTGGTAATTATCGAGATCGAGTCCGTCCCTGTTGAAGACAGCATTATGCGATGAGGCAATGCCCACCACGTTCAGTTTCAGATGAGAGTGTAGCTTCAGTTCCTCATATTGGCTCTTGATCTGCTCAATGAGTTTTCCACCTACAGTCCCCACACCGCATATGAAGAGGTTCAGCACCTTGTATTCGGAAAGGAAGAAAGAGTCGTGCAGTACGTTGAGTGCCTTTCTGAGTGATGAACCATCAACAACGAATGAGATGTTGGTTTCTGATGCACCCTGGGCGCATGCAATGACGCTGATACCCGAACGGCCGAGGGTGCCGAAAAGTTTTCCGGCAATGCCAGCTGCGTGCTTCATATTCTCACCTACGATGGCGACTGTTGCCAGCCCACTTTCGGCATGCATGGGGAACATCCGCCCGTCTTCGATTTCCAGGCGGAACTCCTCATTAAGTACAGTTACGGCATTTTCTGCATCCTCATCCTTCACGCCAATGGAAGTGTTGTTTTCTGATGAGGCTTGTGAAACGAGAAATACGCTGATGCCATTGTTGGCCAGCGAGGTGAAGATTCGGCGGTTGACACCTACAACACCCACCATTGATAGGCCTGTCACGGTGATGAGCGTCGTCCCCTTGATGGAGGATATACCCTTGATGGGCTTTTGATTGTTCTCTATGTGCGACTTGATGATAGTTCCCTGTCCGTCAGGGTTGAAGGTGTTTTTCACCTTGATGGGGATATTTTTCACACATACAGGATAAATCGTTGGTGGATAAACCACTTTTGCCCCGAAGTTGCAAAGCTCCATTGCCTCTGTGTATGAAAGTTCGCTGATAGTGTAGGCTCCTTTGATTACACGTGGGTCGGCAGTCATGAACCCATCCACATCTGTCCATATCTCCAGCACCTCGGCATCCAGTGCAGCAGCAAGGATAGAGGCGGTGTAGTCACTTCCCCCTCGTCCGAGGTTGGTGATATCACCTGTCTCACGGTCTTGTGCGATGAAGCCTGGTACGAGTGATATTCGGGGAAGCTCTGAGAAAGTTTCCTTGACAAGTTGGTTGGTAAGCTCTGAGTCAAGGTTACGCTTGCCGTGCTGTTTCTCTTCTGTCTTGATGAAGGTGCGTGAGTCAAACCATTTGGCACCACGTATGAGCGTTGCCACAATGTTTGAGCTGAGCCGCTCACCATAGCTGACAATCGTATCCTGTGTCTTATGGCTCAGGTCATGAATGAGGAATACACCATAGTAGATGGAATGAAGCTGCTCAAAGAGCGTGTCAACCTTGTTGAAGAGTGCCTCACGGTCGTGAGGGTCAGTGATGATGGTGTCAATCATCTTGTGGTGGCGGTCAACCATTTTGTCATATTCCGCTTTCCAGCTTTCATCACCTTTGAGGGCAAGCTGCGAAGAGGCTATCAGTTGGTCGGTAATTCCGCCCAACGCACTGACCACGACAATGACGGGCTGATGCTTGGCCTCCTTCTCTACAATGTTTCTTAAACTTAAAATACTCGAAACGGAACCTACGGATGTTCCACCAAACTTCAATACTTTCATTTCTGATGTCTTTTGGGTTATTATTCCGCATACCCCTTTACGATTGGGGAAATGCAAAACTTGGTGGCAAAAATAGCAAGAAATATTGCAATAGCCAACGTTTTTCCAAGATATTTGTCTAATTTTGTGGCAAAAAGTTAGGAATCTGATAGGTGTGAGCCGGTTTCCTTGCGTACTTTAATTAAAAAGAAATTAAAAGTAAAAGAGTGTCATACTTGACATTCTTATGAGAAGATTATGACAGAAGAGTATCAGATAAGGGTTTTACCGCAGGTTGGCTATGATGAGGAAAACATAAAATCTTATCTTGCCCAGGAGAAAGGACTTGACTTGCGTACAGTCAAGCAGGTGCGGGTGTTGAAGCGTTCCATTGATGCCCGTCATCGAGACATTTACGTCAATCTGAAGGTGCGTGCTTATATCAATGAGTTTCCACAGGATGAGGCTTTTGCCAAGACTGATTATAATGATGTGGCTGACAGACCAGCGGTCATAGTCGTGGGGGAGGGACCAGGTGGCCTGTTTGCCTCTCTGAAACTGATAGAGCTGGGATTTCGCCCCATTGTCCTTGAGCGGGGCAAGGATGTGCGTGAGCGTAAAAAGGACATGGCACTCATCAAGAAGACACAGGCGGTTGACCCTGAGTCGAACTATTGCTTTGGAGAGGGTGGGGCAGGTGCCTATTCTGATGGTAAGCTCTATACACGCAGTAAGAAGCGTGGCCCAGTTGACAAGATACTGAACGTCTTTTGTCAGCATGGAGCATCTACGTCCATCCTTGCTGATGCACATCCGCACATCGGTACCGACAAGTTGCCACGAGTGATTGAGAACATGCGTAACACGATTTTGCAGTGTGGTGGAGAGGTTCATTTTCAGACCAAGATGACCTCATTCCTCCTGGAAGGTGATAAGGTTGTTGGAGTTGAGGCGACCGACAGCCGCCCTCCTGTACCGGTGACAGTGGTGTTTCATGGGCCCGTTATTCTTGCAACGGGTCACTCTGCCCGTGATGTCTACCGTTATCTTGCCGATACTCAGGTAGAGATGGAGCCGAAGGGGATTGCCGTGGGTGTGCGCCTGGAGCATCCGGCACAGCTGATAGACCAGATCCAATACCATAATAAGAGTGGTAAGGGTAAGTATCTTCCCACCGCAGAGTATTCGTTCGTCACTCAGGTGGAGGGGCGTGGTGTCTATTCCTTCTGTATGTGCCCAGGTGGGTTTGTCATTCCCTCAGCAACAGGCCCGGAGCAGACAGTTACCAATGGCATGAGCCCTGCTAATCGCGGCACACAGTGGTCGAACTCGGGTATGGTAGTCCAGCTGAATCCTGAAGATGTGGAAGGGGATGACCTTCTGCGGGTCATGCACTATCAGGAACAGCTGGAGCGTGACACCTGGCAGCAGGGAAACCGAAAGCAGACAGCTCCTGCCCAGCGCATGGCAGACTTTGTCAACAGCCGTCTTTCCTATGACCTGCCCAAGTCAAGCTATGCGCCAGGATTAATCTCCTCGCCACTCCACTTCTGGATGCCATCCTTCATTGTCAAGCGACTGCAGGAGGGGTTCCGGATTTTCGGAAAACAGGCACATGGCTTCCTGACCAATGAGGCTGTGATGATTGCTTCCGAGACACGCACCAGCTCTCCCGTACGTATTCTGCGTGACCGTGAGCGGCTCATGCATGTCCGTCTGCAGGGACTTTTCCCCTGTGGTGAGGGGGCTGGCTATGCTGGCGGCATAGTCAGTGCAGGCATTGACGGTGAGCGGTGTGCCGAGATGGTTGCCGCCTATCTTCAGCAGCTCTGAATAGTCTTCATTTTTTTTCTAATTCCCCAATATCCAACTATCAATACCCACATCAAATGAAACGAATCCTTACCGGTTTATCCCTGTTGATGGCATTGGCCCTTCCTGTCACAGGCCAGCGTGAGTCGCACTCCCTTAATACGGGCTGGCTTTTCTCCCTGGGTGATGCAAGCTCTATGGAGCGTGACTTCACTCATGGAACAGAGTATTTTACTTATCTTGCCAAGGCAGGATCGGCCAATCATAACAAGGGGCCTGCCTGGGAACTCTTCAATGACTCCGCATGGACTGCTGTCACGTTGCCTCACGATTGGGTTGTCGACCTTCCATACGCTGCCGAGGCGAGCCACTCGCATGGTTATAAGCAGGTGGGATGGCGTTATCCGCAGAACTCTATTGGCTGGTACCGCCGGCATTTTACGGTTGACAAGTCGGATGACGGAAAGCGGATTTTCGTGCGTTTTGATGGTATCTTCCGCAATTCTCAGGTTTTCTGCAATGGCTTCTTTTTAGGTGGTGAGCCGTCAGGCTATGCCTCTCAGACATATGATCTTACTGATTATCTTAATTATGGCGGTGACAACGTTCTTACTGTTCGTGCTGATGCCTCTACGGAGGAAGGATGGTACTATGAAGGTGGTGGCATTTATCGTGATGTCTGGCTGGAGAAAGCTGGCAACGTCCATTTCATTGACAACGGGCTGGTTATCAGGCAGACCTTTGCCAGTGACAAGGTTGTCATTGGTGGTTATTTCCCTTATTCGGATAATGATGATGAACACATCTTCGCCTATCACTCTGTGCATACCCTGAAGGACGCAACGGGCAAAGTGGTTGGCTCGTTTGAGAATGACGGGCAGATAACGGTTGACCATCCGCATCTTTGGTCATCAGCCACGCCTTATCTTTACACCCTCACCTCCGTTCTCACTGACGATGCGGGGAGAGTGCTTGACAAGGTTGACACGAAGTTAGGGTTGCGGCAAATATCCTTTGACGCTTCCAGTGGTTTCCTCATCAATGGGAAGCGTGAGAAACTGCGTGGCATGAACCTTCATCTCGACCATGCTGGTGTGGGTGTAGGTGTGCCGGATGAGCTTTGGGTTTACAGGTTGAGAAAATTACGGGAAATGGGAGTCAATGCCATCCGCTGCTCCCATAATCCTGCGACACCCGCCATGCTGGACATCTGTGACTCACTGGGCTTCTATGTCATTGATGAGAACCGTCTGATGGGGACCAATGACTATCATCTCTCACTCCTTCAGCGGATGATAGACCGTGACCGCAATCATCCTTCCGTCATTCTGTGGAGTATTGGCAATGAGGAATGGCAGATGGAGAGTGGGGAGCGTGGAGAGCGTATTGCCCGCCGGATGACTGGTTTTGTTCACTCACTTGATGCGTCTCGCCCCGTGACTTATGGTAACTCAGGTGGCTTTGGGATAGTGAAGGAGACGGATGTGCATGGCTATAACTATATTGTGCAGAACGATGTTGAGAACCGCCACCGTAAGTATCCCGAATGGGTGGTTGTCGGTACGGAGGAGACGAGTGGAAGCGGTACACGCAATGTCTATGCAACTGATGCAGAGCGTGGCTGGATGGCTTCTGTCAACTATATAGGTGAGGAGCGTTCCAATGGAGAGAAGAATGTCATTGAGCGTGGATGGAAATTCTATCGGGATCATGACTATGCCGCAGGCCTGTTTTATTGGACGGGATTCGACTATCGTGGTGAGCCAAACCCCATGAAGTGGCCCTCTACGGGTTCTGAGTTCGGAATCCTTGACTATTGTGGTTTCCCTAAGGATGAGGCTTATTACCTGAAGGCAGCCTGGACTGATGCCCCTGTGCTGCATGTCTTTCCGCACTGGAACCTCAAAGGCATGGAAGGTAAGCCTGTGGATGTGTGGGTATATGCCAATATGGATGAAGTGGAACTTTTCCAGGACGGCAAGTCTTTGGGCAGAAAGAAAATGGAAAAGGACAGTCATCTGTCCTGGCCAACAGTCTATCGCCCGGGCAGATTGTTGGCTGTGGGGTATCGGAATGGCAAGAAGCTGATGACCAAAAAGGTTGAGACAACAGGGGATGCCCAGTCTGTGAAGGCTGTGACGACAACCATAGGTGACCTTCGTGTCATTGATCTTACACTGGTGGATGCCAAAGGGCGTGAGGTTCCGGATGCCAATAATCTCATTCATGTCACGGTGACAGCCGGCACAAGGGCCGTTGGTGATACCGTTGCGGGTAAGCCTGAGATAATTGGCTGGGGCAATGGCGACCCTGCCTCCAAGACTGCGGAGCGTCCGCAGGCAACTGACAAGCAGGCCGCCTCCTTCCATGCGTTCATGGGAAAGGCACAGGTGATAGTGAGAGGAAAGGGAAGGATTGACTGCAGCCTTGTCAAGACCGCTATGAAATAGAACGGCAGAGTCTGCTGTATACCCTCGGTTGTCATTGGCTTCCGGGGTTTTTTATGTGCTGTCCGTAAGAAAAAGAAGCCACACCGACTCCTCCATGTGGAGAAGAAGGTGTGGCTTCGACATATTCTTAGAGGTTATGAGCTTATATGTCTATACCGTGATATGGCGCTTATTCATAGACAACCTTGAATGTCGGGTAACCCCAATCACGCCGGTCACTATCAATGCCTACCTCATCTTTGGAGAAGTGTAAGGACAATGCTTGATAGCTTGAGCCAATAAGAGTGCCAGTCGAAGTCCAGTAGGCACCAGCATAGCCTGGGTAGTGCATGTCAAGCTTACCTTGGTCTGTAATATATCCTTTGGCTGGGAGGAAGAAATATTTTTCAGTATCATTGGGATTGCCTTGGCTTACTGTTCTTACAGTCCATACATTCTTTTCTGCCTCTGTATCCATCCAGTGGTCCCAAAAAGTATTCAGCCGATAGTCTCCATAATGTTTATATGCAGTGATTGTTGATGTGAAAGGGCCAGCGTTAGAGTACTTGAGTTTCTTGAACCACATACCACCTTTATATATATGTCCGTTCATTACCCATGCTCTCTCGCCATCCCAGTGCGGGTCGCACGCCCAGACATAGTAGGCAGCCTCATTGGCATTTGGTGAATGCGCACAAAGATTTGTGGCATCCATACTGCCATTGGCTTTTCCTATGGTGTTGTAATATCTTTCGTTTCCTGGCACTGCATTGGGATTCTTTGCCACATCGCCATCGTTGACGGGTAAGGTTCCTGTATATCCATCATAATAGGTCTTCTTGGCATCCCACATGGCATAATCCATCTCGTATCGCTCTATGTCAAGATCAAATCTGATGGGCTTGTTCTTGCCTGGAGAGAAGGTGACTTCGGCATAGGTCTTGGAGAGCGTAGCATCGTTGCCAGTCTTGTTGTCCTTCAGTTTGTACTCCACCTTGAGATTGTGGAAAGTGCCAGGCTGTATGACCATGTATGCTCCGTTCTTGGTATAGTCAGATGCTGTTGGTACGGGGAAGCTGCCTGTGAGGGTGAGTGTGATGCTCTTTGAGGGATTGGTGACGCTTGCCGTCTGCAGCCCGTTGTTGCCAAAGGAATAGGTTCCGGCAATATCCTCATCGGCACTTACAGTGATGCTTGTCACCGTCACGTTACTGGCAAGCTGCTCCTTGCTGTAGAAAGGCGCAAAAGTTATGTAGGAAGCCTTATGGTCGAGAATGAAGTTGTATTCATTGCCATCACGGGTGGCAATGGCGGTTCCGCAGTCTCCGTCAGTACCGAGATGTGAGGCTTCATTGGGCGCAGCCTGTGCCTGACTGGCCTTTATGGTCACTTCATCACTCTTGCTGTCGCTGCCCGTGAATCGGACGGGATAAGAAGGAGCCGTGTAGCTGCCATCAAAGTAGAACCATGCGTTGCGCTTGGTCGCATCAATGTCGCTCATATAGTCCTTTTTCAGCGTGCCGTTGGCGTCAATCCAAAGATGGTCGCCTGGTGTCCAGCTGAACTCTATCTTGCTGCCAGTGTACTTACCGGTCATGCGGGTGGGAGCCTTGGTGGTGGGTGTGCTGTTGATGTTGACGAAAGCCGTCATGTTCTCTTTCTTTTTCGGTTGAGTGTCAGGGGCTTCTGTGGTGTTGTCTTGTGAGCAGCCCGCAAGCAATGTGACAGCCACAGCCGTGCCTGCAATGAATAAAAGTTGTCTTGTCATTATTTCTCTTGTTGTTTTTTAAATACTCGTTTTCATGAATCATACATTTTCTTCCAAAGTCTGGTCAGTCATCCCAAAGGGTCTTCCGCACACTGTTCTCTGATGAAAAGCCAATGAACGGATTTGACTTGGCACTCAGCCCCTCATCATCCCCAACCGCGCCGGCATTTCCTTCTATCTCGGAGCCTGCTTGGATACTTGATTCTGTTGTCATTGTGACTACTTCTGTTTGTGGCCTGACATAGGCCTGATGTTCTCTGATCTTCTTCATTTGTGATATTTTATTGTATGTATGTTAGCGGTTAAATCATCCTCAGATTTACCTGTCGGGCATAGCGACAGTTATTTGTTTGCAAAGGTAAGGGCAATTCTTTTAGGTGTGATTATCAAAATTGTTGCAAAACTTTTCTTATTTGTTGCTTTTTCATTATCTTTGCAGGCAACTCACTGATATCATGGTAAGTCTGTGGGGTCACAGTCTCCCATACCCAAGAGTCAGTCGGTGTCTGACATGATAAGTGGAAAAGAAATCAAGAAGAGTTGATGGCATCTAAAACAGCAACCACCAATCGGGTGACTGTCATATCTCATGATGAGATGACGGAACATCTACAGCTGGTTCAACGGACAAGGAATGGTTCCGTTTTTACCAGCCAACATTTTTCTGTGGTGAAGTCTGCCACTTTTCATATAGAGGATGCGCTTGAGGCGATGGTTCCCTTACGGTTCCATTTCATGTATGTGGCACTTGTGACTGAGGGGAGGGGTGAGGCTGTACTGAACATGCAGCCGATGAGTGTGGGCGAGGGCGACCTCTTCTTTGCCAACTATGGCACTATTGTCGGAGGAGGGCACACCGCGCCTTACCTTACGTATAATGGCTTTTCGCTGACTGAGGAATATCTGCACATGGTATATGGCAATGATATTCCTGGCCTGTTCCTTGATCCCGAGCGCTGTCTCAAAGCCAGGCTGACCGTGGCGGAGCGAACCACATTCAATAGTTATCTGACTACCTTGCTCCGCCTTCTTCACTTGCCGGAGCGTAATGCTGTTGCCGTCAGATCCCTTTTCACAGCCTTGCTCAACTTCGTCTGCTCGCTTTGTGAGTGTCATTGCAAGGAACAAACCTCTCTCGGGGAGGGTAAAAGTTTGCAACTGTCTTTCTATCAATTAGTTAGAAAAACATTAAGTTTAAAAGAGACCTTTCTTTCTATGCCTCCAGCCTTTTTGTGACACCGCATTATCTTAGCATCCTGGTGAAACGTGATACCGGACAGCCAGCAAAGGAATGGATAGAGCAGGCACTTGTCAGCATGCTGCAGGCCGACCTGAAGTATTCGGATAAGACAATCAAGGCATTAGTGACCGAATATAATTTCCCTTCGATGAGTTCATTCAGCCGCTTCTTCAAGCGGAGGACAGGGATGAGCCCAAGGGAGTTCAGACAGAAAGGATAACCTTGTTCAGACAAAATGGTGTGCAGAAATGCTCCTGTGCCATCTTGATACATGCGGGTCTTTCCTCATGTGACATGCCTTAAAAAGGCAGCATCCAAGGGTACGTGGAAAAGCGAAAGGACGGTACTGAAGCCTTGTCTGATGTAATCTGTATTTTTGTGAATCAGTTTGCCTGCTAACAGTTGTGTGATTGTCGACTGATTGGCAATCAGTAGTTTACAAGGATGTTACCTGTTGGTGGGTACTCAGTGCAGGGTTACCAGAATACTCCACGTGAAGTACTCAGATACTTCAGCTGCAATACAGCAGTACTTCATGTGAAGTACTGTTGCGGCTGTACGTGGTTCTTACCCATCACATGTAGCTTATAGGCCCTTTCCCACCACATTCCTGTTGGGAGGGAAGACTTTGGCAGTAGGAAGGAAAGCGTATGAGGAAAATGCAAGGCGAGGTTGAAAGGTGCCAAATGGCTGTGAGAAGAAGGATAAATCAAGGCAAATGGCTGGATAAATGAATGTTTTTCCTTAACTTTGCATGGCGAATAAACGACTGCTTATGCACTTTTTGAATACCGTGGCTGCCGTTCTGCTGGCAGCCTTTCCTATGTCTTGCCTTGCACAGTCGCGTGCTGATACAGTACACGGACTTAATCTGGGTCCTATCTCCGCCCATGTCAGCGGTGAGATGAAAGGCGTGCAGGCAAGCCTGCTGATCAACGATGCGCGGACGGTGGTGGGCATGCAGGTATCAGGATTGAGTAATCTCAGCCTGTCAGCTCTCCGTGGCGTTCAGATCACTCCACTCACTAATCTTTCCCGAGGTATCAGGGAGGGAGTGCAGATAGGTGGGCTCAATGTCGTGTCAGGTGATATGCGTGGCGTACAGACAGGTATCTATAACTATGCCGATACGCTTTGTGGCATGCAGATAGGGATTGTCAACGTCAATGACCGCAATCCAAAAGGATTTCAGCTTGGATTGGTCAATCTCAGTAATGACTCCACAGGCATCCGCCTGGGGCTGGTTAACGTCAATCCCAGGACGAAGGTTGACTTCCTTGTCTTTGGTGGAAACAGCACGGCGGGCAATATAGGTCTCCGTTTCCGTAACCGCAGCACATATAACATCGTGGGAGCAGGATTCTATTATGCTGACTTTGACCGCCGTTTCTCCGGATCCATCTATTACCGTATCGGGCAGTACTTTCATCTGTCGCCCCGTCTGACCCTCAGTGGCGATCTTGGCTACGTTCATATAGAGACGTTTGAGGAAAAGGCTTCGGAGCATCCTCAGAGGCTCTTCTCGCTGCAGGCTCGCCTGTCAGTGGATTATCAGTTGTCAGCTCATGTAGGTGCTTTTGTCAGTGGAGGATATGGGCATACGCGCTGGTACAGCCATCACAGGAAATTCCGCAGCAAGCCTCTTCTGGAGGCAGGACTCTCCTTCCGTTTTATGCCTCACGGAAACGACCGGCCCAGTCTGTCACATCGGATGAGGACGCTTGAGGAGGAGGTATCTGCACAGGCTGAGGACAGTGCTGGATGGGCACGCCGTCGTCTCTTTGCCTACAATGCTCCGTGGAATCAGGCTAAACATCCGTGGCATGCCGCTGCCGAGGTGGTGGGTACCAATGTGCTTGTCAATGCTGCCGACCGCTTCGTGCTGGATTATGATTATGCCAAGATCAATCCTGCGAGTCTTTGGCGCAATGTGCGCAACGGCTTTGTGTGGGACAATGATTTCTTCTCCACCAATCAGTTTGCCCATCCCTATCATGGCAATCTCTATTTCAATGCGGCACGAACCAATGGGATGGGTTTCTTCGCCTCTTATCCCTATGCCCTGGGCGGAAGCCTTATGTGGGAGTTCTGGGGAGAGAAAGACCCTCCAGCCATCAACGACCTTATCTCGACATCCATTGGTGGGGCAGCCTTAGGGGAGGTGTTCTACCGCACGAGCAGCATCCTTCTTAATGACCGTGACCGTGGCCTCTCCCGTTTTCTGCGTGAATTGGGGGCTGACATCCTGAATCCCGTGCGTGCCTTCAACCGCATCGTCACAGGGCAGGCATGGCGTGTGCGCTCTGATTATGCGCTCTATCATGATTTTGCCAGCCTGCCCGTTGATCTTTCCCTTGCCACAGGTGTGCGCTATCTTGCTGATGGTGGGGCTATGACGCGAGGTGAGTACAGTCCCTTCTTCAACCTGCATCTGGAGTATGGAGATGCCTTCAATGAGAATACTACAAAACCTTATGACTACTTCGCGGCTGATCTTAGTCTCATGCTTGGCGGCGACCAGCCATTTGTCTGTGGTATTCACTTGATAGGGCGTCTCTTCTCCCGCCAGGTGAAGAATGGCAATTACGTGAAGATACAGGCAGGACTGTTCCAGCATTTTGATTATTATGCCTCTGAGAAAATCACGCATGGATCGGATAAGGTGCCCTACAAAATATCTCAGACTGCGGCATTCGGTCCGGGAATGGTCTACCGAATGAACGGCATAGGATCGCTCAATCTCCTTGAACAGCGAGTGTTCCTTAACGGGATACTGCTTGGTGGGGTGAAGAGCGACTATTACAGTGTGCTTGATCGTGACTACAACATTGGTTCGGGCTATGGTGTGAAGTCGGGTACGTTGATGGACTTCCAACGATTCGGCCGTGTCACGGTCAATGCCGAGTTCTACCATCTTTGGACGTGGAAAGGCTATGAGGGGCGTGACTTTACGGGTGTGGATCCCCATTTCTACAATGTCCAGGGCGACAGGAGCAATGCCAAGCTCCTTGTTGTCACACCTCGTTTTGAGATACATGTGCGGAATGGGTGGGGTGTTCTTCTTTCGGGCTCTTACTATAATAGGATTACCCATTACCGTAGTTATCCCTCGGTACATCTGCATACCTATGAGATAGAGTTGGGTACAGTCTATCACTTCTGATGGGATAGATGATAGCTATCTGTCAGAAACAGGAGTGCGTAAGCGGATGTGTCACGTGGGTATGGACAACAGACGTGTAGGGACAGGTGGTGATACCTGTCCCTACACGTCTGTAATAATGGTCTGTTGGTGTGTTTTTCTTGGTACGCTTTGCTGTATGGGGAGAACGGCCGGTCAGTCCAGCTCACCTGGAGCAAAGGTAGTGGTATTCCAGTCGCCTGTCTCAAGTCCCTTTCTCAGCCAGTACATGCGCTGCTCGGATGTTCCGTGTGTGAAGCTCTCAGGCTGCGCATAGCCACGTGCTTTCTCCTGGAGATAGTTGTCTCCGATCTTCTCAGCACAGTCAATGGCTTCCTCAAGGTCTCTGTCGGTGAGACTTTGGTATTTCTCATTGTCATAGTGTGCCCAGCAGCCAGCGTAGTAGTCGGCAAGCAATTCCAGCTTGACGCTGAGCTTGTTGGCATCCGTCTGGTTCATTTGTGACATCTTTGCGTGACACTTGCCGAGAATGCCGCGGAGATACTCCACATGATGTCCTACCTCATGGGCAATCACATAGGCATAGGCAAAGCTAAGGTCGCCCTGGATGTCCACTCCTAAGTCCTTCCGCATACTTGTGAAGAAGCTGAGGTCAAGATACAGTCTCTGGTCACCAGAGCAATAGAAGGGTCCCATTGCCGCAGACCCATTGCCGCAAGCGGTCTGAGTGCTGCCGGTGTACAGTCGGAGTACAGGCTCCTTGTACTGCATGCCGTGCTGCTGGAATTGGCTGTTCCATACATCCTCAGTTCCGGCGAGAATCTGTTTGGAGAACTTGGCGAATTTCTCTTCCTCCTCAGTGAATTGCCGTTGTGGATTCTGGGACTGTTCCTGTTGTGGCCCCTGCATCTGCTGTTGTACTACGTTGCTGACCACATCGCCCATGTTCCCGCCGCTCATCAGCGTAATGAGGGCAACGACAATGATGCCTCCAATGCCTCCGATACCAGCTTTTGCGCCAGTACTCATACCACGCTGGTCCTCAACGTTGTTGCTTTCTCTGCGTCCTGTAAGTCTCATAATTAATCTTGTTTGCTATTATTTGATTTGTTTTAGTTCTGATGATTTGGCAAAGTTAAAATTTTGCATTGATATTTGCAAGTTTGTCTTTGCTTATTTCGTTTTTCTCTCTCCCCGTCTGTTTATTTCATGAAAGCAAAGTAAACCGCAGCAACAAGAAATATGAAAGAAAGAGCGTGGTTCCAATGCAGTGTCTCTCCATTGAAGAAGATGGTCACGAATACGGTGAATACGGTCAGCGATATGACTTCCTGGATCACCTTCAGCTGGATGAGTGTGAAAGGGCCTCCGTTTTCAACAAAGCCAATGCGGTTGGCCGGCACCTGGCAGAGGTACTCAGGCAGGGCCAGCAGCCATGAGCAGAGGATGATAAGATAGAGTGGGGTGTTGTTGGTGAACACGTTGATTTCCTGTAACTTCAGATGCCCGTACCAGGCGAAGGTCATGAAGATATTGGAAATGATGAGCAAGACAATTGGATAGAAATATTGTATCATAATCTTAAGTTTGGAAGGTGCAAAAGTACATATAAATTCCTTGTTGCCAATCATTGGCAGGCTTTCTTTCCAGTTTGCCATTGCTTTTTTCATCTATCGCTTTGCCATGTCTGAGATTTTTCGTAATTTTGCATGTATTTTTGGAATAAACTATATATATAGATAATGAAGATATCATACAAATGGCTAAAGGAGTACGTTGACTTTGACCTGACTCCACAGGAGACGGCGGACGCGCTGACCTCTACAGGGTTGGAAGTCGATGCGCTGGATGAAGTTGAAACGATACGAGGTGGATTGAGAGGCCTCTATGTTGGCAAGGTGCTTACATGTGAGGCGCATCCCAATTCTGACCATCTTCATGTGACAACTGTTGACCTGGGTAAGGAGGAACCCCAGCAGATTGTCTGTGGCGCGCCGAATGTGGCAGCCGGGCAGAAGGTGATTGTTGCTGACCTTGGCTGTGTGCTTTATGATGGTGATGACCAGTTTGTCATCAAGAAAAGCAAGCTGCGTGGTGTAGAGAGTCTTGGGATGATATGTGCGGAGGATGAGATTGGCGTGGGGACTGACCATGCTGGTATTATTGTCCTGCCAGAGGATGCTCCGGTCGGTCAGCCTGCAGCTGAGTATTACCATCTGGACAGTGACTGGCTGATTGACGTTGACATTACTGCCAACCGTGCTGATGCGCTTAGTCATTATGGTGTGGCGCGTGACCTGTATGCATGGCTCCGTCAGAATGGGTATGAGACATCTCTGCACCGTCCCGATTGTGACGGCTTCATGGTTGACAATCACGATCTGCCCATTGATGTGACGATAGAGAATACGGATGCCTGCCACCGTTATGCCTGCCTGAGTGTGACGGATTGCGAGGTGAAGGAAAGCCCACAGTGGCTGAAGGACAAGCTGAACGTTATAGGCTTGCGTCCTATCAACAATATTGTTGACATTACCAACTACATCATGATGGCTTACGGACAGCCGATGCACTGCTTTGATGCCGACATGGTGAAGGGAAATCATATTATTGTAAAAGATAAGAATGAGGGTAAGAAGTTCATCACGCTTGATGGTGAGGAGCATGTCCTCGGAGAGCATGACCTGGCCATCTGCAACGAGGAGGAACCTATGTGCATAGCTGGTGTCTTCGGCGGCAAGGGCAGCGGCACTTATGAGACAACAAGGAATGTTGTTCTTGAGAGTGCCTACTTCCATCCTACCTGGATTCGCAAGAGTGCCCGTCGGCACGGTCTGTCGACTGATGCCAGCTTCCGTTTTGAGCGTGGTATTGACCCGAACGGAACTATCTATGCCCTGAAGCAGGCAGCGATTCTTTGTAAGGAACTGGCTGGCGGCAAGGTGAGCATGGAGATACGTGACGAGTATCCGACGAAGATGGAGGATTTCCCCGTGCGTCTGAACTATGAGTATTGTGACCGTCTTATTGGCAAGAAGATTGGCAATGAGACCATCAAGCATATAGCTGAGAGCCTTGAGATGAAGGTGGTGAAGGAGGATGAGGAAGGACTTGACCTGCTCGTCCCGGCTTACCGTGTGGACGTTCAGCGTCCTTGCGATGTGGTGGAGGATATTCTCCGTATCTATGGATATAACAATGTGGAGATTCCTATGGAGCTGAAGTCTTCCTTGACCATTGCTGAGGAGGCTGACAAGAACTATCACCGTGAGAACATAATTGGTGAGCAGCTGGTTGGTGAAGGGTTCTCGGAGATAATGAACAATTCGCTCACAAAGATGTCTTACTATGAGATGACAGGTCTCAATGCCTATCCTTGGGAGGAGACTGTGAAGGTGATGAATCCTCTCTCTGCTGACTTGGGAGTCATGCGCCAGACTTTGCTCTTCGGAGGTCTGGAGAGTATTGTCCGCAATGTGAACCGAAAGGCACAGAACCTGAGGTTCTTTGAGGTGGGCAACGTCTATAAATATAATAAGGAGAAATGGAGTGAGGAGAGCCCAATAAAGGCTTATGCGCAGGACTACCACATGGCGCTTTGGCTGACTGGCAAGCATGTGCAAGGCTCATGGGCACACCCCGATGAGGACAGCTCTTTCTATGAGCTGAAGGCATATGTGGAGAATATTCTCCGCCGTGTGGGTGTCGCTCCTGGTGTACTGGTAAGTTCCGCCTCAGACAACAATGTCTTCGACAAGGCCCTCGTGCTTAAGACTCGTGCGGGGAAGTCTATAGTTGAGATGGGTATCCTCAGCCACAAGCTGCTGAAGAGCTTTGACATAGAGCAGAAGGTCTACTATGCGGAGATTGACTGGGCTGGGCTGATGAAGACCATCCGTAAGAACAAGCTCCAGTTCCAGGAAATATCCAAGTACCCGGCAGTCAGCCGTGACCTTGCGTTGCTGGTTGACAACAAGGTGGAGTTTGCTCAGATTGAGGAGATAGCCCGGCAGACCGACAAGAAGCTGCTGAAGCGTGTGGAACTCTTCGATGTCTATCAGGGTAAGAACCTGCCGGAGGGTAAGAAGAGCTATGCCGTCAACTTTATTCTTCAGGATGAGACGAAGACGCTCAACGATAAGGCGATTGATGCCATCATGCAGAAATTAATAAAGAATTTAACAAATAAACTCGGAGCAGAACTCCGTTAACAAACAAATCCAATGGGTAGAGCATTTGAATATCGCAAAGCTACTAAGCTCAAGAGATGGGGGCACATGGCCCGCACATTCACGAAGTTAGGTAAGGAAATTGCCATCGCTGTCAAGGCTGGTGGCCCTGAGCCTGAGAATAACCCACGTCTGCGTGCTATTATCGCTACTTGCAAGCGTGAGAATATGCCGAAGGATAATATCCAGCGTGCCATCAAGAACGCTATGGGAAAGGATCAGAGCGATTACAAGGAGGTGCCGTATGAGGGATATGGCCCCCACGGAATTGCCGTCTTTGTGGATACGCTGACTGACAATACGACCCGTACGGTTGCCGATGTCCGTTCTGTTTTCAATAAGTTCAATGGCAATCTCGGCACGCAAGGCTCACTGGCTTTCCTCTTTGACCACAAGGCTGTTTTTACATTCAAGAAGAAGGACGGCCTTGATATGGAAGAGCTGATCCTCGAACTGATTGACTATGGAGTTGACGATGAGTTTGACGAGGATGAGGAAGAGGGCGAAATCACTATCTATGGTGAGCCGACCAGTTTCGGTGACATCCAGAAGCACTTAGAGGACAACGGCTTCGAGATAACCTCTGCCGAGTTCACCCGTATCCCGAATGACTTGAAGGATGTTACGCCTGAGCAGCGTGAGACCATTGACAAGATGGTTGAGAAGCTGGAAGACTTTGACGATGTCCAGAACGTCTATACTAACATGAAGCCAGCTGAGGAAGAAGAATAAGGCTATAATTCCCAATGACAGCCAATCTGTCCTTGCCTGTATAGATGAGGCAGGGACGGGCATCAAATTCAGAGCAGCCTGCACACACAATGTGCAGGCTGCTTTTGGTTTATTCCTGTCTGGCAATCGCACCTGAGAAGGCTGTCATACAGGCAGGATACGGTGGGATAAAACTGCAGCAGCTCTTTATTTGTTCTGCACATCGTTTATTACCCTAATATGGGTATTGCACCTTATCCTTATAAGGGTGTTGGCTGTTACCCTTATATGGGTATCGACAGTTACCCTTATATGAGTGTCTGTTGTTATCCTTGTATGAGTGTCGGCCGTTACTCTTATATGGGTATTAACCCGTGTATTGGACAAGGAAGAGTAGGAGTTGTTTAAGGGGTGCTGCAGCTTTGGTTAATCTTTTTTTATTGTGTTTTTATGCTGTAATGGTGTAATTTATGCACAAAGGTTTTGTGTTTGTGCAGTATTTTGCTTACCTTTGCACGCAAATCATATATTTGTGCATGGAGTCTATAAAAAGTTTTAACGCATATATAGAAAGTAGCATCAAGGATAATTGGGAGAAAGACGCTCTTACCGATTACCTGGGTGCCACGCTGCAATTCCACGACGTGGCACGAAAGATAGAGAAACTGCATATCCTCTTTGAAAGCAGTGGGGTGGAGAAAGGTGACAAGATAGCCCTTTGTGGACGGAACTCGTCAGCATGGGCGGCAGCTTTCCTTGCCACGCTGACCTATGGAGCAGTGGTTGTGCCTATCCAACATGAGTTTACCCCTGACCAGGTGTATAATATTGTGAATCACTCAGAGTCAAAACTGCTGTTCGTTGGTGACGTTGTTGCCACCACGTTGGATGGAGAGCAGATGCCTGGATTGGAGGGGATTGTGTATATCCCGGATTACTCGTTGGTACTTTCACGTTCGGAAAGCCTGACATACGCACGTGAGAATCTTAATGCAATGTTCGGACAGAAGTATCCGAAGTTCTTTCATAAGGAGCATGTAAGCTATTTCATGGACGGGCCTGATGACCTTGCCATGATCAATTACACCAGTGGGACGACTGGTTTCTCGAAAGGAGTCATGCTTAGTTATCGCTCCTTGCTGAGTAATCTGGAGTGGGCGAATGGTGCCTTGAAGCCGAACATAAAGCCAGGCAGCAACGTGTTGAGTATGCTCCCGATGGCGCACATGTATGGGCTGATGTGTGAGTTCATCAGTGAGTTCTGCTTTGGCAATCATCTGTTCTTCCTCACCCGTCTGCCGAGTCCGTCATTGATAGCGCAGGCGTGTGCCGACATTCATCCGGCTATTGTGGTTGCGGTGCCGATGGTGGTCGAGAAAATTATCCGCAAGAAGGTTTTTCCGCAGATTCAGAACAAGGCCACACGCATGCTGCTTAAGATGCCGGTTGTAAACAAGAAGGTAAAGGAGCGGATACGTGCCATCGTCATGGAGGTCTTTGGCGGCAATGCCTATGAGGTAATGACGGGTGGGGCAGGCTTCAATAAAGAGATTGAGGAGTTCCTTACCAGCATCGAGTTCCCTATAACCAGCGGCTACGGTACGACGGAGACAGGGCCGATGATTACCTACAGTGACTATTCTGACTTTGCCGCAGGCTCTTGCGGCACCCCGGTTGTCAATATGGAGGTGAGGATTCTCAGTCCTGATCCGGGTGAGATACCTGGAGAGATAGTCACCAAGGGCGATAATGTTATGCTGGGCTATTACAAGAATGAGCAGGCTACCAAGGCTGTGATTGACGATGACGGCTGGTTCCACACGGGAGACCTTGCCACGATGAGTGAGGATGGACACGTCTTTATCCGGGGACGTATCAAGAACATGCTTTTGGGAGCCAATGGTCAGAACGTATATCCGGAGGAGATAGAGGACAAGCTCAACTCTATGACGATGGTCAGCGAGAGTATCATAGTCCAGAAGGGCGACAAGCTGATAGGTCTTGTCCATCCTGATATGGAGGAGGCTCAGTCAATGGGATTCTCTGCCCCTGATTTAGAGAGCATCATGGAGCAGAACCGCATAGAACTGAACAATGTCCTCCCTGCTTTCTGCCGTCTCTCGGCTATTGAGATACGTGAGGAAGAATTCCTGAAGACTCCTAAGAAGAGCATCAAGCGATACCTTTATCAGGAGCAGGCGCAAGCCTGATGCTCCCGTTCATGGCTCATAATTCAAAACTATGATAGCTTGATGCTTTTTGATCCATTCTCCCACATATTGGGCAGGTTATATCAGCATGCAGGCATGTCATATTTTTGAATTATGAAGTAAAAGTAATCAATATCCAATGTTTTTGCACATTATATTTTGAAATGTGCCGATAAGTATGTATCTTTGCACATAATTTGAAAAATTGTGCAATGGAACAGATTCCCAGTTTTAATGCGTTAATAGAGAAGAGTATCATCGATCATTGGGATCTTGATGCCCTCACTGATTATAAAGGCAAGACGCTTCAGTATCATGATGTTGCCAGGAAGATTGAGAAGCTGCATATCATGTTTGAGGCAAGTGGAGTGGAGAAGGGCGACAAGATAGCTCTCTGCGGCCGTAACTCTGCCACCTGGGCTGCCGCTTTCCTGGCAGTTCTCACCTATGGTGCCATTGCGGTGCCAATCCTTCATGAGTTCACACCTGAGCAGATTCACAATATAGTCAACCACTCTGATGCAAAGATTCTCTTTGTTGGTGATGTCGTCGCCACGCAGGTTGATGCCACCAAGATGCCAGGACTGGAAGGTATCATCTATATTCCAGATTATTCCCTCGTACTTAGCCGTACAGAGAAGCTGACGTATGCCCGTGAGCATCTCAATGAGATGTTCGGGCAGCGTTATCCCAAGTATTTCCGTGCGGAGCATGTACACTATTATCGTGAGCAGAGTCCTGATGAGCTGGCACTTATCAATTACACCAGTGGTACAACGGGGCACTCCAAGGGTGTCATGCTGCCTTATCGTGCCTTGTGGAGCAATGCCGACTTTGCCAAGCATGTCCTTGGGGATGTGGTGAAACCTGGCTGCAATGTCATCAGCATCCTGCCGATGGCACACATGTACGGTATGGCATTCGAGTTCCTTTACGAGTTCCTTTCGGGTGTGCATATATTCTATCTCACCCGTGTTCCCTCTCCAGCCATCATCTCCCAGGCATTGCAGGAGGTGAAGCCAGTCATCATGATTGCCGTTCCGCTGGTTATCGAGAAGATTATCCGCAAGAAGGTGTTCCCGAAGATTCAGAACAACCGCATGCGTATTCTCCTTAACATGCCAGTCATCAGTAAGAAGGTCCGTGAGAAGATCCGTGAGCAGGTCTATCAGGCATTTGGCGGAAACCTGTATGAGATTATCATCGGCGGGGCAGCACTGAATGGCGAGATAGAGAGCTTCTTGAGGAGAATAGAGTTCCCTTACACCGTAGGCTATGGGGCTACAGAGTGTGCGCCGATTATATGCTATCGCGACTGGCATACCTTTGCGCAGGGTTCCTGCGGTCAGGCTGCGCTCCATCAGGAAGTGCGCATTGACAGCAGTGAACCGGAGAATGTGCCGGGTGAGATACTGACCAAAGGTCCCAATGTCCTGTTGGGTTATTATAAGAACGAGGAGGCTACGCGTCAGACGATTGACAAGGAGGGCTGGTTCCATACGGGCGACCTTGGCACGATGGATGCTGACGGCAATGTCTTCATCAAGGGACGCTCCAAGAACATGCTTTTGGGCAGCAATGGTCAGAATATATATCCTGAGGAGATAGAGGACAAGCTGAATTCCCTGCCGCTGGTCAATGAGTGCCTGGTCATCCAGAGTGGTGACAAGCTGGTCGGGTTGGTCCATCCTGATTATGATGAGGCACAGAGCCTGGGGCTTAACGCAGAGGACATCGCCAATATCATGGAAGAGAACCGCACGCAGCTGAATACCATTGTCCCGGTTTACAGTAAGGTCTCTGAGATTCGTGTTCAGGAGGAGGAGTTCCAAAAGACACCAAAGAAGTCAATCAAGCGTTTCCTCTATACAGAGTAGGTATGGCCTTGCAATAGCGGGAGAGGATGGTTATACCATTGTGCATTGGTGTGTCTTGTGATACCTGATGATAGATATAGAAAGCCACTATGTTAATAATAATTCCCGTTAAGTCTGCCAAAACGCAGACTTAACGGGAATCTTCTTTACCTTTTTTCATAATATTCCTGCCTATCTTGGCGATTGAATATTATTTTGGAGATTAAAGTAAATGTATTTTTGATGTTTAATCATCAAGTAACGTGGATGAGCGAACACGGCTCAGTGTTTCAGGTGTCATCTGCAGATAACTTGCAATGTAGACCAATGGGGCACGGAGCACAACCTGTGGGTTCAGCTTGCACATTCTCTTGTAGCGTGCCTGTGCGGTCTCAAATCGGACAAGGTCGGCATGGACTTGGGAAATGATGAGGCTTTCCTCTAAGATCTTTCGGTAGAGTATCTGTATGTTCACGTTGTGGAGTGCCACCTGTTCCAGTTTCTGTTTGGGCAGGGCATAGATCAGGGTTGGTTCCAAAGCCTCAACCTGCAGCTTGGTTGGCTCCTCGCGGAAGAGACTCTCAATGCACATGACAATACTGTGGTCCTCTCCCAAGTGTTCGGTAATCTGTTTTCCGTTCTTGAAATAGAACTGGCGGACAAGTCCCCGTTCTATGTAATAGAAGTTCTTGCAGATTTCTCCTTCACTGAGAATCATCTGACCCTTGGCGAATTTCATAGGCACCAGGATACTCTCAAGCACATCAAGTTCGTCATGAGTCATCGTACTGTACTTTCGTGCCAATTCACGCGCTATATCTCTGGTATCATTTGCCAATTCTTTCATTTTCCTATCCTTTCTACTTCTTTTTTAGTCTAATTTCAATACGGCAAGGAAGGCCTTCTGCGGAACCTGTACGTTTCCAATCTGTTTCATGCGCTTCTTGCCCTTCTTCTGCTTTTCCAGCAGCTTGCGCTTGCGGCTGATGTCGCCACCATAGCATTTGGCGGTTACATCCTTGCGTACCTGCTTGACGGTCTCCCGTGCCACAATCTTGGCACCGATGGCGGCCTGTATGGCTATGTCAAACTGCTGGCGGGGAATCAGGTCTTTCAGTTTCTCGCACATCCTGCGTCCGAAAACCACGGCATTACTCTCGTGGGTCAGCGTTGACAGGGCATCCACGGGCTCTCCGTTCAGCAGGATGTCCAGCTTTGCCAGCTTTGAGGGGCGGAACGAGTCTATGTGGTAGTCGAAGGAGGCATAGCCTTTGGAGATGCTTTTCAGCTTGTCATAGAAGTCAATCACAATCTCACCTAAGGGAATCATGAATATCAGTTCCAAGCGGTTGCCGCTGACGTAGTTCTGACTGACCAGTTCGCCCCGCTTGTCCAGGCACAGGGTCATGATCGGGCCGATATATTCGCTTGAGGTGATGATGGAGGCCTTGATATAAGGCTCTTCAATGTGCTCAATCATTGTAGGGTCAGGCAGTCCCGATGGGTTATGGACTTCTTTCGCGTTTCCTTGCTTGTCATAAACCATGTAGCTGACGTTCGGCACGGTTGTGATGACATCCATATTGAACTCACGGTCCAGCCGTTCCTGCACAATCTCCATGTGGAGAAGCCCCAGGAAACCGCACCGGAAGCCAAATCCCAAGGCCTGTGAGCTTTCCGGCTGGAAAGTCAGCGAGGCATCATTCAGCTGGAGTTTCTCAAGGGAGGAGCGCAGGCCTTCATAGTCGTTCGGGTCAATAGGGTAGACACCGGCAAAGACCATTGGCTTCACTTCCTGGAAGCCTTCAATGGCTCTCTCGCATGGAGTCTCGATGTGGGTGATGGTATCGCCGACCTTTACCTCTGTCGCGTTCTTGATTCCCGAAATGATATAGCCCACCTCGCCTGTGGAGAGAGCCTTGGTGGGAATCATGTCCATCTTCAGCACACCCACCTCATCGGCCGTGTATTCCATTCCTGTCTGCACGAACTTCACCTTGTCTCCTTTCCTGATGATGCCATTCTCCACCTTGCATAGTGTGATGATGCCACGGAAGGAATTGAATATTGAGTCGAAAATCAGTGCCTGAAGAGGTGCCTTCACATCGCCCTTTGGTGCCGGAATACGCTTCACGATGGCTTCCAGGATGTCCGGGACACCCTCACCGGTTTTGCCGCTTGCCCGGATAATGTCTTCCGGGTCGCAGCCTATGAGGTCAACAATCTCATCTTCCACCTCCTCGGGCATGGCATTGGGCATGTCAATCTTGTTGATGATGGGGATAATCTCCAAGTTATGGTCAATCGCCATGTAGAGATTGGAAATCGTCTGTGCCTGCACTCCTTGGGTCGCATCAACTATCAGCAATGCTCCCTCGCAGGCGGCAATGCTCCGGGATACCTCGTAGGAGAAGTCAACATGCCCCGGGGTGTCAATCAGGTTGAGGACGAACTTCTCCTTGTCAGAGGTGTACTCCATCTGGATGGCATGGCTCTTGATGGTTATGCCACGCTCCCGTTCCAGATCCATATCATCGAGCATCTGCCCTCCTGTAATCTGAATTGTCTTGGTGTATTCCAACAGTCGGTCGGCCAGGGTCGATTTTCCATGGTCGATATGGGCTATGATGCAGAAATTTCTTATGTGATCCATTAATTATGCAGTCTTTTCAAACTGCAAATATAGACAAAAAAAACGAGAAATAAGAATGTTAAAAAGAGAAATTACCCCTTTTTTTGTTATCTTTGCACAAGATAAGCGCTGGTGTGCCAGATAAGGAGTGATGCCCCTTTGTGGCCGTAGCTTGTCTGCCAATAATAAAAGGAGAACCAAATGAAGAGAATCATTTTTGCCGTGATGCTTTTGCCCATGCTTGTGGCTTGCCATAAAAGCCTGGAGGACAGGGCTGCAAGTGAGTGTAAGGAATATACGGAGAAGAAGTGTCCGACACCAGTGGTCAACAATACCCGGATGGACAGCATGGTGTTTGAGGCTTCATCACGTACTATCCATTATTACTACTCCCTGCTTGGCCCTGCCGATGACGAACGGGCGATTGCCCGTCAGCGGAGCAGTCTGCGTATGACGGTTGGAGAGGCTCTTAAGGCCGATCCAGGCACTAAGGTCTATAAGGATGCAGGCTTCAGCTTCCGTTATATTTATCGTTCCGGTAAGAATCCGTCAAAGATTCTGCTGGATGAAACCTACACACAGAAAGACTTTCAGCACTAATCATTTCGTTTCCTCGCAGTGACAGTTTCCTCATCATCCCCTCCCCGCACCTATATTGCCATAGACCTCAAGTCGTTCTATGCCAGCGTTGAGTGTGCAGAGCGGGGACTGGATCCTCTGACGACCCACCTCGTGGTTGCTGATGTCAGCCGGACGGAAAAGACAATCTGCCTGGCGGTGTCTCCCTCGCTGAAGACGTATGGCATTCCCGGACGTGCCCGGCTGTTCGAGGTGATTCAGCGGGTAAAGGAAATCAACGAACAGCGGCGGCTGGCTGCCCCGGGGCAGAGACTCACAGGCAAGTCGGCTGATGCCAAGGAGCTGGAAAGGCATCCGGAATGGGCGGTGGACTATATAGCCGCAGTCCCCCGTATGGCGCATTATATCCAGCACAGCGCCAGAATTTACAGTATCTACCTGAAGTATATAGCCCATGAGGATATTCATGTCTATTCGATAGACGAGGTGTTCATTGATGCGACAGCCTATCTTGCCAGTTATAAAGCAACGGCGCACGAGCTTGCCATGCGTATGATTAAAGATGTGTTGGGACAGACCGGCATTACTGCGACGGCTGGTATTGGTACCAATCTCTACCTCTGCAAAGTGGCAATGGACATTGTCGCCAAGCATATGCCGGCTGATGAGGACGGGGTGCGCATAGCCGAACTCGATGAGCTGAGCTATCGGGAGAAACTCTGGAGTCATCGTCCGCTGACCGACTTCTGGCGTATAGGCTCCGGCATTGCCCAGAGGTTGTCATTCTATGGCCTTGACACGATGGGGAAGATTGCCCGTTGCTCCTTGGAATGTGAGGAGCTTCTCTATAGGCTCTTTGGTGTCAATGCTGAGCTGATCATTGATCATGCGTGGGGATGGGAACCTTGTACGATGGAGATGGTGAAGGCGTACCGTCCGGAAAGCAATTCCATGAGCAGTGGGCAGGTGCTGCAGGAAGCCTATACGTTCGGCAAGGTCCGTGTCGTGGTGCAGGAGATGGCCGATGCCATCGCATTGGATTTGGTGGAGAGAGGGTGCGTCTCGGATCAGCTGGTTCTTTCAGTCGGCTATGACAGGAAAAGTCTCATAGGCTCCGCCGCCGCTGGCTATGAAGGTCCCGTTGTCACTGACTGGTATGGGCGGAAGGTGCCCAAGCATGCTCATGGAACTGCTAATCTCCATAGGTTTACCTCCTCTTCCCACTTGATAACAGACGCTGTGCTTACTGTCTTTGACAGCATTGTTGACAGCCGGCTGCTCGTCAGGCGGATTAACATCTCGGTCAACCATGTTATCAGTGAGGAGCAATTGCGCCAGATGGGGACACAGCCAGTTGAGTTAGACCTCTTTGCCGACTATGCCGCAGTGGCACGGAAGAGGGAAGAGGAAGAAAAGAGACTGGCAAGGGAGCGTCGGATACAAGAGACAACCATCAATATTAAGCGTAAGTTCGGAAAGAACGCCTTGCTCCGCGGGCTCAATTTTGAGGAAGGGGCTACGGCAAGGGAGCGTAACCGGCAGATAGGAGGACATAAGGCATGACTGACGGCTATGATGACATAATCCGCCTGCCACACCATGTGTCAAGACATCACCCGCAGATGAGCCTGTACAGCCGTGCCGCACAGTTTGCGCCTTTCGCCGCACTGACAGGCTATGAGGCTGCCATTTCCGAGACAGCACGCAGCACGAGGCCAAAGGTTGAGTTGATGGAGGATGGCTATGAGCTGCTTGACAGGAAGTTCGCACTCCTCCGCCAGCATCTGGAAGAGCATCCTCTCGTCTCTTTGACATGCTTTCAAGCTGATAAGCATAAGCCTGGAGGAGATTATCTTGCACTTAGTGGCATTGTGAGGGACATACGCATTGACCGGCGTGTGATGGTTATGGAAAATGGAAAGCTGATTCCTTTGGATTCGATTGTGGAGCTGGATGGAGATGTGTTTTCCCTGTTGGAGATGGGGGAAGAACAGGAAAAGCACTTTGATGAGGCTGAAGACTGACTTGTGTGGACATGCCTTGAAGGGCTGAGGTTGCCTCTTGGGAACGGAGGTGTTGTCTGACAGGAGCGTACCGGATGCCGTATAGCATCAGTACTCATGCTGAAATACCATAGTAATCGGTGGCTGCGTACTTGGCTACTTAGCCTTCGAGTACTCAACTACTTTAGCTGCAATACTCTGTTACTCTTCGTGTGTTACAGCGGTACTTTATGCGAAGTACTTGGCGGGAGCATGCTGCCGGCATGCTATTCGTAGTGCATCGACTTGGCAGGATGGATGTGGCTGATAAGATAGCTTGGCCCTATCAGGACCAAAACGCAGACCAACATCGTCACAAGATTCAAAGTGATGACCAAAGGGGCATTTATCTCGACGGGAACCGTGCTGACATAATAGGTCTGAGGGTCAAGTTTGATAAGTCCGGTCCATGCCTGCAGGCCGACACATCCTAAGCCGATGAGGTTTCCCAAAAGGAGTCCTCTGCCTATGATGAATGTGGCGAACCATAGGAATATGTGACGTATCTGGCGGTTACGAGAGCCTAAGGCCTTTAGGATGCCAATCATCTGCGTGCGTTCCAGGATAATGATAAGCAAGCCTGAGATCATTGTCACTCCGGCAACGGCGGTCATCAAGGCAAGAATAATCCACACGTTCATGTCCATCAGATCGAGCCAGGAGAATATTTGTGGGTTCTGCTCAATGACATTCTCTGACGAGTAAGTCTCACCGTAGCGGTCAACCGTGTTCTTCACTTTATTCAGTACACGCATAGAGACAAGGTCAAGCTGAGAGAAATCGTCTACTGACAGCTCTGCGCCGCTGTACTGGTCAGGCTCCCATCCATTAAGTCTGTTGGTAGTGTACAGGTCAGTGAGGCATATCTGGGAGTCAAACTGTTTCATGTTGGTGGCGTAGATGCCCACAATTGTAAATCTGCGGGTGCGTACGCCTTGCTTGTTGATGAAGTAGGCAAAGATGCGCTGCCCGACCTTCAGCGTGAGTTTGTCGGCAATGGTCTTGGAAATTACAATTTTCTGCTGGCTCTCAGAGTCAGAGAAATGGGGCAGGCTTCCCTCCACCATGTTCTCATGGATGAAGGTGGAGTCGAACTCGGGACCTACACCTTTCAGGAGTACACCCAGGAAATCGTTGTCAGTCTTCAGTATTCCCTGTGTGTAGGCATACCGTTGTACATGCTTCACCCCCTGCGTGTGCCGCAGGGCCTTGACCAGTGAGTCGCTGACCTGGATAGGGTATTGCTCGGAGCTTTGCAAGGTAAGGAAGTCGGCAACGGTGATATGGCTTCCGAAGCCAACTACTTTGTCACGGATAGTATGCTTGAACCCCAGCACTACACTGACCGAGACAATCATCACAGCCAAGCCTATTGCTACGCCAATGGTGGCAATACGGATAGCTGGTTTCGATACCTTCCGTGTCTTGTCACCGTCATTGTATATCTTCCGTGCTATGAAAAGAGGATAATTCATTCTTCTGTGAGTGACCGGTTTGTTATTCAAGATTCATAGTTATGACATTCTGCGCAGTTGAGCTGTTCCCAACACATGGGGATGCTCTGTTGGCAAATGAGGCATACCATAAAGATGAATTATGAATTTTTGGCCGATGATGTTCTGCTTTATAATCGTCAGATAGGATATTTATACGTTTCAGATGCACTGTTTGCGACTTGGCATGCACATTGCTCAGTCCTCATCCACAACTCTCCCTGGGTACGTTTCCAAAGCCTTTCTCAGTATGGTCAGGGCCCTTCGCAGGTCTTCCCGTTTCAGGACATAGGCTATGCGTACCTGATTGATTCCAGCACCGGGTGTGGTGTAGAAGCCACTGGCGGGGGCCATCATGACGGTCTCGCCTTCGTAGCTGAAGCTTTCCAGACACCAGCGGCAGAATCTCTCTGCGTCATCGACAGGCAGTTTCGCCACCGTATAAAAGGCACCCATGGGGATGGGTGAGTAGACACCTGGGATGCGGTTCAGCCCATCAATGAGGCATTTGCGCCGCTCCACGTATTCATCGTACACGTCTCGGTAATATGATTCAGGTGCGTCAAGGCTTGCCTCAGCGACAATCTGCCCAATGAGAGGAGGGGAGAGACGTGCCTGGCAGAACTTCATAACTGCCTTACGTATCTCTTCATTCTTGGTTATCAGCGCCCCAATACGGATGCCGCACTCGCTGTAACGCTTTGATACAGAGTCAATCAGTACCGTGTTATTCTCAATGTCCTTCAAGTGCATGGCGGATATGTAAGGCGATCCGGTGTAGATGTACTCCCGATAGACTTCGTCTGAGAAGAGATAGAGGTCGTATTTCTTTACCAAGTCACGTATTTGGTTCATCTCCCGGCGCGTGTAAAGGTACCCTGTGGGATTGTTGGGGTTGCAGATCATAATGGCGCGGGTGCGTTCATTGATGAGTTCCTCAAACTTCTCAACTTTCGGCAGCGCGAATCCTTCCTCAATGGAGGTGGCTATAGTCTTGATCTTTGCGCCAGCTGAGATGGCAAAGGCCATATAGTTGGCATAAGCAGGTTCGGGGACAATAATCTCATCGCCCGGATTCAGGCATGCCATGAACGCATAGAGTACGGCCTCCGAACCGCCGGCAGTGATGATGATGTCATCAGCAGTCACATCAATGTCAAACTTCTCATAATAGTGACAGAGTTTCTCACGGTAAGAGAGATAGCCTTGGGAGGGAGAGTATTCCAAGACATCTCGGTCAATGTTCTTCAAGGCGTCCAGTCCGCATTGCGGTGTGGGTAAGTCTGGCTGACCGATATTCAAATGGTAAACTTTGATACCACGCTTTTTAGCAGCAGCAGCAAGTGGAGCCAGCTTTCTGATAGGTGACTCCGGCATTTCAAGTCCACGAACTGATATTTCCGGCATAACTGTTTATTATTATCAATGACCTCCTTTGGCAAATTTCTCTGGATCTTTCCGGACTCTTTCTGCCAAAGAATCAATGTATTTATCACCTTCATTTCTGAAGTCTGCTAAATCTTCCATACTTATTAGCATTGTTGTCTCAAATAATCCCACGCGTCCACAAAGTACGGACAGTACATAGCTGCCTCCTTCTTTGTACAGGACTTAGTTCCAGTCTTTCTCCATGATTATCTGTCTCATCTTTTTCTGTTCCCGCTCTTTGTGAGTGAGTGGGAAAGTGTCCGCATTGGATTCTTTTACACTGTTGCAAAGATAGACATTTTTTTTATTTTAACCGCACATTTATCAGATTAACGCAGATTTTTTACTACTTTTGCACAACTGTAAAAACGCCAGTCAGACTCTTTTCGCCCAAGGTGGGGAGAGATCAGTCTGGTTCTAAAACTTTAAATGATTTATGAGAAGTAGGACAAGTACCTGGTTCGAGACACGGGTCAGATATGACAAGGTCATGGAGGACGGACAGAACAAGAAGGTCATTGAACAGTATGTGGTGGATGCCTTCAGTTTTTCTGAGGCTGAGGAGTTCATTACAGAGGAGATGTCGCACTATGTCAGCGGAGAATTTGACGTGAAGGCCATCGCTCCGGCTCCATTCGGCGAGATTTTCTTCAGTGATATTGATACTGAGGACAAATGGTTCAAGGCCAAGCTCTCGTTCATTACAATTGACGAGAAGACCGAGAAGGAGAAACGCTCATCAGTCACTTATCTGGTTCAGGCTCATTCCGTCAACGGTGCTGTTAAGCATGTTGATGAGGTTATGGGCTCAACGATGATTGACTATGAGATAGCAGCCATCACAGAGACCCGTATTATGGATGTTTTTGAGCATCGTGCCGGGAAGAAGGATGAGGCTGACGTAAAACCTGAATACGAGCAGTAAGCCGCAAAACTTAATAGATCCTTATGTGTATGTATGATGTAGCAAGGAATTTACATGAGGTACTGGGAAAGCTTCCTGATGGTGTGAAGTTGGTTGCCATCAGTAAGTTCCACCCTAATGAATACATTGAGGCTGCTTACCGTGAGGGGCAACGGGTCTTTGGCGAGAGTCAGGAGCAGGAACTGTCACGTAAGGTGGAGAGCCTGCCGAAGGATATAGAATGGCACTTCATTGGGCATCTCCAGACGAACAAGGTGAAGTATATTGCTCCTTATATTTCCATGATTGAGGCGGTCGACTCGCTGAAGCTGCTGAAGGAAATCAACCGACAGGCGGCCAAGCACGACCGTATTATCAACGTATTGCTGGAACTGCATATAGCTGAGGAGGAAAGCAAGTATGGCTTTACCCCTGATGCCTGTCGGCAGCTGTTGGAGGATGGAGAGTGGAGAAGTCTGGCTAACGTACACATATCGGGGCTGATGATGATGGCATCCAATGTGGATGACAATGGTCAGATCAGGAAAGAAATGAGCCTGGCAGCTGATCTCTTTGATGAGCTGAAGGCCAAGTACTTTGCTGACGACCCTGGTTTCAAGGAACGCTCCTGGGGGATGAGTCATGACTACGACATTGCGCTGGAATGCCGTTCCACGATGGTGCGTGTCGGGACAACCATTTTTGGTCCGAGAGTGTATTGAGAATTCAGCTCCTTAAGTCATCCTAAAAGATGAGGGGGATGACTTGCGTTGCCGTTTAATGGTGTGAGACAAGTTACGCTTGTCATAATTTTGGGCTGAAGTACCCAATGCCAAAGCAGTATCTATTGGGAACTGATTATGATGTGTGCATCTTTGCACTAAACTAATTGACAGTAAGAAGGCTGTCTCATGGTGGATGGATTATCCGTCATGAGGCAGCCTTCTTTATCTTTTAGCCTTATGCGTCCTGGGTGAATACAGGTTACTTCACAAATTTCTGTCGGTTCTGAATATATATACCATGAGGTAGGGTGGAGCGGTCGGTACCCACATATCTTCCGTCAATGGTGTAGATGCGGTTGTCCTGTGGCTCTTTTATCGTGATGCCATCAATGCCGTTGGCGGTAAGATCCTGAAGATACTCAAAGGATATGTTTCCTGTTGTCTCTTCCTCTGTGATGTGATACAGAGGTTTTGTAAGCGTGCTTAAATTCAATTTTACAGTCTCCAGTTTGTCTATATTGCTTGTGCCAGGGAATGGGTCACCTCCGTGGCTTATCAGGTATTCATCATGTTTGGCCTGTTTGGTCTTCTCATCTCCGACAACACTATAGCTTGACATAAGAAAGCCATCGGCAGGGACAATGGTCATGCCGGGTTTGCCATAGATGTCATTGACCTTGTCTTCCATATTAACGGTATCGAGTCCGTAATTAATCCGGTAGACTAACATTCCATGTCCAAGGCGAGATAGACCGTAGTTCCATCCTTCGTCTTGAATGTTGTGGAGAATGAGATATTCATCAATATTGTCAGATGTTATTTTCAAAGCCTCACCTGCTTTTAATTCAATCTTGGCTTCCTTGTCTTCAATGGTCTTGACAGTAGCCCAGCCCATGACCTCTTTTTCCCACGGTGTGTAAGGAGTTGGGGTATATCCCTGGTCAGTATACTCGCCTCCATCCATTAAGTCCCAGTATTCCATTGCTTGATTGTCTTTTTTTGCAGTGTCATCTATTGGGTAAAAGTCTGGTAGTCCCATAGTGTGGGAGAACTCATGACAAAAGAGACCTATGCCATTGATTCTTTTTCCTAAAGGTTTTCCAGTGCTTGAGGATATCTGCCCAGGTTTGTAGTTCAGCTCGTTGCTGATGCCAAAGCGTCCGATGTTTTTCCCGTTGAAGACTGGTCCACGTCCTTCAGAAAAATAACTGGACTTAGGCCATAAGTCATTACTGGTACCTGTTGTGTTTTGCCCCCAGCCAGCATAGATGACGTAGACCAAGTCAACCATGTTGTCTCCGTTACTGTCATATTTGCTAAAGTCGACAGTGCCTTTAGCGGCCTCACAGGCATCTTTAATGAGGTTCATGTAGTTATAGTCCTGATTGCCATTTTTGTCTTCTCCATAATACATGCTTGGCTTATCAAGTTTGAACGGTCCTACGACATCAAATTCTGGTTGGAAAGCCCCACTGCTCATACTGGAAAAATATTGCCTTACACTTCCGTGATTGCGATCTTCTCTGAGACCTCGATTCTTTAGAGGGCCGTCAGAGTTCAGATATTCTGTAAATGTAGCCTTAGGGTCCTGGGCACTGAATACAGTATCTGAGAACTCAACTAAGATAGTAAGGACTTTGGGAGTACCCGTATGAGGAAAGTAGGCAGGCTTGCGTGTCCCTATAGACTGTGCGCGGGTTTGGGCTATGGTTCTTGTGGCAGTGCTGAAGAATAGGTGTTTTTTTGCCTCTTGTTCCTTTACGGCTTTGTCTTCAGTTACCGAACGCATGTTGGAGTTGTGGGCAAGCTGTTTTGTAGCTTTCAGTTCACCGGTCTTGCTTATTTCGGCAACGTAGAAATCGTTGTCGACCTTGATGACCAGTACTCCGTCGGCTGTACTAATCCAGCTGAAATGTTCGTCTCCATGTTGGTAGAGTGTGACCTGCGTTCCGTCAGATTGTGTGATGATGATAGGAGCAGGGTTTGCTTTGGCAGCCCACAGAGATAAGGTGGTAAGTGCCATGCAGCACAAAAGTAGAATCTTTCTCATTATCTGTTTGCTTATGTGAGTGTGTTTTAATATGATTTTTTCTGTATTAATGTAATTCCTTCCTGTTATAGAAGTATTGTCCTTTCTTCTCAGTCCGTTTGCCGAACTCAATGGCATGATGCGGACAGTGGTGGTAGCAGGAGAAGCAGGTAAGGCATTTACCATTGTGGAGCCACTCCGGCTCAAGGCCCAGACCGCCCTTGATGTCGCTGACGGGACAGACATTGGCGCAGATGCCACACTTGACACATCGGCTGCTGTCAACGCGGAAGGGTTTGTCGGTGATGAGATACTTCTCAAAGAAGCCTCCTACAGGACCGGAAAAGAATGACGGTACAGGCCCCCGTCTCAGCAGCTGCCAGCCCCAGGGTGTTCCTTGAATGGCTGTACGGTGTTGCAGGATGGCTTCGGAGAATGTCTTCAGCTCCTTACAGGCCACCTCTTTCTTCTCCTGTTCTTTTTCCTTGCTGTCGACATCCATGCCAGGCAGCCCCACATACGATTCAGGCATTATGAGCGAGCAGACAGCTTCAAGTGTCAACTGTTGCCCGGCTGGGACAGCCGAAAGCTGTTGTCTGAACCGCTCCATAGCCTTGCCGATGCTGTCGCCTGCTGTGACCATACAGAAGCAATAATGCCTGCCGCAGGCAGAGGAGAGGTCGATGTCATTTGATACGAATGTCAGTTTCTTTAGAAATTCTCTTATGATACGTGGCACTCTCCATCCGTGTATGGGGAAGATGAAGCCTACGTGTTCCTCCTTTCTTAATGTGAATTGGCAGTTGTCCTTGATGACCTCCGGGATGGAAACCAGCGTGTCGCCTGTTTGTGAAGCCAATGTCTTTGCAGCCCATCGGCTGTTGCCTGTTCCTGAAAAGTAGAAAATCATGGGGCAAAGGTACGGAATATTTTGTAACTTGCAAAATAATAAGGTGTAATCTCGCCGCTGGACTTTGTTCTTTCATGTGTTTTTGCTACATTTGCAGGCAAGATGTGAACGCATGACGATATGAGGAAGAAGCTGGATCTGAAAATGTATCCGTTTGTCAAACTGGTGGTGCCGTTGGCTTTGGGCATTATCACGGGTGATGCTGTTGGCAGTGGGCTGGCAGTGTCATGGTGGTGGGCATTGACGGCTATCATGTTTGTCCTCGCCCTTGCCGTGCATCGCAGTATGTATCTTCAGAGCCTTCTGCTTCTTGTGGCTGTTGCTCTTTTGGGTGCCACGCTCGTCTCAGAGAAGGAGACGGAGCTGCTGGTGAGTATTCCCAAGGAGATGGTGACTTACCAGGCTGTCTTGACCAGTGAGCCTGTTGCACACGGAAAAGTTGTACAGGCAGACTTGCTGGTGATGGGGCTGAAGGGTACGGTGAAGATCAAGGCTTCCATCCTACGTGACACGGTCAGCCATCGTTATGAGAGGCTCCATGTTGGTGACGGGATTGAGGCAGCCTCTTACCTGGAGGAACCAATGAACTTCTCAGATGCCACATTCGACTATGCCCGCTGGCTTCGGCTGCATGGTTTCGGAGCTGAGACCTTCATTTATCATAACCAGTGGCGGAAGGTGCGTGTAAGTCTCCGGTCGCTGAGCCTCTTTCAGCGTGCGACATTGGCCGCACGCATCTATCGGCAGAAACTGCTGGGACGGCTGCGCAATGGAATAGAAGGTGACGATTTAGCCGTCATTGCAGCGATGACGCTTGGAGACAAGAGCCTCTTGCGCAAAGACCTGAAAGATGATTATTCCATCTCAGGTGCCAGCCATGTTCTTGCCTTGTCGGGTCTTCATCTTACGGTGGTCTATGGATTGCTGCTGCTCGTGATAGACTGGCTGGCACGCTGCCTGCCGCTTGTGCGCAGGAGGGGTGTTGGAGAGACAGTTGTCTTACTGGCAGTATGGAGCTATGTCATGTTGGTTGGTTTCTCCCCATCGGTAGTCCGTTCTGCCACGATGCTTACGGTTTATGCTTTCGTGTCGGTTCTGAACCGAGACCGCCTGTCGGTGAACACCCTTGCCCTAACCGCCTTCATCATGCTTGTTGCCAATCCGCTCTGCCTTTTTGACATAGGCTTCCAGCTGTCTTTTATGTCAGTCTTGTCCATTCTGATGTTCTACCCGCTTCTCTTCAAAATGATTCCGGCTGTAGTCTTGCAGCGTTCGGTGGTGGTGAGATGGCTGTGGGGAATGGCTGCCGTCTCGCTGTCAGCCCAGATTGGCGCAGCTCCGCTTGTGGCTTATTACTTCGGCCGATTCTCCACAGTCTTCCTTGTAAGCAGCCTGATTGCCGTTCCCGGCACAACGGTCATCCTTTACATGACCCTGGCGATGCTGCTATTACCGCTGTCCTCGTTGTCGGGACTGCTCGGGCAGTTCCTTGGCAGGCTTGCAGGTTGGATGAACACCTCGTTACATTGGCTGGCGAATGTTCCCGGAGCGAGTATCGAGGGGCTGCATGTGTCGGTGGGGCAGGTAGCCGTCTGCTATGTCATGCTGCTTGCGGGGTGGCTGTTGGCGTCTTTTTATGCGGACAGGATAGAGTTTAGGTAAATTTTCGTAACTTTGCAGCCGATTATGCAACGATATTTTATCACCCTTTCATACGATGGGACAGCTTACCACGGCTGGCAGGTCCAGCCTAACGGTATCTCTGTGCAGGAAGTTCTGGAGCGTGCGCTGTCTACCTTGCTGCGGGAGCCTGTAGCCGTGACAGGAGCAGGGCGTACCGATGCCGGTGTGCATGGACGCATGATGGTGGCGCATTTTGACACGGCTCAAGCCATTGACTGTGCCCAGCTGACTTATAAGGTCAACCGGTTGCTGCCGCGTGACATCTCTGTCAGCAGGATCAAGGCGGTGGATGGTGAGCTTCATGCCCGCTTCTCCGCCACATCACGCACCTACCATTACTATATACATACGGGCAAGCAGCCTTTTTCACGTCACTATTCATGCGAGATACGTTATCCGCTCGACTTTGACAGCATGAATGAGGCGGCAGCATATCTGATAGGCGAGAAGGATTTCAAGTGTTTCTGCAAGGCAGGGGCTGACGTGAAGACCACTATCTGCCGGCTGACTGAGGCACGGTGGATGTCCTGCCGGTCAGAGCTGGCCTTGCCGATGGAGGATAAAGGAACTGTGGCAGACTGGTGCTTTGTCATCACAGCCAACCGTTTTCTTAGAAACATGGTGCGGGCTGTTGTAGGGACACTCATAGATGTAGGCCGTGGCCGCCTTGCGCTGGATGATTTCAAGAGGATTGTCGACAATGGAACACGGAGTGATGCGGGTGAGAGCATGCCGGGCAACGCGCTATTCCTGTGGAATATAAAATATTAAGAGACGGGCAATCATGTGGATTCTCTTGGCTTTTGTCTCGGCTGCGTTGCTGGGACTCTATGATACATCGAAGAAGTATTCGCTTCGGGGCAATGATGTCATTCCGGTCTTGTTCCTCAATACTCTTTTCTGTTCTGCCATCTTCCTGCCGCTTATCTTGCTTTCACAGTACACTGGTCTGCTTGATGGGAGTCTTTTCTATGTAGGTTCGGGCGGATGGGATATGCATCGCTGGATAATCCTGAAGAGCAGCATCGTGTTGCTGTCATGGGTGTTTGGCTACTTTGCCATAGCCCATCTTCCACTGACCATTGTCGGCCCTGTCAATGCCACACGTCCGGTGATGACACTTGTAGGGGCTATGATTGTGTTTGGCGAGCGGCTGAACGGCTGGCAATGGGCGGGAGTAAGTCTTGCCGTCATATCTCTTTTCCTCTTGGCGCGGAGTGGCAGGAAGGAGGGGATAGACTTCCGGCATGACAAATGGATATTCTTTCTCGTGATGGCGGCACTGTTGGGGACTTGCAGCGGTCTGCTTGACAAATACCTGATGGCAGACCCGGCGGAGGGAGGAGTGGGGCTTGACCGCATGATGGCACAGAGCTGGTACAATATCTATCAGTGCCTGATGATGGGAGTTGTTCTCTTTATTTATGCAGCCCGCCGCCATAGACGTGAAGAAGGCACTGTGGTTTTTACCTGGAGATGGTCAGTAATACTTATTTCCGTGTTCCTCTCAATGGCCGACTTTGTCTACTTCTATGCCCTTTCCCTACCTGGTGCCATGATTTCCATCGTCTCGATGGTAAGGCGAGGTTCAGTCATAGTCTCTTTCCTGTGTGGTGCCATACTGTTCAAGGAGAAGAACCTGAAGGCGAAGGGGCTTGATTTGTGTCTCGTTCTTTTGGGCATGATATTCTTATGGATAGGCTCGCATTGACGCAATATGTGAGTTTGAATTTGCTCTGATTTGTTAAGATAAACAGGAAAATCCTTTGACAGTTGATGATAAATTGCTATATTTGCAACGAGATTGAAAGTAGCATCATTGAAAGAAATTATAGAGGACTTGGCATGCAGCACATTAGGAAAAGTCTGTTGTGAGTCTTTTAAGACGATATTATTATGCAGAATGTTTTTCATGGATTGGGAATCGCATTGATAACCCCTTTTAAAAGCGATGGTAGTGTTGACTATGAGGCATTGGTGAATCTGGTTGAATATCAGCTGGATAATGGTGCCGACTTCTTCTGTATCCTGGCAACGACGGGTGAGACTCCATGCCTGTCAGTTGAGGAGAAGGATGAGCTGACAGCAACCATCAAGCGTGTCGTCAACGGGAGGGTGCCCATCCTCAAATACTGTGGGGGCAACAATACGGCTGCGGTTGTCGAGGAGATAAAGAGAAGCGACTGGAGTGGCATTGACGGAATCCTCAGCATCTGCCCCTATTACAATAAACCGAGCCAGGAGGGTCTCTACCAGCACTTCCGAGCCATTGCCCAGGCAAGCCCACTGCCAATTGTCATGTATAATGTTCCTGGGCGGACAGGCATTAATATGACAGCAGAGACGACAGTCCGCATAGCTTCCGAGTTTACGAATGTTGTTGCAATCAAGGAGGCTTCGGGGAGTCTGGAGCAGGTGGATGAGATTATCAAGAACAAGCCCAAGCATTTTGAGGTCATCAGCGGTGACGATGCACTCACTTTCCCGATGATTGCCAGTGGGGCGGTGGGGGTCATCTCCGTTATTGGCAATGCCCTGCCGAAGGAGTTCTCACGGATGATCCGGCTGGAGTTCAATGGGGAGTATGAGCCAGCCCGCAAAATCCACCACCAGTTCACAGAACTCTATAAGCTCCTTTTCGTTGATGGCAACCCTGCAGGATGCAAGGCCCTGCTGAACGATATGGGCATGATAGAGAATGTGTTGCGCCTGCCGCTGGTGCCGACCCGTATTGAGACAAAACAGAAGATGAATGAGATTCTCAAAGGTCTGAGAATCTGACAGGGTACATTCAGTCAGCTTCCATCGTGCCTTTGCTGGCTTTCTGCAAAACAGGTCATCAACTGGCAGAAGACAACCAGTGCGGAAGTACCGGAATACTTTATGAGAAGTATTCCGGTACTTCATTTGCAATACTCCAGTACTTTGCGTGAAGTACTGAGCCAGTTGGCCCAGGTCGATGTTTCCATCAGCGTGTTATTTCGCCAGCAATGGAGCGGTTCATGTATTTTCTTATGATGTTTGGGTCGCTGTAAAGCGCCTGGAGGTACATGAGTTTCGTGACGGCTGCCTCTACGGTGCTGTCATAGCCACTGATCACCCCTGCGTCCTTAAGCTGATAGCCAGTGTCGTATCGGTTCATCTCAACCTGTCCGCTGATACATTGGCTGATGTTCACCACAACGACTCCCCTGTAGGAAGCCTCCTTCAGAATCTTCATGAGCCACGGTTTCTGTGGAGCATTGCCGCTGCCGAAGGACCGCATCACAATGCTGCGCAGTTCAGGTGCGTCCAATACATGATGAATCAGATGCTCCTCTATGCCAGGGAACAAAGAGAAGATGATGACGTTACTGTCGAGCGCTGTGTGTGGTACCATCGGATGGCTGAAGTTGGGCTTCAGGATGTGATGCTCATGAAATGTGAAGTTGACTCCAGCCTCGCATAGATGTGGATAGTTGAAGGAGTCAAAGGCATTGAACTCATCCGCGTTCTGCTTAGTTGAGCGGTTGCCCCGAAGTAGGTGGCCGCTGAAGTAGATGCATACCTCGGGGACAACCGGTGTCCCATCGGCATGGTGAGCAGAGGCAAGCTCAATGCTGGTCATGAGGTTCTCTTTTCCGTCTGTGCGCAGCTGTCCGATAGGGAGTTGGGAACCAGTGAGGATGATGGGCTTGGTAAGGTTCTCAAACATGAAGGAAAGGGCTGAGGCTGTGTAGGCCATAGTGTCAGTGCCATGAAGAATGACGAAACCATCATAGTCATGATAGCGGCTGGATACTGTTCTCACGAGTTGTGCCCAGAAATGCGGTGTCATGTCAGACGAGTCAATCGCAGGAGTAAACTGGTAGGTATCCACCTCAGTGGGTATGAGCCTGAATTCGGGCACATTGTCAACGAGATGGTTGAAGTCAAGAGGCTCCAATGCCCCTGTCCGTGGGTTGCGCCCCATTCCGATGGTTCCGCCGGTGTATATAAGCAGTACTTTATTCGTCCTATTCATACGAGTCTGTTTTTATTTTGCAAAGATAATAAAAACCATCAATTCTTTTCCTAATAACTCTTTGTAATTTTAAATATGATAAGTTGTTTGTAGGCGTGTTCTGAAAATGAGGAAAGATAAAAAACGTCTATTCGCTTGTTGTTCTCAAAAATTAATCGTATTTTTGCACAAATTTATGTCGATAATAGATTTCACGCTATTGCTAAAATGAGAAAAATTATTTATTCTTTCATAGCTACGGCTATGATTATGTTTATGGCAGGCTGTGGCTCAAGTAAGGATGTTCCTTACTTCACGAACATTGACTCAATAAGTCTGGCTGCTTCGCGCGGTTTGTTTGATGCCCGTATCATGCCGAAAGACGAATTAACCATTACAGTAAACACCACTGATCCTGAAGCTTCTGCGCCATTCAATCTGCAAGTGCGTAACCAGTTGGGCTCAGGACGGCAGATAAGTTCTGGTGGCGGTTCTCTGCAGGGGTATCTTGTTGACAATACTGGGTTTATCAACTTCCCTATTATTGGTAAGATCCACGTAGGCGGGCTGACGAAGAGTGAGTGTGAAGACTTGATTAAGAGCAAAATTCAGCCTTATCTGGCACGTACGGAGAATCCTATAGTAACAGTCCGTATGAGCAGCTATCGTATTACTGTCACGGGTGAGGTTGGCCATCCTGGTGTCATCCCGGTTTCTACTGAGAAGATCAGCGTGATGGAGGCCTTGGCACAGGCTGGTGACTTGACCATCTATGGCAAACGCGACAACATCATGTTGATTCGTGAGGATGCAATGGGTGAGAAACATTCGGTGCGCCTGAATCTCAATGATGCTAACCTTATCAACTCGCCATACTATTATCTTCAGCAGAATGATATTCTGTATGTTGAGCCGAACAGTGTAAAGGCAAAGAACTCAGGTATAGGCAGCTCTACGACCATTTGGTTCTCCTTCATTGGCATCGTGACATCGGTAGCATCTTTGCTGGTAAACGTTTTGAGAAACTAACATTCATCTTTACGGCAGGGTTAGATTCTGCCTTGAAGTTTCTGATAATTGAAATGGGAATATTCTATGACATCATATCTTGTAGTACCGTCAGGTATGGACAGAAAAGAGAGAGGTGCGTGGATATTCCCATTTGCGTGTTTAAAAATACAAGGAATATACTTATATGTGTGGTATTGTAGGATACATTGGGACTAAGCGTGAGGCTTATCCCATTCTGATAAAAGGGTTGAAGCGTCTTGAATACAGGGGATATGACAGTGCGGGCGTTGCACTGATAAATGATGACAGCAGTCTGAATGTATATAAGACAAAAGGAAAGGTTGCTGATTTGGAGAGCTATTGCTCTGATAAGAATATAACCGGAAACATAGGTATAGCCCACACCCGTTGGGCAACGCATGGCGAGCCGTCATCCGTCAATGCACACCCACACTACTCACAGTCGAGGAATCTGGCAATTATTCATAATGGGATTATAGAGAACTATGCTGAAATCAAGCATAATCTCATAGAGAAAGGGGTTGAGTTCCAGTCAGAGACTGATACCGAGGTGCTGGTGCAGTTGATTGACTATATCCAGACAAAGAAAAACCTCAGTCTTCTGATGGCGGTTCAGGTTGCCCTTCATCAGGTTATCGGTGCTTATGCCATAGCATTGCTTGATAAGCGCAACCCTGATACCATCATTGCCGCACGTAAACAAAGCCCACTGGTCGTAGGTATTGGTGACGGAGAATTCTTCCTGGGATCAGATGCCAGCCCGATTATCGAGTACACAGACAAAGTGGTTTATTTGGATGACGGAAACATTGCTGTCATGAAATTGGGCGAGGATCTCAAGGTTGTCAATATCCTCAATGAAGAACTTTCGCCAGAGGTGAAGACGGTGGATATTAATTTAGGTCAGATAGAGAAAGGCGGCTATCCCCATTTCATGCTGAAGGAGATTTTTGAGCAGCCGGAATGTCTGACCAACTGTATGCGTGGCCGTATTAACGTTGACCATGACCAAGTCACCTTGAGCGCACTGATAGACTATCGTAGCAAGTTGCTCAATGCCAAGCGTATTATTATTGTCGCCTGTGGTACCAGCTGGCATGCGGGCTTGATAGGCAAGCAGACGATAGAGACATTCTGTCGGATTCCTGTTGAGGTTGAATATGCCAGTGAGTTCCGCTATCGTAATCCCGTTGTCACTGACAGCGATGTCGTCATAGCTCTCTCCCAAAGTGGGGAGACAGCCGACACGTTGGCTGCGGTAGAGCTGGCAAAGTCTAAGGGGGCTTTTATCTATGGTATATGTAATGCCATAGGTTCCAGTATCCCGCGTGCCACCGACACCGGTACCTATATCCACGTCGGTCCGGAGATTGGGGTCGCGTCAACCAAGGCTTTCACAGGTCAGGTCACAGTCTTGACAATGTTTGCTTTGGCTTTGGCAAATGCCAAAGGTACGGTCAGCCATGATGAATATGTAAGGACGGTCGAGGGACTGGCAAGGATTCCTGAAATGATCAAGGAGGTCTTAAAGGTTAACGACCAGGTAGCTGATATGGCACGTACCTTCACCTATGCCCGCAACTTCCTCTATTTAGGCCGTGGATTCAGCTATCCAGTAGCCTTGGAAGGTGCGTTGAAGCTGAAGGAAATATCCTATATCCATGCAGAGGGCTATCCGGCAGCAGAGATGAAACATGGACCTATCGCACTGATAGACTCTGACATGCCTGTTGTCGCCATCGCCACACACAACGGAATGTATGAGAAGGTGCGTAGCAATATTCAGGAGATAAAGGCCCGGCAGGGCAGAGTGATAGCCCTGGTCTCAAAGGGTGATACGACAATTTCCAAGATTGCCGATTCCGTAATAGAACTGCCTGACACAATGGAATGTCTTGAGCCTCTCGTGGCAACGATACCATTGCAGCTGCTGGCTTATCACATAGCAGTCTGCAAGGGCAAGGATGTTGATCAGCCCCGCAACCTTGCCAAGTCGGTGACAGTGGAGTAAATGAAAGAAAGAACAAGAGTACATAAAGTGGTAAAAGACTGACAAGAAACCTTATCAATGGAAAAGAACATTCATGAAGACTGCGGAGTGGCAATGATCCGATTGCTGAAGCCGTTGGAGTATTATCAGGAGAAATATGGAACCTGGATGTATGCGCTGAATAAACTCTATCTTATGATGGAGAAGCAGCATAACCGTGGTCAGGAGGGAGCCGGCATCGCCTCGGTGAAGCTCTTTTCCGAGCCGGGCAATGAATACATGTTCCGTGAGCGGGCAGAAGGAAAGAATGCCGTGACGGAAATATTCGGCAACGTTCACAAGCGTTATAAGGACTTCTCGCAAGAGGAGGTGTCTGATGTGTCTTTTGCTAAAGATAACCTGCCCTTTGCGGGCGAGCTTTATATGGGCCACCTCCGGTACTCCACTACCGGCAAGAGTGGCCTTTCTTATGTTCATCCGTTTCTGCGGAGGAATAACTGGAAGGCAAAGAATCTCTGCATGTGTGGCAATTTCAATATGACTAATATTGGAGACATCTTTGAGAAGCTGACCGATCAGGGACAATGCCCACGTATTTACAGTGATACCTATCTCCTGTTGGAGCTGATGGGGCACAGACTTGACCGTGAGGTGGAGCGGAACTTTGTAGAGGCACAGAAGAGAGGACTTGAGAAACGTGCGGTTACAGAATATATAGAGGAGAATGTCCAGATGAGTAATGTACTCAAGACCACAATGACTGATTTTGATGGCGGTTATGTCATCTGCGGCCTGACGGGGTCAGGTGAGATGTTCTCCATTCGCGACCCGTGGGCTATCCGTCCGGCTTTCTATTACAAGAATGACGAGATTGTCGTGCTTGCCAGTGAGCGCCCTGTCTTGCAAACGACATTCGATCTTGAGTGTGAGGATATTCGGGAACTGATGCCGGGACAGGCTCTTATAGTCAACAAGCGAGGAGAGTGCTCCCTTCAGCAGATTCTGGAGCCGAAGGGAAATGCTGCCTGCTCCTTTGAGCGCATATACTTCTCCCGTGGCTCTGACCGTGATATTTACAAAGAGCGTGAGAAATTAGGACAGCAACTCACCGAACCGGTCCTGAAGGCTGTTGACTATGACACAAGCCATACCGTCCTCTCATTCATCCCAAACACGGCTGAGGTGGCTTTCTATGGCCTGATACATGGTTTCAAGGCATGGCTGGATGCTCGGAAAGTGGAACAGCTCTCAGCATTGGGTGAGAAGCCTTCTCCTGAAGAGTTCTATCGGATAATCCATCAGGATGTCCGGTCGGAGAAGGTTGCATGGAAGGATATCAAGCTTCGTACTTTTATCACGGAGGGTAACTCACGTAATGACCTTGCCTCGCACGTATATGATATAACCTACGAGTGTATCAATCCACAAGAGGACAATTTGGTCATCATTGACGACTCTATTGTCCGTGGCACAACGCTCAAGGAGAGTATACTCCGTATCCTTGACCGACTGCATCCAAAGAAGATTGTTGTAGTCTCAAGTGCGCCACAGATCCGTTATCCTGACTATTACGGCATTGACATGCCTCGGCTGGAGGAGTTCTGTGTCTTCCGTGCGACAATAGCGTTGATAAAGGAACGTCACATGGACGACCTGCTCAGTCAGGTGTATGAAGCATGCAAGAATGAGGTCGTAAAGCCTAAGGGTGAACCAATAGCTAATGCCGTGCGTGCGGTCTACTCACCTTTTATGGTGGAGGAGATTAACCGGAAAATTGTTGAGATGCTACGTCCGGACGGGATGACGACTCCTGTAGAATTGGTCTACCAAAGTGTTGAAGGACTGCATGAGGCAATTCCCAACCATAAGGGAGACTGGTACTTCACGGGCAATTATCCTACACCAGGTGGCATGAGGCTTGTCAACCAGGCTTTCATCAACTATTATGAACACGTGCATCAGCATGCAGGTGAGGCATGATGACCTATATACAATAAACGAAGAATCAACCCAACAATATACTATAAGAATAATGAGGAACGTAACTTTAGTTCTGAGTGACGGAACAAGATTCCATGGAAAGTCGTTTGGATATGATGCCCCAGTGGCTGGTGAGGTGGTTTTCAACACTGCTATGATGGGCTACCCCGAGAGCCTGACTGATCCCTCGTATGCCGGGCAGATGCTCACGATGACCTTTCCGCTCGTAGGTAACTATGGTGTGCCACCTTTTACTATTGGGGAAAACGGCATACCTACTTTCATGGAGAGTGACAAAATATATGCCTCAGCCATTATCGTGGCAGACTATACTGAGCAACATTCTCACTGGAACAGCGTGGAAAGTCTTGCTGACTGGCTGAAGCGCGAGCATGTGCCAGGCATTACCGGTATTGACACCCGGGAGCTGACTAAAGTCCTGCGTGAGCATGGTGTGATGATGGGTAAGATAGTCTTTGATGATGAACCTGACAATATTCCATCGGCTGACTATGAGGGTGTTAACTTTGTTGACCTTGTCTCAACGAAGGAGATTGTCCGCTACAATGAAGGCGCGGGTAAGAAAGTTATATTGGTTGACTGCGGTGTGAAAGCCAATATCATCCGCTGTCTCGTAAACCGTGGAGTGGAGGTCATCCGTGTTCCTTGGAATTATGACTATACGGACATGGAATATGACGGGCTATTCCTTGCCAATGGTCCTGGTGATCCTGACATGTGCAATGATGCTGTAGAGGTTATCCGCAAGCAGATGTCGATAAGCAAGAAGCCTATCTGTGGTATCTGTATGGGCAACCAGCTGCTCTCAAAAGCTGCCGGGGCCAAAATATATAAGTTGAAGTATGGTCATCGTGGCCACAATCAGCCTGTCCGCATGGTGGGAACCGATAAGTGCTATGTTACCTCGCAGAACCACGGATATGCCGTTGATGCAAAGACGTTGGGCAAGGACTGGAAGGAACTGTTCGTCAATATGAATGATGGCAGCAATGAGGGAATCTGTCACAATACAAATCCTTGGTTCAGTTCCCAATTTCATCCAGAGGCTTGCTCGGGCCCTGTTGATACTGAATTTATGTTTGACAAATTTGTAGAAACACTGAAATAATGAAAGACGAATCAATAAAGAAAGTCCTGATCCTTGGTTCAGGCGCATTGAAGATAGGTGAAGCAGGCGAGTTTGATTATTCCGGGTCACAGGCACTGAAGGCTTTGCGTGAGGAGGGTGTTTCTACAGTTCTCATCAATCCAAACATCGCCACGGTGCAGACTTCTGAAGGAGTAGCCGATCAGATTTATTTCCTTCCCGTACAGCCCTATTTCGTAGAGCGGGTCATAGAAAAGGAGCGTCCAGACGGAATCCTTCTTTCTTTTGGTGGACAGACAGCTCTGAACTGCGGTGTGGAACTCGACCGGTCCGGTGTGCTTGAGAAATATAAAGTCAAGGTTCTTGGCACGCCTGTCAAGGCTATCATGGATACAGAAGACCGTGAGCTGTTTGTCAATAGGCTTGATGAGATTGATGTCAAGACCATCAAGAGCGAGGCATGCGAGAATATTAAGCAGGCACGTGCCGCAGCCAGCATCCTTGGTTACCCGGTCATAGTGCGTGCTGCCTATGCTTTGGGCGGACTGGGCAGTGGCTTCGCTGATAATGAAGAAGAACTGGATACGCTGTGTGAGAAGGCTTTCTCCTTCTCTCCACAGGTGCTTGTGGAGAAAAGTCTCAAGGGCTGGAAGGAGATAGAGTATGAGGTGGTGCGGGACCGATATGATAATTGCATCACGGTCTGCAACATGGAGAACTTTGACCCATTAGGCATCCATACGGGAGAGTCTATTGTCATAGCCCCGTCCCAGACCCTTACCAACAGCGAGTACCACAAGCTCCGTGCGCTTTCCATCAAGATTGTGCGACATATAGGCATCGTAGGCGAATGTAATGTGCAGTATGCGTTCGATCCACAGAGCGAGGATTACAGGGTCATAGAGGTCAATGCCCGCCTGTCACGCTCATCCGCCCTTGCCAGCAAGGCAACAGGCTATCCACTGGCATTTGTAGCTGCAAAGTTAGGCATGGGATATGGATTATTCGACTTGAAGAACTCTGTGACCAAGACCACCTCGGCATTCTTCGAGCCGGCCCTCGACTATGTGGTCTGCAAGATTCCCCGCTGGGATCTCAGCAAGTTCCGTGGAGTTGACAAGGAGCTGGGGTCCAGCATGAAGTCTGTTGGTGAGGTTATGGCCATCGGCCGCAACTTCGAGGAGGCTATTCAGAAAGGACTCCGCATGATAGGGCAGGGCATGCACGGCTTTGTCGAGAACAAGGAACTTGAGATTGCTGACATTGATGCTGCGCTGCGGGAGCCGACTGACAAGCGCGTCTTTGTCATCTCCAAGGCCATGCACAAGGGGTATACCGTTGACCAGATCCATGAGCTGACGAAGATAGACCGATGGTTTCTCAGTAAGCTCAAGCATATTATTGACATTGACGAGGAATTGAAGCTGAAGAACATCAACACCCTTGGACGGGGTTTGTTGCGGGAGGCCAAGGTCTATGGCTTCACTGATTTCCAGATAGCACGTGCCGTAGGGCTTGAGGCTGAGGGACAGAACATGCACAAAGCCATGATGACTGTCCGCCGCCTGCGTAAGAGTCTTGGTATTCTTCCCGTAGTCAAGCAGATTGATACCTTGGCTGCAGAATATCCTGCTCAGACCAATTATCTCTATGTCACCTATGCCGGAGTGGCATCTGATGTCACGTTCGGCAATGACCGGAACAGTGTAATCGTTCTTGGTTCGGGTGCTTATCGCATAGGAAGCTCTGTGGAGTTCGACTGGTGTGGAGTCCAGGCTCTGAATACCATCCGCAGGCAGGGCTATCGTTCCATCATGATCAACTATAACCCGGAGACAGTGTCAACCGATTATGATATGTGTGACCGTCTCTATTTTGACGAGCTTACATTTGAGCGTGTCATGGATATCATTGATGCTGAGAATCCTCATGGTGTGATTGTCTCCACGGGTGGCCAGATACCCAACAACCTTGCCATGTACCTTGACGAGGAGAATGTTCCTATTCTCGGTACGGCGGCCAGGGATATTGACAATGCAGAGGATCGTGCCAAGTTCTCATCAATGCTTACCCGTAATGGCATCAACCAGCCGGAGTGGAGCGCACTGACAAGCATGGATGATATTGACCGGTTTGTCGACCGTGTGGGCTTCCCTGTCCTTGTCCGTCCGTCTTATGTCCTCTCGGGTGCTGCGATGAACATCTGCTCAAACAAGGACGAGCTTACCCGCTTTCTCCAGTTGGCGGCAAACGTCAGCGAGGACCATCCTGTCGTGGTCAGCAAGTTCATTGAGAATGCCAAGGAAATTGAGATGGATGCCGTGGCACAGGATGGCGAGATAATAGCCTATGCCATCTCTGAGCATATTGAGTTCGCCGGAGTTCATTCGGGTGATGCCACTATCCAATTTCCACCGCAGAAGCTTTATGTTGAGACAGTCCGCCGCATCAAGCGTGTCAGCCGTCAGATAGCCAAGGCTCTCCATATCAACGGTCCTTTCAACATCCAGTATATGGCACGTGAGAATGACATCCTTGTCATTGAGTGCAACCTGCGTGCGAGCCGCTCGTTCCCGTTTGTCAGCAAAGTGCTGAAGCTGAACCTTATTGACCTGGCCACGAAGGTTATGCTCGGAGTCCCTGTGGAAAAGCCGAAGAAGAATCTCTTTGACCTTGATTACGTTGGCATCAAGGCGAGCCAGTTCTCCTTTAACCGGCTGCAGAAGGCTGACCCTGTATTGGGTGTGGATATGAGTTCAACGGGCGAGGTAGGTTGTCTGGGTGATGACACATCGACGGCGCTGCTGAAGAGTATGCTCTCTGTGGGGCATCGTATTCCCCAAAAAACCGTTCTCCTCTCCACGGGTGGGGCGAAGCAGAAGGCAGAGATGCTTGATGCCGCCAGGATGTTGAGGCAACATGGCTATGAGCTTTTCGCCACGGGCGGCACTTCCAGATATCTTGAGGAGAACGGCATTGAGAACACGCTTGTCTATTGGCCGTCGGATGAGGGCCGTCAGCCACAGGCACTTGAGCTGTTGCATGAGAAGAAGATTGACATGGTGGTGAACATCCCCAAGGACCTCACACCTCGCGAGCTGACCAATGGCTATAAGATCCGCCGTGCTGCTATCGACCTCAATGTCCCGCTGATAACTAATAGCCGGCTTGCGAGTGCCTTCATTTCGGCTTTCTGCAATGTAAGGCTTGATGAGATTGACATTAAGGCATGGGGTGAGTATTAAGAAGAAGGTTTGAGAATCTTATTTCTCAGTCAAAAATATGGTCACGGGCCCGCGCCTTAACAGGAGCAGGCCCGTAGCCTTTTATGAACAGAAAAGATGAAGATACATGACATGATGCTGCTGCCATCAGCCTTCCTTGCCCTTGCTGTGGCATCTTTTTCCTCGTGCGGTTCGTGCTCTCGCCCTGGGGTGGGGCATTATGACACTGCACTTGTCGACACAATGATGGCGGTCAACCTGGACAGTGCGGTGTCTGGTGATGATGCTTACGTGTCAGCATGGACTTATCAGCGTGACTCGACAGTTGCCACGATGGCAAGTGCGCCCAACCGGAAGTCTGTGATTACGGCAAGCAACCGGATGACGGTGCGCGTGCGCTATATGGGCCGCATGGGAATGGAGGCATGTCTCGTGCTGGGAGATGGCGAGCAGTTCGCAGGCAACAGCTATGACAGTACCAATTTTGTGCGTGTCTATGCACAGGGCAATGAGGTGGGACGCTTCACCTATAAGCCAGGTGTCAGTAAGCAGACCGATTCTGCATTCATCCAGAATCCTGCCGCCTTCCTCGATTGCCTGTATCGCAACCGCTCGATAAAGATAGAGACCACCACATTCACCAGCGGAACCCTTGTGTACAGCTTCGATGCGATTGCCACTCTCGCACCAAGGAAATCAGGATGGAGGCGGTAGGCCTATTGATAGTGCGTGACGGACAGGCGCATCTGTCCCCCCCCCCCGAATATTATGTAATATTTCCCCAATAGTCTTGGAATGGATGCCCGGAGAAGTCTTGCAAAGTATCTATGATGTACTGAAAATGGAATGGAAAATCATGTCAGCAGTCAAAACCGGCGGTTGTAGGGATATATCTTTCGTTTTTCCTTTTATTAGGATTTTTAAAACATATATGCGGTGGATTGTTTGTATAAATTGCCTACCTTTGTAGGCATACTCAATAATTGTTCAAATGAAATGTAACAGACTCACCTGCCTGATGGCTGTGTTTCCCAGCATCATGGCAGTCAGCTCTTGTATGGACGTGAAGCGGCCAGAACCACCTGCGAGGGAGCATATCAATGTGACATCTCCATCAAAGGAAGCTGCCGCTATAAGCCAGTTGACGGCCTCGATTGACGATATATCCGCCAATCTTGACGTAATCTCGTCCCAGGAAGCGCAGCTCTGCAAGGTCTCTGAGCATACGAACAAAAAATCGAAGATTATCCGGCAGATAAGAAATCTTGGTGCGCTGCTTGCTGAGAAGCATGCACAGATCAATAAGTCGCTGGATGAGACGGCCAGGCATGCGAAAGGAGAACGGGCGGATAACACCACGGTAATCAACCTCCGCAAGATGATAGACTTTCTGGTGCTACAGCTGAGGGAGAAGGAGGAGCGTGTGGCGAAACTTGAGGAGCTGGCAAGCCGGAAAGATGTCAGCCTGGAGCAGCTGAAGTATATTATAAAAAATCAGTCGGAGGGGGTGGATGCCTTGCGCTACCGGTTCAGTATGGCATCGGTGGAGCAGGAGTACCTGCAGATGAAGGTGAGAGAGAAACAATCGGAGAGCCAGTCTGACGAGGTCTACTATATTATTGCAGACAAGCAGACGCTGAAAGAAAAGGGATTGCTGAAGACTACTTTGTTCTCGCGGCGACTCAATATCGGAAACATCACGAAAGACGGTTTCACGAAGGCTGACGGCAGGGAGCTGAAGGAACTGATTATCAAGTCAAAGTCGCCTAAACTACTGTCAATGAACCCTGAGTCGAGCTATGAACTCACAGAGAATGAGGATGGCACGACAACGCTGAGGATTACTGAGCCGGAGAAGTTCTGGAACGTATCACGCTATCTTGTCGTACTGGAGTGAATACTCTGGAGTGGCAGGCTGAAGCGAGGAAGTGCCCCGTCCGTCTGCAGTCTCATGCCTTGAGCGAGGACAGACGGGGCACTCTTTTTATTCTGCGGCCTTGCAGTACGCATTGAGCAGCCATTGTTTCTGCTCGGCAATGGTCATGTGGCTGTTATCAAGCTCAATGGCATCGTCAGCCTTGCGCAGGGGGGATGTCTCACGATGGGAGTCAATATAGTCCCGCTCCTGCACGTTTCGGAGAATGTCATCGAAGTCGGCATCCATCCCTTTTGCCTTCAGCTCATCATAGCGCCGCTGGGCTCGCACATCAGCTGCGGCTGTAACAAAAATCTTCAGCTCGGCATTGGGAAAGACCACTGTCCCAATGTCACGTCCGTCCATGACAATTCCTTTCTCCTTGCCCATGCGCTGCTGCTGCCCGACAAGTGCCTCGCGGACGAAGGACAGGGTGGCGATGGGACTGACGTGGGCTGACACTTCCATTGTGCGGATTTCACACTCTACATTCTCTCCATTAAGATAGGTTTCCGGCCGTCCGCTGTCCTTGTTTAACTGAAAACCGATACTGATGTCGGGAATCTTTGCCCTCAATTCATCCTCACGTATGCTTCCATCTTCATTGAACAACCTGTTTCTCAGTGCATAGAGTGTTACGGAGCGATACATGGCCCCCGTGTCAACATAGATGTAGCCAATTTCCTTGGCGAGGTCTTTTGCCATCGTGCTTTTCCCACATGAGGAGAAGCCGTCAATGGCGATTACAATTTTCTTCATATATGGTTTAAATTCAAAAGTCCATGAGACATGATCAGAAAGAGTAGGCAAGGTTTACCAGCACCGAGTTGCTTGAGGCATGGTATTTGCCGTAGGCGAGGTTCAGCTTGAAGCGTTCCAGGTTGATGCCACCTCCGATGCTGAAACCTGCTCCGTGTGCGCTTTCATCATCACCTGTTCCAATCTTCATCTCCTCTGCTTTCCTGAAGTTGTATCCTGCCCCTATCCAGATGTTATCTGAGAGGAGGATGTCGGCACCCAAGTCGAGGTGGTTTACGAATCGGTAGTCGTAGTGGGTAAGGTCTACCAGTGTCGCCGACACGCGCACGGGCAAGGCAGCGAAGGTTTTGCTTACTCCTACCTGCAGATCGAACGGCATTTTACCGAAGTCTTCCTCATAAGCCTTTATCTGTCCACCGAGATTCTTGGCGACGAAGGATACTGACCATTCCCGCTCAGGCTCATACCAGTTGAGTCCCAAGTCAACACCTACAGCCAATGAATTGTAGCTGCCAATATAGGACGTGATGAATTTAGCTGTGATTCCTCCCACAAGGTTGCGTGCCAGCTCGTATGCGAAGATACCCTCCAGGGCTATCTCGCTGGCATTGAAGGTTCCTGTCTGCACATTGTTTTCGTCCACCTCCTTCATCTTTCCGTAATTCATGTACTGTGCCCCTCCTGCCAATGTTCCTTTCTCACCGATGGCTTTAGTGTAAGAAGCCCCCATATAGTTGGCTCCGCTCATATAATTCATGTAGCTCAATCCCACGGTGTTGTCGCTCACGGATGAGGCCAGTGCCGGATTGGAGAACATCATTGCTGGATCATCCTCAATGATGGAAATGTTCTCTCCACCCAATGCGGCGGCATGTGCGCTCAGGGGCAGACGCAGAAAGTTATATTCTGTTTGACTCTCCTGCGCCTGAAGCCCTATGGCAAAAAGCGTTAACAGGAGGGTGAAAACGATTTTTTTCATTTAATCTATTTTAATTTCTCGGCAAAGATACACCTTTTTCCGAATATCTTATTAATTTTGTCATCCGAATTCTGCGTCAGCACAGGCTTTTGCTTGGTCGTCCGCAGTCAGTCTGTATAACGGCAAATGCCAGTGTTTAGTATCTTATCGTGGAAATAAAGAAGTCAAATAAGGCAAACTTGGAGAACAGGCGGTGGGTAGGATTCCTCCTTGGAGTCATTGTAGCCTTGTCCCTGTTCTTCGTAGCTATGGAATATACTTCCACTGGAGACGGCGATGACAGTAGTGCCATGCCGCTTCACGACCTTACGCTCCAGGATATGGACATGCTGCCGGCTATAGACCAACAGGCTTTGGCGCAGGAAAAGGATGAGAGAAAGCCCACCTTGGAGGATATGCTCAATCTTAAGCGGCGAGACATTCCCAATAAGGTCATGCCGCATGATGCAGGGAGCATGAATGGCGATGAACGTAAAACGGCGGCCCCACAGGTGAGAGATGTCCCTATTGTCACGCAAGAGGCTGCAGCCCTTCCTGATCCTCCTAAAGTGAAAGAGGATGCCAAGAAGGAGACTGAGAAAATGACCGATGATTCCTCTGAGGAAGAGGTGGAACGATATGACGACAAGGTGAGCAAACGTATCCTCTCTGAGACCCCGACACCACCTGGTGGATGGGTGGAGTTCATGAAATGGCTGACGAAAACGCTCCACTATCCCGCGGCTGCAAAAGATGCCCGGCACCAAGGCACGGTCAGCATCACCTTTCTTGTCAATATTGATGGCTCCGTCAGCGATGTCCGTGTGAAGGACGGGAAATCGCCCGAACTGAATGAGGAAGCACTGCGAGTCCTCAGCACGATGGGCAGATGGAAGCCGGGTATTGACCGCAACCGCCCTTGCCGCTCCTTAGTGGAAATTCCGATTGTCTTCCGGCTTTGACAGGAAAACAATAACTTGACATGAAAAAATATATCTAAATCATATTTCTATGTACACCGCTGATGAAATTCTAAAGAAAATAAACGAGTATATCAACCATCTGCCTTACGAACGTAAGCCGCAAAGTCTCTACGATCCTATCAGATATGTTCTTTCCCTGGGGGGCAAGCGCATCCGTCCTACGCTGATGCTCCTGTCGTATAATCTTTTCAAGGACAATCCTGAGACAATCCTCTCCCCAGCATGCGCCCTTGAGACATATCACAACTATACGCTTCTTCACGACGACCTGATGGATGATGCTCCCTTGCGTCGTGGGCAGCAGACTGTTCACGTCAGATGGGATGCCAATACAGCCATCCTCTCCGGCGACTCCATGCTCGTGCTTGCCTTTGAGCGTATGGCGAAGTGTGATGACAGGCATCTGCGTGAAGTCCTGCGGCTTTTCACTGAGACGGCCCTGGAAATAGGCGAAGGGCAGCAGTATGACATGGAATTCGAGAACCGCAATGATGTGCGTGAGGAAGAGTATATAGAGATGATACGCCTGAAGACCAGTGTTCTCCTTGCCTGTGCCATGAAGATGGGGGCTATCCTGGCTGATGCTCCTGCAGAGGATGCCGAGAACCTCTATAAGTTCGGTGAGCAGATCGGTCTTGCATTCCAGCTGCAGGATGACTATCTCGATGTCTATGGTGATCCCAAGGTCTTCGGGAAGAAAATAGGTGGTGACATTACTTCCAACAAGAAGACCTATATGCTCATCAATGCGTTCAACAAGGCAACTCTCCGACAACGTAAGGAACTAGACATGTGGGTTACCTGTGACAGCTTCAACCGTGAGGAAAAGGTGACAGCTGTTACGGCAATCTATAATAAAATCGGCATAGACAAGCTCGCCTTGGATAAAATAGACTATTACTTCGGTCAGGGGAATAAGTTCCTCGCATCGGTCAATGTTTCCGATGAGAGGAAAGCGGAGCTGAGGTGTTATGCCGAGAAGATGATGAGACGCCAGAAGTAAGACAGCCAGGTCAAAGTGCAAATTAAGAAATATGATAATAGACACACATGCTCATTTGGACGTTGAGGACTTCGCTGATGATCTTGACGAGACTGTTATCCGTGCCCGTGAGGTAGGGGTCGGGAAGATTTTTCTTCCAGGAATTGATTTGAAGTCTGTCAGTACAGTGCTGGCTGTATGCCGCCGCTATCCTGACATCTGCTACCCGATGATAGGTCTGCAGCCAGAGGAAGTGCGTGACGATTATCGTGAAGTGCTTGCCGCCATGCACAGCCATCTTCTCTCATCCATCAGCCAATCCAAGGCTGGCACGGCAGAGCCGGGGACGACTTTTATTGCTATTGGTGAGGTGGGGCTCGACTTCTATTGGTCACGTGACTATGAGCGGCAGCAGCTTGTAGCCTTTGAGGAGGCGGTGCGCTGGAGTGTAGAGACGCAGCTCCCGCTGATGATACATTGCCGCAAGGCGCAGAATGAGATGCTCCACATCATGCGTCCTTATGAGAAAGAGCTGCCAGGTGGGGTGTTTCATTGTTTCACGGGTAATCAGAAGGAGGCGGAGGCTTTCCTGCGCTTCGAGCGTTTTGCCCTTGGTATAGGAGGTGTGTCGACTTTCAAGAGCAGTCACCTGCGTGAGGATTTGCCGGCAGCCGTACCTCTGAATCGCATAGTCCTTGAGACTGACAGTCCATACATGGCACCAGTTCCCCATCGTGGCAAGCGTAATGAGAGTTCTTTCATTATTGAGGTAATGCGTACTCTTGCGATGAGCTATGGTATTGAGGAGGAAGAGATAGCACGGCAGACAAACCTTAACGTGGAACGTATCTTTGGTATTTCTGCTGGCGGACATCTATAGCAGAACATCCAGTCGAATCATTAAAGAAATATAAAAAACAAACATATTTTATGCGAGTGTAAATAAAAAAGACTACTTTTGCACTCCGTAAAAGCTGTGCGGTTTTTCGGTCAAAGGAAAGATGCTCGAGTGGTTGAAGAGGCACGCCTGGAAAGCGTGTAAACGCCTAAAGCGTTTCGGGGGTTCGAATCCCCCTCTTTCCGCTTTTGTTTCAGAAATCCTGGGACAGCTTACTTTTTAGAAAACCAAATACGGTTATCAATTATGAAGAATTTCATTGCTACTTTTGCAATATTCGCTTATTTCTCCCTATTTTCCTCCACCATTCTCCCAGCACAGGAAACTGTAGCTTCGGCAAAACCTGCTGTTGCGGTTGCCGACACCCTGTCGGATGCTGCGCTTGATGACACTGGGGTTGCCGACACGGCAGAACAGACACACCCTGTAGGTACCGTTAAGGAGGGAGGATTTCATCAATCACTCAAGCGGAAGTTCATAGAGGGCAATGCCGGTTTCATGTCGCTTGTTGCATTAGCACTTGTCTTGGGACTTGCCTTTTGCATTGAGCGCATTATCTATCTCAGTCTTTCAGAGATTGATGCCAAACGGTTCATGGCTGGTATTGAAGACAAGATAGCTGCCGGCGACATCGAAGGTGCTAAAGACCTGAGCCGTGACACCCGCGGTCCCGTGGCATCAATCTGTTATCAGGGCTTGCTGCGGGTTGACGACTCCATTGAGAATATTGAGCGTAGTGTCACCTCCTATGGTAGCGTGCAGAGTGCAAATCTTGAGAAAGGATGCTCATGGATAACGCTCTTCATAGCTATGGCTCCCTCCTTGGGCTTTCTGGGCACAGTTATCGGTATGGTGATGGCTTTTGACCAAATACAGGAGGCTGGAGACATCAGTCCGACCATCGTAGCCGCAGGCATGAAGGTAGCTTTGATCACACCTATTTTTGGAATCATTGTGGCATTGGTCTTGCAGGTGTTCTATAATTATATTCTCTCGAAGATAGAGCATATAACGGCGCAGATGGAAGAGTCAGCCATCTCCCTGCTTGATGCCATCATGAAGTATAAAATGAGTGGTAGGCATATAGATAGTTGACAGACTGAATGATGCAGCCTGCAGCGGTGATCATGATTAGGGATTATGGATGTTGAATTGCTACGCAAGATGAGAAAACCAGAAGAAAGCAAGAAAAAAGCGGATGAGGAGCGAATATCACAGCGGATTCTCTATGTGCTGATAAGTATCTCGGCAGTTGTTTTTCTTGCCTTTTATCTCATAGGTTTTAGCGAGCCCTTTGCCGCTGACAGTACCTTCAATTCTCCTTTGCTTACAGATGTGCTTATCGGCTTCATGTGGTTGCTTCTTATGGTAGCGATCAGCACTGCCTTAGTGGCTATAATACGGAGTATCCGTATGGGTGGCAAGGGTGAGCGTCTCATTAACGGCATACCAGTACGTCGTATAGGCTACGTTGTCAGTGGCATAACCATTATCAGTCTTATTCTTACCTTTCTCCTGGGCTCATCGGAAGGAATGACAGTTAACGGGCAAAGCTTCACCGATGCTTTTTGGCTTCGTGTGTCTGATATGTTTGTCAGCTCTTCTCTTATTCTCCTTGCTGTAGCTGTGGGAGCTGTTGTTTTCGGGGCGACTCGCTATTACAGAAAGGAGCGCAAGCAATAGTTATGTTTCGGAGGAAGGAAAACAGAAAAGTCCCTGGGCTTAATACAACTTCAACAGCTGACATTTCATTTATGCTGTTGATACTGTTCCTTGTGGCATCATCTATGGACCTGGACAAAGGCATTTCACGTCAATTGCCTCCTGTTGACAAACAGCATGAACAGAGGCCTGCTACCGCGGTTGACAGCCGCAAGGTCCTGCGTGTCGCTATTGATGACAAAGATAGTGTAAGCCTTGATGGTAAACCCGCTTCGCTTGATGCTATCCGTCCGCGGGCATTCCAGCTCATAGCAGCTAATGGACGTGGCCACCTTATCCTGTTACAGTCTGACCGTAAGGCATCATACAACACCTACCTCCATGTGCAGAACGAGCTTGTGGCAGCCTATAATGCCGTGCGTAACCGGCAGGCACATGAACACTTCGGACAACCTTTTGAGACATGTGGCCGTGAGCAACAGCAGCAGATAGCTGAGGATGTGCCCATGCGCATCTCTGAGATATATAGTGTTTCGGCTTCTGATATAGGGAAAGGAGGTAGGCAATGAGACTCTATCGTGGAAGGAGTCATGAGATTCCGGCACTGAATACGGCATCACTCCCTGACCTTATCTTCTCCATACTCTTCTTCTTCATGCTCGTGGTACACATGCGTAAGACAACTGTGCGGGTGAAGTATCAGGTACCATCGGCAACCGAGCTGACACGTCTCGTCAATAAGTCAGCCGTACAGTATATTTATATTGGCCGTCCTGTCGATGAACGGGGACATGTTGAAGGGCAACAGACTCTTATCCAGCTGAACGATAAGTTGATTACTATCCCGGAGATGAGAGACTATCTCCTTCGCCTCACAGCCTCACTTCCTGCCGAGGAGAGAAGACAACTTAGTGTTAGCATCAAGGCTGACCGCCAAACTGACATGGGTACTATTATTGACATAAAGCAGGTACTCAGGGAAGCCAATATCCTTAACGTCAGCTTTTCAGCCGTGATGCGTAAGTAATTTCCGATGGTGCTACAGGTGATAAATGTGAAGAATGTAAAGTGATGACTGAGGGTCAGTGATGATTGGTAACTGTCCATTTACACCTGATATTAATTTTCAAACATCCTTTTATTGATAATCTGTAATATTCTTGCATGTTTTGCTTTGTTGATTGATATATTTTTTATACCTTTGTCGCAAAATACAAAAGAACAAAATGGCACATAGAAGTTTAGATCAACTTGACAAGAAGATCCTGCGCCTCATCGCTGACGATGCGCGGATTCCGTTCCTTGAAGTGGCACGCGCCTGCAATGTCAGTGGTGCAGCTATCCATCAGAGGATTCAGAAACTTACAAACCTGGGCGTGCTGAAAGGCTCACAATTTATCATCGACCCTGAACGTATCGGTTATGAGACCTGTGCTTTCATCGGCTTGAACCTCAAGAATCCTGAAAATTTTGATGATGTTGTTGAAGCATTGAAGCGGATTCCTGAGGTTGTTGAATGTCACTACACCACAGGAGAGTATGACCTCTTCCTGAAGATTTATGCTTACAACAACCGTCACCTGATGGAGATAATCCATGATAAGCTTCAGCCGCTCGGTCTGTCACGCAGTGAGAGTTCCATCTCTTATAATGCAGTAATTGATCGCTCTCTGCCTATTGGTGATATGCTGGTGGAAGAGACAGCAACTGAGTTGGAGGAGGAATAGCTGACTGGTTGAAGATTTCTTGCCCGCTGGGCATGAAGCCATGTCATCGGATTGTCTCTGATAAATTCAGGAGGACAGATATTTAGTATGGGTGTACCTTAGCGGGTATGCCCTTTTCATTTTTTATTGCACAGGAATAGTATGTTTTTTCTCTTTCTTTTCTTGCATCTCAGTTTTCAATATTTGCTGAATAGCATGATTTGAATGGGTGCCACTGAGTTTGTCAGTGGGTGTTATGTACAGATAAAATATAATATTCTTTCTGCCATTTGTTACATAATGCATGACAGTGTGCCTGTGGTGGTGGATTACTTCACGTAGAGTACTTGAGTATTGCAGCTGAAGTATTTCAGTACTTTAGCTGTAGTACTGGTGAATTGGGCATGGAATGTTCCTTAATAGCTCAAGTTGAGACTTTACTAAGGTTCTGTTTAGTGTTTTAATCTCAAGTCGGTCAGGCGAGGAGTGTATTGCCGGTGCTTTACTGCTCAGTTGCTGTCTTAATCGGATAGGAATGAGTGATAAGTATTTTGTTTGTATGTGCAGAGAAAAAAGTCCCCTCTCTGCGTATTTATTATCGCAAGGAGGGGACTGATATCTTACAGTTTTGGCTGTCGTTTGCTTTCATGCTCAGCGAGGAAACCACTGCGGTAGGCATAGAGAAGTTCCTGGAGAGCCTCAATCTGCAACTTGAGTTCAGTGCCCTTGTCGGTATCGGCCACGCGGATGCGTCGTTGGTTCATCTCTACAATCTGAGTGGTACTGACAATATCGGTTCCCCGCTTTATGGCATCCTCAGCTGAGGTGAAAGGCTCGTGCTGGACAAGCTGGAAGCCACGGGAGTGGAAGACCAGTGTGTAACCGGCAATGCCTGTCTCCTTATGATATGCTTGTGAGAAGCCACCGTCAATGACCATTAGCTTGCCGTTAGCCTTGATAGGATTCTCGCCCTTGACTACGTGTACGGGGACATGCCCGTTGATGATGTGCCGGTTAGGCTGTGGGACGCTGAACTCATCCATGATCATGTCGGCAATCTGCTCGTCGTCACGCATGCTGAAGTAGTAGCCTTTCTCCTCATGGTGGGTCTCCTTCTCGGTAAGGAAGTACCGCTCAAAGGTTGCCATCTTTGATTTGTCGAAGAGCGGGCTCTCCGGACCACACCAAAGGTAGAGGAAGTAGTCAATGGCATCGCTGCGGTCGGTATCGCTATTGGTCTCACCGCCTGTCTGGAAGGCCGAGCGTATGGTCATTCCCACTTGGTAGAGCAGTTTCCTGCCTTTGAGACGTATGCCTGGACGTATCTCCACTTCTTTCAGCTTGCCTTCTTTATCGAGCGGGATGGAGGCATGGTAGAGCAGGTTGTGGTTGACAATCTTGTACATGCACCCGTGTCTGAGCAGGAGCTGGATATGACTGCGGAGCTTCTCGCTGGCGGTGAAAGAGTGGTGGAGCTTCTCCATGAGGGCCAGCTCTGCCTCGGTGAGTTGGTCAGGATGGTTGGGGTCAATGGTGGGGAAGTTGCAGGAGCGCATCTTGTAGACCTTTCCATTAACCTTGATGGTGCCATGCTCATAGTCTATGGCATTGAGAAGCCTTCGGTCCTCCATCTTCCACAAGGGATGCCGGCTTATCATCTGTGACTCGATCTTGAACTGTATGATGCTGATGGCCTTGTGCATCTGGGCTGTAAGGGTACGGCTCCGCTCGTCAAGCGGGTCATCATTCGATACCTTTGGTATGAACTCGGTGCAAGGGTCATTGCCGTAGACATCCATGGCGAAGGTAGCCAACTGGATGAGGTTGATGCCGTAGCCGTCCTCCAGTGTGGCCATGTTGGCATACCTGAGAGCTATGCGGATGACGTTACAGATACAGGCGTCATTTCCGGCACAGGCTCCCATCCACAGGATGTCATGGTTTCCCCAGGTGATGTCCCATGTGTGGTATTTCTTGAGGGTATCCATGACGATGTGCGCACCAGGTCCTCGGTCGTAGACATCTCCGAGAATGTGTAGCTGGTCGATGACGAGCCGTTGGATAACCTCGCAGATGGCGATGATGAAGTCGTCAGCACGGCCAGTGGAAATGATGGTTGATATGATGGCACTCACGTAGTCGGTCTTGTCCTTGTCGTCTGAGTGTTCATGGAGCAGCTCCTGTATGATGTAGGAAAAGTCAATGGGCAGCGACTTCCTCACCTTTGAGCGGGTGTACTTACTGGATACATCGCGGCATACCTCTACGAGGCGGTGGATTGTGATGTGATACCAGTCCCGGATGTCTTTCTCCTCATGTTTCACCAGTTCGAGTTTCTGTTCAGGGTAATAGATAAGAGTGCAAAGCTCTCGCTTCTCGGCACTGCGGAGAGTGTCGCCGAAGAGGTCGTTTACTTTTCGCTTGATGTTTCCGGATGCGTTCTTCAGCACATGCTGAAAAGCCTGGTACTCTCCGTGTATGTCGGCAAGAAAATGCTCTGTGCCTTTGGGGAGGTTCATGATAGCCTCAAGATTTATAATCTCAGTACTTGCGTCCGCAATGGTTGGGAACGACTGGGAGAGGAGCTGTAGGTAGCGCTCATCCTTGTTCAGGTCATAATGTCTGTTTGCCATAGGATAATTATTTATTCTCGTTAGTATAATGTTGGAATGTCATTGTCTTTGTGCGAAGTTCTGCCGTGTAATACTCCTTGTTCCCCTGTCGTTAAGTGGGGAGATTGGCATGAAACCCTCTTCGAGGTGCATTTTATCGGCAAGCAGCTGGATAATGCGCCGTGAGAAGTGGCTGATACGCATGTGGTGGAGTACTTCTTGCAGGCGGTCCTCGTCATAGTCATTGTATCTGATGACGGTGTATAGGTCGGCAAGATGCCGGAGGCTCAGCCTCCCTTTACGCTGTATCAGTCTGATGTTGAAGAGCATGGTGGCTATCTGCCTGATGACGGTCTCCTCAGGATGGGTGTTGTCAATGAGACGTTGCCGGGATATGGGACTTTTGCTTATCAGTTCCTTTCTCTCCAGTGTTTGTTCCTCCTTGGGTGCCATCGGCTTGTATCGGCTGATGTCCGCGGTGACGATGTTGGGGACATTTAATTGTATCAGCTCGATACTCCGGTCAATGATGTCTCTTATCCCTTCGTCATCGGCATAGAGAAGAATCCTCCGCCATTGTTCTGGATTGAGGCTTCTGAGATTGAGTAGCTGGTCGCTGGGCATGATATTGTGTGTGGATTCTTGTGTCAGTCCTGTATGGAGGAGACTCGGAATTGCGAGTTTCTCCATCTCAGTCATGGCGAACTGGTAGCGGGTGTCGAGTACTTTCTTGTAGAAACCGATTGTCATTTGTGCCATGATGGTGTCACTGTAGCTGCTGTCAGTGATGCTGGAAGGCACCACGTCAATGCGTTTCTTCCAGCCAAGGCGGAGAAGGGTCTGCCGTTCTTTCTCGCTGGTGACCAGCATGGCATCAACCTTATGAACCGTCTTGTACTGGTAGAGTAGAGATTTCATGAACTTTGTTGCCTGCTGCTCATGGCTCCTTATTCTGTCGTCAAGTCCCCAGTGGGGGGATAGGACCACGGCACATCCAGAGCGTGCAGCCCATTGGGTACGCAGGGATGCCTGATAGTTCCAGCAGGCATGGATGTGTACAATGTCAGGGTTCTCCTGCTTAATGATTTTCCTGAAGTCATCAGTGCGGCTGGTGGTTGTGACCTTGGCATAATCCTGCTCAGCAGTGGTGAGATGGCGGAGGTGGTCAGACAGGAGATCATTGTCCTTGACGGTGTCAATGTAGTGAATGATGCGCATTATAACTTATGGGAGATAAAGTCGTATTTATTGGCCTTTTCGTATTTGATTCTGTAGCCTATGTGGTGCCATCCTATGGCTGCCTCGTAGGGGAGGATTTTCCATGTTGGTAATGCTACAGAGAAACGGGTGAGTGCTTTCTTGCAGATATAGGTACGGAGTACCATCGTGATCAGGAGGGAGAGGAAGGCTGCCGCGGTTATAATCCAATGCTGGAGAATGACTGACAGGATGACAGCCGTACATTGGAGGATGTAATTGAAGTGGAGAGCAGCCTGGTCAAGATAAGGGAGCATGCGATGCTTGAAAGTCCGTTCCAGATGCTGTCGGCTCTCCATATAGAAGAGATGCCTTTCGCACCATGCTTTTCCTGTAGGTGTCTGCTCTGTTAAAGTGCCTTCGGGAGAGTTCTCCAAGATGAGGTTGTGTCCATTGAAATATTTATTTACCATGAAGTCATATTCTCCACGGATATACTTCAGGTTGCCACGGAATCCTTCTTCACTGAGGAAACGGCTCTTGCGGAAGAGGAGGGCATTGGATGCGCATCGGTAGGCATGGCCTTGCTGGTCTTCCCGCATGAGATGGAAGGTATGGTAGAAGCGTTCAAAGCGCATATAGTCAGGTGTATCTTCATCATAACGTGTGTACCCGATGATGAGGTCCTTGTCAGATGTGCAGTTTCGGGCAAGGCTCTCAAGCCATCTGTCGGATGGTGGAGTGCAGCATATATCTGCCATCATCACCCACTCGTTCCTGGCAGCCTTTACACCAAGGGTAATTGCGAGTTTTTTCCGGCTCATATAGCGAGATGACTCGGGAATGAATGTGGTATAGAGCCTTGGGTTATCGGCATATCGTTTGAGAATGTCTGCTGTCTCGTTGTCTTTCTGTGGAGCAACGACGATGACCTGAATGTCTGCTGGATATTGCTGGTTCAGATAGCCAGGAAGGTTACGGGACAGTTCTTCGACATTATCATGAGGGGTGAAGATGATTGATACGGGTGGCAAAGCTCTGCTGCTTTCTTCTTTTGTGCTTTCTCCAGCTACAGGACTTTCTGAGATCTTGACTTTTCTGAAGAATGGGTTGAGGAAAGAGCTGAGTACTGATGTTAGCAGCAGCACCGCCGAGATAGCAATGGTTGTGTCGTCAAAGATAAGCATCAAGCTGTTGGATTGTTGTTTTCTTGTATAATGTTGGATAGGATGAGGACTGCTCCCTTGGACAGTGTGTTCAGGCATTTGCATCCGTTTTGTGGTACAGCAGTGGGGCAGGGGACACTTTTGTCTGTTTTATAAATCTTCCGACAGGTAACCTGTGGGCAGTTTACGGCAGTTGTATTGAGAAGCCATGATTTCTCCGTAGGCTCCGGCGGAACGTAAGGCAATCAGGTCACCTCGGTGAACTGTGTTCAAGTCAATGGCTTTTGCAAACACATCGCTTGACTCGCAGATGGGGCCGACTACATCATAGGTTTGTACAGGCTCCTTGCTTGATATGTTCTCAATCTTGTGGAAAGCCTGATAGAGGGCAGGGCGGATAAGATCGGTCATGCCTGCATCCACAATGGCGAATTGTTTTGCGGTTCCTTGTTTTACGTAAAGTGTCCTGGTGATGAGGCTCCCCATCTGTCCTACAACCGAGCGTCCCAATTCAAAGTGCAGCTTCTGTCCGGGACGAAGTTTCAGATGACGGGCATAAGTGTCAAAGTAATCCTTGAAATCGGGGACTGGCATGCGGTCGGGATGCTGATAGTCGATTCCAAGTCCGCCCCCCACATTGATATTCTCCACGCTGATGTGATGACGTTCCAACTCATCCTGTATGTTGTTGATGCGGTTGCAAAGTGCCTGGAAGTCACTCATGTCCAATATCTGTGAGCCAATGTGGAAATGAAGTCCAATGAACTTGATGTTTTTCATCTCTGCTGCAGTGGCAATGGCTGGTTCCATGTCATGCATGGCTATACCAAACTTGTTCTCAGCCAGTCCTGTGGTTATCTTGGCATGGGTGTGGGCACCTACATCGGGATTGATACGGAAACACACATTGGCGGTCTTTCCTTTTTTTTCTGCCAATTCATTGATAATCTCCAGCTCGGCAATACTTTCTACATTGAAACAGAAAATGTTATGGTCAAGGCCCAGATTGATTTCCCAGTCGGCTTTCCCCACACCTGCATAGACAATCTTACTGGCTGGAAAGCCACAGTCCAGACAACGTTGTATCTCTCCACCACTGACGCAGTCGGCTCCCAACCCTGCATGGCATATTATGTTGAGGATTCTCGGGTTGGCATTGGCTTTTATGGCATAATGGATGACAAAGCCTTCGTGCTTACTGGCTTCTTTATTAATGACCTGCAATGTCTCTCGTAAGAGGTCGCTGTCATAATAATAAAAAGGTGTGTCTATGTTCTTGAATTTATCAATAGGAAATATCTGTTTCATTGGCTTTGTGTTGTCTGTAAGGATAAGGGAGATGCACTGCATGAGGGTGATTTGGTCTTGCGTACACCTCCCTGTGTTCTCTAATTGAAAAGGACCTTTGAGAGCGACTGCAGTGCCCGTTTCTTGTCAGATTCTTTGATGAGGAAAGAAATGTTATAATTGCTTCCTCCGTAGCTGATCATGCGGACAGGTATATCCTTCATGGCATCAGCAGCAAGAGTCTCAAATCCAAGATTGCTCCAGTCGAGATCTCCTACTACACAGACTATGCACATGTCAGAGTCGACCGTGACAGTGCCGTATTTCTTCAGTTCATCGACTATCTCAATCAAGTGGCTGTCATTCTCTATCGTCATGGATACACCTACCTCGCTGGTGGCAATCATGTCAATGGAGGTCTGATAGCTTTCAAAGATCTCGAAAACCTTACGCAGAAACCCTGAGGCGCCAAGCATGCGGCTTGACTTTATCTTGATGGCTGTGATGTTGTCTTTGGCTGCAACAGCCTTTATCTTGCCTCTGACAAGCACGTTGTCAATGATGGTTCCCTCGGCATCTGGGTCCATTGTGTTCTTCAGACGAACTGGTATTCCTGCATATTTGGCAGGTTGAACACAGGTTGGGTGGAGAATCTTTGCTCCAAAGTAAGCAAGCTCCGATGCCTCCTCAAAGTTCAGCTGCCGGACAGCTTCGGTATTCTCTACAACCCGCGGGTCATTGTTGTGCATGCCATCAATATCCGTCCAAATCTGAATCTCCTCGGCATTAACTGCAGCCCCGACCAAGGATGCCGTGTAGTCAGACCCTCCACGTTGTAGGTTGTCAACCTCTCCATAAGCGTTACGGCAGATGAAACCTTGTGTGATATAGATCTGATAGCCTTCATTTTCCTTCATAATGGCAGTCAGTTTCTCTTTGATATACTGTGAGTCTGGTTCTGCATTCTTGTCGGTACGCATGAAATCGAGTGCCGACAGCAGTGTGGCCTTTATGCCTTGCTCCTGCAAGTAGTTGACAACCATATTGGTGGAGATAATCTCTCCCTGTGCCACAATGCTTTTTTCCTCAAATGAAGTGAAAAGATCCTTGGTGAAAGTACGAAGGTAGTTGAATTCCTCCATAATGAACTCGCGGGTCTTCTTCTGATACTCTTCTGTAGCATAGAGATCCTCTATGTGTCCGAGGTATTTATGCTCAAGATTGTTGATGACCTCATTGGCTCCTTCTGGATTTTTTCTGTAGAGGTAATCTGAAATCTCAATCAGTGTGTTGGTTGTTCCACTCATGGCAGAGAGAACGACGAAGGTTGGTTCTCCTGACTTTGTTACCAATGAGGCTACACCTTTCATTCGCTCAGGAGAGCCGACAGATGTTCCTCCGAATTTCATTACTTTCATATATTCTATGTTTTATTGTGGATTTACATAGGAATGATTGAGTCATGCCTTCTTCTTATTTCTCCTCAATGGGTTCTGCGATAGCCTCTACGGGAGCATTATCCTCCTCCAGGTCCTGAGTCTCTATACTGTCAGTGACGGAATGAAGTTCTCCGTCTTTACAGCGGTATACCTTGCCGGGAAACTGATCCAATAAATGAATGTTGTGTGTAGACATGATTACAGTGGTTCCATTCTGGCAGGAATTCTTCAAGATGCTGACGATGTTGGCTGCAGTCTCTGGGTCAAGATTTCCGGTAGGCTCATCAGCGATGATTACCTTTGGGGTGTTCAGTAGGGCCCGTGCTATGGCAATACGTTGCTGCTCTCCTCCTGACAGCTCACTCGGCATCTTGTCTTTCTTGTCAGTCATGCCAACCTGCTGCAGCACCTCATCAATGCGTTGGTTTATTTTCTTCTTGTCAGTCCATCCTGTAGCTTGAAGAACAAACTTCAGATTCTTGGCGACGGACCTGTCATGGAGAAGCTGGAAGTCTTGGAAGATGATGCCCATCTGTCTCCGCAGTGCTGGGATGTGGCTGCGTTTGATGGCGGGAATAGTCTGTCCCAAGACTTCAGCTTTCTCCGCATCTTCCTGATCAATGTCCAGTTCGCAGTAGATGGTCTTCAGCAAAGAGCTTTTGCCTGATCCGACCCTGCCTATGATGTATATGAATTCGCCTGCGTCAGCCTGAAAGTTTACATCCTTCAGTATCAGCCGTTCGTCCTGGTATATGTTTACTTTTCTGTATTCTATTAACATGTCTCTGTTTGTATGATTTGATACTTAGTGTTCCGTAGAGTTATTCCTGGCTTTTTGCAAGTCGGCGGGCCTTATCCCAATCTGGCTGATGCCGTTTGAGCAGTTCCAACGCCACATCCTCAATGCGAAGTCCTTTGGAAGACAGCAGGACAATGAGATGGTAGAACATGTCGCTTGCCTCATAAACAAGTTTGTCATTGCTTCCGGCTGTAGCCTCGATGACCGTCTCCAGAGCTTCCTCACCTACTTTTTGTGCCATTCGGTTAGTTCCTTTTTTAAAGAGACTTGTTGTGTAGGAACCTTCGGGCATCTCTTCCCTGCGTTGGTTGATGAAGTTTTGCAGCTCGGTAAGGAAGAGTAGTGGATTGTAGATGTTCTCTTCTCCCCAGCATGTATCTGTGCCAAGATGGCATACAGGCCCTTCAGGGGTTGCCTGTACAAGTAATGTGTCATGGTCACAGTCTTCCTTGATGGACACGAGATGAAGGTAATTGCCTGAAGTTTCTCCCTTTGTCCATAAGCAGTTGCGTGATCGACTCCAGAAGGTTATCTTCTTGGTTTCCAAGGTCTTCTGGTATGCCTCCTTGTTCATATAGCCAAGCATAAGGACACTGCGTGTCCTGGCATCTTGAACGATGACCGGAACAAGACCGTTTGATTTATCGAAATCTATGTTCATATTCTTTCTTTGTACAAGTGTATTATTCAGTATATTGTTGTATCTTAGATTCTTACATTTATCCCCTCTGATCTCAGATACTGTTTGAGTTTGGGAATGGGAATCTCACCAAAATGGAACACGGAGGCAGCCAGGGCTGCATCTGCATGCCCAATTGTAAAGGCATCACGGAAATGTTTCATGTTCCCAGCTCCTCCAGAGGCGATGACAGGAATGGAAACTTCGGCTGCAAGACGTGTCAAAGCGTCATTGGCAAATCCTAATTTCACCCCATCGTGGTCCATGGAGGTGAAGAGTATCTCGCCAGCTCCACGTTGTGCCACCTCTCTTGCCCAGTCAAACAGGCCTTTTTCAGTCCTCTCTCTTCCCCCTTTAACATAGCAGTGCCATCCGTCAGCATCGTTACGGGCATCAATAGCCACAACGCAGACTTGTGAGCCATATTGTTCCGTAATCTCATTAATGAGCGAGGGATTCCTCAGTGCTGCGGAATTGATGCTTATCTTGTCGGCTCCGGCAGAGAGAAGCCTGCTGACATCAGAAAGCTCCTCTATCCCTCCGCCTACGGTAAAGGGGATGTTTATCTCATGTGCAACCCTCTCGACCATAGAAGTGAAGGTCTTTCGTCCCTCAACCGATGCGGTTATGTCCAAAAAAACTAATTCGTCAGCTCCAGCCTCACTGTAGATGTGTGCCAGTTCTACAGGATCACCTGCAGAACGTAGATTGATGAAGTTGGTTCCTTTTACCGTTTCCCCGTCCCTTACGTCAAGGCAGGGAATGATGCGCTTGGCAAGACCATGCGGCATGACTTTTACAGGCTGTTGGGAAGTGTTTATCTCCTGGCATACTGTAGTGGAGATTCGTCCTTCGTACCAAGCCTTGCCAAAAACAACTGCCGGAATGCCGTCAGCTTCCAGCTGTTTGATATCCTCTGTTGATGCTACCCCTCCGGAGGCTATTAGATGCAGCTGTGGAAAGATTTCCATTACTGCTTTATAGAGTTCGGTGGCAGGTCCCTGAAGAGTACCGTCCTTTGAAATCTCAGTGCAGAGGACATTCCGGACCCCATGTTCTACATACTTCTGTAGGAAAGGAATCAGCGCCTCTTCTGAATCCTCTCTCCACCCGTTGATGGATATTTTCCCGTTGCGTACGTCTGCTCCTAATATAAGTCGTTCGGCACCATATTTGTCCAGCCATGACAGGAATAAGTCTGGGTGTGTTACGGCTATGCTGCCAACAGTTACCATGCTTGCACCAGCATTGAAGGCTTTTTCTATATCAGCTTCAGTCTTGATACCTCCGCCAAAGTCAACTTTCAGAGATGTTTGGCTGGTAATAGCTCTTAATATGGGGTCATTGACGATATGCTTTGACTTGGCACCATCTAAGTCAACGATATGCAATCGTTTGAATCCCATCAGTTCAAATTCTTTTGCCTGAGCTACGGGATCCTCATTGTACACCATTTTCTGGTTGTAATCGCCCTTGGTCAGGCGTACGCATTTGCCATCAATGAGGTCTATTGCCGGTATCAGTTCTATCATCTCTGTTATAATTATGTCTGTTTTAAATCTTCTGTCTATTGTTGCATTTCAGCACTAATCCTCTAAAGCTCAAGAAAGTTCTGCAATATCTTCTCTCCAACTTCCCCGCTCTTCTCTGGATGGAATTGTGTGGCATAGAAGTTCTTGTGGCAGAGTGCCGCAGAATAGGGGAGGATATAGTCACCTTCAGCTATAGTCCAGGGAGACAGTGGGACATAGTAGCTGTGCAGGAAATACACATAAGGGTGTTCTCCAAGATTCTTCAAGAGAGGGTTTGCGGCCCTTCCGGTTGTTTTGATTTCTTGCCAGCCCATTGCTGGAATTTTTTCTTCATGTTGTTGTGGCTGGAAGCGTTTGACATCGGTATCAAAGACGCCAATACAGTCGGTATCCCCTTCTTCCGAGTGCCTGCAGAGCAGCTGCTGGCCTATGCATATTCCCAGTACAGGCTGCTGCAATTTTTTGATAACAGTATCTAAGTTCCGCTCCTTCAGATATGCCATAGCAGTGGTAGCCTCCCCCTGGCCAGGGAAAAGTACGCGGTCAGCAGTCTGCAGTTCTTCTGGCTTATCGGTAAGCAGTGGCTCTACTCCCAGTCGATTCAAAGCATTAATGACCGATCGGATGTTACCTGCATTATATTTGACAATAGCAACTTGCATCTATTTGATGTTTTACTTTATCCAGTTATTTTTCCTAACTGAAAATGATAGTTTTGTTGTTATAAGTAAGAATCTTTCGCATGATATGTTTTGTGACGGCACGGGAGAGGACAATTTTCTCAAGATCCTTGCCCTTGAGTACCAGACTTTCTGGTGTATCCTTGTGGCTGACCCGCATGACATCCTGTTCTATGATAGGTCCGGCATCCAAATCTGCGGTGACATAATGGCTCGTGGCACCAATAATCTTAACACCGCGCTCCCATGCCTGATGATAAGGTTTGGCACCAATGAAGGCAGGAAGGAAGGAATGGTGGATGTTAATGATATGGTGGGGATAAGACTGGATCATCTCGTCAGAGATAATCTGCATGTAACGCGCCAAAACAATAAACGTTATGTTCTTTTCTTTCAACAGTGCCATTTCAGCCTTTTCAACCTCCTCTTTGTTGGAATGGTCTTTCTTGATAGACCATACATAGTATGGAATGTCAAATTGTTCAGCTATATATCTTAAATCCTCGTGATTCGAGATGATGCACGGGATGTCAACATTCCATTCTCCTGCTTTCCAACGGGCCAGCAAGTCATAGAGGCAATGGCTCATTTTTGACACAAAGATTGCCATGCGGGGCCGTTCGTCATTAAAGTAGAGATTGAATGTCATTTCATATTTCTGAGCATATAAGGTCTGTATGTATTCTTCAATCTTTTCTCTTGGAATGAGAAAGTTCTCTAAATCCCATTCTATTCGCATGAAGAACATACCGTCCTCCTTGTCCACATATTGGTCAAGGTAGACAATGTTACCCTTGTTGTCAGTGATGAACTTGGTAACCTCAGTGATGATACCTTGCTGGTCGGGGCAGTGCAAAAGCAATATTGCCGTTGGTTTCATAAGCTTCTACTCAAAATATTTTATCTGCAAAGATACTAAAAAACTTTCGGTTTCGTTCTCAGCTCGCTGGAAAAATGGGAAATAATTACCGTTACTTATAATTATCCGATAGATATACTGTAAAGGTGAGGATGCTCTATGTCCTTTTTCCTTTTTTGCAGCCAGTTGTTGAGTTAGGAACTGGGTGGTCAATAGTTCTTGATGATTTCATCATGCTTCCTGCGTTCCTCACGGCTGAGTCCTGTACGTGAACGGAAAAGTGAGAAGAAGTCAAAGTTCATACCGCTTTTGGGTGTATAGTAGTTGGGTACATCCTTGAGTGCCCGTTTGGTGTCAAACGTCATTTTGTGGCGTTTACCCCAAATGACGACTTCATTGAGAGTGTTGAACCTTGGCAGCAGCTCTATTGTGTCAGTCATCTCATAGACATCAAGAGTAAGGCTGACAAAGTCGGCTTTGACGATGGTGATACTTGAGAATTTGTAGGGAATATAATAGAATCCAGTATAATCAGTAGTGTCTATTTGTCCGTTGTTGGTGTAGATTCTCACATCTTTTAGTGGGACTCCTGTTTCCATATTGAGGATGACACCCTTGCGCTGCGCATGGGTTGAGAGGAAGGAAAGGGGGAAGAACAGGAGGAGTGCAATCTTACGCATAGTCGTATCCTAAGTGATGCGCAAAAATAGCTGTTTTGTGATATAGCTGCAAATTAATTCCTCCTTATTAAGAGGAATTAATTATATTTTAGTGTCAGTCATCTGCACCAGGTGTGTGCAGGATGATACTCGTGGCACCGATGGTGAACAGTGTTCCGTTCTCGATAACCCTGCGTTCTCTGTCGCCGAGAATTTCATTGTCAACGAAGGTTCCTGTATAGGAAGGACCATCACGAAGGACATACCGTAACTGGCCTTTCTTGTCTCGGCTGACGGTTATGGAGCAGTGGGTCATGTCTATGCTGGGGTCAACTGTTTCAATGGGACAGTTGATGGGGTTGCCTTTCATGTATCTTCCGATGATGTTCTCGCCTAAATGAAGTGGAATGACCTGGCGGTAGTGAAATACATTCTCAATTACATGCAGTGAGCCGAACATTCTTTCTTCCTCGTTGTCCAGCTCTGTCTGGCTGTTCTCTTCTTTTTGTGTCTTGCGCAGTTTTGAGACACCGATGCGAATACCAAACTGCTTGCCACATTGCGGACATTCAAAAACAAGCCGCTGCCCCGACTGATATTTCGTTTCATCGAATGTGATGAAATTATCACATTTCGGACATCTTACACGTTTCATAAATACAATAAGGGTAAATCTTTGTTTTTTACTTGCCAATCTCTATAATCCAGGCATCTTTGAAGCCTGCAGATCCATTCAGAGACTTCAGCTGGGCATAAGCCTCCTCTTGGCTGGGGAAGTGCCCATAAAGAACCTTGATTGAGCCACTGCCCTCATATACCCGGGCCTCCTTGAAGCCACGATCCTGTAACTGTGAGGCATATAGCTTGGCATTGTTTTCCGTCACATGGCTTGCCATGACGATTGCCCAGTAGTGGGCGCTTACGTTGGCAGCTCTGCCGACATCTCTCATGGGTTTGAACTGGGCTGAGACATTGGGGGTGTCGCTGGAGTCAAAGATATTGTAGAACATTCCGCTCTTTATCTGCTGCTCTGGTAGTCCGTTTCTGTTGGGTGTGGGGAAGGCTATCAGCAGCACCGCAATTAACAGGACAGCTGCAACAGCCATATCACGAAGGACACGCATGCTGATGCTGATACGTCTCTCCCCACCATTTGCGGTGTCAATATATACCATTCCATGCCTAACGGGATGAGACGGCATGGCAGGCTGTGCAGGTGACTGGATTTTTGGCTTCAGCAGAGGGAAATCGAAGCTGCTGAGACCATAATAGGGTGGGGTCAGAATCCCACTCTCAAAAGGCTCAAACTCCAGTTTCTTCTCTGCATTGGTCGACAGCCTGCCGAGGTCATTCAGCTCAAGTGCCCCCTCGTTCTCCAGAGTGTGATAAATCTCGTCCACCTCATTCTCGATCTGCTGCAAGGCCTCAGGATAGCTCAGATCATATGCGGCAATGTATGACTGTACCAGCAGAGAGTCGTTCATCGTCAGCTGTGGATTGAATCCCAACGTGCGGTAAGGCGGCAGGAACAGCCCGTCTTGCTCATCATACCGAGCGTCAACGTGATGGGCTACAAAGCCACCTAAACCTGGGACAATGACGCAGTCATTTTCCAGCAGAAGAATCTCTATATGTCGGTCGAGTTTTGTCACGTTTGCAAAATTAACCATTTTCTTCCGAAGTTCCAAGCCCACTTCCTTAAAATCTTGGTAAACGAATGAAAAAGCCTATAATCTTTTTGATTGTCAATAATTCTTTTTATCTTTGCGTAAAATAACAACTAAGAGACAATGGAGTACATAAAGACTAAGATTGAAGGGGTATGGGTCTTGGAGCCCAAGGTTTTCAATGATCAAAGGGGATATTTCTTTGAGGCATTTAAGCAGGCGGAGTTCGATGAGCATATTGGCCACCATGTAGACTTCATCCAGGACAATGAGTCAAAGTCCAGCTATGGTGTGCTTCGTGGTTTGCATTATCAGCGGGGTGGCTTTTCTCAGGCAAAGCTTGTACGTGTCATCAAAGGCAAGGTAGTTGACGTGGCTGTCGATCTCCGTAAGAGTTCTCCAACCTTTGGAAAGTATGTTATGGTAGAGCTTTCCGATGAGAACAAACGTCAGTTCTTCATTCCTCGTGGTTTCGCTCATGGTTTTCTCGTCCTCTCTGAAGAGGCTATCTTTACTTATAAGGTCGACAATGTGTATGCTCCGCAGTGTGAGGCAAGCATTCGCTGGAACGATGAGACGATTGGTGTAGAGTGGCCCATAGATGTGAAGGAGGTGTTGCTTTCTGATAAAGACCAGAATAAGGGACTTGCATTTAAAGACGCTGAGGTTTTTGAGTAAGTTTTTGCAGGGCCGAGAGTCTTTTCAGCTGGCATAGAGAAAGAGGTGCCTGTTCCTGAATATAAGTTGTTGTAATATTTTGAGAGTAGTTAGGACATTTATGTGGAGAGCTTTAGCTTATATGCTGATGATTCTGGCAGTGTTTTCATCTTGTAGGAATAAGGGAACTGACTATAAGGTCTCTCACGAGGACAAGAAAGCGAAGGAGATGCTGCAAGGATTGTGGACAGACGAGGAAGGCAGTGACCCAGCCATGTTGGTTCGGGGGGATAGTATTTTCTATCCTGATTCGGCCAGTATGCCGGTACGTTTCTGGGTTTATCAGGACACACTTTACATACAGGGGCAGCATGTCAATGGGTATAAGATAGAAAAACAGGCACCACATCTGTTGAAGTTCTCTAATCAGAATGGTGATGAGGTCAAGCTTGTAAAGAGTGGTGATAAAGCGTTGAGGTCTTCCTTTGACTATCATGTCTATGCCATGAATACTTTTGACGAGCAGGCTCAGGATACCGTCGTCCGTACTGATTTGGGATATTTTGAGAGTAAGATCCGAGTTGAGACTACACCTGACAGGGTTGTAAAATCAACCTATAATGATGATGGCATTGAGGTTGACAATATGTACCTTGACAATGTTGCCTCTCTGACAATTCTGAATCATGGGAATCCAGTCTTCGCCCATGACTTCCGCAAGCAGGAGTTCCAATCACTTATTCCCAAGAACTTTCTCTCACAGTGTATTCTCCGTAGGATGAGCTTTACCCATGTTGATACCAAGGCACTCTACTTTGATGTGGTAATTGGTATTCCTGATGCTTCTACTACTTATGTGATAGAAGTGAGAGTCACGCCTACAGGAAGAATGAGTAAGCGCCTTCACTGACAGGCCTTGCAGGTGCTTGTAAATTGTTTACGGTCATCATAACTGCCTTTGGATATGTGTTTTTTCTGCAACATCTCTTTGATTGCAGTTCCTAAGTTGCTTGCGTGTAATTCCTGAGGTGTCTTCTCTATGAGTATGTATATGAGGATTACCGTAGTATTGCAGCAGAAGTATTCAAGTACTTCTGCTGCAATACTACGGTACTTTTTGAGAAGTACTATTTGGCCGGTTACTCTTTCATAATCAAGTAATGGATTTCTTCTCTGTTGTTTCCAGGCTGCACTTTAAATTATGTGTCTAAGAAAAAGAACTCATAGGTTGTATTTTGAAAAGCAGAAATGTTTTTGTCGGTGTTGTAAGATGTGTTCGCTTAAGGAATAGGGGGACAAAATAAAAGTAGGAAAGAAACAGTGGAGTTTCCTTCCTACTTGATTTTACAAATTATTGTTCATTATTTTATGCCCCGCAGAAGAACAGGACTATCAGCTGGGCGGTAAAGATTCGCAGGAACATGCTGAGTGGGTAAACCGTAGAATAACCTACGGCTGGTGCCTCTCCAGCGCAGATGGAGTTGGCATAAGCCAGTGCGGGAGGGTCAGTATAGGTCCCGGCAATCATGCCCATGATGGTGAAGTAGTTGAACTTATACTTCATGCGGGCTATTGTACCTACAATGAGGATGGGGATAATGGTGATAAGGAAGCCCGTATAGACGTATTTCAATCCATCACCCTGGACTACTGTCTCCCAGAATCCAGCACCAGCCTTGATTCCTACAGACGCGAGGAACAGGGCAAGACCGAACTCACGCAGCATCATATTGGCTGAGGTTGTGGTATAGGTCACAAGGTGCATACGGTAACCGAAGCGGCCAATGAGGATGGCGATAATCAGCGGACCGCCAGCAAGACCCAACTTCATGGGGACGGGCATGCTTGGGATGGCGATGGGCAGACTGCCGAAGAGAATGCCCACAATGATGCCCACGAAGATGGTGGCAATGTTCGGTGTGTTAAGACGCTTCTCTGAGTTGCCCATCATCTCAGCAACACGGTTGACATTCTCTTCCGGTCCTACAACCATAATACGGTCACCGACATGGAAATGGTGGTTGCGGCTGGCAAAGAGGTCCATGCCCTGTCGGCTGATACGGGTCACATTGACACCATACATGGAACTGAAGTGCATCTTGCCGAGAGTCTTACCGTTCATAGAACTGTTGGTAATGACGATGCGCCGGCTGACCATTGGCTGGGGCTGATCCTCCTCATGCCAGTCGACCTCTATGACTGGACCTATAAAAGCCTGGATAGCTTTAGAGTCGCCCTCGGCACAGACCACAAGAATCTCATCGCCCATCTCAAAGACAGTGTCACGGTTAGGCACGGTCAGATGTCCATCGTGCATGATACGTGTGCATACGATGTCACGGTTGAGGAACTCTGATATTTCCTTCAGCGTTCTGCCGGCAATGTAGGCATTAGCCACCTTAAGATACATGGGGAAAGGCTTGGCATGCGGGTTCTCTGCCTCCTCCTCATTCAGCTTGTCATTCTCATCCTGGAGGTTTACCTTACAGATATACTTTACGGCAAGTGTAGCTCCGATGATACCGATGACACCTAAAGGATAGGCACAGGCATAGCCAGAGGCAATGTCAAAGTCAAGTCCTTTCTTGAAGACGCTGTGGAGTGCCTCATTGGCTGCGCCGAGACCTGGGGTGTTGGTCACGGCACCATAAAGGGTTCCTACCATCATCGGGAGATTTCTGTGGTCACTGGTGTCAAAGAAGATGTAGTAGCATCCGAACATGACAAGGATGTTGAGCAGTACAGCTGCACAGGAAAGCATGTTCAATTTGATGCCTCCCTTGCCGAAACTCTCAAAGAAGCCGGGACCAACTTGCAGACCGATCATGAATACGAACAGGATGAGCCCGAAGTCCTGAAGAAAGTTCAATACGGGCAGCGGACCTGTGAAATGCATGTGACCGGCTATGATGCCGACAAAGAGGACGAAGGTCACGCCCAGCGAGATGCCTCCAACCTTGATTTTGCCAAGGTAGACACCCAGGGCAATGACGATGGAATACAGCAGCACAATGTGGGCTACGGTATCCTGTGTTTTGAATAAATCAATTAACCAATCCATAAGTATTATTTCTGATGTGTGCAAAGTTACTGATTTCGTGGCATAAAATCTAATTTTAGTGTGTCATTTTTCATTTCTGGCAGGCAAAGTGATGGGAAGGGGTGCTGCCAAGTATCATATTGGCTGGTAAAGTTGTCAAAAGACAGTGATGTTTGAGTGGGAATGACGGGTTGTCAGCAGTCATATGCGGGCAGAGTTTTTCTTATGCTCTGTTTTCTTTTCTATTGAATCCTGCGGTTGATTCAAGTATTTTTTATAATTTTGCTGCCATCATGAGATATAACGTGAATTGTAGCAAGTGCGGACGTACGTTCGTGGCAGAGACAGAGAAGTATGGGACTATGAAGTATCGTTGTCCGTATTGTAGCAACGTTCTGACCTGTAAGTTTGATGCTCCTGAGCCGTTTCGTACCCGTGCCCGTTCTGTTATTCCCTTGGCTGATGCCACACCTGTCGTGGCAAAGAGGCATGAGAAATTGCCTAATGTCAAGCCGAGTCTTATCAGCACACCTTCTAAGGAAAAGCTGGCAGAGATGCGTCAGAGGCTGGCTGAAGCCTCTCAGCAGATGCTGAATGTCTCCATACAAGCTGGTGAGACTCTGAAAAGTGCCACGGTAAGCACATCAGAATTTGTCACGAAGTCGTCCTCCCGCCTGCAAAGGTTTCAGGAGAAATATGAGGATGGTGATTTGTGGATATTCTTCGGGTTCAGTCTTTTGTTTATTCTCCTGGTGTTTGTGGGCCTTGTCTTGTGTGCAGAGATTGTCAAGCTGATAGCTGAGGGACATTCCTGGATGTTCAAGAACTATATAGAGCTGAAGAACATGATGCTATGACAATTGTATGATATATAGAAGGGGGGATGTGCTGTTGCGCATCCCCCTTTATTTTTAGATGTAGAAGTTTTCTTATTTCTTGATATTTGCCTGCTGCAGGCCATACTGCTTCTTCTTGTCAACAGCAATCAGGATGAGTGCCACAATGATAGCAGCTACACCACAACCGGTGAAAAAAGCCTCCATGGAGAAGTAGGTAGGGTCATTCTTGTTGATAGCACCGATAGCCATTGGTACGAGGCTGAGGCCAATGTTCTGAATATAGAAGATAATGGCATAAGCAGAGCCTAACAGTTTCATGGGGATAATCTTCGGAACACTTGGCCACATGGCTGAAGGAACCAGCGAGAAGGCTATTCCGAGGATGAGCATGATAATGACCGCAAACCATCCTACTGGCATCACATGAATCATGAAGATGAAATGTACGCCAGTCAGCATGACACTACCGATAAGCATCAGTGTCGCACCTTTACCTATGCGGTCATAGAGTGTACCGAAGAGGGGGGTGAGGATGATGGTTCCAAATGGGATAAGGCCGGGAAGAATTCCTGCAAATTTGTCGGCTACATCGTAGTTTGCCACCATTAGTTTTGTCGCAAATTTGAGAAAGGGGAACACACCGCTGTAAAAGAGGAGACACAAAGCGGTAATACACCAGAAGCCCGGGTTGGAGAAGATGAGCTTCAAGTCGCTGAAGTGGAAGCCTTCGTCTTCAGTATTGGTTTCATTTGTTTGCATTGTCTGTGCTGATGCATCCAGCTTCTTGTCCATAATTGTGTAGACAATAAAAGCAATGAAGCCGATGACAAGCAATATGAGACCGAGCATGACAGGAGCACTGACCTTGCCATCCAAAGCTTTAGCCAAAGGCAGAGACCCCATCATAGCGCCAGCTGTGCCTAAACGTGCCAAGGCTACCTGAATTCCCATAGCAAGGGCAAGCTCATGTCCAGTAAACCACTTGGTGATAATCTTCGATACAGTGATACCGCAAATCTCGCAACCGACACCAAAGATGGCATAGCCCAAGGAGGCTACAGCTGCTGACATAGGGAGAGAGAAGTCTACGAAGTCAAGTGAGAAGACACTGTCACCGAAGTCAACACTGACACCGATATACTTGATGATGACACCTACAACCATTAATCCTGATGCCATGATTCCTGTAAAGCGGATGCCCATCTTGTCGAGAATGATACCTCCAAAGAAGAGCATGAGCAGGAATACATTGATGAGTCCGTAGCTTCCTGCGAAGAAACCATAATCACCTGATGTCCATCCAAGTCCTCCTTCAGCCTTTGGTGTTTCAAGCAAGACTTCCAGTGGTGACATGACATCGGTGAGGAAGTAGCCCATCATCATCGTGAAGGCTACTATGATAAGAGCTGTCCAGCGTGCTTTCGGGCTGTCGCTTAATTTTCTTTGGATTTGTTCAATCATTTTTCTGTCAATTTGTTTTCTGTTTCTATGTTTATTATTTCTATTTCTTCAGCCACTTATCCAGCCAGCTGAAGAAGGTGCGCTGCCAGAGAATACCGTTCTGTGGCTTCAATACCCAGTGGTTCTCATCAGGGAAGAGCAGCAGCTCGGCTGGAATGCCACGCAGACGGGCTGCATTGAAGGCTCCCATGCCCTGGTTGGCATTGATGCGGTAGTCCTTCTCGCCGTGAATGCAGAGGATGGGGGTGTCCCATTTGTCTACGTCCAGATGGGGGCTGTTGGCATAGGTGCGCTTTGCCGCATCCGTCTGGTCCTTGTTCCAGTAGGCATCGTCATACTCCCAGTTGCTGAACCATGCCTCCTCGGTATCAGTGTACATGCTCTGGAGGTTGAAAGCACCGTCATGGGCGATGAAGCACTTGAAGCGTTTGTCATGGTGCCCGGCGAGATAGTAGACTGAGAAGCCGCCGAAAGATGCACCTACAGCTCCAAGCCGGTCTTTGTCGACATAGGGGAGATTGGCTGTGGCATCATCAATGGCAGAGAGATAGTCCTTCATGCACTGACCAGTCCAGTCCTGGCTTATCTCCTCGTTCCATGCGCTGCCATATCCTGGCAGGCCGCGGCGGTTAGGCGCAATGATCACATAGCCGTGTGCGGCCATAATCTGGAAGTTCCAACGGAAACTCCAGAACTGGGATACTGGACTTTGCGGACCACCCTCACAATATAATAAGGTGGGATATTTCTTTGAGGCATCAAAATGGGGTGGGGTGATTACCCATACCTGCATATCCTTGCCATCGGTTGTCTTCACCCATCGGTCATGTACCTCCCCCAATGCCAGCTGGTCATAGATGTGCTTGTTCTCAAAGCTGATCTGTACCTGGCCGCTTGCCTTCTCCTTCTTGGATGGTGTGACGACATAAATCTCATTGGCCTGTGACATGCTTTGGCGCAGGGCAAGTAGTTTCTTGCCGGTCTGGCCCAGCAATGCTACGCTCACGTAATTATGCTGTCCATCAGTAAGCTGTCTTATGTCGCCTTTGAGATTGGTCTGATAGATGTTCACTGTGGCATGCCAGCAGCCTATGAAATAAAGTTCCTTTGAGTTGGTGTTCCAGGCATAGTCGTCAACGTTAGAGTCAAAGCCCTCTGTAACATAGACCTTCTTGCCCGTGGCCAGTTCGTAGACGCAGAGTCGGTTGCGGTCACTCTCATATCCGTTGCGCGCCATACTCTGCCATGCAATGTATTTCCCGTCAGGTGAGAATTTCGGGTTCGTGTCATATCCCACGTTCATGTCGCCCTGCTGATGGTTGACGGCCTGGCTGCGCATGCTCTTGGTTGCGTCAATGGCTGGCTCTTTATATCCTGCCGGCTTGCAGAGGTTGACCGTCTTGCGGGTCTCTACATTGTATAGATAAATGTCAGCATCTGTGGAGATGGCATATTGCACACCTTCCTTCTTGCGGCAGGTGTAGGCGACAGATTTGGAGTCCTTGCTCCAGTCAATCTGCTCTATGCCGCCAAAAGGTGCCATCGGACTCTCGTAGGGCTTTCCCTCAAGGATGTCAGTCCCGGCATCAATTCCGTTGGCTGTGACGTTGGCAACAAAAGGGTGTGGGTTTGTGGTCACGTAGTGATCCCAATGTCGGTAGTTCATGTCAGTGATGAGCATGCCTGAAGCCTTTGGAAGGTCAGCAGGGTTCTGCAGGATGGTGCCATGATAGGGGACACTCTTGATGAGGACGACACGTTGCCCGTCAGGTGAGAAGCGGAATCCCTCAATGTCAATATCCGACTTTGTGAGCTGCCGGCGGTTTGCTCCATCTGCGCTCATCGTCCATAGCTGTCCATCGCAGAGATAAGCCAAGGTGTTGTTGTCCAGCCAGGCTGCATCGGTCTCGCTTTTGGCAGTAGTAGTGAGCAGACGGTCGTTCTTTCCGTCTGCGTCCATGACGTGTAGGACCTGGTGTCCTTTGTTCTCCTTAACACTGTAGTAACCGACCTGATAGACAATCTTCCTGCCGTCAGGTGAAGCCTGTACGGTTCCAATCCGTCCCATAGCCCATAGTGCCTCGGGCGACATAAGATCACTTTGGAGGCTGATATTGTTCTTACCGATATTCACGTCTTGTGCCTGCACAACGCTGCCGCCCATTATCAGGGCGGCAGTCATTGCTATTGTTATGTTCTTGTTCATATTCCGTTTCTATTGCCCTTTTTTCCTTTTGTTCAGTTCTTCCTGCTTCTTGTGAAGTTCCTGCTGCTGTTGCTGTTGCATCTGCTGCAGTGCCTGCATGCGTGCGGCCAGTCCGCTCATCTTCTTCGGATTCTTCTTGTTTTCGGCACGGCGGGCTTCGAGTATGGCAAGCAGTTTCTTGTCATCCGTTGTCTTGCGCAGTGTCCACATTATGGCGGCCGAGAAGAACAGGGATATGAAGTAGTAGAAATTCAATCCGGACGAATAGTCATTGAAGATGAAGAAGAAGAACAGTGGCATGAGGAACATCATCCATTGCATCATCTTCATCTGGTCAGCTTGCTGGCCCACCATTTGGTCTTTCTGCTGCTGCATGGTGAACCAGGAATAAAGAAGATTGGCAGCACAGAAGAGAATACAGGTTAGGGAAATGTGGTCGCCAATGAGCCAGAGGTTATGTCCCCATTCAAAGATTGGGTCGTACGTGCTGAGATCTTCCATCCACAGGAAGTTCTGCCCACGCAGCTGGATAGCGTTCGGTACAAAATTGAACATAGCAATCCAGATGGGCATCTGAATCAGCATCGGCAGACAGCCGGACAATGGGCTGACGCCATACTCTGCATACATCTGCATCATAGCCTGCTGCTTCTGCATCTGGTCCTCGGGCTTGTCATATTGCTTGGTGGCTGCATCGAGTTTCGGTTTCAGCACGCGCATCTTGGCTGAACTCATGTAGCTCTTTTTCACCATTGGATAGGTGATGAGCTTGAGTAGCAGTGTGATGAGAATAAGTACGACACCCATTGGGAATACCTTGCTCAGCCAGTCGAATACGTAGATGGTGAACCATCGGTTGATGATACGGAAAAGAGGCCAGCCCAGGTAGACAAGACGTTGCATGTCAAGATCTTTTCCGAATCTGCTCTGCTTCTCAACGCTTTGGAGAAGGCGGAAGTCATTGGGACCGAAGTAAAATTCAAATTCTGATGCCTTATTCCCACTTGGGTCAAAGCTGGTTTTCAGGTTGGCTTCGTATTGCTTCAGGTAGCGGGACTCTTTCTGCAATGGTGTACTCCTGAGCTTTGCTCCCTGTGCGAAATTGTCTTTTGAGATGATGACTGCAGAGAAGAACTGGTTCTTGAAGGCAACCCAGTCGAGAGCCTCCTCTGTGGTCTCCTCCTTGTCGGAGGTCTCGTTCAGATAATCGGTGCTGCCCTCATTCTCCTTGTATGTCAGTGTGGCATAACGGTTCTCGAAGGTATAGCCACGCTCCTGCTGCCTGCACTTCTCCTGCCAGTTGACATCCAGCTGGTTGTAGCCAGGGCTGAATAGTCCGCTCATGCCTACAGCCTGCAGGCTCATGTGAAGCATGTAGTCCTTGCCCAAGGTGTAGTTGAGAACGAGTGACTTGCCCTGTCCGGCATTGGCGGTAAGTGTGACGGTAGAATCTGTCTGGTTGCTGGGGACAAAATAGAGGTCTTTGCTCTCAATGTTGACATCTTTCGCAGCCAGCATGAAATTCAGACTCTGGTCATCGCCTGCAAATAATGTCACATCCTTTTGGTCCTTTGAGCCGTCCTTTACAGCCACATTGTGACCGATGTAGTTCTTGATGACAGCCTTGGTCACGACACCTCCCTTGGTATTCAAGGTCAGCTCTACCTTGTTGTTCTTCAGCATGATGTCTTGCGCCACACCGTTTAGGGCTGCGTGGAACAATGCCGTAGAGTCGGCCACGACGGCAGCCTTCTGTGCCTCATGTTTTTCGGCTGCAGCCTTCAGACTCTGTGCTTTCTTCACTGCAGCTATGGAGTCCTGCACGAATTCCTTTCTCTGTTGTTCCAGCTGTTCGGCTGATGGCTGCTGCCACCAGGCAAAACCAAAGAGAACGAGTGCTATCAGGACAAACCCGATGATAGTGTTCTTATCCATTATTTGTTTTTCTGATTATCAATTGATACCTTTACAAAGTCAAGGAAGAGGGGATGAGGTTGGAGGACGGTTGATTGGTACTCTGGGTGAAACTGTGTTCCGATATACCACTTCAGCCCAGGGATCTCTACAATCTCAACAAGCTCACTCTCAGGATTACGTCCCACGCACATCATGCCGTTTTTCTCGAACTCCTTCTCGTAGTCGTTGTTGAACTCGTAGCGGTGGCGATGACGTTCCTGGATATGTTCCTGCTTGTAGATGTTGAAAGTGCGCGACCCTTGACGTAGGACACATTCGTATGCGCCGAGCCGCATGGTTCCGCCCATGTTCGTGATGTTCTTCTGCTCCTCCATGATGTCAATGACATTGTGAATGGTTTTCTCATCTATTTCACGTGAGTTGGCATCCTTGTAGCCCAAGACATTACGGGCAAACTCAATGACCATCATCTGCATGCCGAGGCAGATTCCGAATGTCGGGATATCATGTGTTCGGGTGTAATGAGCTGCAATAATCTTGCCCTCGATGCCGCGCTGCCCGAACCCTGGGCAGACAACGATACCGTCCTGCTCCTTCAGCCTTTCGGCAATATTCTCCTCCGTCAGTTCCTCTGAATTGATGAACGTGATGACAGTCTTGTGGTCGTTATAGGTTCCTGCCTGCGACAGCCCCTCACGGATGCTCTTGTAGGCATCCTGTAAATCATATTTGCCTACCAGGCCAATGTGGACTTCCTTGGTTGCTTTTCGACGACGGTCCAGGAACTGCTTCCATGGGCCGAGTTCTGGAGTCGGGCCTACTTGCTCACCACATTTGCGGAGGATGGCTATGTCAAGCCCCTGGTCCTGCATGTTGACGGGTACCTCATAGATACTTGCCAGGTCTTCACTCTGCACTACGCAGTCAAAGTCGACATTGCAGAAAGCTGCTACTTTCTTGCGAATACCATCGCCTAGGTGCTTTTCCGTGCGGAGAACAAGAATGTCTGGTTGGATACCTACGCTTTGCAGCTCTTTCACGCTGTGCTGTGTAGGCTTGGTCTTCAGTTCCCCAGCAGCCTTGAGGTAGGGGATGTAGGTGAGATGGAGATTGATGGCGCGCTTGCCCAATTCCCATTTCAGTTGCCGGATGGCCTCAAGGAATGGAGCCGACTCAATGTCGCCGATAGTGCCTCCAATCTCAGTGATGACAAAGTCGTAGTGGTATTTCTGCCCAAGCTGCTTGATGTTTCGCTTGATTTCATCTGTGATATGTGGGACAACCTGAATGGTCTTCCCCAGATAGTCGCCACGGCGTTCCTTGTCGATGACGCTCTTGTATATTCTACCCGTCGTCATAGAGTTGGCCTTTGTGGTCTTGATTCCCGTGAAACGCTCATAGTGACCAAGGTCAAGGTCGGTTTCCATGCCGTCAACGGTCACGTAACACTCGCCGTGCTCGTAAGGATTCAGCGTGCCCGGGTCAATGTTGATGTAAGGGTCAAACTTTTGGATGGTGATGTTGTAGCCTCTTGCTTGAAGAAGCTTTCCAATAGACGACGAGATGATTCCTTTACCAAGTGAGGAGACTACGCCGCCAGTAACGAAGATGTACTTTGTTTCAGCCACGATTTATTTATATTTAATTATTGTCTGTATAAAATGAGTATCGCTGGTTTTAAACTAAAGTGCAAAGGTACTAATTTTCCGTGAATTATATGTTGTCTCGCTGATAAATTCTGGCTTCCTGTAAAATGTGTTGTAAATTACCTTGCTGTTTGTGTTGGAAAAGCTGTACTAATATATGAATCTGATGCCTGAAATGCTTGCCATTATAGTTTTGGTTGCTGAGTTATAACAGTTTAGCATTCGTTGTTTGTTTGAAAAAACATTCGCTTCTGACTTTTCTGCTAAAACATTACACTTATTTGGAAAAAATGATGTAAGTTTGCAGACGATAAGTTAACATGATGAGACATACAATTTTTGTTATAATATTTTTAGTAACCAGCCTGGAAGTTTCGTCCCAGCAACGCCATTCGTCTGTGTCGCATCGGGATGATGACCGAGCAGTTGTTTTAATACATGCCTATGCTGACTCATTATCTGTCTTTAAAGACAGTCTATTTCAGTATGGTGAGGCAATGAAGAGGCGAGGAAGGCGGAAAATAGATGCCATGCGCTTGTTCCTTCCTGTGACTTATTATAAGGATATCACCCATGATGCATTTTCTCTGGGTGGGGATAGAAGCCTTATAGGTGATAAGCTGATGCGTGTCTATCTTAAGCGCCCGGATTTGGTGACAAATACAGAACGTTCTGTTCTTTCGTTGCAGACAACATTGGATGATATTGAAAAACCGCTACAGCATGATGCAAAGTTGGTTGAGAAGGCCTCAGCAAAACCTATTGAACCTTCTACGGCACCGGTTGAAGTATTGGTTCTGCGGCCTAATTTCTGGACTTATAAAGGTGACTATTCTCTGCAGTTCCTTCAGAACTATATTTCTGGCAACTGGTATCGAGGTGGGGAGAGTAACTATTCCACATTGGCAGCTGTTGTTATGCAGGCTGATTATAACAATAAGCAGAAGGTGAAGTGGGAAAATCGTCTTGAGCTGAAATATGGCATGCAGAGCAGTCGCTCCGACTCCTTGCATAGTTTCAAAAGTACTGAAGACCTGATACGTCTTACCTCGAAGCTTGGCCTGCAGGCAACGAAGCATTGGTATTATACATTCCAATTTATTGGCTATACGCAGTTTACACATTCTTTCCGGTCAAACGATCCTAAAAGATATGCAGATTTCCTGGCACCTTTGAATCTGAACATGTCTATTGGTATGGATTACTCTGCAGATTGGCTGAACCATAAGCTGAAAGGGAATTTCCATATGGCTCCTGTAGCTTACAACTTGAAGTACACCCGGCTTAAAGAACTGTCAGGGCGTTTGGGTATAGAGGAGGGAAAGCACTTCCTGCACGACTTTGGCTCAGAGTTTACGGTTGACCTGGAGTGGAAACTGATGGATGCATTGACATGGAAGACCCGTCTCTATGGCTATACGACGTATGAGCGTGCCGAGCTGGAATGGGAGAATACCTTTACCCTGCAGTTTAACCGTTATATAGCCACCCGCCTGTTTCTGTATCCCCGTTTTGATGATGGCGTAGGACGTGACGGACATCATGGGTATTGGCAATATAAGGAATTTGCTTCAGTGGGATTCCAGTATAGTTTCTAGATTTTGGCATGTAGGTTAATTTGCTCTTAAATTCTCTCTAAGGAGGTCTTTATTGATATGGATGACGAATATCTGTTGTCCGCCTTTACTGAAGCTGATCTTGTATTTTCCGCCTTGTTTGTCTTTATGTATATAGGTGTATGCAAATCTGTTAATGTCCCAGCAGGTGTCATGCTCTGCTGCCGCCATCACCGTCTGATAAAATTCTTTGCTGGGGATGCTGTCAAGCAGCAGCATGGCTGAATAATTGCCATTGGTAACGGTTTCCTCATCAGCTGCCATGCTGACAGAATCAGGGATGAAAGGAGTGGTTTTGACAACTTTGTATTTAGGGAAATGGATGGAAGTGATGGCCCCCAAGTCAATATATATCTTGCCTGAAGTGGACTGTGGCTCGAATTCGACAGCAGCGACAGTGTCCTGACCATCAGAGCCTTCAATGGCTCGGCTATGATGGCATGAGGCTACAATGCTTATTGTAAGGATAATGCAGAGAAGTACGAGACTGATGATCCTTGACTGATTATGCTTTTTTTCCATTTTCAGATGTGTTTTATTCCGTGGGTGTTGGAGAAGAAGTCAGCTTCTTAAGTCTTTTCTGTGCGGTGGGATTATCGGGTGATAGCTTTATGGCCTTTCGGTAGTTACTGATGGCTGCCTCTGTCATCCCTTCACGTTCACATTCTTTTCCCATCATGACATATTCTACGGATAATTTTTTCAGAAACTCCTTTTGTTGAGCCTGTTGTTCTTTTAGTTTTTTGTTTTCATCCTTTAGCTGGTTGATGATATGGAGTTTTCTTCTCAGTAATCGTTTAGCTGCAGGGCGTTCAATATCATATCGACTGTGAATGGCCTGGAAGAAGTAATTGAGGAAGCTGTCAAAATCACCTTTGTCAAAAGCCTTGGAGGCATCATTGTACTCTTTATCGGCTTTGCTTTGTTTTAGAGCTGCCGAGATGAGATTACCATCATTGTAGTGCCGGGCAAACTGTATTACCTCAGCTCTGACAAACACCTCGTTGCGACGTAGGGGATCCTTTAGCGTGATGCCCTGAAGGCTGGTGCATCTGGAGAGAGCTACATAGGCCTGTCCTCCTGCAAAGACTCCTCCGCTGAAGTCTATGTTCACATTCTTGAATGTGAGTCCTTGACTTTTGTGGACAGTGATAGCCCATGCCAGTTTCACCGGGAACTGCACGTATGTGCCTATCTGCTCTTCCTCAATTTTTTTCTCGGTCTCATTGAAGTGGTATCTTACGTTCTCCCACATCTCACGCTGTACCTGCAAGTCGTCATCCTCTTCTGTGCGGACATAGAGAACTCCTTCCTCTTCGTCAATCCCGATAATGACTCCCAAGGTGCCGTTCACCCATTGTCTGTCTACATCATTCTTGATGAACATGATATGTGCGCCAGGTTTGAGATTTAATTCCATTGGAGTGGGGAGGCTACTCTCGGGAAACTCGCCTTTTATCTCTCCACGGAACATGACTGGACTTCCGGGTAAAGAGTCAAGTCCTTTCTCGTTTATCCAGTCAACGGTATCACGCCTGGTTGAGAGCGTAATGGTGAAAGGATTTTCCGGGGTGTTGTCAGCTGGCTGGAGACTGGTATCTACTCGTTGATTAATCAGTGCGAAGTCGGTCTCTGTCACTTGGTTTGTTCTGATATGGTCGAGGATGGATATGAAGAAAGGGTCATTTTGTCTATACACTTTGCTCAGCTCTATGCTTATCAATGGATAGTTCTGGAACACTTTGGCAGCGAAGAAGTAGCTGTTGGCATAGAATGGCTGAAGCAGTCGTCTGTCTTCTTCTTTAAGGACAGGCTCAAGCTGATAGATATCACCTACCAGCAAAAGCTGCTTACCGCCAAATGGCTCCCGCATATTACGGTTGTATATTCTCAGAATCTTGTCAATGAAGTCGATGATGTCAGCTCGCACCATGCTTATCTCATCAATGATAATAAGCTCAACTTCACGCAGCAGCTTACATTTGTCGCCATTGTACTTCATTGTTCCGCGAAGGTTGCGTGCGGAATAGCGTGTGTCGTTGGGCAATAAGGGGTAAAAAGGAATTTTGAAAAAACTGTGTAGGGTAGTACCTCCTGCATTGATAGCAGCAATCCCAGTAGGGGCAAGGATGACATGCTTCTTTTTTGTAATAGCTGATATATACCGGAGAAACGTAGATTTCCCCGTTCCTGCCTTGCCGGTCAGGAACAGGGAATTATGAGTGAATTGGATAATCTGTAGAGCTTTCTGCAACTCTGGATTATTTAAATCAATATTGTCGTTGCTGATTGTTTCTTTTTTCTTGTCGCTCATCAGGACTTACTCTATCTCAATGTTTTCGGAACGAGGTCTGCCCATAGGTCTTATAGGCCTTAGGTTTTCGTTACTTGGCGCAGTGTTATGCCTTTCCGGCAGAGGTTGGACATCAGGTTCACTCTCAACGGACTCTTCCTCACCGTCTTCTTCCTCTTCTGTGATTTTCTCCAAAGAATGATGGTGTCTTCTGCTTTGTTCTAAAACCTCCAGCGAGTCTGGCTGTTGACGATGTGTGATAGTGGGCTGGCAGTTGTACATTGATGGATCTATCTCCTCGTCAGGATCTGACTGCCACTTGGCATGGTACTTCTGAAACACTTTGTCTCTCATGACGCTGTAGATGAAGTTTCCACAGATGGGGAGAGCGGTTTTTGATCCCTGTCCCAAGGCACCTGTTCGGAAGTGGATGCTACGGTATTCTCCGCCAACCCATGCACCAACGACAAGGTTTGGACTGACAGCCATGAACCAGGCATCAGAGTGGTTATTGGTAGTTCCGGTTTTGCCCCCCCAATCTGTATCTCCAAAGATATACTGGCTGAGAGCCTGGCTTGTACCCCCACTTTCCTTCACGCCGCCTATAAGCATCTGCTGCATGAGATAGGCAGTCTTGTAGGGTAAGGCTTTGTTGTTATCCTTTGGTGCCAGATAAACTTCATTGCCATCCTGGTCCAGGATTCGTGTGACAACGACTGGTTCGTGATGTTCTCCGTCATTGGCTACAGTACAGTAGGCATTGACCATTTCCAATAGATTTACATCGCTGGAGCCAAGTGCCAAGGAGGGCTCATCGTCCAAAGGACTCTTTATACCCATGTCCTGTGCTGTGCGTATAATGTTCTTTATGCCCATCTCCTGTCCTAGGCGTACTGCTACAGAATTGACACTTCGGGCAAAGGCTGTTTTCAAAGTGAGTGAGTCATTTGAGAATCTACCATTCGCATTGCCTGGTGTCCAGGTCTTCATCTGTCCTGTTTTCTTGTCAAGTACCTGCATGCTGATGTATTCATCACGGCGCTTGTCACATGGAGTGAGCCCTTGGTTGAAGGCCTCTGAATAGACAAAGAGTTTGAATGTGGAGCCTGGCTGCCGTTCGGCGGTCACCTTGTCATATTTCCATGTGTTGAAATCAACGTCTCCAACCCATGCTCTTACAGCACCCGACTGTGGTTCCATAGCAAGCATAGAGCAGTGCATGAATTTTACCATATAGCGGATGGAGTCCATGGAAGACATCTCCTTCTCTATAATACCCTTTGCATAGTCAAATAGTTTTACTTTATGAGGCTTGTTGAGATAATAGAGAACGCTGTCAGGCTGATTGGGGTATTTCTGTACGAGTTTTTTGTAGAATGGCTGGCGTTCGGCGATGCTTTCTATGAACCCGGGAACGAGATTCCCTTTCTCGTCTCTCCACGGATCCTGATTTCTCCAATGGCTGTCAAAATTGCGTTGTACCTTTTCCATTTGCTTTGAGGCTGCCTGTTCTGCGTACTTCTGCAGGCGGGTATCAATAGTTGTATATATTTTTAGCCCACTGCTATAGAGGTCATAACCGTTATCCTTTGCCCAATCTTTTAGGTACTCTGCTATGTAGCCTCTGAAATATTGTGCCTGTCCCTCGTAGTTTTCCTCTACATGTACATCTAATTTTATCGGTCGATGGGAAAGTGAGTTATACTCACTCCGTGGCAACACGTTGTGTGTTACCATATTATATAAAACGGTATTGCGGCGCGAGATGGAATTATTCGGGTGGGTAATTGGGTTGTAATAGGTTGTCGCCTTCAACATACCGACCAATGTGGCAGCTTGGTCAATTGACATCCTTGCCGGGGTGGAGTTGAAATAGGTCTTGGCGGCAGTCTTAATGCCATACGCATTGTTGCCAAAGTCTACTGTGTTGGCATACATCGTGAGGATATCCTTTTTGGAATAAATCAGCTCAAGCTTTACGGCAATGATCCATTCCTTGCTCTTCATAATAAGAATGCGGAGTCCTGGCACATGGCCTAACAGGCCTGTGGAATATTGGGTGCGGACGCGGAACATGTTCTTGGCCAGCTGCTGGGTGATGGTTGAGGCACCGCGGGCATCATTGCGGGTCAGCGCATCTTTGAGTGCACCGGCAATTCCCATGAAATCGACACCATGATGACTGTAGAAACGTTCATCCTCTGTGCTGATGAGAGCTTTCCAAAAGGCAGGATTGACCTCCTCGTATTTTACAGGTGTACGGTTCTCTTTATAGAATTTTCCAATAAGGACAGAATCTGCACTGTAAATCTCGGATGCAGCATAAGTGGGTGGGGTCTTTATCTCAACAAAGCCTGGTGACTTTCCAAAGAGCCATAGAAAGTTGATATCTACCATTCCCAAATAGAGAAAAATGGCTACTATCAATGAAACAGAGCCTATTGCGGTCTTTGTGTACCATGTACGCCCTTTATAGAGATTGGCATACCAGGGAAAGAAACTTATAATTCCCCGGACTACACTCTTGATAAAATTTATGATTTTCTTTACCATTGATTGACGAACTTCGCGTTTGGTTATTGCTTATCAGTGTTCTCTGCAAAAGTACTTATTTACTTGGGTTCTGTAAGGTTGTCTGGATATAATTTAAGATTTCTTCAATGTTGTCTGGTGCGAACCAGCTGAAATCCTTATCCCTTTTATACCAGGTCATCTGTTTGCGGGCATATCTTCTTGTGTTGCTTTGTATTTTAGATACGGCCTCTTCCAGTGTGGTGAGGCCGTCTATATAGTCAAACAACTCTTTGTAGCCAACAGTATTGAGCGAATTAAGCCCCTTTTTAGGATAGACATCTAATGCCTCTTCTATCATTCCTGCCTCTATCATTTGTATGACGCGCTGGTTAATGCGTCCATAGAGTTCTTCTCGGGGACGGTTCAGTCCAATTTTGATAATGTTGAACGGACGTTCCTTTACGGTGTTGGAGCGGAAGCAGGTATAGGGCTTTCCTGTCTGTATGCATATTTCCAGTGCATGGATGACCCGTCGGGGATTGTTGCGGTCAACGGCAGCCCAGTGTTCAGGGTCGAGAGCCTTCAGCAGTTCACACATGGCAGCCAGCCCTTCATCCTCCAGCCTTCTCCTCATTTCATCCCGAATGTCCGGGCGGATGGTAGGTATGTCATCAATTCCTTTGCAGACTGCATCAATATACATCATGGAGCCGCCAGACAGAATTGAGATAGGGGAGGACTGCTGATGGATAATATTCAGTACGTCCTGTTCAAATAAGCTTGCTGAGTAGTAATCCTCCAAATGGTGATTGCCCACAAAGTAATGTGGAACCCGTCTTTGCTGTTCATCGGTAGGTGCAGCAGTCCCTATAGGTATTTCGTGAAATATCTGACGGGAGTCAGCATTGATAACCGGCACTTTGAAATGCTCAGCTATCCGGAGGGTTGTCTCCGTCTTGCCTACTCCCGTCGGACCAGTGATGACAATAAGAGTCTTGTCTTTCAATCTGATAGTCTATTTGATGATACCTCGTTGCGAAGCCTCAACAAAATCAATGATATACTGGATTTCCTTTGTTACTTGAAGCTCGCTCTTGATTTTCTGGATATTCTCTGCTCGTGTGCCTTTTCCGTAAAGTATGCGGTAGGCATTGTGAATGAGTCCGGTCAGCTCGTTGGAGAAACCATGCCGGCGAAGCCCTATGATGTTGATACCCATGTAGCGTGTTGGTTCCTTGCCTGCAATGATGTAAGGAGGAATGTCCATAGAGAAGCGGCTTCCACCTTGCACCATGACATACCCCCCTATGCGGCAGAACTGATGGCAAAGCACGGAGGCGGACACAATGGCATTGTCTTCCACGGTAACTTCGCCGGCAAACTTCGTTGAGTTACCGATGATGAGATGAGAGCCTAATACGCAGTCATGGGCTACATGCATGTTCTCCATGAGCAGGTTGTTACTGCCGATCTTGGTTGTTCCTTTGGAGGCAGTACCACGCGAGATGGTCACATTCTCACGGATAGAGTTGTTGTCACCAACCTCGCAAAGAGTGTCTTCTCCCTTGAACTTCAGGTCCTGAGGCTTGGTCGAGATACTTGCTCCTGGGAATATCTCATTGTTGTTCCCTATTCTTGCCCCATAGTTGATGGTCACACTGTTCTGGAAGTTATTGTTGTCTCCAATGACCGTGTTCTTGTCAATGTAGCAGAAAGGACCTATGATATTGTTGTCGCCAAGTCTTGCCTCTGGATGAACAAAGGCTAATGGGCTTATCTGGTTCATGTGGATTGTCTTTTATTATTTGTTCTTAACTATTTGTGCGGTGAATGTGGCCTCGGCTACAACGTGGTCTCCGACAAACACGTACCCTTTCATTGAGCTTATGCCATGACGTACAGGTCCAAGCAGCTCAACACGGAAGAGGAGGGTGTCGCCTGGAACAACTTTTTGTCGGAATTTGACATCGTCTATCTTGAGGAAATATGTTGACCATCGCTCAGGCTCCTCTACTTGTGACAGGACTAGCAGCCCGCCGCACTGTGCCATTGCCTCTACCTGCAATACACCTGGCATGACTGGCTCCTGTGGAAAGTGTCCCTGAAAGAAGGGCTCATTACTGGTTACATTCTTAATGCCGACAATGCTGGTGGAGCCCATTGCAATAACCTTGTCTACCAGCTGCATGGGATAACGATGGGGGAGCAGCTCCCGGATGCGTATGTTGTCCATCAATGGCTCTTCATTAGAGTCATAGATAGGTGCCTGAATCTCATGCTTGCGGATTTCTTTACGCATGAGCCGGGCAAACTTGTTATTTACCGTATGACCAGGACGTGTGGCTATGATGCGGCCCTTGATAGGCTTGCCGATGAGAGCCATGTCACCGATGATGTCAAGCAATTTGTGGCGAGTACACTCGTTGTCCCACATCAGTGGCTTGTGCTGTATGTAGCCAATGTTGTTGGCATCCATGCGTGGCACTTTAAGCAGGTCGGCCAGTTGATCGAGTTTCTCTTGCGAGACCTGTTGCTCATATATGACAATCGCATTGTCCAGGTCGCCACCCTTGATGAGGTTTGCCTGCAGAAGCGGCATGATGTCTCTTACAAAGACAAATGTGCGTGCAGGTGAAATTTCCTCAGCGAAGTTGTCAATATTATCCAAGGTGGCAAACTGGCTGCTGATGAACTTGGAGTTGAAAGAACACATGGCTGTGATGGAGAATTGTTCATCGGGCAGGATGGTTATGACCGAGCCATTATCGTCCTTGATTTCAATCTTCTTACGGATAATGTAGTAATCCTTTGGAGCATTCTGGTCTACGATGCCCACCTCATTGATCTTGTCAACATACATTGTTGCTGAGCCATCGAGGATAGGAAATTCAGGACCATTGATCTGGATAAGACAGTTGTCAATTCCCATCGCATAGAGTGCTGCCATTCCATGCTCTACGGTGCTGACACGAACATCGCCTTTTGCCAGGACAGTGCCACGTTGCGTGTCAATGACGTTTTCTGCAACAGCATCGATGATGGGTTGATTCTCTAAGTCAATTCGCTGAATTTTATAGCCAGTGTTCTCTGGGGCTGGAGTGAATGTCACAGTGAGGTTCAATCCTGTATGAAGCCCTTTCCCAAAGAGGGAGAAACTTCCCTTCAGCGTTTTCTGCTTTACTGTTTCCATGTATGTTATTTATTCTTTTTCAGTTCTTCTATTTCTTTCTGCAAAGCATTCAGCTGCTTGTACAAGTCTGGCAGTCTCTGAAAGATAGCCTGTGACTTGAAGTACGGGCGTGACTCCATTGGCGGTGTGCCAATGAGAGTCTGGTTACTCTTGAGACTTCCTGGAACCCCAGACTGGGCTCCAAGGAATACTTTGTCTCCAATTGTAATATGGCCGGCAATGCCCACTTGTCCACCGAACATACACCACTGACCCACTTTCGTTGAGCCTGCGATGCCAACCTGGGCTGACATAACAGTGTTCTCGCCAATATCTGTGTTATGGGCAATCTGTACAAGGTTGTCAAGTTTCACACCTTTGCGCAGGTATGTGCTTCCCATTGTCGAGCGATCGATACAGGTATTGGCTCCAATCTCAACGTTATCCTCGATAGTGACGGTCCCTATTTGTGGAATCTTGTCATAACTGTTGGTTGCCGCATTAGGGGCGAAACCAAACCCATCAGCACCGATGACGCTTCCTGAATGGATAATCACATTATTGCCGATCTTGCAGCCGTGATAAATGCTGACATTAGGGTAGATGATGCAGTTGCTGCCTATTTGTGTGCCTTCCAGAATGGTTGTGTGTGGATAAACCTGGCAACCATCGCCAAGAGTCACTCCATCGCCAATGTAGGCAAAGGCACCGATATATACGTCTTTCCCTATATTGGCCTTGGAAGATATAAAGGCAAGAGAGTCAATGCCTTGCTTCTTCGGCTTCATGCTTTCATAAAGCTGCAGTAGTTTAGCCACGCAGTCACGTGCATTCTTGACCCGGATGAGTGTTGGCTTAACCGTTTTCTCCAGCTGTATATCCTCATCTATAAGGATGATGGACGATTTTGTTTCATAAAGATAATGAGTGTATTTTGGGTTTGCAAGAAAAGATATAGCCCCTTTCTTTCCTTCTTCAATTTTTGCGAAAGTGTTAATGGTAACGTTTTCATCACCTTCAACATGCCCCTGTATGAATTGTGATATTTGCTTTGCGGAGAATTCCATTTTTAATGCCATTAATCGGTTATTAATTTTGCAAAGATAGGTAATTTTTATTAGAATCTCTGATAACAGAGGTAATATTTGCATATTTTTTTCGAGAGAAGCTCTATGTTGAGAATCTCTGAAGCCTCCGTTATATCTTTTAGTTTTCCGTCTTTGTAGAGGATGCTGATGTGGTCGTCAAAGGGATTGTACATGTCTTTCTGCACCTTGCTTATCCCCATGAGGTATGAGCAGTCATTCTCGTTGATATTGAATGTGTCGGTGAGTTTTCGTCTCAGCAGGTAGAGTTTCTCTTCAGTTGGCTGCTCCTCGCTCACTTCTACCTTGAACAGCCTTCGGTTGATGATGTTGGATGCGAGCAGGGATAGTATCTTGTCATCATGATGCTGCCATACCTTGAGGGCACTCCATATGTCGTTGTCGTCCAGAGCCGTATAATTATCCAAAGCCCCAGTGTGGGAATGAAAGGTGTCCGCGTCTATATCATGATAGAGGAAGTAATGCAGGGCAGGGGAGGCGAACAGCTTCGTACCGGCTTTCGCCAGGTGTTTTGCACGTTTGAGCGCATTGACGAGAATATTCTCGCACCCTACAGTGGTTTTGTGGAGGTAGACTTGCCAGTACATCAGTCTTCGGGATGTAAGGTAGTTCTCTATGGAATAAATTCCGTTTGATTCCACGACAAGGGAGTCGTCTACTACATTGAGCATCTTTATGATACGTGCTGATCCAATGTTACCTTCTGTCACTCCGGTGAAGAAACTGTCACGGCGAAGATAGTCAAGTCTGTCCATGTCAAGCTGGCTGGAGATGAGCTGATGGAGGAAGTGTTTGGGATATTCGTCCTTGAAGATGCTGATGGCTAGATTCAGCGCCCCGTGCATGTCTTGGTTGATACGGTTCATCATCATCAGGGATATTTCCTCGTGTGTGATGCCGCTGATAAGTGTGTTTTCCAATACATGTGAGAACGGGCCATGGCCGATGTCGTGCATTAGGATGGCCGCTTGCACGGCCTCAGCCTCACTGTCAAAGATAAAAAGTCCTTTTTGTTGCAGTGACAGGATTGCCTCGCTCATGAGATGGAAGGCACCAAGGGAATGTTGGAAGCGTGTGTGCTGTGCCCCTGGGTAAACTTCCTGTGTCAAGCCTAACTGCCTGATACGGGTCAGCCGTTGCATGAGCGGGTGCCGGACAATGTCGAGGAGCAATCCTCGCGGAACTTTGATGAAGCCGAACACAGGGTCATTGATAATTTTACTGTTAGTCATCTTATTATCTTTGATTGTTCCTGCAAAGATAGGATTTTATCGTGTGAAAAGTAGCGGTTTATTCTTTTTTAATATTATTGGCTGTAAAAACAGAGAAAAGTGGTTTGCTATGCATCATATTCTTAGATAAAAACAGGAAAATTCCTTAAGTTTTGTCTTTATAATTTCCATGAGAAGTTCTATAAATCAATTTGCTATCAGCCTGTTACTTGATTCATATAACTTCTTCTCGTGGGCTTACAGTCTCTTCAATTCCTTATCCACATTGCTGTGGCGATGTTGTTTATAATTCTTTGGGTGCAGCCGATAACGTAGGGTTAGGGATACTGCACGGAAATATTCTGAGCCATACAGGATAACGATCCCAGCATGACAATCAGGCAGATTAGACTTTTCTTCATCTTGGTTGACTTGTTTTTTTATTTGTTGTTACATATGCAAAAGGTCTGTTCTGTATGAAACAATATAGGCGGTATGTTTGCATCATGGTTGGCTGCATTATGTACTGTATAGGAAGCTACAGGTACGTTTTTGCAGCAGGCATGTGATGAACACATCAGATGTTTATTTAATCTATAGGTAAAGATGCATTTTCTACGAAATGACAAAAACTATTTGAAAAGTACAAAAAAGAAAGCAAAAAAATTGATAGTTCCAAATTACAGTGTTTCGTGTCTAAATATTTATAATCGATAGGCTGTTACGGGCTGGATTTCCCATCTGGTTCTGATATATTCTACAAGATGCCGTTCCTTTGAAAAGTTAGGCATAGCAAGTACTATAGGAATTATTTCAGGAGTAGCCTTAAGCAATCTGTTCAGAACAGACAACTTACTGTAAAAGTGGGGGAGAAGGGATAGTACTTTTTTGTGGGGGAGGCAGTTGATGTTTTCCTGTAGTAAGATTGTAAATCGCCGTAGCGCATGACTTTTTCAGTCATCAGTCATCATAGAGAGCTACATACAGACTCTTGAAAAGGATATAAAATGAAAAAGCGATGACCTTCGCAGGCAATCGCTTCAATCTTCAATAGGTATTAGTCTTTTTAAGGTAAAAAGATTGTTTTCAGGATAACAGTTGCAAAGATATGGTATTTTTCTCTTACATACAAAACTTTTTACCTTTTTTTTTATAATATTGTTTGTGTGTGCGAACACATCTCCGAATTCTATTCTAATGCTTTTTTTAATGGCGCAT
>JAILEG010000026.1 GCA_024688365.1 Prevotella sp.
TATGATTATACAGCATGCAAACACTAAAATTGGAACTATAATTGCCGATAAATAGATAGATGAACTATGGTATGTTTCCACGTTATTAAATACATCTTCCCATAACCATCTTCTCATTTCTATTGAATTATTATGGATAAGGAGAACTGCAAATGTACTTGATGCGATATCATTAATGATTTTGCTTTGTCCACAAGGTAACTTGACATCTTTAAAATACATAAAAGAACAAACACTTACTAAAAGCGCAAAGAATTTATTAGAATCACTGACAAAATAACAAACAATATTCCAATCTAATTTTATGCCAGACCTATTCTCTTTGTAGAGCATGAACAAAACACTAATTACAGCGAAAAAAACAGAAAGTAAGGTTGCCACCCCCCAAAATTTTGTATTCCCATCCTCTGGAAGTTTATGTTTACGCATATAAGATGCTACAAAATATAAGACAGAAAACCAACTTACATAATTAAATGTTGTACCCAACCAAGGAATACTTCCTATAAATGTATAGATAAATAAGCATAAGCCTATTAATGCTATATGTTGACTCCTTGACATATGTTCTATCAATATATTCAGAAAAGGGATACACAAAAAGAAAAGAAGAAAACAACTGACAAATCCACTACCTATTGTTGTAATAGGGTTTATTACTGTTACGATATAGAATAAAGAGAATGGTGCACGACCTGTCACCATAAAAATACTACTAATTACAATATTATAGAATAGAATCTCTAACAATAACTTTAAAAATTTATGCAATGTTATATGTGACTTACACATGAAATAACCTGTAATCAATACAAAACAGTTAATACCAGTCTTACCCCACATTCCCGTAAGGAAAAGATATTTTGTCCTAAGCGCATTAGGATCTTTTACCATTTCGGAAAGTATATCAGACCCTGTTACATAATGATGCATCACGATAAGCAACATCACGATTATCCGATACAATTCGAGATTTGATTCTCTTACGTTAGGAGTTGCCGATACCATCATTCATATTATAAATCAATTAAACTCTTAATATTGTCTTGAATCAAAAACCTACAAACAGTATCCACCAAAGATTGACATCACCTTCTCCACTATCGGAGCCATATCGTAGTACTTGTATTCGGCCAGCCTGCCACCGAAGATTACCTTTTCTTCCCGGTCGGCCAACGCCTTATACTTGGCAAAGAGATCGGAGTTGCGCTGGTCGTTTACAGGATAGTAGGGTTCCATACCCGGCTGCCACTCCGTGGAATACTCGCGAGAGATGACCGTCTTGGGGCAGGCTGCGAGATAGGGCCCAAACAGCTCAAAATGTTTGTGCTCGATAATTCGGGTGTAGGGCACCTCGGCATCGGTGTAGTTCACCACGGCATTGCCCTGATAATTCACCCTGTCGAGTGTCTCCGTCTCGAAACGCACCGTGCGATACTCCAGATTTCCATACTTATAATTGTAATATTCATCAATCTTTCCTGTGAAAACAATCCGCTCTGCCACCCCTTCCCATTTGGCACGGTTCTCAAAGAAATCCACATTGAGTTGAGTCTCCACACCTTCCAGAAGCCTATCTATGAGTTTGTTATAACCACCTTTGGGTATACCTTGATAGCTGTCGTTGAAATAGTTGTTATCAAAAACCATACGCACAGGCAGACGTTTGATAATAAACACCGGCAAATCGGTACATTTGCGCCCCCACTGCTTCTCCGTATAACCTTTGATTAATTTTTCATAAATATCTTTACCTATAAGGGTCAATGCCTGCTCTTCAAGATTACGCGGCTCTGCTATTCCTTCCGCCTTCATTCTATTTACAGCTTCCGCCCGCTGCTCGTCAAGTTTTGTCTGCGCCTCTATTGGGGTCTTCACCCCCCACATCTGATAGAATGTGTTCATATTGAAAGGCAAATTGTATAGTTCTCCTTTATAATTGGCTATAGGAGCATTGGTAAATCGATTAAATTCCACTAGCGAATTAACGAAATCCCAGACTCTTTTATTAACCGTATGAAAGATATGTGCCCCGTATTTATGGACATTAATTCCTTCAATATTCTCGCAATATAGATTGCCACCAAGATGATAACGTTTATCTATTACTAAACATTTTTCACCTCGTTTCTTTGCAAAATATGCAAAAACTGCCCCATAAAGTCCAGCACCAACAATGAGATAATCGTATTTTGCCTTCATCATATAACTTTTACAATAAATTATTATATCACTTATGTACCATTATGATGGTACATTACCTGAACAGCAACTCCTTTTAACCTAATTAAATTAAAAAGGACAAATTTCTTGTCACACTCCTGTAAACCCAAACACTTAACTCGACAAATATCAGACAAGGTAATAAGCTTTTATACTTTATCTCGCAGCAGCAAGAATAAAACAGTATTTACGCAGCATCTAAAAGTTCAATACACAACAGAAAAAACTTAGAAAACCATTGCAAAAAACAACAAACATCCCAATATCTCCTCCACAACGAATATTAACATAGAAAACATAAACGTTTCTCCCTGTAAGGCCCTTATTAGACTACAGGTTAGAATAACCATTACAGTTCTTCCGCCATTGAACCATATAGCACTACATTTCAAGCCAATCAAACACTTTAACTGCTGAAAGTAATTCCGTGGTTAAAATCAGTAGCTGCCAACGTTCGCAGAATCAATCTCTAATAGTTTTTTATTTCGTTAATATGGGTACAAAAGTACACATTTTTTTTGAGACATCAAAGAATAATCTTAGAATATTCTAATAATGATTACTAAAGATTCTGTGAATTATATCCTTATTAAAGTTCCCATAGAATGCAACACTTGAGGGTTTAGAATACAATGCCCGAGTATTTCACATGAGGATTCCTATAGCAGACCTCTTTAAGAAAACAACTATCCATTTCATCATTGCCTCCTAAAGCAGGATACGCATGCTGGCCATCATAAAAAAGAAGGAATACTATCGGCATTATTAAAGAAAAAATAGTATCTTTGCAACAAAATAAAAAGAACAACTATGAGACGGATCATACTAATTACCACTATCCTCATGAGTAGCCTGACCCTCTGTCAGGCTCAGATTTTCAATGAAAAAACTACTAAACGCATCGGTCAAGCTATAAAAGATGGCTATCAAGATATCAAGACAGCCATCATCCAAGACACCAAGCCGTCAGGCGAACATACGCTTTGGGATACATACGTCACTCCAAAGGCTGGTTTGAATGTGTCAAATCTTCCTGGTATTGACGGTAAAATGAAAATTGGCTTGGTGGCTGGTGCTTACGTTGAGGTTTTTCTTCGTAAAAACTTGGCTTTAGACATGGAAATGGAATACAGCCGTCAGGGATCCGCAGGTGTTTATTCTGCATTTAATACTATGGATGAAGAGGGAAATACAGTCTCATATAAGTCAGGCCCATACGATTACAAATTAGACTATCTCAACACTAACTATTTAGTGCGCTGGTATCCCTGGGCTGACCTTCCATGCAGCTTCGTGACAGGTCTGCACATGGGAAGGGTGCTTAGTGCCCATAGCAAACTGAAACATGGTGATGAGAGTGATATCAAGGATCAAATACGTAATGGAGACTTGGCCATTCCTATTGGTGCCGCTTATGAATGGAAACAATGGCAGGCAGAGTTGAGATATAATCTATCATTCAGGCACTTAGCTTCCGGTACTAAAGCAAAGCAGATTATGGGAGAAGCCAGAAACAGTATGTTGGAAGTAACTATAGGATACAGGATAAAAGTATTCTAAAACCATATATTCTACAAGGTGAGAATACCGCTCACAATCCTACTGCTTGCCCTGCCGCTCACCTTGGCTGCAGAGCGAAAAGACTCTATCCATGTTGGTAAGACAGGGATAGAGGCACGATTCATCCCTGCACAAACTCTCACACTGGACGAGAGCGCGCGGAGCTGGACAAAGACAAAAGCCACTTATGCAGTATCGATACAAGTGAACCTCACTCCTGTAAAGAATGGTTTTGCACAGGATTATAATTATCCTACATTTGCCATCGGAATACGTCATAACTTCAATCATGGCACAACAATGCGCCGTGACCAGGCCTGGGGAGAGGCACAGCCTGTAGACTACACCAGCAAGTTGGGTGATTTCACCACTCTATACGGAACTTTCTCACGTCCAATCTATAGGAGCCGCTCTTGGCAATGGGGTTACACACTGGGGACGGGGATTGGCTATACCCCCTTAAAGTATAACCTCAGAAATGACATTGATAACGAATATATAGGGTCTCATTGGAATATCTATTTCACAGCAGGTATCTATGGGCAATACAGGTTAAGCCGACAAATTAGCCTGAAAGGTGGCATAGACTACTCTCATCACAGCAATGGGGCTTTGGCGCGGCCCAACAAAGGTGCCAATTACTTAGGACCCTTCATTGGTTTACTCTATGAGCCTGAACGCCATTCAACCACCCTTGAACAGAAATCCACAACAGAATCCATGCCCTTCATCAAACATTGGTACATGGAAATAGCTTTGGGTGGAGGCGGAAAAACATTATTAGAAGAGTGGCAGCAAACCCAATTCAATACACCTCAAGGAGCCCCCGGATACCGTACTGACAAATTCCCTTTCTACGGAGCATTTTCTTTCCATACTAACCTACTCTACCGCTATGCCCGCCGATGGGCATCGGGCATTGGTATTGGTGTCTTTTACGGAGACTACTCCAACCGACTGGCAGAGATTGACAAGCAGTGGGGATATGAGAATGAGAAGCACAGTCCTTGGTCTTTAGGAATAGAAGGAAGGCATACTGTCTTTTATGGCAAGCTCTCTCTCAGAATGGGATTAGGATATTATCTCTATCGGCACATGGGGCACTCTGCCACAAAAGAAATAGAACGTCCCTACTATGAGCAAATCGGAGTTTTCTATAGCTTTCCAAGACTCAGGAACATCACTGTCGGCTTTAATGTCAACGCACATTCCACCAAAGCCGACTTCACCGAATTACAGATTGTCCTACCCGTCAAACTCACCCATCACTGACTTCCCACATTACAAAGCAAACGTAATTAGGACATAAGCCTGTATTGTTCTACATCGTGAAAGCCATTAAGGAAAGAACGTGCATCCATACGCTTTTTACCAGACAGCTGAAGCTCGATAATCTCCAGGAGATGGTCCGCCGAATTTACATAGAGACGGTTCTTCTCTATGACAAACGTGCCAGGTCTGTCAGTCATAGGTTTGGTAGTTTTGGCTGTACGGAAGATTTTCATTATAAAGGTCTTATCCATTTTCTCCGCATCATTGTCCATCAAGCTCATATTGCTCCACGTACCAGGATATGGACTTAGTCCACGAATGAAATCGTAGATTTGCTTAGCCGGTTGATTCCAATTAATCTCACAAGTCTCTTTGAAAATCTTCGGAGCAGAACGAAGCTCTGCCACATTCTGAGATTGGGGCACACTGATGTCATCAAGAACTTTACGGAAGTCTGTCTCCTCAGCCCCATTCTTTGGTAATCTGCTGGCAATAAGATCTATTGTCTCCATTGCTGTTTTTGCTCCCAAACACATCAAGCCTTCATAGACATACTCCACATCTGCGGTGTCAGGAATAGGAAAACTCTTTTGCAGGATAATCCTTCCGGTATCAATATCCTTATCAAGGAAGAAAGTAGTTACCCCGGTCTCTGTCTCCCCATTGATAACAGCCCAATTAATCGGAGCAGCACCACGATACTGGGGAAGTAAGGCTGCATGCACATTGAACGTTCCTAAACGTGGCATAGCCCACACCACTTCAGGCAACATGCGAAAGGCCACCACAACCTGTAAATCAGCTTTAAAGGCCTGAAGTTGATCAATAAACTCTGCATCTTTCATCTTGACAGGCTGGAGGACAGGAATTCCATGTGCAACAGCATACTGCTTGACGGCCGAAGGTTGCAGCTTATCCTGATGACGTCCTACTGGCTTGTCTGGCTGCGTGACTACAGCCACTACTTGATAACCATTCTCAACCAATGCTTTCAGCGACTCCACTGCAAACTCTGGAGTCCCCATGAATATGATGCGTATATCTTCTTTTTTCATAGAGTTTTACATTATGATTATTATTAATGGTGACTGACAGTTGCAGTCACTGATAAACGGGGATAGTCCGACATACATTACTCTGCGCTAAAGTCGGCAACCAACTGACGATACATACTGTAAAGACGCGTCCGCGATATGTACCCAATCAATCGGCTATCCATTCCCACGACCGGTAAATTCTGCGCTCCCGTCCTGTCAAATGTCTTCATAACATCTTCCATCGGATCATTGACACCTAAAGTAGCCAAGGGGGGAGTCATCAACTGATTGACATGAAAACGATGATACAATTCCGTACGGAAGATAATATGGCGAAGTTTCGTTATATCAATCTCCCCCAACAGTCTCCCACTCTCATCTACCACAGGAATATAACTGTTACGGCTGGAACTGATGGCATGCACCAGTTTACCCATCTCCATAGCAGGGTCGACAGATGTGTAATCACGGTCTATGATCTTGTTCATACTCATCATTGTGAGGATCGACTTATCCGTATGATGGGTTAGAAGTTTACCCTGTTTTGCAAGGCGCACAGCATAAATACTATGATGCTCAAATATATTGATTGTGAGATAAGAACTGATAGTCACTATAATCAACGGAATGAAAAGTTGATAGCCACCCGTCAGCTCTGCTATCAAGAATATACCCGTCAACGGAGCATGCATCACCGCTGCCATCACCGCTGCCATACCATATAGAGTGAAATTTTTCTCCGGTACATATACACCTATCTGATGAAGATTCCAAAGCCGGGCAAAGAAGAAGCCAGCAAAGCCACCGATAAAAAGCGATGGAGCAAATGTTCCGCCACAACCGCCGGCACCATTCGTGGCACTGGTTGCAAAGACCTTGGTCAACATAACCAATCCCACATAAAGGATGAGGAACTTTGTCTGGCCGGCAAACATGGAACCGCTCAGCACCTGCATCCAGTCGGCCTCCGTCTTTCCTTCAATGAACAGTCCCAAACTGCTATAGCCTTCACCATAAAGTGACGGAAAAAGGAAAATAAGTGATGACAGCACCAACCCTCCTACCAACAATTTCAGATACGGGTGCGCAGACAGCTTGCCATAGCCATTCTCGCACCACGACATAAGACGCATGAAATAAAGCGAGAGAAAGCCACAACCAATACCTAAGAGGATAGTTGGCGGAACACGGTCAAGACTCCAAAAGTAGTCCATGTGGAAGTCGTACATGGCCGAGCTTCCCGTAAAGAAATAAGAGAAGCACGTTGCCGTCACGGAAGAAATAAGAATCGGAAGCAGAGACGCCATCGTCAAATCAACCATCAGCACTTCCAAAGTGAATACCAATCCTGCTATTGGAGCCTTGAAGATGCCTGCTACAGCAGCCGTGGCCCCACAGCCCACCAACAGCATCAGAGTGCGGTTATCCATATGGAAGATACGTCCGAGATTACTGCCAATGGCAGAACCTGTCAGCACGATTGGTGCCTCTGCCCCCACGGAACCGCCAAAGCCTATGGTTATGGCAGAGGCAACAATGGACGACCATGTGTTATGAGGCTTCAGCCGCGACTGTTTCGTTGATATGGCATAGAGGACGCGGGTAATACCATGCGATATATTATCACGAACAACATAACGGACAAACAGGCTTGTCAGCCATATTCCCACAACAGGATATATCAGGTAAAGCCAGTTGATAGTCATCACATGGAATCCAGAGGTAACAAGCTCCTCAATTTCCTCAATAATAAGATGAAGGATATAGGCAGCCAAAGAAGCAAGTACACCTACGATAAATGCGAGGACCAGCACAAGTTCCCGGTTAGAGACATGCTTCTTTCTCCATGTATCAAGCCATAATATAAAACCCTGATTACCTGTAACTTCCATCCCTACATCCTATTACTTTCTAATAATTTTCACCGCACCATCAATACCTAACTTAATAATACTTGATGGTGTGTGAGGCTTATGCTCCTGACGACGTGACTCACAAACATAATCCACACCCTCAAGTATCTCCTGGGAGATGTCACAGTAGTTCTGGGCGGCAGGTTCGCCACTGACATTGGCTGACGTACTGACTATGGCCTTCTGAAAACGGAAACATAGTTCATGAGAGAAAGGTTCCTTCGTGATACGTATGCCAATAGAGCCATCCTCGGCTATCAGATTGGGAGCAAGATTGACCGCACCATCAAGGATTAAGGTTGTCGGCTTCGTCACAGCCTCCATGAGCTGCCAAGCCACATCAGGGACATCACGGACATAACGCTGCAAACGGTTTTCAGAATCAACCAGACAAATAAGGGCTTTTGAATCATCACGACGCTTCAATTCATAGACTTTTGCCACTGCCGCAGGGTTCGTAGCATCACAACCTATACCCCAGACCGTATCGGTAGGATAAAGAATCACTCCTCCCTGTCTCATTACCTCGATAGCCTTTTTGATGTCGTCTTCCTGTTTCATTGTACTGTTATATCTTTCTTACTAAGTGTTATTCTGAAGCGCAAAGATAAGGTAAAAAAATGGAAACACAAAACAAATCAACGAAAAAGGCTGACGACGAATCATCAGCCTTTTCTATAATGATATATTCGTTTATTCAAAGCTCCCAGCCTATTGCTGAAGCTCCAAGAACAGCAGCAGCAGCATCATCAAGAGAACTTACCAAGAATTTCGGCTTCTCCTTGAAGATTTCCAAAGCATGTTTCTTATAGGAACGCATGATAGGTTCCATAAGTAAATCACCAGCCTTAGTCAAGCCTCCAAAGAAAATGAATGCCTCCGGTGAGGAGAAAGTGGCAAAGTCTGCACATGCCTCACCCAGCATCTCACCAGTAAACTCATAAACACGCTTAGCGAGTTTATCACCACGTCCAGCAGCTATAGATACGTCCAGTGAGGTTATATTCTCTGGTTTTATCTCACGCAGCAGAGACTCCTCGTCTGACTCCTTCAGGAACTCACGTGCTGTGCGGGCAACCCCCGTAGCCGAGCAATAAGCCTCCAGACAGCCGGTACGTCCACACCCACAGGTACGTCCCTTGTCACCACGGACCATAATGACATGTCCCAACTCACCGGCAAAGCCGTCAGAACCATAGACCATCTGCCCGTTGATAACGATACCTGAGCCAACACCTGTCCCAAGCGTGATCATGATAAAATTCTTCATGCCACGAGCTACGCCATACTGCATCTCACCGATGGCAGCAGCATTGGCATCATTAGTCAGACCAACAGGAATGTCCAGTTTCTTAGAGAACATCTCTGCCAATGGCACTACACCCTCATGACCCCATGCCAGGTTTGGTGCGAACTCAATTGTTCCACGATAGAAATTACCATTTGGGGCACCAATACCCATAGCCTTGATCTGACTGATACCGCCTACCTTAGCCACAATAGGCTTCAAAGCCTCAACACCTGCATCCACAAAGTCTTCCACAGCTTTATAGGTCTGCGTCTTTATAGAGTTGGTGGCAAGTACCTGCCCACGCTGGTCAACTATTCCGAATACGGAGTTGGTACCTCCTAAATCCAAGCCAATTACGAATGGTTTCTGTTCTTGTACGTCCATGATATAATAAGTTTTTAGTTTGAATATCTATTGGCAAAGTTATGAAAAAAGTACAATACCACAAAGTTTTGCGAACTAAATTTGCTTATCTCGTATTATTTTTGCAATTTTGCACTCAAAATATGAGCATGCCATTTCCCATACAATTAGATATACTGGATTTCATCTTTAAGGGGATACTGATAGGTATCATCGCCTCAGCTCCTATGGGTCCTGTCGGAATACTCTGCATACAGCGAACTCTCAACAAGGGGCGTTGGTACGGTTTCGTCACAGGTATCGGAGCTGCTATCAGCGACACCATCTATGCCTTGATTGTCGGCTTAGGAATGAGTTTCATCATGAAGCCGCTCCAGAATCCCGAATACCAGTTCATTCTGCAAATATCCGGCAGTATTATCCTGCTTTTGTTCGGGATTTATTGCTTCAAGTCGAACCCCATGAAGAAGATGCACCAAAGCGGAAAGACCAAGGGAACCATTTTTCACAATGGACTGACGGCTTTTCTTGTTACCTTCTCCAACCCACTTATCATCTTTCTGTTCATGGCAACCTTTGCCCAATTTGCCCTGGTTCAGCCCAACCGTCCCTTCGAGATGGTCATAGGCTTTGCCTGCATTCCTGTCGGAGCCTTGCTTTGGTGGTACGGTCTGACATGGCTGATAAACAAAGTCAGGGGCAAATTCGATGTCAATGGTATTCTGATTATCAATAAAGTCATAGGATCTGTTGTCATCCTGTTCTCTCTTATCATTCTGCTGGGAACGGTATTCAATCTCTACCATCTGCCATCGTACTATTAGCAGACAAGTTGACGGGGAAAAAGTTTACAAGTGGATGGGTGACGAATTTACAAGTTGACGGGTGAACGGGATTGACGAGCTGAAAGACTGATGGCATAACGGCAAAACAAATACACACTTATGTTTGTAGCAAAAGAACTACGAAAGAAAAGTATAGCGGAATATCTGCTGTACATGTGGCAGATTGAGGACACAATACGTGCCTACGACTGCTCACTGACAAGAATCCGAAAGGAATATATTGACCAATTCCAATACACCGAAGAGCAGAAGGAAGAGGAGGAAGACTGGTTCGGCGACCTTGTACGCATGATGAACCAAGAAGGCTGCCGGAATGGCGGACACCTCCAAATCAACAAGGTACTCATGCAGGATCTCACGGAGCTGCATGCCGAGCTGCTGCAGTCCTCCAAATTCCCGTTCTACTCAGCTGAGTATTACCGGGTTCTGCCTTTCATTGTCGAGCTGAGAGGCAAGGCGAAGCGCACTGCCGATAAGATGGCGAAAACCAACGACGAACGCCTGAAAGATGTGGCGGCACAACTCGGGGAAAGCGAGATTGAGACCTGCTTCGACCTCCTCTACGGTGTCATGATGCTCCGGCTGCAGAAGAAGGAGATCACCCCCGAGACCAACCATGCCCTGAAAGAAGTGACAACCTTCATCGGGATGCTGTCCGACTATTATCTGAAGGACAAGACGGAAGGACTGGACTTCGGCGAGGAATAAGAGAAATAAAACAAACATAAAACAACTGATAAGGATGAACATATTAGTTACAGGAGCCAACGGCCAGCTCGGAAACGAGATACAGCTTGCGGCCCGGCACAGTAAGGACCATTACATCTTCACTGACGTATGTGAGGGCTACACCAGACTGGACATCACCAATCTGGAGGAGATACGCAGGACAGTAAGTGAGAACGACATCAAGTGCATCATCAACTGTGCCGCATGGACGAACGTTGACAAGGCTGAGACTGCCGGAGAGATCGTGGAGACTCTCAACGCCATTGCGCCGGAGAATCTCGCCAAAGCCATGAAGGAAGTCGACGGGCTGCTCGTTCATGTAAGCACCGACTATGTTTTCGGCGGCGACCCCTACAACACCCCCTGCAAAGAGGACCAGAAGGGCACTCCCACCGGTGTCTATGGTCTGACGAAGCTCCACGGTGAGGAGAGGATACAGGCCACGGGTGTCAGGCACATCATCCTGCGCACGGCATGGCTCTACAGCGAGTTCGGCCACAACTTCGTCAAGACCATGATGAGCCTCACCGCCACCAAGCCACAGCTGAAGGTGGTCTTCGACCAGTGCGGGACGCCGACCTATGCGGGCGACCTGGCTGACACCATCATCGACATTGTTGAGAACAGGAAATACGAGGGGAAGAGCGGCATCTACCATTTCTCCAACGAGGGTGTATGCAGCTGGTACGACTTCACCATCAAGATTGCGGAGCTGGCAGGCAACAGCAGCTGCGACATCCAGCCCTGCCACAGCGACGAGTTCCCCTCACCCGTGACACGGCCCGCCTACTCCGTCCTTGACAAGACCAAGATAAAGGAGACCTTCGGCATCAGGATTCCCTACTGGACCGACTCGCTCAAGAAGTGCATGGAAGGCCTGAAGGAACAAGAAAAATAACACAACAGACATCAATGAACGAAATAGAACGCAGGCGAACCTTCGCCATCATCTCCCACCCGGATGCCGGAAAGACCACCCTCACGGAGAAGTTTCTTCTCTTCGGCGGTCAGATACAGGTGGCCGGGGCGGTGAAGAGCAACAAGATACGAAAGACAGCCACCTCCGACTGGATGGATATTGAGAAGCAGCGCGGCATCTCAGTGTCAACATCCGTGATGGAGTTCGACTATGAGGGCTACAAGGTCAACATCCTCGACACACCCGGTCACCAGGACTTTGCCGAGGACACCTACCGCACACTGACTGCCGTCGACTCTGCCATCATCGTCGTCGACTCTGCCAAGGGTGTCGAGGCGCAGACACGCAAGCTGATGGAGGTGTGCCGCATGCGCAACACGCCCGTCATCATCTTCATCAACAAGATGGACCGCGAGGGACGTGACCCATTCGACGTACTGGACGAGCTGGAGGAGGAACTGCAGATCAGCGTCCGCCCGCTCTCATGGCCCATCGGGCAGGGACAGCGGTTCAAGGGGGTGTACAACATCTACGAGCAGCAGCTCAACCTCTTCACACCCAACAAGCAGCGTGTGACCGAGAAAGTAGAGGTCGATATAAGCTCCGAAGAGCTGGACCAGCAGGTTGGCTCAGACTTTGCCAGTCAACTCCGCAACGACCTGGAGCTTGTCAACGGGGTCTATCCCGAATTTGACGTTGAGGCCTACCGCCGTGCCGAGGTCGCACCGGTCTTCTTCGGTTCCGCACTGAACAACTTCGGCGTGCAGGAGCTACTCAACTGCTTCGTGGAGATAGCCCCGAGCCCACGCCCCACCAAGGCCGAGGAACGCATGGTGGAGCCAGCCGAGCCGAAGTTCACAGGATTCATCTTCAAGATAACGGCCAACATCGACCCGAACCACCGCAGCTGCATCGCCTTCTGCAAGGTATGCTCGGGCAAGTTCCAGCGCAACCAGCCTTACCTGCACGTCCGCAACGGGAAGACCGTCCGCTTCTCCTCGCCCACCCAGTTCATGGCGCAGCGCAAGAGTACCGTGGAAGAGGCCTATCCCGGCGACATCGTTGGCCTGCCCGACAACGGCGGTGTCTTCAAGATCGGTGACACGCTGACCGAGGGCGAGAACATCCACTTCCGCGGACTGCCGAGTTTCTCGCCGGAACTGTTCAAGTATATCGAGAATGACGACCCGATGAAGTCAAAGCAGTTCCTGAAAGGCATCGAGCAGCTGATGAACGAAGGTGTGGCACAGTCATTCGTCAACCAGTTCAACAACCGCCGCATCGTGGGAACCGTAGGGCAGCTCCAGTTCGAGGTCATCCAGTACCGCCTTGAGCATGAGTACAATGCCAAATGCCGCTGGGAGCCCGTCCACCTCTACAAGGCCTGCTGGATAGAGGCCGATGACGAGGCTGAGCTGGAGAACTTCAAGAAGCGCAAGTACCAGTACATGGCGAAGGACAACGAGGGGCGTGACGTGTTCCTTGCCGACTCGAGCTACGTGCTGAGCATGGCGCAGCAGGACTTCAAGCACATCCACTTCCACTTCACCAGCGAGTTTTAACCTGACAGTATTAAACACCATAACGCTAAACAGAGTCTCCGTCTATCCACACTCTCTACAAGAGATTTTAGGACAGGCGGGGATTCTCTTTTCATGGCAAGCATTAGCTATGACACTCCTTGTTTCCCCTCAACCGGCACGCAGCACCAGCGTGACACCTTGAGCATCACACCCAGCCCCGGCACCTCCTTCAGGAGATAGTACTTCTTGCTGGAGCGGACCAGCCGCCCCGTCATTCCCTTCAACGGGCCGAACTTCACCAGCACCTCGTCGCCAGCCTTCATGCGCGCCTCCTCCGAGGAGACGAACTTGCGCATTGTGACCTCCGGGTTGCACATCAGGCGGAACTCGTACATCTGATTGTGGGGAATAAGACTGTATTCCTGCGACTCCCTCGACTTCCTGATCACACTTATCTTATAGTCAGCCTCCTGCACAGCCTGGCGGAAGACCTTCTCGTCACCCGTCCGCTTCACGAAGATAAGGTTGCGGACCACGGGGCGCAGCACATGCTGGGGCCGCCCGTTGCGTCCCTCTATGTCAACATACTGCATCGGAACGAAGCACTCGAAGCCCTTTTCGGCAAAGTAGTTCCTCACTTCCTCCTGCCGGATAGTGAAGAGACGTATCGCATACCAGGGAAGTCCGTCATCCACCACTTCATCTATATAGTTTGATTTTTCTGTCATAGCGGCTGCAAAAGTAATAAATATAAGTCAGAAAAACATGACAAAAGGCGAAAAGTAGTTTTTCTCACCGTCTCTTTCCGCCTTTCGCGCAGCTTAAAGCTCCAGCCAGTTGGCCATGATCTGCCGCCCGTCAGGTGTCAGCACGCTCTCGGGATGGAACTGAATACCGTAGATGTTGTAATTCCGATGGCGAAGTGCCATGATCTGTCCCTCCTCACTCTCGGCCGTTATCTCCAGACAGGCAGGGAAACCCTCCCTTGACACCACCCAGCTGTGATAACGCCCCATCCGGAACCGTTTGGGCACACCGGCGAACAAGGGGCTGTCAGCCACCTGGATTCCCTCTGTCGACACACCATGAAACACCTCCGACAGGTTCTCCAGCCTGCCTCCGAACACCTCCCCTATCGCCTGATGCCCCAGGCAAACACCTAAGATGGGCTTGTGCCCGGCATAATGGCGGATGACATCCGTCAGCAGCCCGGCCTCAGAGGGTATACCCGGGCCGGGGCTCAGGATAATCCTGTCGAATGGTTCCAGCTGTCCCAAAGCGAACTGGTCATTGCGGTAAACGGTGACCTCGGCTCCCAGCTCCTTCACAAGATGGGCCAGGTTATAGGTAAACGAATCGTAGTTATCTATGATTACACATTTCTTCTTCATATATTCATCTTTTCCATTTTCACGTCACACGGGCTCTGCTCACATCCTCTCCGCAGCCTTGACCGCCTGCACCAGTGCCCCCAACTTGTTGTTGCACTCCTCCAGCTCATAAGTGTCGCTGCTCTTGGCAACCACTCCGGAGCCAGCCTGGAACCACAACTCACTGTTACGGGAGATGAACGTGCGGATGACGATGGCCTGGTTGAGGTCGCCATTCAGTCCTATGAAACCTATGCAGCCTCCGTATGCACCACGGTTATGGGGCTCCAGCCCGGAGATGATCTGCATGGCACGCACCTTTGGCGCGCCACTCAGCGTACCGGCGGGGAAGGTATCAATGAATGTGCTGATCTTCTTCAGTACCTCCTGCCTGTGCCGCTCCTCCTTCTGCAAGGACGCTGCGGGCAGGTCAATCTCACCACTGACACGGCTCACCAAATGGATCACATGACTGTAGAACTGCATGTCCTTATAGAAATCAACTCTCACACCGTGGCAATTGCGGGAAAGGTCATTGCGGGCAAGATCCACCAGCATCACGTGTTCGGCATTCTCCTTAGGATCATTCCGCAGGAACTCGGCATTGCGGCGGTCCTGCTCACGGTCTCCCGTCCGCCTGGCAGTCCCGGCAATCGGGTCAATATAGGCTTTGTTCCCCACGATTCTGTTATGGGTCTCGGGCGAAGAGCCAAAGATGCGGAACCCGCCAAAGTCGAAATAGAACAGATAAGGACTGGGATTAATGCTGCGCAAAGCCCGGTAGAGCTTAAAGTCATCACCCTCAAACTTCTGTATGAACCGCCGTGAGATGACTATCTGAAACACGTCTCCCCGAAGGCAGTGGCTGACACAACGGCGGATATTCGCCTTGTGTTCCTCATCGCTCAGCGTAGACCAGCTCTCACCCACAGGATGGAAGCCATAGGCCCGGGCCGCATGGCTATTCATGGCGCGCATCAAGGCGTCAAGCGGAGCCTCATCGTCTGATGACTCCGGCAAGGTAAGTGACACCAGCTGTAACGTATTGTTGAAATGGTCGAACACGATCACATCCCGATAGAGAATATAAAGGATGTCAGGCGCATCATTCTCCTCCATTGTGCCATCCTCCACGTCAATATCCTCAAAGTAACGGACAGCATTGAAAGACGTATAGCCATACAGCCCGCAGTATTCCTTTCCCTCGCCTTCCACATGGAAACTGCTCACAAAGTCGGCTACGGCCTGGGCTACCGTCCGCTTCGCATGCCCCTTCAGCGTCGAGTCGATATGCTGTTCCGTCTTCTCTCCATCAGGAAAGGTCATGACGATGTTTCCATGACTTACGGCTATGCTCGCCATCGGATGCACCCCGATGAACGAACGGCTGTTGTCATTGCCATGATAGTCAGAACTCTCCATCAGGGCTGACTGCGGACAGATGTCACGTAGCCGCATATAGACACCGACTGGTGTATAAAAATCCGCAAGGATTGTGCGGGTCACAGTGTGATACTTGAAAGTCTTATTCATAAGCTTCTTCAGAATTTACCATATTCCTTTGCCATAGCCTTGTGCCCGAGATAGGTTTCCACGTCCTTGTCACCACGACCCGATACTGTCAGCACGACTATGTCGTCCGGCCGGAACCTCACTTTCTTCAATGCAGCTATGGCATGTGCCGACTCTATGGCGGGAATGATGCCTTCCATGCGGGTCAGCTCATAGCCGGCATAGATAGCCTCATCGTCATTGATGGCAACTACCTGCTCACGTCCCTTCTGAGCCAAGTCCGCATGCATGGGGCCAATACCGGGATAGTCCAGTCCGGCCGAAATGGTGAATGCTTCCTGTATCTGCCCGTCATCGGTCTGCATGACCAGGCTGCGTGCCCCATGTATGATACCTTCCGTACCACAATGAATCGTGGCAGCCGTATAATCGGAGTCTATACCGTGCCCGCCAGCCTCGGCAAGCACTATCTTCACCCGTTCATCATCAATATAATGATAGATAGTGCCCGCCGCGTTGGAACCTCCTCCCACACATGCTATGAGATAATCAGGATAGTCTCTGCCTACTTTCTCCTGCAACTGCCCTTTTATTTCCTTGGAGATAATGCTCTGCAGCTTGGCAACTATGTCAGGATAAGGATGCGGGCCCATTGTGGAACCTACGATATAGAATGTTTCCTGCGGATGGCAGCACCAGTCACGTATAGCCTCAGAGCATGCATCACTCAGCGTCATGTTGCCTGTAGTCACAGGATGTACTTCAGCACCAAGCATCTTCATGCGCTCGACATTTGTATGCTGACGCTCAACATCGGTCTTCCCCATGAATATCTCACATTCCATATCCATCAGTGCGCATACCGTTGCAGTGGCGACACCATGCTGACCGGCACCTGTCTCAGCAATGATACGGGTCTTTCCCATGCGCTTTGCCATAAGAATCTGCCCCATCGTATTGTTGATTTTATGCGCTCCCGTGTGGTTCAGGTCTTCCCGCTTCAGATAAAGCTGACACCCGTACCGCTCACTCATCCTCCTGGCATAATAAAGAGGAGAAGGACGCCCCACATAGTCTCGCAGCAAAGTATCATATTCCTGCCGGAAGCTCTCATCATCAAGGATGGACTGATAAGCATCCTGCAAGTCATGCACACACTTATACAGAATCTCCGGCACGTATGCTCCACCAAACTGACCGAAGAATCCTCTCTCATCTACTCCATATCGCTTCTTTTCCATCATCTTCTTATTTCTTTAAAGCATCATACAATTGTCGCAAAGCCTGTTCTGGACTCCGTGTCTCATTCAGCAAGGTCACAAATTTAGATCCTATAATCGCACCTGCAGCATTAGCCTGCGCCGACTCCAGTGTCTGCCTGTTGCTGATGCCAAAACCTATCATACGGGGATTCCGCAGGTTCATCGCATTGATACGACGAAAATATTCCTGCTTGGCCTCATCGAAATTCTGCTGCGCTCCCGTGATGCTGGCTGAGCTTACCATATAGATGAAGCCATCCGTATGTTCATCTATGAAACGGATACGCTCCTCGCTCGTTTCCGGAGTTATCATCATGATAACACGCAAGTCATACCGGTCAGCTATTGGCTTCACAACCTCCATATAGTCCTTAAAAGGTAAGTCAGGAATAATAAAGCCACTGACGCCTGCCTTCACGCAGGCCTTGCAGAAATTCTCTATGCCGAAGTGCATGATGACATTCAGGTACCCCATCAGAACCAGGGGTATATTCACCTCGTCCCTTATATCCTCCAACTGTGTCAAGAGTCTTCCAAGCGTCATGCCGTTCCGGAGTGCCATTGCACCTGCACTTTGAATTACCGGACCATCAGCCAAGGGGTCGCTGAACGGGATGCCGACCTCTATCATGGAGATGCCCTCCCGTTCCATCGCCTTTATGACATCACCCGTCCCTTCCACTGTAGGACAGCCTGCACAGAAATAGAGCGAGAGCAACTTCTTGTCGCCTCGTTTGCCGAACAGCTCATTAATCTTGTTCATGTTTTACCTTTCTTTCCCTGTTGCTCAAAGGCAATCGGTCACTTTAATTTGTTCAGAAAATCTTCAAGCATTGCTGTATCTTTCATCGCAGGCTCTGTCTCAAATCCACTGTTCAAGTCAATTCCAAGAAAATAGGGATGGGAGAAAGCCTTGATGCGCTCCACATCAGCAGGTCCAATACCCCCGCTCAGCAGGAAGGGAACATCGCCATCGTATGCCTCCAGCACTGACCAGTCAAACTGACTGCCACTGCCGCCTTTCAGGGGAGTCTTCGTGTCGAAAAGAAAATAGTCAACATGCCCCACGTACTCCCTGTACTTCGCCACATCCTCACGGCAGCCTATACTCAATGCCTTCATAATCTTAATACCTGGATGGATGTCTGGATCCAGCGTCCGGCGGAGATTGTCAATCATGACAGGGCTTTCCTCCCCATGCAGCTGCACAATGTCCAAATTATAATTGACCACTCGGGTGACAATATTCTGTGGCATATCATCCACAAACACACCACACAGCCTGGGACTTTTCACATTGGAGGGAACAGGCTTCAAAAGATTTTCCTGTTCATCCAGACTGCTGTAGTCAGGGATGATGCCCGCACGGGATGAAATCTGACGGACATACCGAGGACTCTGCTGCCAGAATACAAATCCCAGCCAGTCTACTCCCAGTTTCACCACCTCATGAATATTTTTGGCATCACGCATGCCACATACCTTTACTATCATGTTTTTTCTATACTATATATCGTTGTGAATAAAATGTTGTAATCAATCAAAGCTGGGCGATGAAGTCATGTAAGGCCTGCCCTGGGTCAGCTGCCTTCATGAAGCATTCCCCCATAAGGAATCCATTGAAGCCTGCAGCCCGCAGCTCACGTACCGTTTCCGGATGGCTGATGCCGCTCTCACTTACCTTGACGGCATCCTTAGGCAAGAGCTCTGCCAATCGGTATGAGTTCTGTACATCGGTGACGAAGGTTCCAAGATTACGGTTATTGATGCCACACACATCAGGTTCCAACATTGCATAATCCAGTTCCTCCTCTGTGTGCATCTCCAACAGCACCTCCATCCCCAAATCATGCGCCAGTCTCATCAGCATACCGCAATTCTCTTTTTCCAAGACAGCAGCTATCAGCAGCACAGCTGATGCCCCAGCATGCTTAGCCTGGAACAGCTGATACTCGTCAATTATGAAATTCTTATATAATATAGGTAGACTGACACCACTCAGACGTGCCTCCTGTACGAACTCATCATAGCCTCCGAAGAACTCCCTGTCTGTAAGGATACTTACAGCTGCAGCTCCATTCTGCTGATAGCTCAGTGGAATCACATCAGCCTTCCCCTCCTGCTTAATCCACCCTTTTGAAGGGCTCCTACGTTTAAACTCAGCTATAATCCCAGTCGTTGATTCTGTCAATGACCGACGGAATGAAGGTTGAGGTCGCTTGTCACGCCCTTCAAATTCTATAATACCGTAGAGTTGCTTCAATGGTAGGAAACGCCTCCACTCATCTATCTCCTGCCGCTTATGGGCAACTATCGTCTCTAAAACATCTTTCATATTGCAAAGATACTGAAAAAAAACTGACTGTGGCGCCTCCTCTATGCGTTCAGCTCAACGAACTTTCGGAAAGTAGCCTGTGCCTTACCGCTGTCAATACTCTCCCGGGCAACAGCTATACATTCGTCAATGCTCTTCTTTCCTCTCTCCAGCACTTGAATAGCAAAGCCGGCATTGGCGAGTACTATATTCTTCTGAGCTGGCAAAGCCTTGTTGGCAAGTACATTATCGAAAATCACCGCAGCCTCTTCCTCTGTAGCCCCGCCTACAAGTTCCTCTGGCTTAGCTATATCAAACCCTAACTCCTCCGGACTGAACACACGCTCATAGTCATTAGTCGACACCTTAAAGTTACCCGTCAGACTGATTTCATCATAGCCATCAACGCTGTTGACGATTCCATAATCTATCCCTATCTTCTGGTAAACCTGACTGTACAGGCGCATCTGGTCGAGATTTGCCGTACCCAAAAGCTGACATTGTGGTTTGCTCGGATTGATGATCGGACCAAGCAGATTGAAAAATGTAGGGAAAGGCAATGCCTTGCGGATAGGGCCTACAAACTTCATGGCTTTGGCAAACAGCTGTGCATGCAGATAGACGATGCCCACCTCGTTCAGACAACGATTCAGCCTGTCAACATCATCAGTAAAAGTCACACCATGATTCTTGATGACATTTGAGGCTCCGCTGACTGATGTTGCCGAGTAATTTCCATGCTTCGCCACTTTGTATCCAGCCCCAGCAATGACAAAACAGCTTGTCGTTGAGATATTAAACGTATTCTTACGGTCACCACCCGTACCAACAACATCTATGTAGCGGTCGCAGTCTAAAGGAACCGGAACACCAGTCTCCAAAATACCATCACGGAACCCTAACAACTCATCCACGGATACACCACGCATCTGAATAGCGGTCAACAGGGCAGTTATCTCCTCTGTGTTCAGCTCACCACGGGTAATGCCTATCAGGATTCCCTTAGTGGTCTCGCGTGACAGTTCCTCATGATTAAGCAGGCTGTTGAAAATCTCATTTATGTTCATCTTTCTTTGTTTTATAGTTCCACTTCGTAGTAAAATAAAAAAGACCTGTCGTAAGTACGACAGGCCTCTGTATCTGAAATATCTACATGGCAACGTAGCTCACGATTTATCTGAATCTTGAGTAACGCCACCACCATGCTGCTGATATTGTAAATGTCATTTTATGTCTTTTTATTTTATTTCATGGCAAAGTTACAAATAAAATTCTAATCAGCAAGTATTAAGCAAGGAAAAAAATCATTCTGACACATAAAAAAGCACTTTCAAGTTGTTTCCAAACCTTCCACACCTCTTTTATTATAGATGGAGAAATAATATTCCAGACAGAATATAATAATAGGAAGGACATAGCGTTTTAAAGACACAACAACTCTCTAATTAAGATTTTAAACTGGCCTATGATGAAATTATTTACCCCTGAAGAGCTGAAGCCCTCAGAGAAGACGCTGAATATAATCCGGCAGATTGCTTATACCTACCGTGTCATTAAGATAAACGGCAAGATGAAATCTTATTGTCTGAATTAAGAAGTATGAAAACTATCGTATCCCCCTCCCTGCTCTCCGCCAACTTCCTGCACTTGGACAAGGAGATTGAGATGATTAACGAGAGTGAGGCTGACTGGCTTCACATGGATGTCATGGATGGTGTGTTCGTCCCAAATATTTCTTTTGGATTCCCCGTACTCAATGCCGTGGGCAAAGCATGCAGAAAGCCCTTGGATGTCCATCTGATGATCGTACACCCTGAGAATTACATCCAGCAGACGGCTGATGCCGGAGCAGCCATCATGAATGTACACTATGAGGCATGCATCCACCTGCACCGTACACTGCAGGCTATCCGTGATGCCGGCATGAAAGCTGGTGTCACACTGAATCCCTCTACACCTGTAAATGTATTAGAGGACATAATTGGTGATATAGACATCGTTCAGCTGATGAGTGTCAACCCCGGATTTGGCGGACAAAAATTTATCGAGAGTACGCTCAAGAAAGTTGTCCGCCTGCGTCAGCTCATCCAGCGTGAGGGCAGCCATGCCCTGATAGAAGTTGATGGCGGTGTGCAGGCTGAGACAGCACCTAAGCTGGTCAGTGCCGGAGCGGATATCCTGGTCAGCGGCAGTTACGTATTCAAGGCAGCTGACCCAAAGGCCATCATTCACTCGTTGAAGGAATGTTAGATGTTGGCTGTTGAATGTTAGGTGTTGATGGCTTGTCAAATGGATGTTGGGGTTGAGTGTCAGGTGTTGATGGCTTGTCAAATGGATGTTGAGGGGTAATGAAAGCCTCTCAAGCAAACCATCAATACCCAACATTCAACACCTAACACCCATCACGCAAACTGTAGATTCAACTTGTGTTCACGAACCATCCTTCTCAGGTTGAGAATGGCATAGCGCATGCGTCCTAAACTGGTATTGATACTGACACCTGTTGTCTCGGCTATCTCCTTGAACGACATCTCCTGATAAAAGCGCATGAAAACCACCTCACGCTGAGAAGCTGGAAGGAGATTCATCAGTCGCTTTACATCTGCCAAAGTCTGGCTATTGATAAACTGCCCCTCAATGTTGCCAATCATCGTGTCATTGCCGCCGATATTCGACAGGTCATTATCCTTCGGGGCCTCGACAACCTTATCAGCCCGTTGTGCCCGGTACCAATCCATAATGACATTATGGGCAATACGCATAATCCAGGCAGAGAACTTCCCACTTGGAGAATACTTGCCCTGCTGCAGCTTCGTGATGATTTTCACGAATGTCTCCTGAAACAAGTCATCGGCAACATCGCGGTCACGCACAACGAACAGAATATACGAGAAAAGTTTCGACTGATTGTGCGACAACAATAAATCGAAAGCCTCATTACTTCCATCCATGTATGATAATGCCAGTTCCTCATCGGGCATCTCATTCAGATTCTTCATTTTCAAAATCGTTTTTTGTGAAGTAAATTTATTTCGATAGGCTTTCTATGCTGGTTGTATTTTGCAGTTTATTGTTTATCGACTGCAAATATAAGCACTTTTATCTTTTACAGCAAATTTTTAACACAAAAAGTGATTATTCTATCCTTATTCTATCCTTATTATTTAGATTATTTAGATTATTTACTCTTCTATCCAACAATAGCCCATAATGTCCTTCTTCATACCAAAAATATCCAGGTACTTCTGCCTTGTACCATAGAAAGCCGCCAGCTTGTCCTGATTACCTGGATTGACTGCCAGGCTGAACTCTTCCTTCATATCATCATTCACCAGCTGGATGGAGATGACCCTCTCCGGATCTGTCTCACCTGGCACATCAGCCAGCAGAATGGCAGAACTATAAGTAAATGGAGCCTCCCACTCCGCATTCTTAATATGCCTGCTGCAGGCCCCCACAATGTAGCCTTTCACCCATACAACTCTATCGCCCACAGAGCCGTTACGGAACTCCTCAACCGTATAGATGCGTTCCTCACCAGAATCCCCATCAGAAGTATCTGCTCCACCTTGTTCCGTCTCTAAAGGCATCGTACTCCCATCATTCTCCAAAACACTCTTCTCGCAACTGACAAAAAACAAAGCCGCAAGAATTACTATCGTACATTTGTTAATGCTCATAACGATCAGTTTTATCAACTTTGCAAAGATAGAAAAAGATAACCACAAAAGCAAGCTAATGGCCGGGAAAGAAAAGAGGTTGGTGCAGGAAGCTACCAACCTCGAGAATGATTTAGTAAATATCTAAATCAATGAAAAACACATCGCAAATATAAGACAAATAAAAGAATAAAGCAAATATTAAAGCAAGAAAATTATATTTTTAACATTGTAAGCGCACACAGCATCAAGCACTTATCCGAATAAAAATAAAAACCACATCACTAATGAGATTACCATAGATTATCATTGCATATCTCAAAGGAAATCACTATATTTGCACAACGATAAACCTTTTTATAAACTAAAGTAAAGTTATTATGAACAAAATTTTACGCTTATCTTTCGTTGCAGCACTTGCCGCAATCAGTTCAATGTCTTTTGCGCAAAGCACGGTTGTAACCTTTTCCCCTACTACAGACAAGTATGGCACATCCACTGCCGGACCTGTAGAAATAACCAAAGACAATGTGAAAATGGCTATCACAAAAGGTATTGCAAACAACAACTATGCCTACCGTGTCTACAAAGGTGAGACATTGACCATCAGCTCTACATCAAATGAAATCCTCAAGATTGAAATTCCTTGTGACAATTATGGTGAAGGCAAGTATCTGGCTGACGGATTCGAGACAACAGAAGGTCTTGTCATCTCTGGAGATAAGCTCAATGCCACATGGACAGGATCAAGCAATTCCGTAGCCTTGAAAGCAACTACTCACCAGGTTCGTCCAAAATCTATCACCGTAACCTTGAAAGATAACGTAACAGCTGGCATCAACACTGTTGCAACAGAAGCAAACGAGGACGCACCTCTCTACAACCTGGCAGGTCAGCGCGTCAGCAAGGACTACAAGGGTGTAGTGATTCAGAACGGTAAGAAGTTCATCAACAAGTAAAAACACCGCGATATCACATAAATGTTCCCCCGGAAGGCTCAATACCTTTCGGGGGCATTTCATTTTCCTTGACCACAGTAGCCTACACGATTGTAGCACAACAGTCCTAAACATAGATCCATCCAACTCATAGCATAACCTATCAGTCATAATATGTGTATGCCTCATGGGGAACATCCCCACTCTACAAGACACTCTGAAACCTCATCAAAAAGAACAACCACACTACACTTCCCCCTAACAGGCTCATTTAGAAATTGAAGAATTTTTAGACAGCCAAATGTCCATTATACCAATGAAAAGGCAGAAGACCTACCTGAGGATAGGCAAAGGAAAGCGGAACACCTGTGAGACCTTACGAAAAAAAGTGCCATGCCCAATCGGGCACAGCACTCTTCTTTATGTAATCCAGGTCTGTCACCGTTGCGATGAGACCTTATCTCCTTTTATGATTTCTATTCAGTCTTTCCTGCAGCCGGTTTATCAGCTTCAGATGTCTTTACTGTCTTCCGCACCGCAGGTTTCTTGGCAGAAGCCTTTTTGTGTGCAGAATCCTTAGTATCGGACTTGGCAGGAGCAGCTTTCTTCTTGGCAGGAGACTTCTTCTCTACAGTCTCACGCAGTTTGTCCCCCTCCAGTTCCAATTTCTCAACCTTTGCCTGCAGACGAATAATCTCCTTTTCCTTCATTTCAATCTCCTCACCCTGATTGCGGATGGTAGTAAGCAGCCCGTTCAGTTCATCATTATCAATCTCAGCAGGATAAAGACTGTTTACACGGTTGATGAAATCACCAAGAATATTCATGTAATTCGTAAAAGCATCAAAAGCACTGGTGTACATGCCACGGTCCTGACCAGCATGAGAAGGCTTGGTTGACATGAAGCGGAAGTTGTTGCTTGCCTGCAGATAGTCCCAGTCCTGATTGATACGGGGATCATTGGCAATGCGTACACGGTCGGCAATACTGTAAAGCTTGTCAAATGCCTCACGCTGCATCGGATTACCCAGCCACGTACTTACATCACGTTCCTCATCCATCCAGCTTAACGTGTCAGGCACATCCAAACTGCCCACACTCTTCATCTTCAGACAAATCTCAGTAGGTGTTGAGAACGTTACGCCACGCTGCTTGGCACAGGCCGGCAATGCCCGGAGGAACTCAAGGATATTGCTTGAAAGGGGCTGCTCAATGCCAAGGGCAGAGAGATTCATGAAGATACCAATCACTTGCTCCTCTTCTGGAAGTGCGGCAATACGGTCCATATAAGTATCTGCAAATAGCGGATAGCCTTCCCAATCGGAGTTGCTGAAGCGCAGGGAAATGTCATCACTCAGATTGACATCACGCAGCAGCAGTTTCAGCTTCGGGTCGAGCGCACAGTTGTAGACGTAATGTGGGCTCTTCCAGCCCAGCACGTGCTTAGCTCCTTCCGTCAACATAGCCTTGAATCCCATTTGGGAAGCCAGCAAGCCAATGTCATCACTATAGATAAGTGAGGAGTTACGCAGCACCTTCGGTGTCTGACCAAAATATTCCTTGATTTTCTGTGCCTGCCGCTTCACCTCCAACTTGAAACTGTCCTCATTGGCAAGAGAGGCCAAGCCATGAGAATAAGGCTCGGCGAGGAACTCTACGCAGCCTGTGTTGTTCAGCTCCTGCAACTTCTCCAGCACTTGTGGTGCATGAATCTCAAGCTGCTCAATGCCCACTCCGGAGAGGGAGAATGACACCTTGAAGAACTTACCATTGTCACGAATCATCTGCAACATGGTCTCCAAGGCCGGCATGTAGCTACGTTCGGCTATCTCAGAAATAGAACGCTCATTCTCAAAAGCGTCATAGTAATAATGGTCAGTACCGATATCAAAGAAACGGTAACGCTTCAGGTGGATCACCTGATGTATCTCGAAATATAAGCAAATTGTTTTCATTGTCTGTTGTTTTGGTTTTTAAAGGTCTGTTGTTCCCGTCAGCAAGGCTTATGCCCATCCTAAAGTACGGAGATAGAGTTCACGAATCCAAGCCCCCACCTTCTCCCAGGTAATCTGGTCAACCTCACGCTTGCCCTCAACAGATAGGTAGTCGAAAAGGCTCTCGTTATGACAGATGGAATACATGGCATCAGCCAAGGCATGGATGTCCCAGTAGTCGACCTTGATACAGTTGTCAAGAATCTCAGCGCAACCACTCTGCTTGGAGATGATTGTCGGGGTACCACACTGCATCGCCTCCAGGGGAGAGATGCCGAACGGCTCGCTGACGGAAGGCATCACATAGACATCTGATGCCTTCAGACACTCATACACCTGACTGCCCCGCATGAATCCTGGGAAGTGGAAACGGTCAGCAATGCCCCGCTCTGCAGCCAGATAAATCATCTGGTCCATCATATCTCCAGATCCTGCCATGCAGAAACGGACGTTGCGGGTGCGGTGAAGAACCATATTGGCCGCCTCAACAAAATACTCAGGCCCTTTCTGCATCGTCAGACGGCCAAGGAAAGTGACCACCTTCTCCTTGCCCTTATGGTCAGGACGGGGAATGGCAGCAATCTCGGGCTTCAAAGGATAGACAGCATTATGAACCGTAAACACCTTACGCGGATTCTGATGATACTGGTTGATGACTGTCTGACGGGTCAACTCTGACACACACATGATGCAGTCGGCATTATCCATACCGTCTTTCTCTATGCCATATACCGTCGGGTTGACATGGCCACGGGACCGGTCGAAATCAGTAGCATGCACGTGGATGCACAAAGGCTTACCAGACACTTTCTTAGCATGGATGCCCGCAGGATAAGTGAGCCAGTCATGAGCGTGGATAATATCAAAGTCGAACGTACGTGCCACAACACCTGCAATGACCGAGTAGTTATTGATTTCCTCATGCAGGTTGCCTGGATAACCACCGGCAAACTCCATTGCACCCAGGTCATTTACGTGCATATAATTGAAGTCAGCATAAATATGCTCACGCAACTTGAAGTAGAGGTCGGGATCCATAATGCTGCCGACACGATCTCTCACATAGTCATAGCTGACTTCACGGTAAGCTATAGGCACACGATTCATTGCCACAATGTTGGCATACGTACGGTCCTCATCGCCAAAAGGATGAGGAAGGCAGAGAATGGTCTCTATATCTCCCTGGGCATGCAGCCCTTCAGAGATACCAAAGTTGGCAGTAGCAAGACCGCCATATACATGAGGAGGATACTCCCATCCAAACATTAAAACTTTCATACAAGTCCCTCCTATTTAATATTTATACTTTTCAAGAAGCTCCAGTGTACGGAGAACCTCTGCCACATTCATTGCAAACGAGACCGCGCCACGACCGCTAAACGGCGGATTGCCATCGAACAATTCCGGCAAAGTGCCCAGACAATGATAGAACATCTCATCCTCATAGCCCACCATCTGCCGCTCTACGAAACTGAGACGGGTCTGCTTGTAGAGTTTCAAGCAAGCTTCCAAATAGAATCCACCCAGCCACGGCCAGGCTGTTCCCTGATGATAGGCATGGTCACGTTGCGCCTGTGGTCCGGTGTACATCGGATTGTAGCCGCCACTCTTCGGTGAGAGGGAACGGAGTCCCTTAGGTGTCAACAGCTCACGAGTGCAGACATCCAGCACACCTTTCTTCTGCTTCTGATCCAATGGGGAATAGTCGAGCGCAACGGCAAACACCATGTTAGGACGAACGCTCCAGTCAATCATCTTCCCGTCAACATAGTCATAAAGGTAACCATATTCATTGAGGAATGTGTCAACAAAAGCCACCTTACATCGGGCAGCCATCTCCTCCAGCTGCTGTGCATGCTCGGCATTGCCTTCCTCCTGCTCCAAGGATGCAACGAAACGCAGAGCATTGTACCAAAGAGCATTGAACTCAACTATAAAGCCTGAACGGGGAACCACCGGACGGCCATTGACTGTGGAATTCATCCAAGTGATGGCCTCACCTTTCGCATCAGCATAAAGCAATCCATTATCCTCTAAGGTGAGGTTTGGATGACTGCCTGAAACTATATAAGCAATAATATCCCTTAGGAGCTTTCCATAGAGCTTGCGACAACGCTCCTTGCCAGCCTCCTTGGCATATTGCTGGATTGCCCACACACACCACAAGGGCACATCGGGCTTCTCCATCTCATAGATCTTCACGCTGGGCGGCTTGCCCTCCATAAATTCACGCAGGCCTTTCTCCGCCGTCTCCATCACAAGCTCAAAGTAGTCCTGCTCCTCTATGCTCAACGTCAGACCAGGAAGGGCAATGAACTGGTCACGGGCACGGCACTTGAACCAGGGATAACCTGCAAGGATATAACGCTCATCAGTCTTGGTGCGGTTATGGAACTGGTGGGCTGCATTGACAAGACAGTGGAAGAAATTATCACGCGGACTGCGGGCTTCCACCTCTTTCTCAAACAGACGCTTCAGGGAAGAGGTCTTGCACTCTGCCGTTGAGGCCGCAAAGACTATGCTTTCTCCCCTGCGGATGGTCATCTCGAAATAACCTGGCACATAGAGATCCTCATTGGAAGCATAGCCACGCTCCTGCTCCTTCGGGTATTCAATACCCCTGTACCAATAAGGTTCAAAGTGGAACTCATTATTTTTTGAGAACTGCATGAAGAGTGAGGGATAACCGGCATACATGCAGGTACTGATGCCATTATCCACCAGTTGATAGTCACGATTGGCAGTTGAGTTCTCATGAGTAAACTGACGGACACTACGGAAAGCAAGGAAAGGCCGGAACTGCAACGTTGTCTGAGAGTGGGCTTCCAACAACGTATAGCGGATAAGGATGCGGTCCTCATAATGCTGGAACACGACCTCCTTCTTCAAAAGAACACCTCCGACCCGATAAAGCGTAGTAGGCACCGTATCGCAATCGAACTCACGGATGTACTTATGTCCCTTTGGGCTGAAGTTATCGCCCTGATACTTATGCAGTCCAAGATTGAACGCAGCACCATGCTGAATGACAGTAGGGTCAAGCGAGCTGAGCAGAACATGATTCTCGTCATCCAGCTCAGGAACCGGGACAACAAGCAACCCATGATACTTGCGCGTGTTACAGTCAACAATCGTAGAGCATGAATAAGCTCCGGAACGATTGGTCCGCAACAGCTCACGTGGCAACGAATCCTGGAGATTGGTCATCAGAGCTTTTTCAAATTTTAAATAGCTCATGTTTTAAGGTTTTATTTTAATATTGTTTGGTTTTCTTACTATTGTCGAAAGTCAGTCATTACAGACTGTTTGTTTGGCAGTTCAAAGATACAAATATTTTTCGGAACAGCATTAGAAACGGCTTGTTATTTTCCTCTCGGAAAGACAAATTTATCATTTGTTATTGCAAATGTAAGATATGTTACAAATATCATGAATGAAAAAGCGTCGCATCAGCCTGTCCTATCAAGACAGACCAATGCGACGTGTAGCTTTTCTTTAAATGTGTCCCGCCTCATACAGCCTAAATACACTACCCGGGGATGAGAAATTTGATGACCTCTTTCTCTACACCTATCTTAAAAGTCCCAACTGGTGTACCGCTAAGTAACCGCCCGTCAACGCTCACAAGGGTTCCTGTCTCAACTTCCATTTCCACCTCACCCGTACGATAAGGATGGACACTGCGATGATTGAGGAACTTGCCTCTCAGCAGCAGATAAATACCTTCAAACACCTGCATGACCTTGGGGTGGAAAACTACAGACACGTCCAGCCATCCATTGTAAGGAACAGCATTAGGAGTCTGCCCGTATCCCGAGGCATTACTCACGCAAACCGTCATCAGCCTATGCCTGATGGTATCCGTATTGACTCGCACGTGCATGAGATAGCTCATGCGCTGCACCACCAATATCAGAAAGGAGAAGAAGAATGAGAGCATCCGTGAGCCTAAAAGCTGACGGGTACGGCGGCGAAGATTCATGATGGTTGCCACCAACCCCACATTGACACAGTTGAGGAAGTAACGGCGGCAGCGTTCATTCCGCCTGTTCTGATAACGGATGCAGCCAAGGTCAATCTTCCTTATCCGCCGTTTGCTGAGCCAGCTGACAGCCTGCCCCAGCTGGTCTTCATCAAATCCCCAATAGTGGGCAAAGTCATTCATCACACCATTGGGAATCACTCCCAAGGTTACACTGTCACGCACCTCTGGATTTGCAAGCATCAGACAGTTCACAGCATCGTTTAAGGCCGAGTCGCCTCCGAAGATGACTATGGTCTTATAGCCATTGTTGATCATCATACGAATCAGCCGCTCCACGCTATGGGGATTCTCACTCTGCACCATGTCAAAGGCGATGTCATGCGCTTTCAGACTGTCTTCCAACTGCTCCCAACGCTTTGCCGGATTGCTCAGGAAACCACTCTTAGGACAATAAAGGATGCCCCACCGATTGTCATCTACCATAATCTCAGAATTTCCTCAACCTTCTCTTCCATAGTCAGCATGGCATCTATCCAATGAATGGTGAAGCCACGACGTTCCATACCACGGAACCACGTCATCTGCCGCTTGGCAAACTGATGAATGGCTATCTCAAGCTGGCGGAACATCTCTTCATAAGACAGATGACCAATGAGATACTCTGTCACATATTTATATTCCAATCCGTAATAGATCAGCTCCTGTGCCGGGATTCCTCGCTTCAACAAGCCTTCAATCTCCTCCACCATTCCATTTGCCAGCCGGTCTTTCAAACGTTTCGTAATCCTTCTGCGGCGTTCATCACGATCAATACTCACACCGATTACCAAGGAATCAACAGGTGGGGAAAGGCGTTCCGCTGTAGGTGTATGCAGGTTATAGGTCTCAATCTCTATGGCACGGATGGCACGCTGGCAAGAGTCAACATCCGTCTTATTATGCATAGCTGACTGGTTCCTTTCCTTCAGTTCAACCAGCATCTGAGCCAGCTCTGGAAGAGTCTTGCTTTCCAAGGACTTACGCAAATCAGGATTCTGTGGAACAGGCGACAGACTGTAACCTTTAAGAACAGCCTCAACATACAACCCCGTCCCACCACAAAGGATAGGCAGAATGCCACGTTTCCTTATCTGTTCATAGCAGCACAGGAAGTCCTGCTGATAACGGAAGAGGTTATACTTCGTCCCTGGCTCACAGATGTCTATAAGATGATAGGGAACGGTGTGTCCCTTGACAGTATAGTCAGCTATATCCTTTCCAGTCCCGATATCCATCCCCCGGTATACCTGCCGGCTGTCAGCACTGATAACCTCTGCCCCAAGCTTACATGCCAAATGGGCAGCAAGGGCCGTCTTACCTGAAGCAGTAGGACCGAGGATAGTTATCATCCGCTGCCCTGCCCCATCAGTATTCATAATCCTATCCGTATCTTGCATCTTCATGCCACAAAGATAACAAAAAAATCCCTGCCAGCAAGCTGACAGGGATTATAATTTTATCCGTCAACAACTTTCCAGTAGGAAAGCAGACGGATTACTCTGAATCGGGATTAGCCCAGCTCAGCGAAGTACTTGATTGTACGAACCATCTGAGAAGTGTAAGAGTTCTCATTGTCGTACCAAGATACAACCTGTACCTGATAGCAGTCATCGCTGATCTTGCTTACCATTGTCTGGGTAGCATCGAACAGAGAACCGAAACGCATGCCGATGATATCAGAAGAAACGATCTGATCCTCATTGTAACCGAAGCTCTCAGTTGCAGCAGCCTTCATGGCAGCGTTGATACCCTCTACAGTAACGTCCTTACCCTTAACAACAGCAACGAGGATTGTTGTAGAACCTGTTGGAGTCGGAACGCGCTGTGCAGAACCAATCAGCTTACCGTTCAGCTCAGGGATAACCAGACCGATAGCCTTGGCTGCACCTGTTGAGTTAGGAACGATGTTGCAAGCACCTGCACGTGAACGGCGGAGGTCACCCTTGCGCTGAGGACCGTCAAGAATCATCTGGTCGCCAGTGTAAGCGTGGATTGTTGACATGATACCTGACTGGATAGGAGCGTATGCGTTCAGCGCAGCTGCCATAGGAGCCAAGCAGTTTGTTGTACAAGAAGCTGCAGAGATAACAGTGTCAGCTGCTGTCAGAGTCTTGTGGTTGGTATTGTAAACGATAGTAGGCAGGTCGTTACCAGCTGGAGCCGAGATAACAACCTTCTTTGCACCAGCCTTCAGGTGAGCAGAAGCCTTCTCCTTAGATGTGTAGAAACCTGTACACTCGAGAACCACATCAACCTTGTTGGCAGCCCAAGGGCAGTTAGCTGCATCCTTCTCAGCAGAGATCTTAATCTCCTTACCGTCAACGATGATTGAGTCCTCTGTTGCCTCTACGGTGTGCTTACCCTCGCCAAACTTGCCAGCGAAGCCACCCTGAGCTGTATCATACTTCAACAGATGAGCAAGCATCTTAGGACTTGTCAGGTCATTGATTGCAACAACCTCATAACCTTCAGCCTCGAACATCTGACGGAATGCGAGACGACCAATACGGCCAAAGCCGTTAATAGCTACATTTACCATTTTTCTTTAATTTATTTATAAAGGTTTATAAAACAATATCTTTTTATCCTCCTCATGCAACATTTTTACTGTTACGATTGCAAAGATACAATTTTTTTTTTATTTTTGCAGACGCATTGTGTATTAAATATTATAAAAAGATGTTCCCGACTTGTATTATCAAACTGGTGGTCATATAAGGAAGAGACTTTGCAACCTCTATATATCAAAAAGGGGAACAGAAGAAAGATAGAAAAATCACATAGCACACATTAATTAACAACATAAATTATGAGTAAATTCATTCAAGAGTTCAAAGACTTCGCAGTAAAGGGAAATGCCGTGGACATGGCTGTCGGTGTAATCATCGGTGGTGCATTCGGCAAGATTGTCTCATCAATCGTTGACGACATCATCATGCCGCCTATCGGATGGCTGATTGGCGGTGTGAAGTTCACTGACCTGAAATTCACACTTCCATCCGTTGACATGGGACTGGAAAAGACTGCACCAGCCACTATCAACTACGGCAACTTCATTCAGACAACACTGGACTTCCTCATCATCGCTTTCTGCGTGTTCCTGCTTGTCAAAGGTATCAACAAGCTTGCCAAGAAGAAGGCAGAGGAACCAGCTGCACCAACACCTGCTCCAGAGCCGACAGCTGAGGAGAAACTTCTCTCCGAAATACGTGACTTGCTGAAGAACAAGTAATCACGGACTGCCGAAAGGTGCTGTGCCATTATAGACAAGGTGTACCAAAAGTGCTAATCGCCTATCACCGGGCAAGTACTTTTGATACACCTTTTCTTTTTATACATGCTGAAGAGGTCATGTACTTCTTGTGAAGTACTCCACTACTTCGGCTGCAATACTTCACTACTTCACATAAAGTACTTTGCAAGCTCTCACAGTCATCTTTCCAAACTGCTTATACTCAAGTTACGAAAGTTATAAGCTGAAAACAAAACTGTCTTCCCCGGTTTCAGTTCCATTCTACTTTCAAATCACGGAACACAACCCGCTCCTTCTGATAGTTGTTCTGCCCATATATCTCCAAGAGCTTCAGCACCCGTGTAGTGTCAGGATTTACGTCTGTAAAAGCTATCATGCCATTAACAGGTGCGCCGCTGTAAACCGTTGAGACCGCTGTACCTCCTACTGAACTGGCTTCCGCCTCCTTACGGTTTCCATACAGATCAATATATGAAGGGGACACTCCCCAAAATGACATGTCAACTTCCTTCTCCGTGGTCGACAGTTGTACGGTTATCACAAGACTCTTTGTTGCTTTATCACCATGTAATGACAGTATTTTATAGGTAACCCCATTCGCTCCCTGGGCCGTAGCGACAGGCTGTCCGAAGTCAAGGGCTTTGCGCAAGTCGATATTCAGCTGTTCAACCGAACTAACCCGCTGGGATAATCCTGCTACCTCTTGCTGCAACCTGTCGACCTGCTTCTGAAGAGCGGCAAGGTTTTCCTGACCAGCAGACTGTGCCTGTGAGGAAATGGATATGTACAATAGTATTAATACAACAGATATTTTTCGCATCATAATTTCGTCTCTATACATTTTTAACGGACAGGGACACATGCCGTATATATCAGCACGAAAAAAGTGCAAGATACCATACGAGACGTATCCCTGTGAGATTTGAAAATGAAAGTCCTGCTTTTTCCCTTGATCTTAAGGAACAAGAAGAAAAGTAAGAAGCATTATCATCCTTGACTTACTCCCACTCGATCGTCGAAGGAGGTTTTGAGGAAATATCATAACATACACGGTTGACTCCCTTCACCTTACGGATAATCTCATTCGACACGTCAGCCATGAAATCATAAGGCAGATGCGCCCAGTCGGCCGTCATGGCATCCATAGAGGTCACGGCACGCAGGGCAACAGGATGCTCGTAAGTGCGCTCATCGCCCATTACTCCGACAGAGCGGATGGTGGAGAGCAGTACTGTACCGGCCTGCCATACATGGTCATAGAGACTCGTACCATCTGGCATCATATAGTCATGCATCTTCTCGATATAGATATCGTCAGCATCTTGCAGGATACGCACTTTCTCACGGGTAATGTCACCAAGTATGCGTACAGCCAGGCCCGGCCCGGGAAATGGATGACGCTTGATGAGACGTTCGGGCATCCCCATCTCATAGCCTACACGGCGCACCTCATCCTTGAAAAGCCATTGCAGTGGCTCACAGAGCCGTAGGTGCATCTCCTTAGGCAGCCCCCCCACGTTGTGATGACTCTTGATGACCATGCCCGTGATGCTCAGACTTTCGATGCGGTCAGGATAGATTGTACCCTGTGCCAGCCATTTAGCATCGGTTATCTTCTTCGCCTCAGCATTGAACACCTCCACGAAGTCACGGCCAATAATCTTACGTTTCTGCTCAGGGTCAGTAACTCCCTCCAAATCCTTGAAGAATTTATCAGAAGCATCCACACCTATCACATTCAACCCAAGACCTTTATAGGCCTCCATCACCTTTGAGAACTCATTCTTACGCAACATGCCGTGATCCACAAAGATACACGTAAGATTCTTCCCGATAGCCTTATTAAGCAAGGTAGCGCAGACTGATGAGTCCACACCGCCTGACAGACCGAGAATGACACGATCGTTGCCAACCTGCTCTCGAAGTTCCTTGACGGTACTCTCCACGAACGAAGCCGCACTCCACTCCTGGTGACTGCCACAAATGTCTACGACAAAGTTCTTCAGTAGCTGCCTGCCCTGCAGACTGTGATAGACCTCAGGATGGAACTGGACAGCCCACAAAGGAAGCTGTGTTGAGGCATATGCCGCAAACTCAACGTCATTCGTTGAGGCAATAGTCCTGCAGTCTGCAGGGATTGCCGTAATGGTATCTCCGTGGCTCATCCATACCTGCGAGCCTTCATCGAATCCCTTGAAAAGCGGATTCTCCAAATCAATGGTGGCGAGGTTGGCACGTCCATACTCACGGGTACCCGTCTGCTCCACCTTTCCTCCATTGACATGGGAAATGAACTGCGCACCATAGCAGATGCCTAATACTGGCACCTTACCTACGAACTGGCTCAAGTCTACCTTGAAAGCCTCAGGATCATGTACGGAATAAGGTGATCCAGAGAGGATAACACCGATTACCGACGGGTCATCTTTAGGAAACTTGTTGTAAGGGAGAATCTCGCAGAAGGTGTCCAACTCGCGAACCCGACGGCCAATAAGCTGTGTCGTCTGTGAGCCGAAATCCAAAATGATAATCTTCTGTTGCATGTTATTAATGATATTTGAGAGGATTCAGCACTCCTGTGTGGAGTCCTTACATCCTGTAATTTACAATAAAATTCTCCGCCTCCTTCAGTGTGTCGAGCTTACCAACATCCAGCAGGCGAAGACCTTGTCCCAATTTCCCACGAATATTCAGTCTGTCACAGTTACGAAGATAGAAATCCATGATAGGGAACTTATCCTCTTCCACACTCGCCACAGCCCGCACAGCTGAAGGGGCTAACACATGGATGCCCGAAAAGGCACAGAGATGGCAATCCTGCTGGCTGTAAGAACACTCGTCAGCCGTCGGGGCGGTGAAGTGCATTTGACGAACACTGGCATGAGGAGATCTCACCTCACCGGTAGCCACATTAGTCCAACCTACCAGCCGCATCTTGCCGTCAAAGACAAGATAACGCTGGGTCAACCGATGGCTGACCATTAAGAGAGCATCCATTCCAAGCTCTTCCGCCTGCTCGCAGGCCTCTTGATAGAAATAGGCCAAGTCAATATTGCTGAGAATGTCGACATTATGAATCAAGACTGGAAGCGTATTATCAAAAAGCGGAGCAGCTCGCTTGATACCGCCACCGGTATCAAGGAGCTGCCCCGTCTCATCAGACACCTGAACATCCACTCCAAAGTCATTGATATTCAGATAGTCTACAATCTGTTCTGCAAAGTGATGCACGTTCACAACTATATGCCTGCATCCTGCGCCTTTCAGTTTTCTTATCACATGTTCAAGCAGTGTAACATTACCCACCCTTACCAGTGCCTTCGGCATCGTGTCAGTAAGCGGTTTCAATCGGGTGCCGAGACCGGCTGCAAAAATCATTGATTGCATCAGCTTCATTCTTTAATGCGTGCAAATGTACCATTTTTTTTTCAGACTTCAAAGGAATGGGATGAAAAACACTCCGCCCTCTTTCTCCGAAAAAAGAAGGAATACCTGACGGAGTACAGGCGACATATAGTCATTTTGAGATGTGAGCAGACTTGTCTACTTCAGCACCTGCTCTATTCCCTGTTCCCTATGCGTTATCCGCACCTCAACCCCATATTTCTCATGGATATGCTCTGCGAGATGCTGCGCACTATAGACCGAGCGATGCTGTCCGCCCGTACAGCCAAAGCTGAACATCAAATCGGTGAATCCGCGCTGCATATAGCGTTCCACATGATGGTCAGCAAGCGTATAAACAGGCTTGAGGAAATCGAGTATCTCCCCGTCATCCTCCAAGAAGCGGATAACAGGCTCATCCAGTCCTGTTATTTTCTTATAAGGCTCATAACGTCCGGGATTATGCGTACTGCGGCAGTCGAACACATAGCCTCCCCCATTGCCCGATGTATCCTCCGGGATTCCTTTCTTAAAGGAAAAACTGAACACACGCACGACTAACGGACCTTTTCCATCGTATTTGGAGAACGTGGCTGGTCCGTCCAGCGGATTAGCCTTGTAAATATCATTCTTGGCTATCTTGAATCCATCCGAACGGTTGACCGCAGGGCGCTCTATACGGGCAAACTGCGGCAGTTCTGTCAGCCGACGCAGCATGTCCATCATATAAGGATAGGGAAAAACCTTTTCATCCAATGCCAGCAGGTCACGCAGGTTCTGAATGGCAGGAGGGATGGAATCAATGAAATGCTTCTTCCGCTCATAATATCCACGGAAGCCATAAGCACCCAAGACCTGCAAGGAACGGAAGAGAACAAAGAGTGAGAGACGATTGACGAAATGCCGCTTGGAAGGAACCTCTGTATAGTTTTTCAGACTCTGATAGTAGTCAAAGACCAGTTCTCGGCGCAGCTTGAAGGAATATCTTGCACTCGCCTGCCAAAGGAAAGAGGCCAAGTCATAATAAAACGGCCCTTTACGTCCGCCTTGGAAATCAATGAAATAAGGGTTTCCCTTACCGTCAAGCATGATGTTCCGGGCCTGGAAATCCCGATAGAGGAATGAGTCCATCTTCTCTGAAGTCAGATCTTTGGCAAACATACGGAAATTGGCCTCAAGCTTCAACTCGTGAAAATCCAGCTCAGTTGCCTTCAGGAAGCAATACTTAAAATAGTTCAGGTCAAAGAGTACGCTCTCTTGATTGAACTCCGGCTGTGGATAACACTGGGAGAAATCCAGCCCGCGTGCGCCACGAAGCTGGATGTTCGGCAGTTCACGGATAGTACGGCGCAACAGCTCCTGTTCGGCAAGGTTATAGCGTCCGCCCGCTTCCCGTCCGCCACGTATAGCCTCGAAAAGCGAAGTGTCTCCAAGATCGGATTGGAGATAGCGAGCCTCATCCTCAGAGACTGCCAGTACATGCGGCACGGGCAGTTGCCGCCTTTCAAAGTGCCGGGCAAGATAGATGAAGGCATGGTTCTCGTCACGGCTCGTACCAATGACACCAATGACTGTTTCGCCAGCCTTGTCAGTCAGCCGATAGTATTCCCTGTTGCTGCCAGCCCCAGCCAGTTTCTCCACATTGGCAGGTTGACTACCTTTCCATTTCTTATATAATCCTAATAGTTTCTCCATTCTGTCTCTATTGATCATTCAATCCTACTGACCGAGATACACTCAATACAGGAACAGGCGGGCATCTGCCCCCCACATCATAGGCATCTTTCCCTGTATACTGCCCGGAAATTATCACCCAAAGGATCGCATTTAGGTTTTTATTTCCTTTCAGAGTGGGGACTGCCAGTAAGGACTATTCCCCACTCCTGAAAGACCGCTTATGAGAATGTCATTCCTCCTCCAGCTTCTTCCTTATCTCCTCCGACTGTTTCTCGCCACGTTTTTTGTTGTCGTACTCACGCAAAAAACCGTCAATCAACAATAGAATGGCAAGCACACCACCCGTTATCAACAATGACTTACTTATATAATAGATGCCGCCAATAACAATGAACAGCACCAAGAACTCTTTCCAGTTGACAATTCGTTTCATGCCACAAAGTTAACGAAAAGATCAGATATACAAGCTGAAAGCTGGGAAGTTTTTGAAAAATATCACTATAAGATTATATTCTCCTCTTAACTAAATCCGGAAAAGGCAGTCATCCCCAGCAATAAGCAACACCGCGCGAAGCACAGACCACACGAAGAGCTGCGAGAAAAAAACTGCGCTCGCTGGTCCAGCCACGGCAAGCACGTTCACGTGCGACAATGTCCATCAGGTCGGCATCCGTCTTACTCTCAAGACTGAGACGATATTTCTCAATTGCAGACTGGGCATACTTTGCCGATTCCTCTTTCTCAGAAGATGTTTTACTTTTCATAAAGATACATTTTTAAGTGTTATTACTTACACATCATTTTGCCACCGTGGCTATCTCCGGCTCGGTTGGCGTGTCCAACATGGACAGCTCTTGATGCTCTTATCGAGTGCAAAGATAAGAAACTTAAATGACAAACAAAAATATTCATAGCACAACTTTCAAAACCAAACCCTTTTTATCATAAAATAAAGTAAAGGGAAGGCCACAGAATCGTGTCCTTCCCCCTACTATAAACATTCCCTCCTCCAGTAACCTCATGCTACAGGCCTACCACTTACTCTATAGAGAGGCTGAGCAGATTCCATACTTACCGCCAAAGAAGTCCCGATGGCAGGGGAACAACTTTATTCCCGGTTATTCCCATTCCTATCTTATATCTTTCAGTTTCTCTTTGTGAGACTTTCAAAAGACACCTGCCAAAGCCGCATCTTCCAGTTCACGCATGCAAAAATATACAGTTTTTCTCTCCCTACAAAATTTTAGCACCCTTTTTGATAAAAAACGAAAAAAGGAAGATGCCACAATGAAGCAGCATCTTCCTTTTACATTATAATATATAAGTCTTTACACGTTGTTGATTACATCATGCCACCCATGCCTGGATTAGCTGGCATGGCTGGTGTCTCCTCTGGCTTGTCAACGATGAGGCACTCAGTAGTCAGGAACATGCCTGCGATGGAAGCAGCATTCTCAAGTGCCACACGCGCCACCTTGGCAGGGTCGATGACACCAGCTGCACGCAGATCCTCATAAACATCCTTGCGGGCATTGTAGCCATAGTCGCCCTTGCCCTCACGGACATTGTTGACAACTACTGCGCCCTCACCACCTGCATTGGCGATAATCTGGCGCAGAGGCTCCTCAATGGCACGGCAAACGATGTTGATACCCGTCTGCTCGTCCTGATTCTCACCCTTGAGATCCTTTAAGGCTTCCTGAGCGCGGATGTAGGTTGTACCGCCACCAACGACAACACCCTCCTCAGTAGCTGCACGGGTAGCGCAGAGTGCATCGTCAACACGGTCCTTCTTCTCCTTCATCTCCACCTCAGAGTTTGCACCCACGTAGAGTACGGCTACACCGCCAGAGAGTTTAGCCAGACGCTCCTGCAGTTTCTCCTTGTCGTAAGAACTCTTGGTTGCAGCAATCTCGTTCTTAATCTGAGCCACACGCTCCTGGATATTCTCCTTTGAGCCAGCACCATCAACGATGGTCGTGTTGTCCTTGGAAACAGTAACCTTCTTGGCCGTACCCAGCATTTCGAGGGTAGCCTTGTCAAGGGTCAGCCCCTTCTCCTCGCTGATGACAACACCACCAGTCAGCACGGCGATGTCCTCAAGCATAGCCTTGCGACGGTCGCCAAAGCCCGGAGCCTTGACAGCACAAATCTTCAAGCCTGCACGCAGACGGTTCACTACCAATGTGGTCAGAGCCTCAGAGTCAACATCCTCTGCTATGACGAGCAATGGACGGCCACTCTCGGCAGCTGGCTGAAGGATAGGCAGGAAATCCTTGACGTTTGAGATTTTCTTGTCATAGATGAGGATATAAGGATTCTCCATCACACACTCCATCTTATCGGTGTCTGTGACGAAGTAACCAGACAGGTAGCCACGGTCAAACTGCATACCCTCTACAACGCCGATGCTTGTCTCACGGGTCTTGCTCTCCTCGATGGTGATGACACCGTCCTTAGAGACCTTACGCATGGCATCAGCAAGTAACTTACCTATCTCAGGATCATTGTTGGCACTCACGGTAGCCACCTGTTCAATCTTGTCATAGTTATCGCCAACGACCTCAGCACTCTCCTTGATAAAGTCTACCACCTTGCCGACAGCCTTGTCAATACCACGCTTCAAGTCCATCGGATTGGCACCGGCAGCCACGTTCTTCAGACCTTCGTTGACAATAGCCTGGGTGAGGATGGTTGCAGTTGTGGTACCATCACCAGCATCGTCACCAGTCTTGCTTGCCACGCTCTTGACAAGCTGTGCGCCAGCGTTCTCGAAGTTATCCTCAAGTTCCACTTCCTTTGCTACGGTAACACCGTCCTTGGTAATCTGCGGCGCACCAAACTTCTTACCGATAACGACATTGCGGCCCTTAGGACCAAGCGTTACCTTTACCGCGTTTGCCAACTGGTCTACACCACTCTTCAGGAGTTCGCGTGCATCTGTATCGAATTTTATTTCTTTTGCCATGATTTCTGTTGTTTTAAATTTTAACGTTTATGTTTTTCCGGACACAATCCAAAAGCCACCTTAATATAAGTACAGGTGGAAAGGATTTATTCCACCACTGCCAACACGTCACTCTGACGCATCATCAGATACTTCTCACCATCATTCTCTATCTCTGTTCCGGCATATTTGCCATAGAGGACTTCATCGCCAGCCTTGAGAACCATCTCCTCATCCTTGGTACCGTTGCCCACAGCGATAACCTTACCATGCTGCGGCTTTTCCTTGGCTGTGTCAGGAATAATGATGCCACCTACTTTTTCTTCTGCTGGTGCAGGGAGTACCAGCACTCTGTCTGCTAATGGTTTAATTGTCATGATTTTATATTTTTAAAGTTCTGTTTTAAATATTCTTCCCAGTGCTTCACCGGGTCTGTTCGCCCACTATTATACGAAAACCGTGCCAAACAGAGCTACTGACAGAAGTGTCACACCGACTGACAAATGTGTCAGCCATATTACAAGGATCTGGCAATCTCATTACCGATGCCTGGTAATAGCATTACCAAACCTTGGTAACGGCATTACCGGTGCTTGGTAATGGTGTTACCAAGCACCGGTAATATTAACAATTAGCAAGGACTGCAAAACAGTCAGGGCCCGCTTCCTGTCCGGAAACGGGCCCTGACTGTATGGGCAGCTACCCAAAATGCTTAAATCTCACCTATCTATATAGCATATCTGCAACTATTCATAAACAAAGTCATGCAGGTCAACGAACTTACCACGCTGCCGGCGTTCCTCTATCAGGCGTGCCAGCTTCGCCTTCCGGTGTGGAGCAATCCATTTACGGGCAAAGATGTTCGGGATGGCAACACCAAGAGCAATACAAACAAGCACCAGTGAGCCGTTGATGGCATTATGTACGGCAAAGGTCACCTCTCCAACAATACCCTGCATGTCAATCAATCCATAAAGGGCTCGATACATCAGCACACCAGGGACAATAGGAATAACCGCCGGAATCGTAATACACTGATGGGGAGTATGGAGTACATGAACGGCCTTGATGTTGATAATGGAAATAAGAGCAGAACCGCAAAGGGAACCTACAACAAGCCCCATACCCAAGCCAATGTTACCCGTCTCCGGGCCCAGATTGATAAAATTACGGGAACAGACAACGATGATACCTCCTACGGCTATCCAAGGCATGAGCCGATAAGGAATATTATAAATCGTGGCAAAACCCATAGCCGAAATGGCTGCTGCAATGGCATATTCTATAAACTCATGATGCGGTGTCATACCGAGAGTCTTGACAAAGTTGTCAATACTTCCACACTTGATGGCTATAGCTATGCCGAATGCCATTGCAACAACGATGAGCAGTGTATTTGTGGCACGCACCAATCCCGTTGTTATATTGTTGTCCAGCAGATCATTGACAGCATTTATCAAAGGAACACCTGGTACAATATAGAGGGCACAAGCCAGCAAAGGATGCCAAGGGGTTGAAGAATAGAGTATGGGACGCAGGAACTCTGGCAACACAGCCTGTATGGCCGGCATTGAAAGATAGGAGGAAAGCCACGCAAGGATGGTTGACACGAAGGCTGCCACAGCAAAGTTGGCATAGACATTTGACCCGATATGATTCAGATACATGCGCAGTCGGTTACCCAGGATGGCAGCAGCAGAAGCATAGAAGAACGCCGTCCAGTCACAGCCAAACTGTATGCAGAAGCCACCACAGGCAAAGCCTGCCCCAACGGCTATCATCCAGTCCTTGTAATAATGCCGGCCATTGGCTATCTTCTCAAGCCCTTCCTCATACTGATCCAGCGTGTAATCCTCACTGATAGCCCGCCATGTCAGCTTTGATATTTCCTGAATGGCGAGCATATTGATAACATGCTTATCGCAACGCTGCATCTTTGAGAAGCTATGCGTCTCATCACTCAAATTCACCTGAAGCATGTAGTAGTCAATGTTGATGTGCAGGTTTTCCTTGGGTAAGCCCAAGTAAGCGGCAGCACGCTCCATGTTGCGTTTGACACGACTCGTGTCAGCAGAACTTTCCATTAGGATCTGCCCTGTGCGAAGAAGCAGATCAAGCTTCCTACGAAGGGTCTTTTCTGAAGAAACCAATTTGTTCCCGTCCATAAATAACAATCTTTTGCTTTTTTTAAACGGTTGCAAAGGTACAATTTTATCCTGACATAGAGAAATACAACATGCGGCAAAACGCTGACAACAGAAGTTTTATCCAAAAATTTGTACATTCACGCTTTTTTCCCTATCTTTGCAGAAATAATCCATTGACAATAACTCTTTTATGAAAGATTTCCTCAAATATGTCCTGGCATCCATCACGGGTACAATACTCTCAGTTATCCTGCTGACGACATTCTGCATCATAAGTCTCATAGGCATGTCGGTCTCTGCCAGCCAAAGTACAGCTGTAAAAGACAACTCTGTGCTGTCTATCAATCTCTCCGGAGTCATGAGTGAGCGGGCAGAGAATTCCATGCTGTCACAATTAACAGGAAAGGTGACAGGGCAAACAGGACTGGACGAATTCATTGATGGAGTGAGAAAAGCCAAGAACAATGACAAGATAAAAGGAATCTACCTGGAGGCCGGAGCCTTCTCTGCCGACTCATACGCCTCACTGCAGGCAGCCCGCAAAGCACTGCTCGACTTCAGGAAGAGCGGCAAGTGGATTATCGCCTATGGCGACACATACACGCAGGGTACCTATTATCTCGCATCGGTGGCCAACAAGGTTTATCTGAATCCACAGGGACAGATTGACTGGCACGGCCTGGCATCCCAACCCATTTTCCTGAAAGACCTCTTGGCAAAATTCGGTGTGAAGATGCAGGTTGCCAAAGTTGGCATATACAAGAGTGCCACCGAGGAATTCACCGGAGACAAGATGAGCGATGCCAACCGTGAGCAGACCACTGCTTATATCAAAGGCATATGGCGAAACGTGACCAAAGAGGTGAGCGAGAGCAGAAACATCCCCATTGCAACGCTGAATGACTATGCCGACAGCTTGATAACCTTTGCAGCACCGGAGGATTATATGAAGATGAAACTGGCTGACGGACTACTTTATACTAACCAAGTCAAACTGTTGGTGAAAAAGCAGTTAGGGCTGGAACAAAAGGACCGCATCAACCAGTTGACCCTGGCAGACATGAGCAACGTAGAGGGCGAGGACGCAGAGAATGACGACAGCAAGATTGCCATTTACTATGCCTATGGGAGTATTGTTGACGGAGCAGCCGGCGGGATGTTCGTACAGGAACATACAATTGACGCCCAGGTAGTCTGCAAGGACTTGGAGGAGCTGGCAGACGACAAGGATGTCAAAGCTGTCGTATTCCGTATCAACTCTGGCGGAGGATCGGCATACGCTTCCGAGCAGATATGGCACCAGGTCATGGAACTGAAAAAACTGAAGCCCGTTGTCGTAAGCATGGGAGGCATGGCTGCCTCAGGCGGCTATTACATAGCAGCACCAGCCAACTGGATTGTGGCAGAACCGACCACACTGACAGGCTCAATAGGCATATTCGGTATGTTCCCTGATCTCAGTGGGCTGCTTACCGAGAAGCTCGGGGTGAAGTTTGACGAGGTGAAGACAAACAGGAACTCCTCTTTTGGCACTCCAATGCGTCCATTCTCAGCAGAGGAGATAGCCTACTTAGGAAGATACATTGACCGTGGCTACCAGCTCTTCCGACATCGTGTGGCAGAAGGACGCAAGATGACCGATGACCAGGTAGAGAAAATAGCCCAGGGGCATGTCTACACTGGAGAGGATGCCTATAGAATAAGACTTGTTGACCAGTTAGGTGGTTTGGATGTTGCCATCGCCAAGGCAGCCAGACTGGCCAAACTGTCAGCTTATGGCACGCAGAATTATCCACAACCAAAGGAGTGGATAGACCAATTATTTGAAGAGGCCAATGCCAACAACTACCTTGACGAGCAGCTACGGGCCGGACTGGGCGACTTCTATGAGCCTTTCGCACTCATGAAGAGACTCAGCCACCAGACTGCCATACAGGCACGAATGCCATATTTCCCTAATATCCACTAATTGAGCATGGAAGGAGATTTCATCAAAATAAATAAATGGCTGTTGCCATTCAGTTGGCTCTACGGGCTTGGAGTGGCCATCCGCAACGAGCTTTTCGAGTTGAATATCCTCAAGACGCGCAGTTTTGACATTCCGGTCATATCAGTAGGCAATATCACCGTGGGGGGATCAGGCAAGACACCACACGTTGAGTATCTGATAAGGCTGCTCAAGGATTCAGTCAAAGTGGCAGTCCTCTCCCGTGGCTACAAGCGGAAAAGCCACGGATATGTCCTGGCTGGATCCGACACACCTATGAGGGAAATAGGTGATGAGCCCTATCAGATGAAGATGAAATATCCTGACGTATATGTAGCTGTAGACAGGAAACGCTGTGAAGGCATCGACCGTCTGACAACTGACGAAGAGACGCGCAACACAGATGTCATTCTTCTGGATGATGCCTTCCAGCATCGTTATGTCAAGCCTGGCATTAATATCCTGCTGGTTGACTATCATCGTCTCATCATCTATGACAAGCTGCTTCCGGCTGGCAGACTGCGTGAGCCGCTCTCCGGTAAGCACCGGGCTGACATCGTGATCATCACAAAATGCCCCAAGAGCCTCAATCCCATAGACTATCGGGTACTAAGCAAGGCGATGGAGCTTTATCCCTTCCAGCAATTGTACTTCACAACACTGGATTATTGTGATTTGGAGCCTGTCTTCGGCAGTGGCAAGAAACTGCCACTGACTGAGATTAGAGGGAGGAATATCCTGCTGCTTACCGGGATAGCCTCACCTAAACATCTGCAGGAGGACCTTAACAGGCACACGGGCAACAATGCGCTTACCACGCTATCCTTCCCTGACCATCATGCCTTCACCGCAAAAGACATCAGACGCATTAATGAGACGTTTGCCCAGATGCCATCTCCAAAGATGATTGTCACCACAGAAAAGGACAAAGCCCGTCTGACAGATGTAGAAGGACTGACACCAGAAATACGAGAAAACATTTATGCCCTCCCCATCAAAGTGAGATTCATGCTTGACAAGGAGGAAACGTTCAATGATAAAATATTATCTTATGTACAAAAAAATTCAAGAAACAGCATCCTGGCTAAAAGAAAGGATGACCACAAGCCCAAAGACAGCCATCATTCTGGGCACAGGCCTCGGACAATTAGCTTCAGAGATAACTGACAGCTACGAATTCCCTTATGGGGACATACCCAACTTTCCCGTGTCAACAGTAGAGGGACATGCCGGAAAACTCATCTTCGGAAAACTCGGCGACAAGGACATCATGGCCATGGAGGGGCGTTTCCACTTCTACGAGGGCTATAATATGAAAGAGGTCACTTTCCCTATCCGTGTCATGTATGAGTTAGGTATTCAGACACTGTTCGTCTCAAACGCATCAGGCGGTATGAACCCTGAGTTCAAGATTGGCGACATGATGATTATCACTGACCACATCAACTTCTTCCCCGAGCATCCGTTAAACGGGCGGAACTTCCCCACTGGGCCCCGCTTCCCTGACATGCATGAGGCTTATGACCATCAGCTGGTAGCTATGGCTGACAGCATAGCAAAGGAAAAAGGGATCCGCGTCATGCACGGAGTCTACGTGGGTGTACAGGGACCAACATTCGAGACACCAGCAGAATACCGCATGTACCGGAAATTAGGAGGCGATGCCGTGGGAATGAGTACCGTTCCCGAGGTTATTGTAGCCCGCCACTGCGGTATCAAGGTCTTCGGAGTAAGTGTCATCACTGATCTTGGCGGCTTCGATGTGCCAGTTGAGGTTAGCCACGAGGAGGTACAGGAGGCCGCCAACGCAGCACAGCCACGCATGACTGAGATCATGCGCGAGATGATCAAACGCTCGTAAGAGCTGTTCCGCATAGGAGGACTGCTGCAGGCCTTCCGAAAACATATTATCAAGATTATCTACAAGAAATGGAAATAAAAGACCTCGGTGAGTTCGGCCTGCTTGACCGACTCACCAGAAACATGAAGCCTGTCAATGCCTCAACCTGCATGGGACCAGGTGATGATGCCGCCGTGCTACATTATGCAGACAAGGAGGTACTCGTGTCATCGCAGATGTTCATGGAGGGCATACAGTTCGACCTTACCTATATTGATATGGAGCATCTGGCCTATAAAGCGGCCATGGCAGTCATGAGCAACATCTTTGCTATGAACGGACAGCCACGCCAGCTCATAGTGTCATTGGGACTGGGCAAACGTTTCAAAGTCGAAGATGTTGACCAGTTCTATGCTGGACTCTCAAAGGCATGCGACAAGTGGAACGTTGACATTGCGGGGGGTGACACAACATCCTCTTACACTGGACTTGCCATCAGCCTTACCTGCATTGGCGAGGCTGCCAAGGATGACATCGTTTACCGCAACGGTGCTAATGAGACCGACCTCATCTGTGTCTCTGGCGACCTCGGCTCTGCCTATATGGGCCTTCAGATTCTCGAACGGGAAAAAACCGTCTACTACCAGCAGGTTGAAGAATATAACAATAAGGTAAAAGAAGCTCAGCGCAATAACGAACAGACACGCCTTGAAGCACTACGCAAGGAACGTGCCGCCATTGACGACTTCCAGCCCGACTTTGTCGGAAAGGAATACCTCATAGACCGACAGTTGAAACCGGAAGCACGTGGCGACATCCTCAAGCAACTGAGAGAAGCTGGCATCCGTCCTACATCCATGATTGACATCTCTGACGGACTGGCAAGTGAGCTGAAACACATCTGCCTCCAGAGCCACTGCGGCTGCAGGATATATGAGAAGAATATTCCCATTGACTACCAGACCGCAGCAACCTGCGAGGAATTCAACATGAACCTCACCACAGCTGCTCTCAATGGAGGAGAAGACTACGAGATGCTCTTCACTATTCCTATCGGAGATCACGAGAAAATTGACAAAATGGAGGGTATCAGGCAGATAGGCTATATCACCAAGGAGAGCTTAGGCTCATTCCTCATCACCCGGGACGGCAACGAGTTTGAGCTGCAGGCACAAGGCTGGCCGTTAAAGGAAAATTAAGACTCTTGTTAAAGCAAATTAATTACAAGAATTTTCTTAGAAAACCTTGCAGAGTTTAAAATAAAAGCATTACCTTTGCACTCGCAATTCAGAAATGATGCTAATCACAAGAAAGGATTGCTGAAAGATGGTGCCATAGCTCAGTTGGTAGAGCAAAGGACTGAAAATCCTTGTGTCCCCGGTTCGATTCCTGGTGGTACCACTCCTCCTTTCATCAGGGCGGTTCTCGAAAGAGGCCGCTCTTTTTTTTGCCCTAAAAAAACGGACTCCTATAACAACTGAATTAGGCATCTCTGTGACCAACTTAAAGTAAAAGCGGCATTAACGCATGCCGCTTTTAATCCTCAGACATTCACCTAACCTCTGCAACAACATATTCTGAGCGGGTACCTATACGGAATTTTCCACCCCAGATTCCCATGCCAGAGGAAACATAATACTGCGTATTACCTTTCTGCAAAGATCCGAACGCATCCTCGTAGATAAGGTCCTCTATCCAACTGACAGGCCATACCTGACCATAATGCGTATGCCCTGACAGCTGGAAATCAATACCGGCCTGCTGCGCCTCCTCCAAATGATATGGCTGGTGATCCATGAGAATGGTGAAATATCCCTTAGGAGAAGCATC
>JAILEG010000024.1 GCA_024688365.1 Prevotella sp.
AAGCCTGTCAGAGTATAGGCAGGGGTGGAGCGATAGCGGAACCCCTGTAAAAAGGACACATATATGAAGAACTCCGAAGGAGTGACAGAGAAACAAAACAGACGTTACAGCCCTTTCATATGGATTTGGGATGAAAATGCCACATGTGAGTATCTCTGTCACTCCTTCAGAGTTCCTCCCACGCTATCGCACAACAGCAGGGGTTCCGCTATCGCTCCACCCCTGCCTATACTCTGACAGGCTTTCAGCCTTTTCCCTGCTGCTGACAAAGAACAGAGGGGAAAGGGAGAAAAGGAAAGTACCAAGGTGCAGGGAGAGGAGAGGGAGAGGGAGAGAAAGAGGAAGAAGGAGGAAAGGGAGAAAAAGGAGAACCATAGGCACAGACCGAAAGAAAGAAAGAAAGAAGAGGGAGAGAAAGAGGAAGAAGAGGAAAGAGGAGAAACGCAAAAAAGGTGTGCCTCACGGCGCACCTTTCCTTGTTCTTAGTCATTCTATTATTGGGAGCCTCTTGTCGGATTCGAACCAACGACCCCGAGATTACAAATCACGTGCTCTGGCCAACTGAGCTAAAGAGGCAGGTGGGCAAGCGATTCCTATCGCACCGCTACAACCTTCTGCCCTTGCTACGTTCCCGTCCTGGGGGATTCAAAGGGAGCTGGTCGTAGGAGACTTGCCCATGTCTGCGCTCCTCCGTCTCCGGAAAAGCGAGTGCAAAGATACACATTTCTTCCAAGAAAGAAGAATCCGGGAGGGTCTTTTTCCCCATTTTAACAAAAAAACATAATTTTGGGAAAGTCCTACCTTATATATATAAATAAATCCGTACTTTTGCAGTATGAATTACGATGAATACAAACAGCTTACGGCCTATGCCCGCTACGATGGCTTCTACCTTGCCATCATCTGGGTGGCCAGTTTCGCCTGCACGCTCGGCACCCCCCTGCTGCCGTTCCTGGGGCAGTTCAGCACGCTGCTGCTGGTGTCGACACCGTTTTTCGTGGCCTACCGGCTCAAGGTGTTCCGCGAGGAGGGACGCGACGGTGCCATCTCCTTCAGGCGCGCCCTGTTCTACAGCATGCGGGTGTTCTTCAACGCCGGCATCATCTTCAGCCTGCTGCAATGGCTCTACATGAGCTACCTTGACAACGGGAAGCTCCTCCAGATGGTCACCACATTCTTCAGCACCGATGAGGGAAAGCAGCTGCTCCTGGCCGCCGGCTACTCCCACAAGCTCTTCATGAGCCTCCTGCCCGAAGTGATGCAGCCGCTCACGCTGGCCTCCACCAGCTTCATCTATGCCATGCTGGTGGGCAGCATCAGCAGTCTGGTCATCGCTGCGGTGATGGCGAAAAGAAAACTCCATTAACTCCTTAATACACTTATGGATATATCAGTCATTGTTCCTCTCTTCAACGAGGAAGAGAGCCTCCCAGAGCTGCACGCCTGGATTCAGCGCGTGATGAAGGCCAACGGATTCACCTATGAGATCATCTTCATCAATGACGGCTCAACTGACAACAGCTGGGACATCATCGAGGACCTGCGCCACAAGGACACGAACGTACATGCCATCAAGTTCCGCCGCAACTATGGCAAGAGCCCGGCGCTCTTCTGCGGCTTCAAGGCCGCACAGGGCAACGTCGTCATCACGATGGATGCCGACCTCCAGGACTCTCCCGACGAGATCCCGGAACTCTACCGCATGATCACCGAGGACAAGTACGACCTGGTGAGCGGCTACAAGAAGAAACGCTATGACCCGCTGACCAAGACGCTGCCCACCAAGCTCGTCAACGCCACGGCACGCAAGTTCAGCGGCGTGCATAACCTGCACGACTTCAACTGCGGCCTGAAGGCCTACCGCCGTGACGTGGTGAAGAACATCGAGGTGTACGGCGAGATGCACCGCTACATCCCCTATCTTGCCAAGGAGGCTGGCTTCGCACGCATCGGCGAGAAGGTGGTACACCACCAGGCACGCAAGTACGGCAAGTCGAAGTTCGGCATCAACCGCTTCTTCAACGGCTACCTTGACCTGCTGACGCTCTGGTTCCTCACCAACTTCGGCAAGAAACCCATGCACGTGTTCGGCCTGCTGGGTAGCTTCATGTTCCTCATCGGCTTCATCGCCCTCATCTGCCTGATTGTGGAGAAGGGGGTCATGCTCTCCAACGGGGTCTACGGCGACCTGCTCTCCAGCCATGCCTCCTTCTACATCGCCCTGGTGGGCATGCTCTTAGGCACGCAGCTCTTCCTCGCAGGATTCATCGGCGACCTCATCAGCCGCAGCAACCCAAGGAGGAACGACTATCAGATTGAGAAGGAGTTTTGAGATGAAGGGCCAAAAGCCCACCCCCGGCCCCTCCCAAGGGAGGGGAGAATGGATGGTATGGGGGAAAGAGGGCGGCAGATAACAGCCTTATGCAAACTTACACGCCAAGTCGTATATGCTGAAAAAGATAACGGTATTCCTCATTACACTCCTGATATGCTCCTGCGCTGCGGAAGAGGACGTGATGACACACGTGGACTCCTTCGACATAGACATAGCCAAGGGGATTGACCTCATTGACAAGATGGAAGTCAACGTGACACCGGAGCAGGCGCATGACATCGACATCATACATGACGGCAGCAGATACACGAACAGCCTCAGGACAACCGATATTGAGTCGTTCCTAACCTATTCGCTAAGTGACTGTGCCAGCAACATAGCCATCACATTCGATGCTGCGAACAAGACCGACCACACCGAGGAACTTGTCATGGACGTACACTTCATCGACTCACGAAGAGGACTGCGCAAAACAAGAAAGATAAGAAAACAGATAGGTCCCGGATCTGCCGTCATCTTCAGGTGCAAGTACAGGTAAGTCCTATCCTGACGGAAGGATGACTGTGTAGGAATTAAGAAAAATCACCGACATAATGAAGAAGCAAATGATATTCAATCCTCAGCCGGCAAAGCACTGCTGGCTCCCGCTCCTGGGAGGGACAGGATGGGGCTGCTGCATGGCTCTCATGATCCTGCTCACCTCCTGCAACGAGATTGACTGTCCGCTGAACAGCGGGGTCTACGCCACCTACACCGTCAAGGGCGACACGCTGCGCGACACGCTCACCGTAAGCGCGATACGGGAGAGCAGACCTGACACCGTACTGCTGAACAGGCTCACCAACGCTGCCTCCTTCCAGCTGCCCATGAGCTACAGCGGAGAGACTGACCGCCTGCGGTTCGTCTTCACTGACACTCTGGGCAACATGACCGCCGACACGGTCACGGTCACGAAGACCAACATGAGCCACTTTGAGAGTGTCGACTGCCCACCCGCCTTCTTCCACACGCTCACGGCGGTGAGGGCCACGGGCAGGCGCATCAGCAAGATTGAGATCAACAACCCCAACGTAGACTACGATGGCACGAAAGAGAACATCCACATATACTTTACTGCTGGCAATTAGCCTCTTCCTGCTGCTCCCCGCCACGGCACAGGCGCAGCGGAGGAAGCCCGCACGGCAGGTGCAGGAGGACTCCATCCCCCTCTTCCGGGGCATCGCCGTGGGAACCGACCTCGTAGGGCCTGCCATGCGCGCCCTGGCCGACTACGGACAGTATGAGGCCATCGTGAGGCTGAACCTCAAGGACCGCTACTACCCCATCATCGAGGCAGGTGTGGGACAGGCCGACAAGACTGATGACGGCACGGGGACACGGTTCAGGACCAGCGCGCCCTATGCCCGGGTGGGCGTGGACTTCAATGTCCTCAAGGACAAACATGACATCTACCGCTTCCTCGTCGGCGGCAGGATAGGCTACACCGCTTATAAGTATGACCTCGCCAGCCCCGGTGTCACTGACCCCGTCTGGGGAGGGCAGGCAGCCTACGGGGCCGAGGACGTGAGCTGCAACCAGCTGTGGGCTGAGCTGGCAGCCGGTGTCGATGCCAAGATATGGGGACCCGTCCGCCTGGGATGGAGCGTCCGCTACAAGGCCCGCCTCCATCAGAAGGCCGGCAGGAACGGCGAGGCATGGTATGTCCCGGGCTACGGGCGGGGCGGATCATCCCGGCTCAGTGCCACCTTCAACCTCCTCCTTGAATTTTAGAACAAGAACATCATGAACAAGAAAAGACTCTACTGGCAGCTGCCCTTCCTCGCCCTGCTCATCCTCGGCTCAGTACTCATCGTCAGGAGCCAGCGCGCCATGCCCTACCAGCAGAACACGGGCTTCATCTTCGGGACGGTCTACCACATCACCTATCAGAGCAACGAGAACCTCCAGCCGCAGATTGATGCCGAGCTGAAGAAGGTGAACTTGACCTTCTCCACCTTCGAGAAGAACTCCGTCATCTCACTGATCAACCAGAACAGGCCCGTGAAGGTCAACGAGATGTTCACCGAGGTGTTCACGCTGGCCGAGCAGGTGTCACAGGAGACGCAGGGAGCGTTCGACATCACCGTCGCGCCGATGGTCAACCTCTGGGGCTTCGGCTTCAAGACGGGACAGCACCCCACCAAGGCGAAGATTGACAGTCTGAAGCAGATTGTGGGCTACAGCAAGGTGAGGCTCATCGGCAACACCATCCGCAAGGATGACCCACGCACGATGCTCGACTGCTCAGCCATCGCCAAGGGCTACGGCTCGGACATCGTTGCCCGCCTGCTGCGCCGCAACGGTGTGGAGAACTTCATGATTGAGATTGGCGGCGAGATCGTCACGATGGGCAACAGCGAGAAACGGCTGCCCTGGAAGATTGGCGTGACGAAGCCCACTGACGACAGCCTCAACACCAACCAGGAGCTGGAGACGGTGCTGAACGTCACCGACAAGGCGATGGCCACAAGCGGGAACTATCGGAATTTCTATTACAAAGGGGGCAAGAAGTATGCCCATACCATTGACCCCAAGACGGGCTATCCCGTGCAGCACTCCCTGCTCTCCGCCACCGTCCTGGCAAAGAACTGCGCCACGGCCGATGCCTATGCCACCTCATTCATGGTCATGGGTATGGAGAAAGCACAGAAGCTGCTTGAGCGTCATCCCGAGCTGATGGCCTACTTCATCTATTCTGACGCAAAAGGCACGTTGAAAGAGTGGTACAGCCCCTCGATGAAGGATAAGATCGTCAAGTAGGAGCCCCCGGCAGGAAAAGGGTCATTCGCCATGTTACAGCTCTATGACAAGTTGCTCGAACTGCCGCTGTTCATCGGTATCGGAACCGATGAGCTGGCACATATCGTCGGCAGCACGAAGTTCGGATTCCATAAGCTCGGACAGGGCGGGACGCTCGCCAGCGAGAATGATAAATGTTTACAGCTCTACTTCCTCATGAACGGCACGCTGAAGGTCATCAGCCAGGCTGACAACCACAGCTACAGCATTGAGGAGGAGCTGCCCGCACCGGCCGTCATCCAGCCCGAGCATTTCTTCGGGCTGTCGCAGAACTACACCAAGACCTTCACCGCCCTGACCCCCTGCAACCTGCTCTCACTTGACAAGCAGGAGGTGCTGCGCCTCACTGACCAGTCGCTCATCTTCCGCCTGAACCTCCTCAACACCATCTCCATACAGGCACAGCGCATGGGAAGGCTGCCCTGGCGGCAGCAGCCTGACGGCATCCGCAGGCAGTTCACACAGTTCCTGCGCCTGCACTGCGGCACGCAGGCCGGACGGAAGGTGGTCAGCATCAGGATGGAGGACCTTGCCCATGAGCTGCACCAGAGCCGGCTGAACGTCTCACGGATGCTCAACCAGCTCCAGGCTGAGGGACTCCTGCGGCTTACACGTGGGCAGATAACCGTCCCGTTATTAGAAAAATTGCGTTAAAAAGCCACCTTATTTATAACGAATCTCCTTTTTTTGCCGTATCTTTGTACGTTAAATAAAGAGAAAGCAAAGACATGACAGAAAACATATCAGAGAAGGGACAGCATCTCAATCCCTTCCTCCTGCCTTACGGCACCCCACATGACACCGTCCCCTTCGACCGTATCACCCTCGCCGACTATGAGGAGGCCATGATGGAAGGCATCCGCCGTGAGGATGAGCAGATAGAGAAGATCATCAGCAATCCGGACGAGCCCACCTTCGACAACACCATCATCCCCGAGGATGACGTGAAGGGCCGCAAGCATTACTATGACCTGCTGAGCCGCGTGGAGAGCGTGTTCTTCAACATGCTCAGCGCCGAGACCAATGACGGGATGGACGCCCTGGCACAGAAGATGAGCCCCATCCTCACCAAGCACGGCAATGACGTGAGCCTCAACCCGAAGATGTTTGAGCGCATCAAGTACGTCCATGAGCATCACCGGGAGCTGACTCCCGAGGAGAGCCGCCTGCTGGAGAACAGCTATGACGGGTTCGTGCGCAGCGGTGCGCTGCTTGACGAGGAAGGCAAGGACCGCCTGCGCAAGCTCACTGAGGAGGCCGGCATGCTCTCTCTGCAGTTCTCACAGAACCTGCTCAAGGAGAACAAGGCCTACACGCTCCACATAACGGATGAGAGCCAGCTCGACGGGCTGCCCGACACGGCGCGCGAGGCTGCCCGTGAGGCCGCCAAGGAGCGCGGACTGGAGGGATGGGTATTCACCCTTGATGCGCCCAGCTACGGCCCGTTCATGATGTACAGCACGCAGCGTGACCTGCGCCAGGATCTCTACATGGCACGCAACACGCTCTGCATCAAGGACAATGACACGAACAACCTGGAGGTTTGCAGGCGGCTCATCAACCTCCGCCGTGAGATGGCGCAGCTCCTGGGCTATGACACCTTCGCCGACTATGTGATGAAATACCGCATGGCCACCAGCGTGGAGAACGTCTACAAGCTCCTCAATGACCTCATCGAGGCCTATAGGCCCGCCGCTGTCAAGGAGCAGGATGAGGTGAAGGCCCTCGCCAGGGAGATGGAGGGCGATGGCTTCCGGCTCATGCCGTGGGACACTGCGTATTACACACACCAGCTCAAGATGAGGAAGTATGACCTCGACCCCGAGATGCTGCGCCCCTACTTTGAGCTGGGCAACGTCATCAAGGGTGTGTTCGGACTGGCAACCCGCCTGTACGGCATCACCTTCAAGGAGAACAGGGACATCCCGGTGTACCATCCTGACGTAAGACCGTTCGAGGTGTACGATGAGGATGGCTCTTATCTTGCCGTCCTCTACGTCGACTTCCATCCACGCAAGGGCAAGCGTGACGGGGCCTGGATGACCGAGTTCCAGGGACAGTGGATTGAGCGTGACGGAACCAATGTCCGCCCGCATGCCTCCCTGGTGATGAATCTCTCCAAGCCTACTGAGGACAAGCCGGCCCTGCTGCGCCTGGGCGAGGTGGAGACCTTCCTGCATGAGTTCGGGCACTCGCTCCACGGCATGTTCGCCAACACACGCTTCGAGAGCCTCTCGGGCACCAACGTGTGGTGGGACTTCGTTGAGCTTCCCTCACAGTTCATGGAGAACTTCGCCGTCGAGAAGGAGTTTCTCCGCACCTTCGCTTTCCACTACCAGACGGGCGAGCCGATGCCCGATGAGCTGATTGAAAAGATTGTAGCCAGCCGCAACTTCGGCGCAGCCACTGCCTGCCTGCGTCAGGTCAGCTTCGGGCTGCTCGACATGGCTTACTACACGCAGCGCGATGAGTTCACCGCTGACATCATCCCCTTTGAGAAGAAAGCCTGGGAGAAGGCCATCATCGGCAGCCAGCTGCCTGACACCTGTATGACCGTACAGTTCTCCCACATCATGGCGGGGGGCTATGCGGCAGGCTACTACAGCTACAAATGGGCTGAGGTGCTGGATGCCGATGCCTTCAGCCTCTTCAGGCAGAACGGCATCTTCGACCGTCCTACTGCCCAGCGCTTCCGTGACAACATCCTCTCCCGTGGCGGCACCGAGCATCCCATGACGCTCTACAAGCGTTTCCGTGGCCAGGAGCCCACCATCAACGCGCTCATGGAAAGGGATGGGATAGCGAAGCCCAACCCCTCCCAAGGAAGAGGGGAGTAGCCAGCGGTTCTCCATCATCACCCATCAGCGCTTATCATCGCCTATCATCACCCATCATCGCTTATCATCGCCCATCATCGCTTATCATCGCCCATCATCGCTTATCATCGCTTATCACAGCCCATCATTCACCCTATGAACATCAAGCAACATCTCCTCGACTACCGTTACCTCCGCATGGCCCGCATCTGGGCTGAGAACTCCTACTGCCAGCGACGTCAGGTGGGGGCCTTGGTCGTAAAAGACAAGATGATTATCAGCGACGGCTACAACGGCACGCCCAGCGGATTCGAGAATGTCTGCGAGGACGAGAACGGACTGACAAAACCCTACGTGCTGCATGCCGAGGCCAATGCCATCACCAAACTGGCCCGGAGCGGCAACAACAGTGAGGGGTCCACGCTCTACGTGACCGCATCGCCCTGCATTGAGTGTGCCAAGCTCATCATCCAGGCCGGCATCCGCCGCGTGGTCTATGCTGAGAAGTACCGCCTCACTGATGGAATCGACCTGCTGAAGCGGGCAGGCATAGAGGTGGAGTTCAAGGAACTGGAAGCTCCTCCCCCACCCTCTGCCCTAAAGGAAGGGGAACAGGGAGCGCTGTGATTCCCCTGCTGTGAGCAATGGCCTTGCAGCTGCGCCTTTGCATCATCACCTTTCATCGCTTATCATCGCCCATCATCGCTTATCATCGCTTATCATCACCCAACACCCATCACCCATCACCCAACACCCAATCATGAGTCAGAACAAGAACAACCGTTTCATGCCACTATGGATGGCGCTCTGCGTTGTCATCGGCATCCTCATCGGTACTTTTTACGCCAATCACTTCTCCGGCAACCGACTGAACATCATCAACAGCGGCAGCAGCCGGCTGAGCAACCTGCTGCATATCATTGATGACCAGTATGTTGACTCCGTGAACATTGATGACCTTGTGGAGAAAGCCATTCCCCAGATTCTCTCCGAGCTGGACCCGCACTCGGTCTACATCAGTGCCAAGGATGTGCAGCTCGCCACTGACGACCTCAAGGGCTCATTCTCCGGCGTGGGCATCGAGTTCCTCATCCGTGATGACACCATCCGTGTGCAGAACGTCATCAAGGACGGACCGGCTGACCGTGCCGGACTGCTGGCTGGCGACAAGATCGTAAGCATCAACGGAAAGCCTTTCGTTGGAAAGGTCGTCACCAACGAGGAGGCCATGCACCGACTGAAAGGCCCGAAGGACTCACAGGTGAAGATTGGGGTCAGACGATATGGCGAGAAGGCCGTCAAGGTGTTCACCGTCACCCGGGGCGACATTGCCGTGAAGAGTGTGTCAGCCAGCTACATGCTCAATGACACCACGGGATATATCCGGGTGAAGAACTTCGGTGAGAAGACGTACGCTGAGATGCTCTCCGCCCTCCAGACACTCAACGTCCAGGGAGCTGACCATCTTGTCGTTGACCTCCGTGACAACGGGGGCGGCATCCTTGAGACCGCCGTGCAGATGGCAAACGAGTTCCTGCCCAAGAACCGACTCATTGTGTACACACAGGGACGGAAAAGCCCGCGCGTTGACTATCGGAGCGACGGAAAGGGCAGCTACCAGCACATACCGATGGTGGTACTCATCAATGAGGGATCGGCATCGGCCGCCGAGATCTTCGCCGGAGCCATGCAGGACAATGACCGTGCGACTATCGTAGGCCGTCGCTCCTTCGGCAAGGGACTGGTACAGCAGCAGATACAGTTCCCTGACGGAAGCATGATACGCCTGACCATCGCCCGCTACTACACACCGTCAGGCCGCTGCATACAAAAACCGTTCAAGCCGGGTGACAATGCCGACTATGAGATGGACATCCTCACACGCTACCAGCACGGAGAGTTCTTCTCACAGGACAGCATCAAGCATGCCGGACCGGCTTACCACACCCACAACGGACGGACCGTCTATGGTGGCGGTGGCATCACGCCTGACATCTTCGTACCGGAGGACACCTCCCACGTCACCTCTTATTATAAGGAGGCGGCCATGAGCGGACTCATCCTCCAGTATGCCTACAACTACACCGACCGCAACCGCCCCACGCTGAGCCAGTACACTGAGATGCAGCCGCTTGCCAACTATCTTGACCGACTGAATCTTGTTGAGGACTTCGTCAACTACGCTGAGGGCAACGGTCTGCGCCGCCGCAACCTGATGATAATGAAGTCGCACTCGCTCCTGCAGAACTACATCGACAGCCGTATCATCTATAATATCCTGGACGAGCAGGCATGGAACCAATACCTCAACCTCAATGACGAGACGGTCAAGGAGGCTCTGAAAGTGTTCAGCAGGCCGCAGAGGCCCACCCCCAGTCCCTCCCGGGGAAGGGGAGCCAGGACAGCCCGCTGACAGCCTCCTGCCTGCCCGCCCCCAGGCTCTTAGCTGCCTGCCCATCTCCCAGGCTCTTAGCTGCCTGCCCGTCTCCCGCCTTCTGCCTGCCCGTCTCCTGCCGCTTGGCTGCCCGTTGGCTGCCTCTTTCCAGGCAAGGTTGTCCAGTGGTCTGCGACTCGGTCGCAGACGCTCCCCTCTCCATGTCACCTGCCTCCTAAACGAAAGCAAATGAAAGAATCACCCCAAGCACTCCCGTCCTCCCTTCCCCGTCCTGGCAACAGCCAGGCGGCAGAGGCTTCTGCTCCTCCTGAAAAGGAACAGAAAGAAGCCAAATCATCCCTGCGCAAGCTGCTCCGGACCCTCAAGGCCACCTACAGCCAGCAGGAACTGGAAAACCTCTCAGAGCCCATCATCAGCCGCCTCACAGCCCATCCGCAGCTGAAAGCAGCCCGGACGGTCCTGCTTTACAACTCCCTGCCCGACGAGGTCAGCACCCACAGCCTCATCCGCCAGCTTGCCGCCGAGGGGAAAAGCGTTCTCCTGCCCGTTGTCATCAGTGACACCGAGATGGAGCTGCGCCGATACACGGGGCAGGATGACCTGCACGAGAGTGCCTACGGCATCCTGGAACCTACTGGCAAACCCTTCACGGCCTTCTCTGAGATTGACTTCGCCCTCATCCCCGGCATGGCATTCGATGCCGAGGGCAACCGCCTGGGAAGGGGCAAGGGCTACTATGACCGCTTCCTCCATCTCCTTTCCCGTGCCTATAAGATCGGCATCTGCTTTCCCTTCCAGCTCCTTCCCCACATTCCCACGGATGAGCATGACCGCAAGGTGGACGAAGTGCTATCTGTTCCCACCACCTAACACTCATCACCCAACTCTCAACACTCAACACCCAACACTCAACACTCAACACCCAACACCCAACACTCATGCGTCTCCTTTTCTTCCTGCTCATCTTCCTCTCCGCCTTCTCCCTTGAGTCCCATGCCCGTTCAGCCCTTGACGGCAGCCCCATCGACCGGGAAAAGACCAAAGGGATACTCCCCCCTGACACCATTCCCGCCCGCTTCATCGGGCACCGCATCCTCATCCCGGCCCGCATTGGCGGCAAGACAGCCACATTCCTCTTCGACACGGGCTGCAGCTATACGATGCTGTTCGATTTCCGCCACTTCGATGTCCTGCCACAACGGTGGGAGGAGGTGGTTGATGCCCTGGGACAGGTGAGCCAGACGCTTATCTGCCAGCTGCCTGAGATGCAGGTGGGCAGGCACGTAACACACAAGTCCATCGCCATCGCCGCACCGTTTGACCTCCGCATGGACCTCTTCACACGGGTGGCCGGCATTGAGGGCTGCATCGGCATGGACCTCCTTGCTGACGGCAGGGCCGTGAAGATTGACATGCGCAACCAGCGCATCATCATTGCCGATGACCCTCGGGTCTTCAGCAACGAGCCGGGACAGGCCATCCCCTTCACCCCCCACCGCAACTGTCCCTACGTCAGCATAACCCCCTTCAGGGGACGCAGCATGCAGGCCGTGTTCGACACCGGGGCCCGTGAGACGCTGACCATACCCGATGACGCGATACTGCGGGGACTCTCACGACGCAGCACGGCAAAGGAGATACGGCGGCAGACCATCGACCACACCTCAGGAAGCCGCAGCAGCGGCATCTTCGGACAGGCGGAGCCAGCCGACATGTTCCTCTTCCGACTCTCCTCGTTCCGAATAGGCAAACTTGCCTTCGACAGCCTCTATGCCACCAATGCGCCTGGTGTGGCACGGCTCGGCAGCGGCCTGCTCGACTATGCCGCCACCATCCTCGACTACAGCTCACACACGATGAAGCTGCAACCTTACCAGCTCACGTCCTCCATGACGGTCAGCACACGTCAGCCCGCCTCCCGCCTGCCCCAGGAGTACTCAGCCCATCTCACGCCCGACAGCCTCTACACCGTCTCCAACGTCTGGACGCAGAGTGCCGCCTATGCCGCAGGACTGCGCAATGGGTACACCCTTAAAGCCATTGACGGCAGCACAGACGACATCATCAGCCGCTACTTCCTCATCCACTTACGGGAGGAGGATGGCCACCGCCTCACCTTCGCTTCCCCAGGAAGCCCAGATGTAACGGTTGAATAAACAACGCAAAAACAAAAGATCCCCGTTCTCAACAAGCCAGGGACGGAAACCTTCATCAAAAACATAAAGGGAATCTGACATAAACCCCCAAGGGGTAACCCGCTGCCTACTCCCCTCCCTACGGGGGAGGGGCTGGGGGAGAGGCTGTTGAAACTGGCTGTTTCCTCAACTGTAACAGAATTGTAACAGCGTCATAACATCCCTGCAACATATTAGTCATACTTTTGCACCCAAAAATAAATAACAAGATTATCAATGAGTGCAATTTACCTCCTAATCGTCGGCTTCCTGCTCTGTCTGGCTGTATTCGACCTCTTCGTCGGTGTCAGCAACGATGCCGTCAACTTCCTGCAATCAGCCGTCGGGGCACGTGTGGCCAAGTTCCGCACCATCCTCATCGTGGCCTCGCTGGGTGTCATCCTCGGCGCGGTGATGTCATCGGGCATGATGGACGTGGCGCGGCACGGCATGATGGTCCCGGCACAGTTCACCTTCGCGGAGGTGATGACCCTGTTCCTCGCCGTCATGGTGACTGACATCATCATCCTCGATGTGTTCAACACACTGGGCATGCCCACGTCAACCACCGTCTCCCTCGTCTTCGAGCTTCTGGGCGGTGCCTTCATCCTCGCCACGATAAAGATCCTGGGCGATGACAGCCTCGACTACGGCATGCTGCTCAACAGCGGCAAGGCGCTGAGCGTCATCATCGCCATCTTCGTGTCGGTGGCGGTGGCATTCGTCTTCGGTGTCATCGTGATGTGGCTCTCCCGTCTCGTGTTCACCTTCAACTACACCCGCTATGCCAAGTACTTCATCGGTATCTTCGGCGGAATCGCCTTCACGGCCCTCGCCTACTTCATCTTCCTCAAGGGAATAGGCAAGAGTCCCTATATGCCGGCCGGCGTGTCAGACTACATTGACCACAACACCAAGCTGCTCCTTGTCCTGTCGTTCATCATCTCCACGGTCATCATGCAGGTTCTCCACCTGATGAAGGTCAACATCTTCAAGTTCGTTGTCCTCATGGGTACCTTCGGCCTGGCGATGGCCTTCGCCGGAAACGACCTCGTCAACTTCATCGGCGTGCCCCTGGCCGGACTGGACAGCTACATGGACTATACTGCCAACGGGCACGGCATGAGCCCTGACAGCTTCATGATGAGCTCGCTCATGGAGAGTGCCCAGACCCCTCCCCTCTACCTCATCCTCGCCGGCGTGATCATGATCATAGCCATGTCGACATCGAAGAAGGCGCAGAACGTCATCAAGACCTCAGTAGACCTCAGCCGTCAGGACGAGGGCGATGAGATGTTCGGTGCCTCAAGGGCGGCACGCGCCATCGTCCGCTTCTGCCAGAACACCAACGGGACGCTCTCCGCATGGGTGCCCACACCCCTCAGGGCATGGGTGGGCAAGCGGTTCAACAACCGGGAGGTCATCCTGGCCGACGACAAGGCTGCCTTCGACCTCGTGCGTGCATCGGTCAACCTTGTCCTGGCATCCATGCTCATCACCATCGGTACCAACTACCGCCTGCCCCTCTCAACCACCTACGTCACCTTCATGGTGGCAATGGGCAGCAGCCTGGCCGACAAGGCCTGGAGCCGTGAGAGCGCCGTCTTCCGTGTGACGGGTGTGCTGAGCGTCATCGGTGGCTGGTTCGTCACCGCCGGTGTGGCATTCCTCTCCTGCGCCCTGGTCTGCCTGGCCATGTACTATGGCGGCATGGTTGTGCAGGTGGCAGCCATCGCCCTGGTGGTGCTGATACTGGTCCGCTCGAACAAGCAGTTCAAGAAGAAGCTCAATGAGGTTGACAAGTCCGCCGATACCTTCCAGCTCATGATGCGCACCCGCGACCCGGGACTGGTGTGGGAGCTGCTCTACAAGCAGGTAAGCCGCACACAGAGCTACGTCACCGGCTTCGCCCTCGAACAGTTCAACACCATCATGGACGGACTGGCACGGGAGGACCTGCGCTCCCTGCGCCGCACGGGCAAGGCCCTGCGCGCAGAGCAGAGCGCACTGAAGAACTTCCGACGCCGGGAGATGCTCGGACTGCGCCGCTGCCCGATGGACATCGCCATCGAGCGCAACACATGGTTCCACCTCGGTGCCAACAGCAACCAGCAGTTCATCTACTCGCTGCGGCGCATGCTGGAACCCATACAGGAACACGTGGAGAACAACTTCAACCCGCTGCCACAGCTTTACATTGACGAGTTCATGCCCATCCGCCAGACCATCAATGACCTGATGAAGCAGTCGGCAGGACAGATTGAGACGGGACGCTATCAGAACTACCGTGACATCCTCAACGAGGCGGATGCCTGCAAGGACCAGCTGTCCGTCATCCGCAAGCGGCACATCGACCGCATACAGCATGCCGGAAGCAACGAGACGCTGAAGATAAGCCTCCTCTACCTCAACATCCTCCAGGAGAGCCAGGAGTTCCTCAGCACCATGCGCCATCAGCTGCGTGCCGCCAAGAAGTTCATGGAGAACTAAGACACGGAGGGCCCTCTCCCAATGTCCTTTCCCCGAAGAGGGAGGAAAAGCCCCTCCCCCATAGGGAGGGGAGCAGACAGCGGGATTCCCCTTGTTTTCCATAACAATGGGAATCCCGCTGCTTTTTTTGGGGGGCATACAGCCACCTGCGCAGCAAGCCATGTCAATGACCTGTGCATACATTACTCCTCTGCATTACAGGCTGAGGACGGTGCTTTTCCTCCCCATTGGGTTTACCCGGCTGGAGAAGTACTGGCTGACTATACTTACACCTGGATTCCATAAGACTTGTAAGGGTGACTGTAATCAGCTACTTATATTCTATGCGGAAATAGTCGAGCAATGATTTGTAGTGGTCCTGCGCGGTGAGACAGGTATCGGCAAGATAACCGTTAATGTGGCCCCACTCATGCAAACCGCGGTAATAAAACATTTTAAGATCATCGGTGATGATAAACGGCACAATATTCTCAGCCAGACATTCTTTAAAGAGGATGAGCCGTCCCACACGTCCGTTACCGTCCTGGAAAGGGTGAATACGCTCAAAAATCACGTGGAAGTCTATCAGATCCTCAAGCGTCCTTGCAGCCTTATCATTATAGGCTTTCAAGAGCTTTGACATTTCCGCATGCACTCGCTCCGGAAGGCATGTCTCCCGTCCACCCACCTCATTAGGCAACCGCTTGTAATCGCCCACGGCAAACCATTCCTTACGGCTGTCCGAGGTGTTCCGCTTCAGCATGCCATGCAGCTGCTTGATATAGCTTTCGCTGAGCTTCACCTCAGCAGTATCAATGATTTTGTCAATACAGGCAAAGTGGTTCACTGTTTCCACAATGTCGTCCACATTCACGGCATCACCCGTTATCCCGATGGTGTTGGTCTCAAAGATATATCGGGTCTGCTCATGGCTCAACCGGCTTCCCTCTATATGGTTCGAGTTATAGGTGAGGTCTATCTGCGTTTTATGATAAATTCCCCCTTTCCCTCTCATCGCCTTCTGCTCACGCAGCGCAGCCAGCAGAGGACTCATCAGCTTTTTTCGTGATTTCTTTTCGGGCAAGGCTGCCTCTTCGGGAATGTTCCACGTCTTTCCCGTGAGAAAAGCGCCCGTTATTTTTCCCGTAGCGCAATAGCTTCGCACGGTACGCTCTGAAATGCCATATTTCCCGGCAAACTGCATAACTGATATATACTTCATCTCTCTATCGGCAAGAAAAATCGACTTTTACCTTGCAAATATACTGTTTTTTTGCCGATAACGGCAAGATATGAGTACATTTTATACAAACCACAAAGGCGAAAAGACAGCAAACAAGTCATTGCCTGCTCTCTTCCGCCCCTCCTGAATCTCTCAAAATCCTAAAATTCTCCTCCGCACAGGCGCAGCCTCTCCGCGATTCTCTGCGGCTCTGCATGAGGGCTGGCAGCGTACCTGCACGCTGCGAGGGGCTTGGTGGGAAGCCGCACGCAGAGGAAAAGAGTAAGGAAGTCATTTGGGAGCTGCAACAGCAATGACGGGGCACGCTGGGGAAGGGAGCAGAGGGGTCATGGGTTAGAGCTGGAGAAAGCCCGGAGCGTGAAGGCCACCGTCAGTCCGCCGTTGCTGCTGACGCTTATCTCCCCGCCATGCAGCAGCACGGCATTCTTCACGATGGCCAGCCCAAGGCCCGTGCCGCCGTTCTTGCGGCTGCGCCCCTTGTCGATGCGGTAGAACCGCTCAAAGAGACGGGGCAGATGCTCTGCCGCCACGCCAATGCCGTTGTCGCTGAAGCGGAAGTGCCAGAAGTCGCCGTCCTGCCATGCCTCAAGGGTGATGGTGGTGTGCTGCCCGGCATAGGCGATGGCATTGTCGGTAAGATTGCGGAAGATGCTGTAGAGCAGCGAGCGGCTGCCGTTGACGGTCAGCTCCGCAGGGAGGCGGTTGTAGAAGGTCATGTCATGCCCGGCCAGCTGCAGGGCCGTCTCCTTCTCAATCTGGCTCACCATCGACGTGATGTTGACCCGCTCAAAGGAGATGACATCCGCCGCGTCGTCAAGCCGGTTGAGCGTCGATATGTCCTGGAGCAGGGCCGTGAGGCGGATGCTCTGCGCGTGGCACCGCTGGAGGAACTGCCGCCGGCGGTCCTCATCCATGTCGGGATTGTCGATGATGGTCTCAATGAAGCCCTGTATGCTGGCGACGGGTGTCTTCAGCTCGTGGGCGATGTTCTGCGTGAGCTGCCGCTTGAGGATGTCCTGCTCCCGCCGGGTGGTCTGCAGCCGCTTGTATATCTTGATGATGCGCTCGGCTATCTCGCCCAGCTCGTCATCGGGGAAGTCAATGAGTTCCTCCGTCTCCAGGCTCTCGTTATGGTCGGCCCTCCAGGCGAAGATGCGCAGTTTCGTGATGTTCCGTCCCAGCCGCCGCAGGAAGCCGTAGAGCAGGAGCGTCAGCAGGAGGATGGCGGCCAGGGCGAACCAGATGTAGTGCTGGTCGGCCTGGAGCGACTTGGCAAGGTCGGCATCATAAGGCAGGGCGGTGCGGATGACATATCCCTCCTGCGGGAAGTAGGTGGCCGTGTAGAAGTAGTCCTGCCCCAGGGTCTCGCTGTTGCGCTCCACCGTTGCGCCCATCCCCGTCCTGAGGGCCTGCTGGAACTCCCTCCGGTTGCCGTGGTTGCCTATGTTCCGGTAGTCCTTCCTGAGATTGTCGAAGAAGACGTTGCCCCACCTGTCAATCAGCGTGACGCGCAGGTTTCTCTCCGGGTGCATCCTGACAAACGTGCTGAGCGCAGCCTCATCGTGCCGCCCCTGGAAGAGCAGCATCTCGTGCATACGCAGGTTGTAGTCCTGCAGGCTCAGCGTGAGCGTGTCAATCTTGTATTGCTTCTCACGGGTCTGCTGGAACACGATGAAGCCCACGGCAAAGACCAGAAAGAGTGCCATGATGCTGATATACAGGCGGCTGCCTACGGAGAATCGTCTCATGCCTTCTTGCGGGTTCAGGAGGTGAAGGTATAGCCGAATCCCAGGCGGGTGACGATGTTCTGCGCATACGGCCCTATCTTCTTGCGCATGCGGGTGATGTTCACGTCAACCGTCCGGCCCAGCACCATGACATCCTTGGGCCAGATGCGGTCGATAAGCTCCTGACGGCTGAAGACGCGCCCCTTGCCCGCGAGGAGCGTCGAGAGCAGGCCGAACTCTGTCTTCGTGAAGGCCACCTCCTGGCCGTCCACGCTGACCGTCTTCCGCTCCAGGTCCACCACCAGCCCCTGATAGGCTATCGTCTGCGGCTTCTCCCCTCCGGGATGCAGGGCCGTGCGGCGCAGCACGGCGCGTATCCTCACCATCACCTCCCGGATGGAGAAGGGCTTTGAGATATAGTCGTCAGCCCCCAGGTTGAAGCCCGTCACCGTGTCATTCTCCGTGTCACGGGCCGTGAGGAAAATGATGGGGATACTTGCCGTCATGGGGTTCTGCCTCACCTTCCGTGCCATGCTGAAGCCCGACTCCCCGCCCATCATCACGTCAAGCAGCAGCAGCGAGTAGGAGGGAAGGTCTTTCTCCAGGGCCTCCTCGGCCGAGTTCGCCGTGTCCACCTCATAGCCATATGTCTCAAGATTGAACTTCAGTATCTCACACAAGTCAGCCTCGTCATCCACAACGAGTATCCTGTTCTTTTCGTCTTCCATATCTACAAGTTGATTACTGCCTGCAAATTTACCCATTTCTTTCCTCCCATGCAACAGGCTGATGTTACATTCTTGTGAAAATGGAAGAAAAGGGCGTGCTGACGCAGGCGCAGGCCTTTCCTGCATCGCCGCCTCTCCCGCCCGGTACTTCACGTGAAGTAATCAGGTATTGCAGCCCAAGTACCCCAGTCATTCAGCTGAAGTACTCTGTCCATCGGGCACAGCGCGCGCCCTGATCTCAGCAGGAGTCCCCGGCAGCCAGAGGGCAAGCTGCCACAAAAAAGCGGATGAGGGGCGCAGCATGATGTGCTACACCCCTCATCCGCATCACGCCCGGAGGCGGTCCGCATGAGCCTGATTCTTGGCTCGCGCCTCACGGCGGTCACCAATCATCCTGCATCGTTGTTATCCTTAATCAATCTTCTTTGTTACCCAAACTAAACCTATTTCTCTATAACCTGAACAATCTCTTTTGTTCTTACCTTAAAACCAAATAACTAAAACCTAAATCTATTACTAACCTAAACAATCTATTATTTGTCTTTCGACGGTGCAAAGGTACGACTGTTTGCGCACACAGCAAAACTTTTCTGCATATTTTTTCTACCTTTCGGCAATTCTTGACGTAGGTCAAAAATAACAGTACACAAAACAGAAACCTATAAGACAGGAGCCCACAAACAGAAGCCCACCCCCGACCCCTCCCTAGGGAGGGGAGAGCTGGTGAGGGAGGGATATCAATGATTGAAGAAGAGAAGGGAAAAGAAAAAAGGGGAAAGGAAAAAGGGGAAAGGAAAAAGGGGAAAGAAAAAGAAAAAAGAGAGAAAGGAGAAGGGAGAAGAAAGAAGAGAAAGAACACGATAATAAAGGTGAAAGGGAAGACAGAAGAACTGGTAATCCAAAGCCCGCAGAACAGGAAGAAAGGACTGGGATACAGCATTTTGCACGATTTCTAAATTTTTTTGGACGAATTTGAAAGCCCTGTGAACGAAAACTAAAAAGAAAAGAACGCTCATGAAAGCCCATCAGCCCTTCTTGCCGTAACTTTGCAAGCGAGACACCATCGCCCATCATCGCCCATCATCGCCCATCACCGCCCATCATCACCCATCATCGCCTATCACCGCCCATCACCGCCTATCATCGCCCATGACCGCCCATCACCGCCTATCATCGCCTATCACCAAATAATAATAAACAATCAAATAACTAAAAATTATGAAGCATTACAAGCTACACAGATTTCTAACCTTCATCCTCTGCCTGCTGGCTGGAACGGCCAGCATGATGGCACAGGGCAACCTCACAGTCTCCGGAAAGGTCACCGATGCCGGCAACGAGCCGATGATTGGTGTCAGCATCCAGGAGAAAGGAACAACCAACGGCACCGTCACCGACCTTGACGGCAACTACACCGTCACGGTGAGGAAAGGAGCCACGCTCGTCTTCTCCTACGTGGGCTACAGCAGCCAGCAGATAACCGCCAGCTCCCCCACGGTCAACGTCACCCTGAAGGAGGATGCCAAGGTGCTGGACGACGTGGTGGTCGTCGGCTACGGCATCCAGAAGAAGAGTTCCGTCACCGGAGCCATCTCCCAGGTGAAGGCTGAGGACATGGAGAACCGCACCATCACCAATGCCAAGCAGGCCCTGCAGGGAAAGACGGCCGGCGTGCAGATCGTATCCACATCGGCTGCACCGGGCAGCTCGCCCACCGTGCGGGTGCGTGGCTACTCCTCCAACGTCAGCTCTGAGCCGCTCTACGTGGTCGACGGTGTGCGCCTGTCGGACATCAGCGGCATCGACCCCAACGACATCGCCTCGATGGAGATTCTCAAGGATGCCGCATCGGCTGCCATCTACGGTGCCGAGGCAGGCAACGGTGTCGTGCTGATCACCACCAAGAAGGGAAAGGCCGGACAGGGGAAGATCTCCTACGACTTCCAGTACACCGCACAGTCCATAGCCCGCGTACCCAAGATGCTGAACTCACAGGAGTACATCAACTACATGACCGAGGGCAGCGTCTTCACCAAGGACTACCTGATGGCCAACTGGGACGGGCTGACCGATACCGACTGGGTTGACGTGGCCTACACCCACAGCACCATGACCAAGCACAACCTTGCCTTCCAGGGAGGCTCTGAGAGGGGCAACTACTACCTGTCGCTGTCCTATCTGCACAACAACGGTATCGTACGCGGCGATGCCGATGTCTACAACCGCCTCACGGCGACCATCAACTCCGAGTACAAGATAAAGGACTGGCTCAAGGTGGGCACGACCAACCAGATTGAGAAGTACAACGTCCGCCAGGTGTCGACCAACAGCGAGTACGGCTCCATGCTCACCGCCGTGATGGTCATGGACCCGCTCACACCCGCCACCTACGCTCCTGACGCGCTCCCTGACAACATGAGGGATGCCCTCAACAGCGGCAAGCACCTCCTCACCGATGAGGGCGGCAACTATTACGGTGTGTCAAAGTTCTACTCCGGAGAGCAGTACAACCCGCTCATCATGCGTGACAACTCGCTCGCCCGCAACAGCGGATACAACGTCAACGGATCCATCTATGCCGACTTCACACCCCTGAAGGGCCTCACCCTCACCTCCCGATTCGGATACCGCCTGGGCGGAACCCGCTCAAGCAACACCTCGCTGCCCTTCTACGGAAACGGAGTGCAGAGCCGTGACTACGTGGGACAGTCCAACACCTCCTCAACCACCATCTACTACCAGTGGGAGAACTTCGCCAACTACATGCGGTCATTCAAGGGCCACAACCTCAATGCAATGGTCGGCATGTCATTCCAGGAGCAGAGCTACGACTTCGTCACCGGCGGACTTGACCCCAACGGAGAGGATGCCCTGCTGAAGAACGACCCACTCTTCTACTTCCTCAACTATGCTTCGGCCTCAGCCGTCAAGAGCGTCTCCGGAGAGAAGACACGCACTGCCAAGCTCTCCTACTTCGGCCGACTGAGCTACGACTACCTGGGCAAGTACTTCCTCCAGGCATCGCTCCGCGCTGATGCCGCCGACCTGGCCATGCTGCCCAAGAACACCCGCTGGGGCTACTTCCCCGCTGTGTCAGTGGGATGGACCGTCTCTGAGGAGAAGTTCTTCGAGCCGCTGAAGTCCACCATCAACAGCCTCAAGCTGCGCGGCAGCTGGGGACAGAACGGATCCCTCTCGGCGCTGGGTGGCTACAGCTACAGCACTGACATGGCACGCTCAGGACTCTATCCCTTCGGGACAGGCATCAACTACTCACGCGGCGTGAGACCGTCGACGATGGGCAATGACGACCTGAAGTGGGAGACATCAGAGCAGCTCAACTTCGGTATCGACCTCTACGCGCTGCGCTCACGGCTGAACTTCAGCGTCGACTACTTCGACAAGAAGACCAAGGACCTGCTCGTATGGAACACCACTCCCTCACTGGAGATCGGAGGCAAGACGTCGCCCATCAATGCCGGGGACGTGTCGAACAAGGGATTCGAGTTAGAGCTGGGATGGCATGACCGCATCGGCGACTTCAACTATGGCATCCGAGCCAACCTCGCCACACTCTCCAACAAGGTCACCTATATCGACCCCTCCATCACCCGCCTGGCGGGAAGCACCTTCCACACCTACACCGTGACCTACTTTGAGCAGGGCTACCCGGTCTATTACTTCCGTGGCTACAAGTTCAAAGGCATCAACCCCGAGACGGGAAACCCCACCTTCGAGGATCTCGACAACTCGGGAGATGTATCTGACGGCGACCTCACCAACATCGGCGACGCCATCCCCTCACTCACCTACGGCATCACCCTCACCGCGTCCTACAAGGGATTCGACTTCACCCTCTTCGGCTCAGGCTCACAGGGCAACGACATCTTCAACTGCGTCAACCGCCCTGACTACCTCGCCGCCAACAAGCTCAAGGAGTTCTTCTACGACAACCGGTGGACAGCCCAGAACCACGCCGGAACGCAGCCCAAGGCGGGAGCTGCCGACATGGACAAGTATGCCTGCTCAAGCGCAATGGTATTCGACGGCTCTTACTTCAAGATCAAGCAGATACAGCTGGGCTACAGCCTGCCAAAGACGCTGCTCAGCAAGATCGCCGTCAGCAACCTGCGTGTCTACATGTCACTCGACGACTTCTTCACCTTCACCAAGTACAAGGGCTTCGACCCCGAGGCTGCGTCAAACGCCACATCGGGCATGGGCATCGACAAGGGTGGCTACCCGCTCTCCAAGAAGTTCGTCCTCGGTGTGAACATTGAATTCTAAACATCCCAACAACTATAAAAGACCTAAAACAATGAAAACAAGATATATATCCTGCCTGGTGGCAGCACTCCTGGGACTGTTCGCAATGACAAGCTGTGAGGACCGTCTCGATATTGCCAAGCACGGCAACATGGGTACGAAGGACGACTTCTACAAGACTGACCAGCAGGCGCACGAGGCCATCACTGATGTCTACGTCACCTTCCGGGGACTCTACTACAACTGGTTCTTCCTCAAGAACTGCCTGGCGGATGATGTATGGAGCGGAGGAGGATCGCGGGGCGACAATGCCGAGATGGAGAAGCTGAACGAATACAACTTCGGCTCGGACAACAGCATGATACAGAGTGTCTACTCCGGACTTTACAACCTCATCTACAGCGCCAGCCTCGTCACTGACAATGTGAAGCCCGAGACCGACACTGCACGGCGCGCCATCGCCGAGGCAAGGTTCTTCCGCGCATGGGCCAACTTTGAGCTGGTCACGCTGTGGGGGACGGCCCCTGTCGTCGACCATGCCCTGAAGACTGACGAGTACCGCCCTGCCAACGGCACACCTGAGCAGCTGTGGGCTGCCGTGGAGAAAGACCTCACCGAGGCCATCGGCAGCGGGGCCCTCGCCTCCAAGGGTGACGTGAACGACCGGGAGACCGGCATCCGCGTAACCAAGGAGGTGGCCGAGGCCTATCTTGGCAAGGCCTACCTATTCCAGAAGAAGTACCAGCAGGCGGCCACCGAGCTGGAGAAGGTCATCGACAGCGGCAAGTATGCCCTCTACACGGGAGAGTATGACATGCTCCTGCATGCCGCCAACAACAACGGATGCGAGTCGATGCTGGAGGCTCAGCTGCGCAACGACTCCGAGCAGGCATGGACACAGATGACCATGCTCTATCTCATGCAGGGATGGCGCACCGACAAGCTGGACTATACTGGGCAGGCCGCCACCGAGATAGCCACGGGCACCTACGGATTCATGAACCCGCGCAAGTCGCTCTACGATGCCTTCGTGGCCGAGGAGGGCAAGGACGGCTACCGCCTCAACAGCACCATCCGCACCTATGAGCAGATGAAGCAGTACGGCATATCTGTCAAGAGCGGCGCATCGCTCTATGGCAGCGAGGGCTACTTCATGTGGAAGACACGCCCGCTGAAGGCCGACTGCGTCATGGATGCCCCTTACTTCCAGGCTCTGCAGTACACTGACATGCGTGTCATGCGCTATGCCGAGGTACTCCTCCTCGCCGCAGAGGCCGAGCTGGAGGCCGGCAACCAGGCGAAGGCTCTCGGCTGCATCAACCAGATCCGCACCCGTGCCAAGCTCGCCCCCCTGACCAGCGTCACCCTCGATGACATCAAGACCGAGAAACGGCTGGAGCTGTGCCTGGAGAGCGTGCGTTACCAGGACCTCATCCGCTGGGGCGATGCCAAGACCGTCCTGGCCCAACAGGGCAAGGAGATCCCCTCACTCACCAACAGCGGTGTCGTATGGAACTTCAAGAACGACAGCTATGGGTTCAAGGACCGGAATGTCCTCCTCCCCATCCCACTGAAGGAGACTGACCTCAACCCGAACGCTCATCAGAATGACAAGTGGTAAAAGGACTTTAGCTGACAAGCAGGGATAACACCACAGCCCCCGTCCCGCCGGCACACCAGTGCGGCCGGCGGGGGCTGTCTCATCACCGCCTATCACCGCCTATCATCACCCATCATCGCCCATCACCGCCCATCACCCAAAAAACTCTTCCCCCTTTTCCGCTTTCCAAGTTTTTATTCGTAATTTTGCACCTTGGAAAGGTTACAAAATGGAGAAAAGAATCTATAGAATCGGCCTGGATGTCGGTTCAACCACTGCAAAGATAGCCGTCACTGATCAGGAGAACAACCTCGTTTATTCCCGCTACGAACGACACAACGCCAAGGTGGGCCAGCTCGTGGGCCGCTACCTTGACGAGATAGCCCGCCAGCTGGGCGACTGCCAGGCGCAGATATGCGTCACGGGATCGGTCGGCATGGCGACAGCCGAGCAGCTCCGGGCTGAGTTCGTGCAGGAGGTGGTGGCGGCCACCGTCTATGCCAAGGAGCTGCACCCCGAGGCAAAGGCGCTCATCGACATCGGCGGAGAGGATGCCAAGGTCGTCTTCTTCGGCAAAAGGGGCATGGAGCTGCGCATGAACGGCAACTGCGCCGGGGGCACGGGGGCCTTCCTCGACCAGATGGCGGCACTCATGGGCATTGACAACAGCCAGCTCAACCAGCTCGCCCTACAGTCAACCCAGCTCTATCCCATGGCTGCCCGCTGTGGGGTGTTCGCCAAGACTGACGTGCAGAACCTCATGGCGCGCAACATCCCCAAGGCCGACATCGCCGCCTCCATCTTCCATTCCATTGCCGTGCAGACCGTCACCACGCTCTCCCACGGCTGCGACTATGAGCCGCCGCTGCTCCTCTGCGGCGGGCCACTTACCTTTATGCCTGCCCTGCGCAGGGCCTTCGCCGACTATCTGAAGATGGATGCCCACCGGGAGTTCATCGTCTCAGACCAGTCCAACCTCATCCCCGCCATCGGCTGCGCCATCCGTGCCGCCAGGCAGGATGCCGCCCTGCCGCTCCACACACTCCGCCAGCGGCTCGACACTGAGCGGAAAATCAGCTGGCACAGTGACCTCCAGCCCCTCTTCGCCTCTGACGGGGAGCATGAGGAGTGGTGCGCCCGCAAACTGCAATATGCCACACCAAAGGCACTGATGCGCCCCAATGCCACCGAGCGGATATATATAGGTATCGACTCCGGCTCAACGACGACGAAGATCATCGCCGCCCGGCAGGACGGGACGGTCGTCTTCTCCCACTATGCGCCCAATCTGGGCAACCCCATCAAGGCGGTGCAGGACGGACTTGACAGGCTGCAGGCCAAGGCCACCGCAAACAACACCGTGCTGGAGATTGCCGGAAGCTGCTCCACGGGCTACGGCGAGGACCTCATCAAGGCTGCCTTCAATCTTGACGGAGGCATCATCGAGACAATGGCCCACTATCAGGCGGCGGCACGCCTGATGCCTGACGTGAGCTTCATCCTCGACATTGGCGGACAGGACATGAAGGCCATCTTCGTTGAGGATGGGGCCGTGGTGCGCATGGACCTCAACGAGGCCTGCTCCAGCGGCTGCGGGACGTTCCTCCAGACCTTCGCCAGCAACCTCAGCTACAGCATCTCCGACTTTGCCCACATCGCCTGCACGGCACCCGCCCCCTGCGACCTCGGCACCCGCTGCACGGTGTTCATGAACTCGAAGGTGAAGCAGGTCATGCGTGAGGGAGCCACGGTGGCCGACATCTCGGCGGGACTCTCCTACTCCGTTGTGAAGAACTGTCTCTACAAAGTGCTGAAGCTCAGGGGCAATGATGACCTGGGACAGCACATCGTCGTCCAGGGCGGCACGATGCGCAACGATGCCGTCGTCCGTGCCTTCGAGCTGCTCACAGGGCATGAGGTGGCCCGCTCGGACATGCCTGAGCTGATGGGAGCATACGGATGTGCGCTGCATGCGATAAGGGAAAAAAGCCAAGCCAACGACACAGCAACAGGACATTCTACTTCCCTCCCTCTTCGGGGAGGGGTCGGGGGAGAGGCTGTCCACCTCCACTGCCACGGCTGTGAGAACCACTGTGACGTGACCCGCTACACCTTTCCCGGCGGCAACAGGTTCTACTCCGGCAACAAGTGCGAGCGCATCTTCAACAACTACGGCAAGGGACATGAGCAGGGCGAGAATGTCTATACCTATAAATATGAGCGGACGTTCGGCATCAACGGCACAGCAACCGGACATTCCACTCCCCTCCCCCTCCGGGGAGAGGCTGGGGGTGGGGCTGTCAGAGGAGAGGCCGCTGCCCCTTCTCTTTCCATCGGCATCCCCCGTGTCCTCGGCATGTATGAGGAATACCCCTTCTGGCAGGCCCTCTTCGCCGCCGCAGGCATCCGCACCGTCCTCTCCTCACGCAGCACCTTCACAGGATACGAGAGCCAGCTGCGTGCCGTCATGAGCGACAACATCTGCTTCCCGGCAAAGCTCGTACATGCCCATATCGCCGAGCTTGACGGCATGGGACTCGACAGGATTTTCTTCCCCTACGTCGTCTACGAGCATAAGGATGACGAACGCACCGACAACTCCTTCAACTGCCCCATCGTCTCGGCTTACTCTGACGTGGTCAGGAGCAGCATGCAGCTGCGCACGCAGATGGACTCGCCCGTCATCAACTTCGCCAGCGAGAAGCTCCTCCGCCGGCAACTCCACGCTTATCTCAAGCCGATGGGCATCAGCCGCAAGGACATTGACCGTGCCATCACCGCCGCCCTCGATGCCCGCAGGCTGTTTGAGACTGACCTCCGCCAGCGCAATGAGGAGATTCTCGCACGGAGCCGCCAGCAGGGAAAACTCACCATCCTCCTCGCCGGACGACCTTACCACACCGACCCACTCATCCAGCACAAGCTCTCCGAGACCATCGCCGCGCTGGGCGTGAACGTCATCTCTGACGATATCGTCCGAGGCGACAGCCGCACGGGCAAGGGCGACACCTATCTCGTGGAGCAGTGGGCCTACACCAACCGCATCATCAAGGCGGCAGAGTGGGCTGCCTGCCAGGGCAATGACGTGCATTTCGTGGAGATGACATCCTTCGGCTGCGGCCCCGATGCCTTCGTCCAGGACGAGGTGCGCGACATCATGCGCCGCCACGGCAAGCCCTTCACGCTGCTGAAGATTGACGACGTGTCGAACACCGGCTCGCTGAAGCTGCGTGTGCGCAGCCTCGTGGAGAGCCTGAGGATACGCAGCCAGGCAGGCAGGCTCCGTGACTTCCCGCAGACAAAGGTGTTCCGCAACGAGGACCGCCACCGCAAGATCCTCGCCCCGTTCTTCACCGAGTATCTCTCACCGCTCATGCCCCCGCTGATGAAGCTGGCAGGCTATGACTTAGAGATCCTCCCCATGAGCGATACACAATCGGCACAGTACGGCCTGACCTACGCCAACAACGAGGTGTGCTATCCCGCCACGCTCATCGTCGGCGACATGGTCAAGGCGCTCCGCTCGGGCAAGTACAACCCTGACGACATAGCCCTCGTCATGACGCAGACGGGCGGACAGTGCCGTGCCACCAACTACACCGCACTCATCAAGCGTGCCATGATCGCCAACGGATTCGGCAACGTGCCCCTCATCACCCTCGGTGTGTCGACCGCAGGAGGCGACAACGAGCAGGAGGGCTTTGAGTATCCCTGGCTGAAGCTGGCAAGCATCACCACCAATGCCTTCCTCTACAGTGACGCACTGGCAAAGCTCTTCTATGCCGCCGTGGTGCGCGAGACGGTCAAAGGACGCTCCGAGGAACTAAAGAAGAAATACCTCAGGCTCGCCGAGGACGAGATCCTGCGCAACAATGCCAAGGGACTCGTCAGCCTCATCGCCCAGGCCGCCGAGGAGTTCGAGGCCATCACCGATGACCGCGACTGCCCCAAGGTGGGCATCGTGGGCGAGATATTCCTGAAGTTCAATCCCTTCAGCCACCAGTTCCTTGCCAGGAAGCTCATCGCAAGGGGCATCGAGGTGGTCCCACCGCTCATCTCACCCTTCTTCCTGCAGGAGTTCATCAACATCGAGGAGCAGAAGAACCTCTGCCTGAGCGACTCACGTGTGCCCAACTTCATCGTCCGCACCCTCTATAAGCTCATCGAGCGCCGACAGGAGCAGTTCAACAAGGCCGGCAGCCGCTTCCGCCACTTCCGTCCCTTCACCTCCATCTACGAGGATGCCAAGGGCGCACGTGGCATCGTCTCCTTCGCCGCCCAGTTCGGCGAGGGCTGGCTCCTGCCTGCCGACATAGCCGCCTTCCACCGTGACGGTGTGCGGAACGTCATCAGCCTCCAGCCCTTCGGCTGCATCGCCAACCACATCATCTCCAAGGGCATTGAGAAGAAGCTCCATGACCTCTACCCTGACCTCAACCTCCTCAGCCTCGACTTCGACTCCGGGGTCAGTGAGGTGAACGTCACCAACCGTCTCCTCCTCTTCCTGGAGGGCAGCGGGAGCCAGCCGGCATGAGCAGGCATGATGCCCTTGCCTGTCCCCTACCTGCCGGCTTACCCCAGGCATGAGATCCCGTTTCCCATCTTTTCATGCCAAATCATGCCGTATATCACAGAAAAGCCGTATATTTGCATTTGATATTCAATAATTCCCAAGTATATGAATACAGAGACAAATCAACATACCTGCTGGCAAAAACTTTATAAAGGAGACATGTCTGACAATGGCCAAGTAACCATTTTGGATGAGGACAGAATCGCTTACTCCGTCCTCTCAGAAAGTAAAGGAGCAAAAGCAATCCGCACCATATCGAAAGCCCTACTACAAGAATTCGTCGACTATCTGGAGACACATCCCGACTGTAAGGCTGACGAAGCAAGGAATAACCTTAAAGGAAGGAGCGACATAGACAAATTCGAGTACGGATATGCAGCCACATTGATGTGCATGGCTGAAATGGTCTTGCGCAAAGGAAAAACCTCTATACATCTCACCACACCCATCCAGCATCCCTCCCTCCCCCACCAGCTCATCTTCTATGGTGCGCCCGGAACGGGAAAGTCATTCACGATAAAGGACAGGACGAGGGGGAAGATGGTCATCCGCACAACGTTCCACCCTGACAGCGACTACTCCACCTTTGTCGGGACCTACAAGCCCATAACGCATGAGGTGCCAAGATACACCTCGCTGGGCGACAAGGCCCTGGAGCTGAAGGACGGAAGCGGGAGGCCCGTCATGGAGAGCCGCATTGAGTATGAGTTCGTGGAGCAGGCTTTCCTCAAGGCATACGTCAATGCCTGGCGGGAGTTCTGCATGGGCAGCGACGCCAGGGACCAGTTCCTCATCATCGAGGAGATAAACCGCGGCAACTGCGCGCAGATCTTCGGCGACCTCTTCCAGCTGCTTGACCGCAATGAGTGGGGATTCTCCGACTATCCCATCTCCCCTGACCGTGACTTGCAGCGGCACGTGCGGGAGTCGCTCGCCGGGCTTGAGATTCCTGACACAAGACTGCTCACCTCGCTGTACGGCGAGGATGTGGCTGAGAGAGTCCTTCAGGGTGAGCTGCTCATCCTTCCTCCCAACCTCTATCTATGGGCAACGATGAACACCTCGGACCAGAGTCTCTTCCCCATCGACTCAGCCTTCAAGCGGCGCTGGGAGTGGCAGTACGTACCCATAACCAAGGGACATGACCCGGAGGGCAACGAGCTGGAATGGTACATTGAGGCAGCTGGCAGGAGATACAGCTGGTGGTCATTCCTTGAGAAGATAAACGCACACATAGCACAGCTGACCAACTCAGAGGACAAGAAACTGGGCTTCTTCTTCTGCAAGGCTGTTGATGGTGTGATCCCTGCCACCAGATTCGTCGGCAAGGTTCTCTTCTATCTCTGGAATGATGTTTTCAAGGACTATGACTTCGCCGATACCATCTTCAGGGATGAGGAGGGCAATGCGCTCTCATTCGACAAGTTCTACCTCGCCGACCCACATGGCAATGCCATCGTACGGGAGGAACAGGTGGAACGCTTCCTGCAGAGCCTCGGCGTGGAGCTGGCGGCGGATGCTCAGGAGGCCAGACGGGACACAGCGGATGCCGACGAAAGGGATCATAAGGAGACCCTGGTGGCTGTCACCATCAATGGCGAGCGGCTGACAGCTGACGAAAGAACCCAGTTCGACTTATATCTCAATGTCCTGCGCCGCCTTGGCATTGCCACTGTGGCACCGGTCATTGAAAATATGAAGTACAGGCGGAAGGGAAGTCCGATGGCTGTCAGGACACCGCTGCAGACCATTGTGGAGAGTGAAGGCTACAGTTATGTGGAAGCTGAGGGCTACTACTTCGTGAAAGGTGCCAACGGATATACGCTTGTCCGCATCCTTGAGAATCTGCGGGACATCCTTGGGTTGGATATCAAAATAGAGTTTAGCTAAAAGGCAATATCATAGAAGTGACAGATAGGTATGGGAAAGAAAAAAGAGATAAGAAACAGCACGGCGGAGTTTCTTACTTTCATCATTGCAGGTAAGGAGGAAGGCATACAGGTATTATACAAAGATGAGACGGTATGGGCTACACAGAAGGCGATGGCGACTTTGTTTGATGTGGACAGAACCGTAATAACCAAGCACTTGAAGAATATCTTTGACTCAGGTGAGCTGGATGCAAATCAAGTATGTGCAAAAAATGCACATACTGCCGAAGACGGCAAAAAATATAACACAATGTTCTACAATCTCGATGCCATCATATCCGTTGGCTACCGTATAAATTCCATCCGTGCCACCCAGTTCCGCCAATGGTGTACTAACGTGCTGCGCCAATTTGCCCTGCGTGGTTATGTCATTGACAAGAAGCGCATGGAGAATGGCACATTCCTCAATGAAGACTACTTTGAACATTTGCTGGCAGAGATACGGGAGATACGGCTGTCCGAGCGGCGTTTCTACCAGAAGCTGACTGACATCTACGCAACAAGCATTGACTATAACAAGGAGGCACCTCTCACAAGAATGTTTTTCAGAAAGATTCAAAACAAAATGCACTATGCCGTGCATGAACATACTGCCGCTGAACTGATTGTAGAGAGGGCTGATGCCTGCAAAGAACGAATGGGGCTGACTACATGGGAAAACGCTCCTGAAGGCAAGATTGTAAGAACAGACGTGAGCATAGCGAAAAACTACTTAAAACAGAACGAGCTGGAGGATATGGGACGCATTGTGACCGCTGTCCTGGAATTTGCAGAGAGTAGAGCCAAACGGCATATTCCCATGAGTATGGAAGACTGGTCAAAACGTATAGATGCCTACCTGTCAAGTGACGACCGTCCGCTTCTCTCAGATGCAGGCAACGTAAGCCATGAGGAGGCAAAGCAATATGCTGAGACTGAGTTCGAGAAATACAGAGTCATCCAAGACGGGCTGTTTCTCAGCGACTTCGACAAATTCAGCAAAGAGGAACAAGATCCTTTCATGCCAACCTTAGATAACTGACAAGACCTGACCGACACCATGCGCATCATCATTGAGGAGCATAGATACGCGGCGGCCGACGTGGAGCCTGTCCTCAGGGGCATTGGCTCGCTGGCGGACATTGAGGGATACGTCAGCGTGAACTACGTCGGCTATTTCTACAACACCGATGAGCGGATACGCGACTGTGTGTTCATCCTTCCCAAAGTTCTCCTGGAGGACCGGGACGGGCAGGAGCTTGTCTTTGGGAAATACCGCCCAGAGGACATCATCAACCTTGATGCCCATAACCCGCTGACAGCAACGGAACGCGATTTCATCTACGAGTTCGCCGTATGGATCTACCGGGCCATCACCGTCTTCCGCCTGGACCGGAAGAGCGACACCTCCATCGTCTATCACAGGAAGATCGCCCAGGCCGGCAGGGGAGGACGGCGGATGGGCAACACGTTCCTCGACATCCTGCTGTCGCTCCTTCAGTTCAGCAAGGACAACCAGGACTTCCTCTTCTTCACCCTGCGCAACATCCACTCCGGACTCAACAAGATCAACTGGACCCGCACCATTGCCACCACTCCCGCCATCGTGCAGGACGGCAGGCCTTCCTACCTCACTCCAGTCAACAGAAAACGGCAGGTGAACCTCGATGAGGAGCTGCTCATCATCTTCTTCTCCATCCTCAACTACATCAATGGCCAATATGGCTTCCCCGTCAGCATCAGCTGCCACTTCCAGCTCATCACGGGCCAGCGGTTCCTGGCCTATCTGCAAGGGATGGGGAAGGTAAGGCTGAGGCAAATCAAATACAAGTACTTCTCCGACAAGGCCCTGCGGCTGTGGAACCTGTGCTATGCCTTCTTCGATGCCGCCCGGCAGATAAACGTGAGCAACGAGCAGCGGGAATACCTGCTGGTCAAGAACTTCAACATCGTCTTCGAGGCCATCATCGACGAGCTTATCGGCGACCGCGACATACCCGCAGGACTGAAGGACCAGGATGACGGCAAGCGCATAGACCACCTCTACACCTATAAGGGGCTGACCACCCACGATGAGGACAAGCCCATCTACTACATCGGCGACTCAAAGTATTACAAGCGCAACAACAGCATCGGCCGCGAGGCCGTCTACAAGCAGTTCACCTATGCGAGGAACGTCATCCAGTGGAACCTCAACCTCTTCCTCAATGACGGACGGGAGGACGGGGAGGTGCGCCTGGACAGGAGGAACTTTGGCAAGGTGGGCAAGCTCCGTGATGACCTGACCGAGGGCTACAACGTCATCCCCAACTTCTTCATCAGTGCCCGCCTCAACCAGGAGCTGAGCTACCGCGACGAGATAAGCGTGACCGACAGGGGACGCTCAGGATTCTCCAGCAGCCAGTTCCGCAACCGTCTCTTCGACCGTGACACGCTGCTCGTCTGCCATTACGATGTCAACTTCCTCTACGTCATCTCCCTCTATGCCCGGAACAACAGCCTCCAGAAGGCCGCATGGAAGGAGAAGGTGAGGGCCATGTTCCGCACCCAGGTGCAGGAGATGCTGCGCAGGCACTATGACTTCTACGCCATGCAGCCCCATCCGCAGGAGGACGGGGCAAGATACCTCCGTGAGCATTTCCAGCAGGTGCTGGGAAAGGTCTACCGCCCGTTCACCCCCGCCTCCACTGCCTACAGCAGCCATGAGTTCCTCTCGCTGGCCCTGGAGAAGGACGACCCGGCGAACACCGTCCTGCTGGCCGAGCTGCGCCGCCACTTCTATGTGGAGCCTTGCGCACTGGGGGAGAACCCCTTCCCCATCATGGCGGCAGCCGTCAAGGCGCAGCCCGCCATCACGGAGCTGCCTGCCGAGGCATGGGCCGACAATATCCTCGCGCTGCCCGTCAGCCGCATGGACGGATGGGGAAAGTTCTATACCCACACGGCAGAAGCCTGCCAGCTCATCGACCCACCTGCCATCGACTTCCGTCTCGTCAGGTTTCTCCTGCCCATCATCAGCGACAGCACTGATGGCTACTACGATGTGACGGGCATGGACTTCGCCGTCACCGCCTCCGGCCACCCCTGTCTGCGATTCCGGCTCGGCACGTTCCATCCGCTCGGCGGCCAGCCCGTCCAGGTCTATCCCCAGCACATTGAGGGCTGCCGTCTCCTCTCACTGCAAGGCATCACAAGGATATATGAGGAAAACCAATATTGAAGCAAGCATCATGGAAGAACAGCCTAAACAAAGAGCAGCCAAGAAGAAGCTGCGCGTGACCTTCCCCAACGGCGACATTATCTGCTACTCAAATGCCAAAGCCACATTCGTTGAGACCTTGAGACGGATTGACAGTGACAGCCTTGCCAAGGTAAGCATAGAACTGTGCCACCTGCCCCTGCTCACCAGGAACCCCTATCCTCAGTACAAGAACGACATGGAAGACGTGGGCAACGGCTGGTTTGTGAATACCCGGGGAGGTGTCTACAACAAAGCCGCACAACTGAGAATCATCTCTGACCAGTTCCGGATCGGGCTGGCCATAGATGTCAGTGCCGACTTCAAGGGTGAGAAGGTGGCAAGGGGGGCGAGGGGTGTCACCGTCCTCCAGGTCAGCTTCCCTGACGGAACTGTCATCGGCGAGGAGAATACGGCTGACACCTTCATGCAAAGCGTGTGGAAGATTGGCATTGACAGGGTTGCCCAGCTCGGCCTCCTGCATGGCGGCAAGAAACTCATCACCACCGCAAAGCAATATAACGGTCAGATACAGGTTGACGAGCATAGGTGGCTCCTTGTTCCCGGAGCCACTAAAGACAAGGCAAAGCTGCTGAAGGTCATCAACATCATGCTCCATCTCAACCTGGACATTCTCTTCATTTAGCCCACAGCGCCGCCCCTTCACCTGTCAGTCATACCAGTTGACGGTCTGCTCATAGCTGTCGAAGGGCTGGTCATCGCTCACGCCGACGGCACGGAGAGCCTTGCGCACCGTGAGCTGCTCCTGGGGCGAGAGGGCACTCGTGCCCCTGCGCCGCTCATAGTAGGGGTTGCGCCCGAAGACCGACATGAGCCGCCGGGAGAAGCGGCCGTACTGCTCAAGGGTCATGTGCCGCTGCATCCGGGTGAAGCCGCGGGCATAAGTCACGGGGCGCGCGTCACGGTAATGGCTGCATGCCTCACCCTTAAGGCACTGCGCCGGGTTCAGAATGAGCAGGTGGCGGTCAGTGGCCGATGCCTGACCGTAAGCCACCTGGTGCAGGCAGGAGGCAGCCCGGGGACAGTCGGCCTGGATGCACATGGGGTACTGGTAGGGAATTTCGTTGTAAGTTCTTTTAGGCATAATCCTGATTCCTTTCGTCTTGATTGTTTTATAAAATGGTTAATCGCAGCATCCCCCTGTAGGATGCTGCGGCAAAGGTAGTGCTTTTTCCGCTGCGAGACGAAGGAGAAAGCAAGGAAAAACACGGGCTACAGACACTTATACAGTGTTGTACAATGACAGCATACAGCGCAGCCGCCATCCCGCCAGAGGCATGCCCCGTCCGTGCCAGGGCACGGCGGCTGACTCCCGCACCGCACAGGCTGCGGAATACTTCATGTGAAGTATCAGCGTATTGCTGCTGAAGTACCCGAGTATTTCTCGTGAAATACTCGGGGAGAGGGGTGTTGGGCATTGGGCGATGATAGGCGGGGATAAGCGGGGATAGGCGGAGATAAGCGGGGATAAGCAATAATAGGTAAAAACCAACCACATCCCACATTCCTCATCGCTGTTCACTCCCCTCCCTTTGGGGGAGGGGACGGGGAGGGGCAGGAGAGGCTGTTTTCTCCTTTCTCTTTCTTTTTCCCTCTTCTCTTTCTTTTTCCCTCTTCTCTTTCTTTTTCCCCTGTTTCTTCCGCTATCCGATTATTTATTGATAACTTTGCATGTCAGTAACAAGCAAGAGAAGAAGAACAGGAACGATATGGACAGAGACCAGGAGATCATCCGCACCAGTATGGTGGGCATAGCCGCCAACGTCCTCGACAGCCTCTCCCCCCAGCAGCCCCACCCCCGACCCCTCCCCCGCAGGGAGGGGAGTTAACAGCGATGAGGGTTGAGGTTAGGTATTACCTATTCCCGCTTATCATCGTCTATAATTACCTATAATCACCCAACACCCAAATGCCGCCCATCAACACCCGTCACCCAACACCCAACACCCAACACCCCCTCCTTGGGAGAGTCTTTCTCTTCTCCCTCCTTCTCCTCACAGCATCACTCACCTCCCCGGCACAGGACTTCAACCGCTACTTCGAGGATGCCACGCTGCGACTTGACTACACCTTCGCGGGCAATGCCCAACGGCAGACCATCGCCCTGGACGAGCTGTGCCGCATGCCACGCTGGTACGGCAAGCACAGCCACCTGGCGGAAGTGCCCGTCGAGGGCAACGGACAGGTCATCGTGCGCGACCACCACACGCAGGAGGTCATCTACCGCAACTCCTTCTCCACCCTATTCCAGGAATGGCTCTCATACGACGAGGCGAAGACCAGCGGAGGCAAGGCCTTTGAGAACGTCTTTCTCATCCCCTACCCCAAGGACACCGCTGACGTGACCGTGGAGCTGCGCAACAGCCGGAGGGAGGTCATGGCCGCCATGACCCACACCGTCAGCCCCCATGACATCCTCATCCGCCACACGGGCGAGCGGGCCGTCACGCCCTACGAGACGCTCCAGCAGGCCGCCGACACAGCACGCTGCATCCACATCGCCTACATCGCCGAGGGCTACACGGAGGCCGAGATGCCCACCTTCCTCGCCGACTGCCGCACGGCGATGGAGGCCCTCTTCGCCCATGAGCCCTTCAGGTCATTGCGCCAGCGGTTCAACGTCATCGCCGTCAAAGCCCCATCGGCTGAGAGCGGCACGTCAGAGCCTGGCCAGGGCATATGGAAGAACACCGCCCTGGGATCACATTTTGACACCTTCTACAGCGACCGCTACCTCACCACCCTCCACCTCAGGCGACTGCACGACTGGCTCGCCGGCACACCCTACGAGCATATCATCGTCCTCGTCAACACGGAGAAATACGGGGGCGGAGGCATCCTCAACTCCTATAACCTCTCCATGACGCATCACCCGGCCTTCAAGCCCGTCGTCGTCCATGAGTTCGGCCACTCCTTCGCCGGACTGGGCGATGAGTATGCCTACGACCAGGAGCCGATTGACATGTACCCCACTGACGTTGAGCCGTGGGAGCCGAACCTCACGACACTCACCCACTTCCACGGCAAATGGGAGAACCTCATCAGCAAGGGCACACCGCTGCCCACACCCCAGCCCGCTGACCTCGACCGTCCCCATGCCCGCCGTGACCGCTGGAAGGTGGGAGCATACGAGCCGGCAGGCTACACGCAGCACGGCGTCTACCGTGGCTTCCCCGACTGCCGCATGCGCACCAACACGCATCCCGAGTTCTGCCCCGTCTGCCGCCAGGCCATCACCCGCCTCATCCAGTTCTATACGGGGCAATGATGCCGCCGAAGGGCAGCGTCGCAAGGAGCCGTCAGGAGCTGGTGCCGCACACGTTCGCAAACAAAAACAAGCCGTGCGCCAATGTCACTTGTACATTGGCGCACGGCCTGTGTCATCCCGCACCAGGCGGGCGGATGGACTGTCAATAGTGCTTCCTGGAGAAGATGTCGAACGTGGTGGCGGGCTTGAACACCACCTTGTCATGCGCAGGGATGGTCAGCTCCTCACCCGTCTGCGGGTTCCGGCCCTTGCGCTCGGGCACTGCCTTGAGCGAGAACTTGCCGAAGTCAGGGATGGCAACCTCCTCGCCTTTCTCACATACGGTGTCGGAGATGGCACCGAAAACGAAGTTGATCAACTGGGCCGCATCCTTCTTCGAGATCTCAGCCCGCGCAGCTACCGCCGCTGCCAGTTCTGTCTTATTCATATCTTTCTGTTTTATCTGTTTTTCTTTATCAGTCAGCCCATCGTCAAGCTGCAGACCTGCAAACCTGCTCCTTTGTTTGCTCCTCACGCCCGAGGCTTCTTAGCCCAGGACAACATCGAGCGTCATCATCAGTGCGAAGCCCACGGCGAAGCCCACAGTGGAGAGATTGGAATGTTCGCCCTCGGAAGCCTCGGGAATCAGCTCCTCGATGACCACATAGAACATCGCTCCGGCAGCGAAGCTCAGCAGGTAAGGCAGCGCAGGCGTGAGTAGGCTGGCCAGCAGGATGACCGCCAAGCCGCCTATCGGCTCCACGACACCGCTCAGCGAGCCGATAGCGAACGACTTCAGCTTTGAGTTGCCCGCCTCGCACATCGGCATGGAGATGATGGCTCCCTCAGGGATGTTCTGAATGGCGATACCCAGCGACATGGCCAGCGCACCCGCCATTGAGATGGTCTCGGCACCCTGCAGCGCACCTGCCAGCACAACACCCACCGCCATGCCCTCAGGCAGGTTGTGGATGGTGACGGCGAAGGTGAGCATCGCCGTGCGGCTGAGCTTGGCCCGGGGGCCCTCAGGCGTGGAGCTGCCCACGTGGAGGTGGGGCGTGATGTAGTCGACAAGCAGCAGGAAGGCCATACCCAGCAGGAAACCACCCACGGCTGGCACGATGCGCCACTTGCCCATATCGGCTGACATGTCCATCGACGGTATCAGCAGCGACCACACTGACGCTGCCACCATCACTCCGGAGGCGAAGCCCAGCAGCATCTTCTGCAGGCGGGCGGGCATCTCCTCACGCATGAAAAACACAAAGGCTGACCCCAAGACTGTGCCCAGCAGGGGAATCAGCAAACCTATCATTGTTCCGCTCATATTATCATCTTTTTGCCTGCAAATTTACAAAAAAAGCATAAGACAGCGGAACGAAAGCCGACAAAACAGCAACTTAATTTATCGTATCAATGGGGATATGAGCAGACCGTCCTGTCTAAGCCCTACTCTCTCCCCGGCACATTCTGTCACATCCTGGGAAATATAACAGGGAAGAGGATGCCGAGGCCGAAAGCCATGAATCCTATTACGATTCCCACGATGCTCAGGAACAGGGCAACCTTGGAAGTCTGCCTGTAAACCTGAAAGGACAGCAGACTGCTGTCAACAGGCTTACGGGAAAAGACATCCGCTACAGACTGGCGCACCCTGTCACCCGTCCCTGCCAAGTCGTTGCGCTCAAGGACATAGGTGCCGGCATCGGCCTCGAAGCCGTACAGTTCCACCCTGCCCGTCCTGGCACCATTCACATGGGCAGGAAGGAGCGGTTTGGAGAGCAGGATAGCCTGCCGTGTATCGCAGTTGGTAAGGAGCAGGCCGAACGCTCCGATGGGCATCCTTTGCAACTGTTTCCCATTGAGCCACACGCTGTATTTCCCCGTTCTGCCAATCGTGAAAGTTCCTTTCCTGTCTGCATAAGGCATCTCATAGACCTTTTCGGGCCTGGCAAGACGGACAGTACTCCTTATGCTCACAGCCAACAGGCACAAGCCTATCGGAATAAGCAAAAAAGTTAAGTCATACATCGTCTTTCTTTTTCATTTGCATTGGTACAATCATGCCCCCCTATTTCGCCGGCTTGGACCACTGACTCAGCACCTCTCCCTCCTTGAAGACCGCCCATGCGCGCAGCTTGCCCTGGCGGTCGTACCAATAGGCCGTGTCACGCACATAGCCATTCGAGTATTTGGCATAGAACTGCCGCGCGCCATGCGGACGGTGCTTCACGGCATCCTTGTAATACTCTATGTAGCCCGTGGTGGTGTCGTTGATGGCAAAGCTCCTGCTGCTTATCTGCCCGTTGGGGTAATAGGAGCTGGGATAGTCGTGTGAGACTCCCTTCTCATCCAGCACTGTCTGGAACGACAGAGGATGCCCAGCCGTTGCATAGCGGATAACCATAGGCCCTGTCGTCACGCCCTTCCTCACCCTGACGGTGTAAAGGGCAGGGGCGATTTCCTCCTCGTCCTCCTCATTCTCACAGGGATAGGTTGCCTCCTCGTTAACATAGGTGTCGTTGTCAAGGTAAACAACAGGTGTGTTCTTGAGCATACCCGTGAAGCGGCGGCCGGAACCGATGTGGAAGATGCAGACACCATCAGTATAGAGTCGGTAATTCTTTGACGATGCTATCCTGCTGTTCTCCACATCATAAGTGCGGATGTCATCGAGCGTGCCGTCAGGCCTGTAGAACTTCCATTCGCCAATACGTGAGCTTAAAGAGCCTGCCCATGTCATCTCACCCGCCGACTTCAGAGTCCCGTCGCCGTAATAGAACCTCACCCGCCGGTTCTCATAGGTGTCATAATTGATGTATTCCTCTTTCCATAGTGTGCCGTCACGCCTGTACGACTTGACCCAGCCGACCCAATGGCCGGAATAGGGGTCAGCCTTTCCCTCTCTTCGCACCGTCCCGTCCTCGTAGTACACAATCTGCTTCTTTGGCAGTGAGTCAATGTAATCGGGTATCTGCATGACCCCCAAGCCCAGCAGCAACAGCAGCAGGGCGATAAAAGGAGGAAGCCAGGAACGGAGAAAGATGCGTGAGAAGATGATGCTGATGATGAAATACGCTATCCCAATGAAGAAAACCGTAATCATGATTCCCAAGGCTATCATCCCCCGGCCTGCCGCATCGGTACTGTCTGCCCTTTCCGTAGAGGATACATAGACGTAGATAAGCGGATAGACTGCCGCCATAATAATGGAGTAGAGGGCTATCTGCAGTTTCCTGTTCTTGAATATTTTCATTTCCTTTCTTCTATCTTTACCTTAGATTGGGTCGTGCCTAAACTCAATTCACCTGCCATTCTCCACTGTTCATGTCGTTCCTTACAACTTCCTGACCTTTGGACAGTTCCAAAGAGGCCAAGGTATCGTCAATCTCTAAAATCTGCCTGACTGACAGAACCACAGCATCACCCTCATCTATATCGTCATTGCTGTAGAACTGCCAGTCACCGTCTTCATCATAAACGACTTTGATGATTGCTTTCCTTTCGTTTGCCACAAACTTTGTCGTAATGATGGCTTTATCAGGATTCTCATCAATTAGCCTCATCCGTTCCAATAGATTCTGTTTGTCTTTAATACCACAATATTTTGATTTGCCTACCATGACTGGCAGGGCGACATGCTTTCAGGATTCTGCCACGTCTGAGGCTCAACTGCCCTGAAGTATATAATAACAGGGGATGTCAGGACATTTGGCATCATCCTCCTCCAACAGCTCCAATCCCTCGAAGAACACATGATCGTCATCCACCAGCTTGTCACGGACCTGATTGTGAATCTTGTAAAGTAACTCTGCGGTGGTAAAATGCCTGCCATCATCCGCCTGCAAAAGCAACTGCTCTTCCCGGGAGTCATCCTGGCTGCTGTCCCAGTACTCATACTGCACCAGAATACGATTGCCGATTAACTTCAGTTCGTCCGACCATGTATCTGAAAAAGACTCCCCTGACACCTCCTCATTGTATTCCTTCAAATCTTTTGTAAATGCAGCCAAGGAGGAGAAAGCCTCCTGCCTGAAAGTCCAGGCTATCCCGCTGAGTAATTCCTTGGGGAATTCCACGCGCTTGTCTACACCTTTCTTCTTAAACAGATCGAATATTCCCATAAAATCAGCTTTTAGTTTCTATTAAATTCCACAACACTTTAATCCGGCTATCATGACTGACAGGATTTCCATGTCTTGTCTTTTCACCTGCAAATATAATAAAAAACAGAAAGACGGCAGAGCAAAAGCCGAAAAAATTGAGAACTGCCCACTCTTAAAGGCCATAAGAAGAGCCATATCAGCACTCGGACACCGAGTGTGATATGGCTCTTTCATTTTCAGCTATAAGCCGTAACTTCGGGCTGTCTCCGTTCTCAGCCTGCCCCATCCTCCATTGTAACACGTGATATCTTCAGCTGCTATCTCACGTAATAATAGGGTATTCCCAGGCGGCCGGAATATTCCTTCACGGTGACACTGTCACCTGCCGACAGACGGTTGTACACGTCCCTCGACACTTCCGCGGCAGTCTCCTCCCTACCGTTCCGCCACGGTTCCAGCAGCAGTTTCCGGCTGGTATGCTTGCTGTGCGTCTCCCATTTGCGGACTATCCTGGTCGGGTAGGTCTGCGGACGGCTGCTGTCCCATGCCTCATTGAACAGCAAGACGGAACTGTAAGAATAAAACATGGCGAAGAACGCTACGGCGGCAAGACTGCACACCGTGTCGAACCGCTTGCCTGACAGCCAGTTGAAGTCGTGCCACATGAAGATTGTCAGCAACAGGAGGAATACGGTTGCGAAGGGCAGCCAGAAGTTGCCGTGGTCAAGGATATTCATTGCGACGGCACACAATGACATCCCCATCGCAGGTCCGTAGGTGCTGCCGAGGAGTGTGGGGTAAGGGGCCGAGTGCCTGGTGTAGAGTTTTATCCGCCCCTTTGAGAGGAGATAGATGCAACTGGCGATGAGAGGATAAAGGAGGCAGACAACCAGCAGGGGCCTGAACCAGCTGTCCAGGACAGCCAGGGCAATGCCTGCCACCCATCCCATGACGTTCAGCGGGCGCAGACGGTGGCTGAGACGCTCGGCATGGCGCAGACGGTCGGCGCGGTCAGCACCATAGAGCGGATTGGATGCCAGCTCGGCAAGGTCGTCCTCCGCCTTCCGTGCCTTCAGGTCGGTGAAAGCCCTGAAAGCCCAGAGCCGCACACCGTCATAGTCACGGTAATACTTGCTGAAAGTAATCGTGCGCCCTGCCCCATCGAAAGGCACAAAGCGGAAGCCGCTTTTCGTCAGCTCCACTCCCTCGATGGAACTGAAGAAGAGCGTCCGCCTGCCAAAGAGGCCAACTGACATGACGCTGTCATCATCAATGATGACCCTCGACTTCCTTACATCCAGCCATACAATCACCGCCATCAGAATGAGCCAGCAGCCACCTGCCCCTGTCACATAATCAGCCTCCTTGTCAGCCCATCCGGAACAGGCGGAATAAGCCAGTCCGCCGCCGATGGCCGCAAAAACCAAGGAGAAGAGGACGGCAATGATAGCCCACTTCCTCTCAGCGGAATACGGTCTTGCCGCCCCGTGGCTTCCCGCCTCCCGTGCTGACCGTGGCAGCACTATGCGCCCCGTGCCCAGCCTGTGGCTGTCAGTCCGTCCCACAGTTTCCATCCATTTTCTGTATTTGTATTCGTACGCAAGCAACATGCCCACGCAGGTGTAGGCTCACGCAGGCGTAGGCTTACGTTATCATGATATTGCGCAGCCGCATCGCATCATATTCCATTATCACGACGTGAACATATTACCGCACAGCCACACTGTTGCGCAGCCCCATGATGATAAATCCCTATAATTGCGTAATCCCATTTCCTCCCTCATCCTATTCTTGCCGTCAATTGCCCTTGCTCAGCTGCCCTTTGCATAACTATGCCGGCATCACAGCCTATGGGAATCCCTCCCCCGTAGGCACTCCCCTCCCCCGGGAGGGGCTGGGGGTGGGCCTCTTGGGGGTGGGCTTTCGGGGTGGGCCCTCCTTACAGCAGGCTCTCTCCGAAGATAGCGTTCTTGATGTCCTTCTCGTGGTCGAACACGAAGCGGGCAACAATGGCACTGAGCAGCGCCGTTGACGGCAGCTTGATGCTCGTGGCCGACTTCAGGCGGTCCAGCACGCTCTTCAGGTCGGAGTCAATATACACTGTTGCCAACCGTGAGTCACGGGCCTTGTAGTCACGCGCCAGATCGAGGAAGAGCTGCCAGCTGTCCTCACCGCTGTCCTTGGCGATGCTGTACTCCCGTGCCAGCTGCTTGCCCTCTGCCTTCGGCAGTTTCTTGGCAGCCGGTGCCGTGCGGTCCTTCCCATCCTGTGTCTGGGCAGGCTCATGCCGCATCGCCGCATGCCGTGTGAAGCTCTCCGCCTGAACCGCTGCGGGCTGTACGGGCTGCGCCCCCTCAACAGGTGCCGCCTGTGCCATATCCTCATCCTGTGCCTGGGCAGCAGCCTCCTGCTCCAGAACTTCTGACCCAGCGGCAGCCGCTTCCGTCATTGTCGACTCATCCTGTTCCCTGTTCACTGTGGCGGGAGCCTCGCCCCCACCCCGCTGCACGTTATGTGCCAGTCCCGCCAGACCACCCGGCAGCATGACCTTTGTTTTCTTTTTTGCCATATCGTTTCTTATCTTTTTTTAATTGTTTCGTATTTAATCGTTTCGTGTTTTATTGTTTCGTGTTCAAAATCAGATACCACTCATCTCATTGATCTCACAGCGGAAGACTGTCCGTCCCCTCGGTTATGAAAGCGGAATACTGTCCGTCACCCTTGGTTATGAAAGCGGAAGACTGTCCGTCTCGGTATTTCAAAAAGAGAAGACCGCATGCGCTATCACCCCAAAAGCAGAATACCGCCCGTCCCTCCAGTCCCCAAAAAATGTAAAATCCCCTGCCCCGTCCCAGGGCTATCCCGCCATTCACCCCCCTCCCTTTCGGGGAGGGCTTAGGGGGGGGGGAGGCTGTTCCTCCCTTTCGGGGAGAAGCTGGGGGGAGAGGCTGTTCTCTACTTCATCCTCTTCAGTATATACTCAAACGCACTCTTCACCGCCTCCCGCTGTGTGGCCACCAGCTCAAACGTGTTGGTGCGCTTCAGCGTGGCACGGCTGTTGACAACAGGTGTCACCTTACCGTAGTTCTTGAAGATATCGTCCGTCTCACGCCACATGCGCTGCTCGTCCGTTGTGCCGATGCGTGGGTCGATGCGGTTCGGGACAAAGAAGATCTGCGCGTGCATCTGAGGGTTATGCTCCCGTAACGCATTGAGAACCTGCACGAAGACGCCTGTCGAGTCGAGTGTCTTGTCCTCATATTCGTAGGGGCAGATGATGTAGTCCGCATCCACGAAGAGCGGAGCCAGTCCGTCCTCACTGATGTTACCCGGCGAGTCGAACAGCACATAACCCTCCACCTGTGAGGCTGAGTCCATCAGCTGCTGCATCGTCTCAGGGTCGGCGACATCAAAGTCCTGGACGTTGTAAGGCTCCTCCTCACCCTCATACAGCTGAACATCCTTCTGACGCTGCATGAGAATCGTCTTCTGCAAGTCAGTATCAATGATGCAGACCTCCTTCCCCTTCCAGGCAAGATAATTGGCAAAGAGAATACAGAGCGTACTCTTCCCTACTCCACCTTTCTGATTCGCAAAAACAATTTTTCTATTTTTCATTGTTTATATATTTATATTTCTACACTCTTACGTTTAAATCTATTTATCTAAGCAAGATCTCCGTCTGACCCGAACGTTAATTACTCATTTACAGTCTGATAATCAGATATTTAAATCAACAAAAAACACTCTTTCAAGTCTGCTGAACCATAGCAAGACAAGCAGCTGGCCCTGCTAAAAGATATATAATAATATATTTACTTAAAAACATATACATATTTACATCTTAATTGGATTCATTTCACTCATCACTTCCCCTCCCGACAATGGGGCTTAACATCCGCTTCCACACAATGCCGATTGCCAGCAAAACGGCCACAACTGCTCCTGCAAAAACAGCCTCGCCCATCAAAGGAAAACTATAGACCATGTGCAGAGGAAGGAAAACTGCAAACAGCAACAGGAACACAGATGAGAATACTATCTGCCAGATACCCAAGGAGCGAAGTCTGCCGGCTGACAAATGACTGATTTTCCAAAGCAAACAGAAATAAGAAAGGAAAGCTAAACCCCAACCTGCCATGCCGAAAAAATCATATGGCAGGGCCACTTCCTGCTCTGGGGAAAGAAGAAAACCGACTTTCTCAACTGACAGGTAGACCAACGCTCCTGCCACAAAGATACATGACAAGAGGCTCACGGCATGCCAACCATGCACCTCCTTCCCTACCCTACGGGCAACTATGCCCAGGACAAGGAGGATGCCAGCCAGTGATATGCCAGCCAAAAGCTCAGCTGAAGTCGACAGATAATCAGCTGTCACGCTCTGGTTTGGACTCAGAAAACCCGCCGTAAACAGGTCTGACTGACTGAAAACAGCCAAAATATCACCTAAAACACCCATAATGAATAGAAATAAAAGCCCATTCAGCATATTTTCCTCCACATTCCTTACAGGCAAGAAAGTCAACTTTTTATCACTTATCATATCAATATTCACTATCAAAAGCAGCTCAAAAGCAAGCAAAGGTAACTAAAAGCACCCGTACGCTATCACTTTGTAAACTTCACACTGTTCCAAACTCGCTCATTTCTGCGATATTCCAAGTGAGATTCCCCCACCCGACCGAATATGCGGAAAATGAAACAGGACAGAAATACAGCCTCACTCAAAACATCTTACTTATACTGATTGAGGTCAGAATCATCTCCATCCTCTTCCGGAATATCGGTCGACATGCTCAGACGCAGCATGACAAACGGAATGACGGACAGCACAAATCCAAAAATTGTCGTCATCACTCCGAGAGTTTGAATCGTATTCATAGAGACACCTCCCACATTATTGTATATATAGTAGAAGATAAGGTCGGAAACCTGTGAGAGAACAGGAGCCCCCAAGAGAGCCCAACCATAATTGCGGATAGAACCCGAGAATTTCCTTATCAGCCCGATACCCAGGAATATTTCCGCAAGGAAAACAAACAGATTACTATACGTGCAGAATCTGTGGATCAGGACATCAGTTTGAGAAACCTGGAACAGAGTGTTCTGCAATGGCTCACTGAAAGCTGACGAATATGCACCAGCCAAAACACTCAAGCCAGTAAGAACCATCATCACGACAACGGCCAACTGCAAGATGAAATGCTTGCTCTTATTCAGACAACGGCGGAACACCTCCCACAATGTCAGCTTCGTCAACATGAGCAATATCCTTTCAGCAATCTGGATTCCCGTAGTGCTTTGAACAGTTGAGAAAGCTTGAGTCAAAACATTCTGACCCTCATTCGGCATACCCGTCCAGTGGTCTATGAGATTCACAACACTGAAGGCAAGAAAGAGCCCCACCCCCCAGTTCAGCACCTCATTCTGAACCTCTGTCACACAAAACTTCTTTAACTTCATATATACATATATATAAATAGATTCAAATAAATAAGCACATAAAAGCGCAGTTACATTTTTATAAATGCAAATATACATCTATTTATTGAGAAAAACAAATATGTTCTAATATTTTTAACAAGAAAGATATAAACATAAAACAACAAAAAAGCAAATAAATAAACATATTATAAAACATAAATACTTATATATATTTATATAACAATATAGCAAAGCACAATTCAAACTCAACGATTGTACTTTCAAGATTCATATTGAACTCACAGCAAAAACAAAAGCAATAAAACAAAGCTATTAATAAATAATATATATTTATATAATAATATATAATCAAAAAGAACAACAATTATCAACAAAAATATATAAACACATAAACATATATGATGAACAGATAAACGTCAACATGAGGTGTCCTTTCCAGCAAACTACACATCGCATACCTTTATCAGAGATGAACAAACGGTAAAACTGGAGCATGCACGCTACAAAAAAGGGAAAGGAAAGACAAAACTGGCAGCTACAGAAAGCCACACGCATACGAATTATACTGTACAACCCTTTAAAACAGGTTATTAGAAGCATAAAACACGAGCCTACTCCCTCTGGCTCTGACAAACCCTGGCAAGCGGAAGCTGACAGTTCAAGAGAGAGGAAAGAGCAAAGATATAAATATATATTTATCTAAACACTTGAATATCAAGCAACAACATCTAATACTTCAAAACGCTTACGTTCCAAAAGAATACACCACACCGCCTCCAAACAGCAAGCAATCAGCCCCAAGCCTTCACCAGCTCTTCAGACAAGGCAACAGCAGCAGGACAGCGACAAGCGAAAAGCCACACCCAGAGGATTTGCCTTTTTGGGGCTCACCATCATGAATATCCTCTTCCGCCATTTCGCTACAGGGCACAGCTGTCCCGGCTCACACATCATCCTCATTCGTCCAACAGAAAACCGAAAGCTGAGAAGTCTATCACACATCGCATGTCCTGCCTTACAGGCAGAATACCAGGTTGGATTCTGTCACCATCAACAGCACCTATAGACAAGAGAGAAGAAAAGCTGAAAGGACAAAATAAACAAATATATAAACATATAGAATATTAATAAACAGCGAGTAATAAGTATTATCTTGCTGAAAATATGGCATCAGACTGAGACAAGATGAAAACGAAAGACCCCTGCCACACGACAAGAGTAGGATTGAGAGCGAAATGCCTGAGACAAATAAATGAGGGGAAAGACGGAAGCGGGAAACTGATCAAGCAACCAAAAGAGGAATAAAACCATAGCCCAACGTAGCAAGAAGAAACACCAAGCCCATCGGAATATATCGGACGAGTCACAGAGGAATAACAGAGGGATCACAGAGGAATCACAAAGGAACCACAAAGGAACCGCAGAGGGAAAGCAGAGGAAAAGTAGAGGAATTACAAAGGAACCGCAGAGGGAGAGCAGAGAAAATTTCCAAACAACTCCAAGGAAGTCCCCACTAACGAAACACCATCTGGATATTCCTGCCACACCAGCCAAGTTCATGCCGCACTGTGTAATGTCATCACAATGCACTTCAAGTGATTCGTGCATCCTCCTCACCATGCCCTCCCACCTGCTACGTCCCAATCCTCCTCACCATGCCCTCCCACCTGCTACATCCCAATCCTCCACGCTGCCCCCAACCGTCCTTACACCCAGTGCCGCACTGCTGACGTCTCGCCAAAGCACCTACCTCCAGCCTATACCGAATGTGCATCACCCCTTCAAACTCATTTGCAGAACAGGGATTCCAAAGCAGCCGCCCCCGTCCACATGCTATCTGCAAAAGTGGGAAACAAGACAAATAAACATAAAGATATAAATATATACAATACTAATAATCAATAACATATAACATTTATATAAAAGTAAACCAAGGACAGACTAAGGGAGGACTATACAATGCCGACAGAATTAACAAAACAGCTCTGATTTGTCTTCATGACCCCATGCGCCGCCCATCAAATATACTTTCACACTTCCCCATCATCCGGGCTGCACCGTTGCTGCAAAATATCACGTCGTGTGAGGGAGCAAATGAAGAAGACAGAAAGCCTGGCAAAGCAGCCGCTACGGCAGTAATCACCATACCGACTTGTGAGGGAGCAAAGCGAGAAGGCTGAAAGCCTGACAGAGCATAGACAGGAGTGGAGCGGGAGCGGAACCCCTGTGAGAAAGCAGGGGATTAATAACTCTGAAGGAGTGACAGAGAATAACCATAATCAAAGTCCTTGGGCGATATTATATACGTATTGCTGCTCCCTCCTTCGGAGTAACACTCGCTTTGACATAACACAACAGAGTCCCGTTTACACACTACCTCTGCCTATGCGCCGTCAGGCTTTCAGCCTTCCACATCTACAGTGCAGATTCCCATGCCTACACATGCGGTCATGGCGGCCCTGCACGCCACTGGCGGTATACTGCAAGGCATCACGCAAAATAAGCGAGTAAGGGGGATAGCTGCGCATACACCATAAAGGCAAGCTGAGTAAACCTGCAAAGGAGGATGACAGCATACATAGGGCACGAGGAGGCGCAGAGCGACACGGCTGAATCACAGAAATGAAAACACAAAGCACAAAAAAAAAGATCATGCACCGAAACAAGTAAAACATATCGAAGCCTGTTAAGCCATAACCTGAATCATAAATAAAATAAAAAGATATATTTATATAATTACGTATAAAAAGCAATCCAAGAGAAACAACACAATATAATATTATTATATATTTATATATATCAATTATTAGACACTATTAAAACATAACATTAAAATATAAATATATAAGAAC
>JAILEG010000021.1 GCA_024688365.1 Prevotella sp.
ACAATAAATTTATCATGACGCTGCCCTATAGAGCATAGACAATCAGTACAATGCCCAATGTCCAGTGCCCATTTATCCCAGTACTTCAGCAGCAGTACTGTAATACTTCAGCAGCAGTATTCCAGTACTTCACGTAAAGTATTCCGCAGCCAGCTGACCTTCCTGACCACTGCAGCTTACCCCCAGGGGGCACAGAACCCATCAACAGGAATGACATTCCAACGCTCCTGACGGCCAAGACCGTCCATCCCTCCCCACCGGAGCCGCAAGACTGGAGAAAAAACGGCTGGCAAAAAGGTTGTTTATCCAAAGAATATCGTACCTTTGCAGACAGAAGTAACACCTAATTCATATAAAGACTATGATTCTTTTCTTCAGAACTCAGTCCAAGAGCGTGATTGCCACAGAGACCAATCATGCCCTGTCCGACTCGGAAATCAAAGAACTTTGCTGGCTGTATGGTGATGCCACCTACCTGCAGGAAGATCACCTGCCGGGCTTCTTCGTAGGACCACGCCGTGAAATGATTACTCCCTGGAGTACAAATGCCGTTGAGATTACTCAGAACATGGGTCTTGACGGCATTTTGCGTATAGAGGAATATTTCCCGGTGACCAGCAAGGACGCTGACCATGACCCGATGCTGCAACGCATGTATGACGGGATTGACCAGACCATCTTCACCGTCAACCACCAGCCGGAGCCCATCAAGCAGGTGGACGACCTGGAGAAATTCAATGAGGAGGAGGGGCTTGCCCTCTCAGCGGAGGAGATGGAATATCTCCACAAGATAGAGAAGCAGAACGGCAGACCTCTGACCGACTCTGAGATATTCGGTTTTGCCCAGATTAATTCAGAGCATTGCCGACACAAGATATTCGGCGGTGAGTTCATCATTGACGGGAAGGTGATGGAGAGCAGTCTCTTCAGCCTCATCAAGAAAACCACCAAGGAAAACCCAGGCAAGATTCTGTCAGCCTACAAGGACAATGTGGCTTTCGCACAAGGTCCGGAGATTGAGCAGTTCGCACCAAAGGACCAGAGTACATCCGACTACTTCCGGGTGAAGCCCATCGAGAGTGTCATCTCGCTGAAAGCCGAGACACATAACTTCCCCACCACGGTAGAGCCGTTCAACGGGGCGGCGACAGGCACGGGCGGCGAAATCCGTGACCGCATGGGCGGTGGTGTAGGCTCATGGCCTATTGCCGGGACAGCCGTCTACATGACAGCCTACCCGCGCCTGAAGGAAGATGATGGCAGCACTCCTGCCCTGCGCGACTGGGAGGACATCCTGCCCGTGCGCCAGTGGCTCTATCAGACACCGGAGCAGATTCTCATCAAGGCCTCCAACGGGGCGAGCGACTTCGGCAACAAGTTCGGCCAGCCGCTGATCACAGGCTCACTGCTCACCTACGAGCATCAGGAGAACGGAGAGAAATATGCCTACGACAAGGTCATCATGCTTGCCGGCGGTGTGGGTTACGGTGCCAAGCGTGACTGTCTGAAGGGAGAGCCTCAGGCAGGGAACAAGGTTGTCGTCGTGGGTGGCGACAACTACCGCATCGGCCTGGGCGGCGGCTCAGTGTCGTCAGTTGACACAGGCCGTTACTCCAACGGCATAGAGCTGAATGCCGTGCAGCGTGCCAACCCCGAGATGCAGAAACGTGCCTACAATCTCGTACGTGCCCTGGTAGAGGAGGACAGCAACCCGGTTGTTTCCATCCACGACCACGGCTCAGCCGGTCACCTCAACTGTCTGAGCGAGCTGGTTGAGGAGTGTGGTGGAAAGATTGACATGACACAGCTGCCCATCGGCGACAAGACACTGAGCGCAAAGGAAATCATAGCCAACGAGTCGCAGGAGCGCATGGGCCTGCTCATTGACGGCAAGCACCTTGACCATGTGAAGAGGATTGCCGAGCGTGAGCGTGCGCCGATGTATGTTGTCGGTGAGACAACTGGCGATGCCCACTTCTCCTTCGTACAGGGAGACGGTGTCAAGCCGTTCGACCTTGATGTCACCCAGATGTTCGGACACTCTCCAAAGACCATCATGAGGGACGAGACCGTTGAGCGCAAGTATGCTGACGTGTCATACGACAGGACCAAAGTGGAGGAATATCTCCAGCGTGTCCTCCAGCTGGAGGCCGTTGCCTGCAAGGACTGGCTGACCAACAAGGTTGACCGATCCGTGACGGGGAAGGTTGCCCGCCAGCAGGGACAGGGACAGATACAGCTGCCGCTGTCCGACTGCGGTGTCGTAGCCCTCGACTACCGTGGCCACAAGGGCATTGCCACAGCACTCGGCCACGCGCCACAGGCAGGACTGGCATCGCCGGAGGCAGGCTCGGTACTCTCTGTAGCCGAGTCGCTGACCAATATTGTCTGGGCTCCCCTTGCTGACGGTATGGACAGCCTCAGCCTGTCAGCCAACTGGATGTGGCCCTGCCGCTCACAGAAAGGCGAGGATGCCCGTCTCTACAAGGCAGTAAAGGCTCTGTCCGACTTCTGCTGCGCCATCGGCGTGAACGTCCCAACGGGCAAGGACTCGCTCTCCCTGAGCCAGCAATACCCGAACGGTGAGAAAATCATTTCCCCGGGCACAGTCATCGTGACCAGCGGCGGCGAGGTGAGTGACATCCGCCAGGTGGTGTCACCCGTCATCGTAAACGAGAAGAACACCCGACTCTATCATATTGACTTCAGCTTTGACGAGCAGCGTCTCGGCGGCTCAGCCTTCGCACAGACCTTGGGCAAGGTGGGCAGCGACGTGCCGACGGTGAAGGAGCCACAATACTTCTGCGACTGCTTCGATGCCATACAGGAGATGATCCGCCGCGGATGGATCCTGTCGGGACATGACATCTCAGCCGGCGGGCTTATCACGACCCTGCTGGAGATGACTTTCGCCAACCCCGGAGGCGGCTTACGCATCAACCTGCACGACATCAAGGGCGATGACATCATCAAGAAGCTCTTTGCCGAGAACCCAGGTGTCGTCATCCAGGTTGCTGACGAGCATAACGAGGACGTAAAGGCCTTCCTGGAGGAAAACTGTATCGGCTTCGCCCGCATCGGCACACCAATGCCGGAGAAGCGCACACTCAGCATTGCTGATGGGGATTGGAAACAGGAATTCGACATTGACACCCTGCGTGACACCTGGTACAAGACCTCCTACCTGCTCGACCGCAGGCAGAGCATGAACGGCATGGCGAGGAAACGCTACCAGAACTACAAGAAGCAGCCTGTGGAGATGAAGTTCAACAGTGACTTCACGGGTACGCTGGAGCAATACGGCCTGAACCCTGACCGCTGGAAGACCCCAGCATCCAGCATCCAGCACCCAACCCCCAAGGCAGCCATCATCCGCGAGAAGGGTACGAATGGTGAGCGTGAGATGGCATATGCCCTCTATCTGGCAGGATTTGAGGTTAAGGATGTCACGATGACCGACCTCATCTCCGGACGTGAGACACTGGAGGAGGTGAACATGATTGTCTTCTGCGGTGGCTTCTCCAACTCTGATGTCCTTGGTTCTGCCAAGGGATGGGCAGGAGCCTTCCTCTACAACCCCAAGGCAAAGCAGGCCCTCGACCGCTTCTATGCCCGTGAGGACACGCTGTCGCTCGGCATCTGCAACGGCTGCCAGCTGATGGTTGAGCTGAATCTCATCAATCCTGAGCATAAGCACCGTGCCCACCTCTGCCACAACACCAGCAAGAAGTTTGAGAGCAGTTTCCTCGGCGTGACGATACCACAGAACAACAGCGTGATGTTCGGCTCACTGAGCGGCAACAAGCTCGGCTTGTGGGTTGCCCACGGGGAGGGACGGTTCTATCTGCCCGAGGCTGAGGACAGATACAACGTCATCGCCAAGTACAACTATGCAGAGTACCCCGGCAACCCGAACGGCTCCGACTATAACGTGGCCGGCATCTGCTCAGCCGATGGCCGTCACCTTGCCATGATGCCTCACCTGGAGCGAGCCATCTTCCCTTGGCAGCAGGCATGGTATCCACATGACCGTCGTGGCGATGAGGTAACACCGTGGATAGAGGCGTTTGTCAATGCCCGCAGGTGGGTTGAGAGCAGGCTGTAAGAACAATGCCTATATGACTTGACGCGACAGGGTGTATCAGCATCAGTAAATCTGGTCTGATACACCTGTTGCCATCAATACCCAACATCCAACACCCAACGGCACAGCAGTGGAGAACCATAACATTTCATCAACACCCAACAGCACAGCAGTGGAGAACCATAACATTTCATCAACACCCAACACCCAGCACCCAGCACCCAGCACCCAACACCCAACACCCAACTTCTACTGGGATGCCTTCAAGACCTTTTTCAAGATTGGAGCTTTCACGCTCGGCGGGGGCTATGCCATGCTGTCCATCATCCAGAACGAGGTGGTGGATAAGAAGAAGTGGATTCCAAAGGAGCAGTTCATCGACCTGGTAGCCGTGGCTCAGAGCTGTCCAGGTGTCTTTGCAGCCAACATCAGCATCTTCGTAGGCTACAAGATGCGGAAGACCCCTGGGGCTCTATGCACCTGCTTAGGAGCCATTCTGCCATCCTTCCTCATCATTCTCTGCATTGCCCTGTTCTTCCACCAGTTCATGAACCTGTCCTGGGTGGCAGCCATGTTCCGCGGCATTCGTCCTGCGGTGGTGGCACTGATAGCCGCGCCCACCTTCACACTTGCCAAGAGTGCCCACATATCCCTGTCGAACTGCTGGATTCCCATTGTCACCGCCCTGCTCATCTGGAAGTTAGGTGTCAACCCTGTCTACATCATCATTGCAGCCGGCCTGGGCGGATACCTGTACGGGAAGTTCATCAAGCCAACAGAGTAGAAAAACAAGCAATACAGAACACATGATATACCTGCAACTCTTCTATACATTTTTCATTATCGGCCTCTTCGGATTCGGGGGAGGCTACGGAATGTTGTCGCTGATTCAGACAGAGACAGTCGTCAAGCACCACTGGCTCTCCTCTGCTGAGTTCACAAACATTGTAGCCGTGTCGCAGATGACACCGGGGCCGGTCGGCATCAACTCTGCCACCTACTGTGGCTACACGGCTGTACACAATGCCGGCTTCAACGGCGGCATGGCAGTGTTAGGCAGCGTAACGGCAACTGTTGCCCTCGTCCTTCCCTCACTGATCATGATGATACTCATCAGCAAGATGTTCCTCAAGTACATGAACACACCTGTTGTGCAGTCGGTATTCGCCGGACTGCGTCCTGTCGTCGTAGGCCTGCTGGCAGCAGCCACCCTGCTGCTGTGCAATGCCGAGAACTTCTCAGCTCCTGATATCAGCCCCTGGCAGTTCGGCATCAGCCTCTTCCTCTTCGCAGCAACCTTCATCGGCACGATGTGGCTGAAGATAAACCCCATCCGCATGATCTGCTATGCAGCCTTCGCAGGACTTGTGTTGCTCTACTGACGATTTGACAATAACTTCAAAATTGATTTTATATGAAACATCATTTACTAAGAAATGTGTTCGCTGCTGTCGCCATGATGGCCAGCACCACCAGTATGGCACAGGCCCCGAACAACACTGGCGACTATTACAAGAGCGCAGACGGTCTCAAGGGAAAAGCCTTGAAGAGTAAGCTCTATCAGATTATCGGCACCGTACATGTAACATCATACGATGGGTTGTGGAGAGCCTATCACACCACCGATGTGCGCCCAGACGGGAAGCTATGGGATATGTACTCGAACACTACCAGCTTCGTCATTGGCGGTGACGAACAAGGCAAATCCTACTCTAAGGAGGGCGATGGCTACAACCGCGAACATTCTCTGCCCAAGAGCTGGTTCAAGGAGGGGAGGCCGATGTACTCTGACGCTTTCCACGTTGTCCCATCTGACGGATATGTCAACAACCGCCGCAGCAATTATCCCTATGGTGAGAACAATGGCGAGAGGTACAAATCAAACAATGGATTCGGCAAACTGGGCCAATGCACCACAGCAGGAGGTAACGGCATTGTTTTTGAACCGAACAATGAATACAAGGGCGACTTCGCCCGCATCTATTTCTATATGGCGACAGCCTATGAGGCCGCCATCACCAACTGGCACTCTTCCGCCTCAGGACAGGCTGAAATATTCTCAGGTGACGAATACAAGCCCTACGTGAAGTGGCAGATGGACATGCTCATGCGCTGGTCGGCCAATGACCCTGTCAGCAAGAAGGAGATGCTGCGCAATGAGGCTGTCTACAAAGTTCAGGACAACCGCAACCCATTCGTAGACTATCCCGGATTGGAAGACTACATCTGGGGAGACTCCGTCAACGTGGCTTTCTCATACGACCATTACCGTACCAGCAAACCTGCAGTGACCTCAGGCATAGGCGGAGTCTATCCTGGCAGCGGCACGGCCCCATCCACAGAGCCAGACGAACCCACCATCCCTGACAATCCCGATGAGCCTATCATCATACCGGACACACCATCAGAGGGGCAACTGGTATTCAAGAAAATCACTTCGGAAGGTGAGCTGACCACAGGATCCAAATACCTCATCGTATATGAGGATGGCAAGAAGGCACTGGGTGAGGAGGCTGGCGGCAGCAACAAATATCGTGTTGGAGCTGACGTGGGCATCACCAATAACAGCATCACGACTGCCGTGGACGGCAGCAACCAGCCTTATGCCATCACGCTGCTGGGAGAGAGCGGAGCATACCAGCTCTACAACGAGGCAAACAACACTTACCTGACACTGACACGGAACGCAAACTCGATCATGTCAGATACAGATGCCAGTGCAGCTGGAACAAAGTGGGCCATCAGCTTCTCTGACGGAAATGCCACCATCATGCCGGAACTGTTCCCGAGCCGGCACATACAATATAACACGGGAAGTCCACGTTTTGCCTGCTACACAGGCTCACAGAAAGAAGTGCAGCTATATAAACTTGACGCTGTCGCCTCTGGCATAAAAGCGATACAGCAGCAGACGGGCATGGACGGCTATGTCTACTCCATCTCCGGACAGAAAGTTGGTACATTCCGTGACCTCTTCAACCTACCCAAGGGTATCTACATCTTCAACGGCAAGAAGTACATTGTAAGATAACCCAAAATCATCCATAGGGAGATGAAAGGAACACCATCCCCTACAGGCAGAACCGAAAGAACACAACGGAAAGGGCAGCTTCCCACACAGGAAGCTGCCCTTTCTGTTCAAGATCCCTGTCCACACGGAACATCCATGCCCTTACAGCACAGAATACAGGAAACGATTATCTTTCTCTTTACATAATTGCCTACATGAGGCCAACCCACCGCAGGATATCGTTCAGATTGGCGAATATCATAAGGATAATAAGCAACGTGATACCGACATACTCTGCCCGGATCATGAACTTCTCTGATGGCTTGCGACGGGTTATCATCTCATAAAGCAAGAAGACAACGTGGCCGCCATCAAGTGCCGGGATAGGAAGAATATTCATGAAGGCAAGGATGATACTAAGGAAAGCCGTCATTGACCAGAACATGTACCAGTCCCAATATGGAGGAAAGAGACTTCCGATAGCACCAAATCCGCCCAGACTCTTCGCACCGTCAGCCGAGGCAAGGTAACGGAAGTTGCCAACATAACCACGCAACACATTCCAACCATGTTTCACACCAGCAGGGAAGCTCTCGAGGAAGCTGTACGTGTCATGTGTCGGCTTGTAATAGCTCGACAGAGTTGCCTGATAGACACCTAACTTGAGGTCAGGAGTCAGTACCATCCTCACCGTGTCAGTCTTCGCCATACCCTTATGTTGTACGGCAAGGACAACCGAACGAGCCGCCAGAGAGTCCTTATGCGTCTTCTTCACCGTCATGACATCATTCAGCACACCTGTCTCATAATTCAGATCCGTCCACGTAGCGACGGGCTTCCCGTTGATTGACCTGACTATATCGCCAGCCTTGACACCAGCCTTGTCAGCCGGAGAACCCTTCATCACACTGTCGACCTGCGCAGGAATGTAAGGCTCAACGAAATAGGGGCGGCTCTTGATCATCGGAAGCATATCCATATCACCTGACAGGGAGATACTGTGCTTCCTGCCATCACGCAGCACATCCACCCGATGCGCCTGTGCAATCTGGCGGAAGAAGTCGCCATTGACATTGGCATACTCACGGAAGGGGCCCTGATCAGTGCCCAACATCACGTCATGGTCACGGAAGCCAAGGGACTTGGCATCAGCATTGAAGCGCATGCCCATACTCATGTCAGACACCTTATAATAAGTGTCACCCCATGAGAACATGATCATGGAATAAATAAAGAGTGCCAGAAGGAAGTTGACCAGCACACCACCCACCATGATGAGCAGACGCTGCCATGCCGGCTTGGTGCGGAACTCCCACGGCTCCGGAGCTTTCTTCATCTGTTCGGTATCGAACCTCTCGTCGATCATACCCGATATCTTACAGTAGCCACCCAGCGGCAACCATCCAATACCATACTCCGTGTCGTCTTTCTTAGGCTTCCAGCTGAAGAGCTTGCCTTTCCATTTGCCGACAGTCACATCAAAGAAGACAAAGAATTTCTCCACACGAACGCCGAAGAGCTTCGCAAAAAACATATGTCCGCCCTCATGGAGCAAGACAAGCAGAGAGATTGCCAGAATGAACTGCAGCAATCTGATCAGAAATGATTCCATTATTCGTTAAATCAAAATTTATTATTCATAATTTCCGTTGCCACACGGCGTGCCTCCGCATCCGTGCGCACGTAGACATCATAGTCAGGATTATTATCGAAAGCAACCCGTCGCATGGTCATCTCAATGATATCTCCCATGCCAAGAAATGAACACGCACCCTTACGGAAGCCCTCATTGACAATCTCGTTGGCAGCATTGACAATGCAGGGCATATTGCCCCCCTTGCTGATTGCCTCGTAAGCCATTGCAAGACACTTGAACCTCTCCACGTCAGGCTCAAAGAACTCCAACGGCTGGTGGAACAGGTCGAGCCTTTCTCCTTTCAGATGCAGACGCTTCGGGAAAGAGAAAGCATACTGAATCGGGAGCCGCATGTCAGGAACACCAAGCTGCGCCTTCACTCCACCATCGCAGAACTGGACCGCACTGTGGACGATTGACTGCGGATGGATCAGTACCTGTATCTTATCTGCTGGCACCCCGAAGAGCCACTTGGCCTCCATCACCTCAAAACCCTTGTTCATCAGCGAGGCAGAGTCGATGGTGATCTTGGCTCCCATGTCCCATGTAGGGTGCTTCAAGGCATCAGCAGCTGTGACCTTCGCCAGCTGCTCATGGGTGAACTTACGGAACGGGCCACCCGAGCAGGTGAGCAGGATCTTCTCTATCTCGTTCTCATCCTCCCCTACCAGACTCTGGAAAATGGCACTGTGTTCACTGTCTACAGGCAGGATGGGGGCATGGTACAGCTGGGCAAGTTGCAAGATAAGCTCACCGGCAACGACAAGCGTCTCCTTGTTGGCGAGGCAAATCTTCTTTCTTGCCTTGATGGCATGAATAGTGGGGGCCAGTCCGGCGTAACCCACCATGGCAGTCAGCACCATATCAATAGCATCCGACTCGACAATCTCTTCCAGAGCCTTACTGCCAGCATACACCTTCACATCAGGCATGTCGGTCAACTCTCGCATCAGAGGGTCATAATAAGTCTCATCGGCAATGACAACAGCTGACGGGTGGAACATGCGTGCTTGTGCGGCAAGTTCTCTCCAACGGCTGTTTGCCGTGAGCGCATAAACCTCATAGAGGTCAGGATGCTGGCTGATAACATCAAGAGCCTGCGTCCCAATGCTCCCGGTCGATCCTAATATACAGATTTGCTGTTTCATTATCGTCATGTTTTATCATATAAGTCAGAGGTCTGACAAGCCTTCAGGAACACGCATTGTGATGCACCGCGACTCCGTGTCAATGGACACAATCAAATCGTTGCTGGCAGGGACAAGCAGCTCGCCCCCATCAGGGGTCATCACCTCAAAGAGCGTGTTGACAGTAGACTCGTCCACGGAGGATACGGTTCCAAGCGTGTGGCCTGACAGCTCGTCTACAAGCCTATAGCCAACTATCTGCGCCCATGAGACTTCGTCCGTCCCTTCCTCCGCCAGCTTCCGTGGGAAATAGACATTACACCCCGTCAGCTCACGGGCCTGTGCCTCGGTATTGATATCGCAGAACTTCATCAGTGCAATCTCATCAGAACGGAACCGATACTCTTCCATGAAGAAAGGTACAAGGATTCCATCAATATCCAGCACTAAGTAATCAGCATCCACAACATCAAATACATCATCGGAAAACTGCAACTGCACCTCCCCGCGTACACCATGCGGCTTCCCTATCCGCCCTATTTTATAGACTTCCTCTTTTTTTATCATTTACCATATACGACTTGAAGGAATTAAAGAAGCGAAGAGTGTCAAAAGGATTAAGCAAAATGACCTCATGCCCTAATTCCATACCCCGCTCACTTCTTCCTCGTTATCTCCTCCCCACCCATGCGCCATAAGGTCTTTCCTCCATGTGAGGAGGCCTTCCCGTGAATGGATCTGAGGCGAGGAGCTTGCCGCCTACACTCTCTTGATATTGGCACCGAGTGCATTAAGGCGCGCCTCAATGTTCTCATACCCGCGGTCAATCTGGGCTATATTGTCAATATGGCTCGTCCCCTGTGCCGACAAGGCGGCTATCAACAGGGCGATTCCGGCCCTGATGTCAGGGCTTGACATGCGCCCGGCACGCAGTTTCTTGGCATGGTCATGTCCGACGACAACGGCACGATGCGGGTCACAGAGAATAATCTGCGCCCCCATGTCAATAAGCTTATCGACAAAGAAGAGACGGCTCTCGAACATCTTCTGATGGAAGAGAACACTGCCCTGCGCCTGCGTCGCCACTACCAGCAGCACCGAAATGAGGTCGGGGGTCAGTCCTGGCCACGGCGCATCACTGATGGTCATGATGGTTCCGTCAATAAACGAGTCAATAACATAATGGTCCTGCCGTGGGATGATCAAGTCATCACCATCCTCTATTATCTGCACACCGAGACGGCGGAACGTGTCGAGTATCAATCCAAGATTACGGATTGAGACATCCTTGATACGCACGCCATCGCCAACCATTGCCGCCATGCCGATGAACGAGCCAACCTCTATCATATCAGGCAGCACCCTATGCTCAGCAGCATGCAGACGCTCCACACCAACGATAGTCAGCAAGTTGCTGGCAATGCCACTGATGCGGGCTCCCATAGCATTGAGCAGGTGACAAAGCTGCTGGATATACGGTTCACAGGCAGCATTGTAGATGGTTGTAGTGCCCTCGGCCAATACAGCCGCCATGATGATGTTGGCAGTTCCGGTAACTGAGGCCTCATCAAGGAGCATGTATGACCCTGTCAGCTTGTCAGCCTGAATCTCATAGACATCACGGTCCTCCGCACGCACAAATCGGGCACCAAGGTTCTTGAAACCAAGGAAATGGGTATCCAGACGTCGGCGGCCAATCTTGTCCCCACCCGGCTTGGCAATAGTTGCCTTACCGAAACGGCCCAACAACGGTCCGATCATCAATACACTCCCACGCAGTGATGAGCATTTCTTCACAAAGTCAAGACTTTCCAGGTAGTCCAGCTTCACCTCATCAGCCTGGAAAGAATAGTCGTTCGGGGCAAGTCGCCTCACCTTGACACCAATATCCTCCAACAGCTTGATGAGATTATTCACATCAAGGATATCAGGAATGTTGCGGATAATGACTTCATCCGCCGTCAGAAGCGTTGCGCAGATCACCTCCAATGCCTCATTCTTGGCACCTTGTGGAGCAATCGTGCCACTCAGCCGATGCCCCCCTTCTATAATAAAGGACTCCATAGACAGTCTTATCTCTTCTTTTTACGGGGTTGTGCGAACTCTCTCTCGCTGATCTTGTCGAACTTGAAGGTTGACAGATCAAGCTGTATCTTTCCATCTGTGAAACGGGCAAGGTCGGATGCCACTTTCTCATTGTCACTCGTTCCATGCCCCCACTGCATCAGGCTGCGCTTCATCTGATTGGCTACCGACCGCACGAACGCGTCCCTGCGTTCACCTGGCTCCATCGTCTTCAGCTCCTCAAAAGCCTCAAAAAGCATCTTGCCATAATGCCTTACGGGAATCTTCGCCATTGGGTAAGTCATAGGCTCGGGCTTAGCTGCTATCTTCAGAGCTTGGGACACATCGTATGGATAGTCGATATCCAACTTGAAATCAGCCATCAGTGCCAGATGGTCCCACAGTTTCTGCGCATGGTCAGCATTGCCCCGATTCTGCGGATTCATTCTGTCCATGATGGCGACAATCGCTTCCGCACATCTCTGCCGTTCGGCCTTGGTGGGCAAAGTTACCGCATAATCGACCATATTCTGTACTTCTCGCCCATACTGTGGCAGTATGAGCCTCTCACGTTGTGTATTGTAATCTAATCCTTCTATATTCATTGGGTGATGGGTGTTAAGTGATGGGTGTTAAATGATGGGTGATAGGTAATGGGTGTTAGGTGGCAGTCCTAACCACTTCAAACAGTAATATACATCTCTCTGTCTCTCCTGCCCGCCAGGACATTTCCTCTTTGGGAGGAGAACTATAACAAAGGCTTAGCCTGCTTTGCTACAAAGTCCTTAAGATAGAAAGGGACAAAGTAAGCGACATCCTCAAATTTCTCCTGTGCCATACGCTTTTCGGCTAATGGGAACATGTTCTTCGCCAAGGGTTCAACACCCTTGATTAGATGGGCATTGGGGTGATTGATGGTCTCCATGCACTTTTCAGCGCCATCGCCAAAGAAATAAACAGCCCCACGCTCCAGGAACTCCCTGTACGTGTTCTCATCCACCACATCAGCCTGAATGGCACGCACTTCCTTCAGCCCACGGTCATAGACAGCCGAGTACACCTCCATGCGGCGCGCATCAATCATCGGGACAAGCAGGGCATCGCCCTCTATCTCCTCATGATGCAGCAGGACAGGGACAGCCAGCAACTCCAGCGTAGGGACAGCCAGCAGCTTTATTCCTCGACCATAGCAGATTCCCTTTGCCATGGAGACACCTATACGCAGCCCCGTATAAGAGCCTGGGCCACAACTGACTGCCACTGCATCCAACGGCAGGTCATGACTGTCAGAAAAGGCAAGAGCCTCATCAACGAAACTTCCCAACTTCTCAGCATGGTTAGGACCACTGTGGTCATCTTTCTCAAATATACAGCTGCCGTCCTGGCTTACTGCGACAGAGCACACGTTTGTGCTGGTATCAATACTTAATATACAAGACATAAATATCCATTATGTTCTAAATAACATGCAAATATACTCCTTTTTTTCCGCAATTTTCGTACATTTGCAAAAAATTAACGCGAAAAGCTCATGATACTATCAATGACTGGCTACGGAAAAGCAGTCGTGGCCTACAAAGAAAAGAAAATCAACGTTGAGATTAAGTCGCTTAACAGTAAGTCGCTTGACCTCTCTGCACGCATCGCCCCTCTCTATCGGGAGAAGGAGATGGAGATACGCCGCCTCATCTCACAAAAGCTGGAACGAGGCAAGGTTGACTTCTCCCTCTGGGTTGAGAAGGAAGCAGCCGTTGACGCAACGCCCATCAATGCAACCCTCGTGGAGAACTATTACAAACAGATAAAGGACATCGCTGCAAGCACTGGCATACCAGAACCCGATGATTGGTTCAAGACGCTTCTACGACTGCCAGATGTCACAACAAAGACTGAGGTAGAGATTCTTGACGATGAAGAATGGGAGGTTGCTTTAGGAGCTATCAATGAAGCAATAGACAAACTCACAGACTTCCGTCAGCAGGAAGGAGCTGCTCTTCAGAAGAAGTTCACGGAGAAGATTGACAACATCGCAACCCTGCTGCAAAGCATAGAACCCTACGAGAAAAGCCGTGTGCCAAAAATAAAGGACAAGATCGTTGAGGGACTGAGACAGATACCCGAAGTCGACTATGACAAAAACCGACTGGAGCAGGAGCTGATCTACTACATCGAGAAACTGGACATCAGTGAAGAGAAACAGAGACTGGGCAACCACCTCAAGTACTTCCGTGAGACCATGAATGAGAGCGGACACGGCATAGGCAAAAAACTCGGATTCATCGCACAGGAGATGGGACGTGAGATAAACACAACGGGGTCCAAGAGCAACCAGGCCGAGATGCAGAACATCGTTGTCAAAATGAAGGATGAGCTGGAGCAGATCAAAGAGCAGGTGCTGAACGCACTTTAGGAAGCCTTCCCCTATCCAAGTCTCCAACCCTATCCCAAGGAAGGGAGCTAACGGGGAGGCAGATTAAGCTAATAGAGCAAGGAATGTGGGACAACAGGGAGTTTAAGAACGTTCTCCTCAGCCCCACACATAATAAAACAACATCAAACTCACAATGGACAAGATACCATCAAATAATCAGCCAGTCATCCCCTCCTCAGAGAACTATGCCACAGACAAATCCCTGCCTACGAGCATACCAGCAGGCACTTCCCTTTTTGGGAGCAGTGGGGGAAAGCTACTCATCTTCTCTGCACCCTCCGGATCGGGCAAAAGCACCATCGTGCAATGGCTCATGAAAGAGCATCCAGAGCTGCGGCTGTCATTCTCCATCAGCTGCACCACCCGTGCGCCTCGTGGCACTGAGCAGGACGGTGTAGAGTATATCTTCCTCTCTCCGGATGATTTCAAAGCCAAGATTGCCAACAATGAGTTCCTGGAATATGAGGAGGTCTACGAGAACAGATTCTACGGGACATTGAAATCACAGGTTGAGAGCCAGACTGAGGCTGGGCAGAATGTCATCTTTGACGTTGATGTGAAGGGGGGCTGTAACATCAAGAAGTTCTATGGGGACCGTGCCATGAGCGTATTCATCCAGCCACCGTCAATCGAAGAGCTGCGTCGTCGTCTCATTGGGAGACAGACCGATACACCCGAAGCCATTGAGAACCGTCTGGCGAAAGCTGCATACGAGCTGACCTTTGCGGATAAATTCGACAGGATAATCGTCAACGACGACCTCAACAAGGCAAAACAAGAAGCATACGAGGTCATAAAGGCTTTCTTCACCTCTCCCACTCCTTCCCAAGAAGGGAAGCGGTTTCCCGGAGACAGGTAATTAAGACAAAGAAGGAAAGATGACAAAAGAAAAGAAATCCTCCATTGGCATCTTCGGGGGCTCTTTCAATCCCATCCACAACGGGCACATCGCTCTTGCGAAGGCCTTTCTTGCAGCTGAAGAGATGGATGAAGTTTGGTTCATGGTTTCCCCACAAAACCCTTTCAAGGTAAGCCAGCAGCTTCTTGACGACCGTCTCCGCTTAGAGATGGTACGGAAAGCCGTGTCAGACTCACCACACCTCATCGCCTCTGACTATGAGTTCCAGCTCCCCAAGCCTTCCTACACATGGAATACGCTCCAGCACCTTTCCCATGACTATCCCCAACACAGCTTCACCCTGCTCGTTGGCGGCGACAACTGGGATGCCTTTGCCCAGTGGTACCATTCCGATGAGATACTGGCAAACTACCGAATAGTAGTCTACCCCAGACATGGGGGCGACACCTCCTCTCTTCCCAAAGGTGTGAAATTTCTTCCAACTCCCCTCATAGATATCAGCAGCACCGAGATACGCAGCCGTGTCCAGCAGGGACTCGACATCAGCCAATATGTGCCAGACACCATAGTAGCTGATGTCATCAGGTACTACAAGCAGTAACCAAATCATAAAAAAAGACACACTTTTTCACTCGGCACGTTGAGATTGGAGAGCAGAAGATAATTCCGCTTTCTTATGGGAATGTGCCGAATTTGTATTACTTTTGTGAGCTATACAACAAGGGGCAACCTTACGAAGCCAAAGCCTGAAGGCAATGGCATGCGCCCGCCAAAAGCTGAAGAATGGGAAAAGAGACACTGAAAGAGAAAACAGCAAAAGGACTTTTCTGGGGTGCGTTGAACAACGGTACAATGCAACTCCTCAACATTGTCATCGGTATCTTCCTCGCCCGTCTGCTCTCACCAGCCGACTATGGACTGGTGGGCATGCTGGCTGTATTCACTGCTGTGGCTGGAGCCTTACAGGAAAGCGGATTCATTTCGGCATTGGTCAACATGGAGAAGCCGACGGACAATGACTATAATGCCGTATTCTGGTTCAGCACACTGGTAGGATGGGGCTCATACATCATCCTGTTTCTCCTTGCGCCATTGATAGCCGATTTCTTCCGCCATCCCGAGCTGGTCAGCCTGTCGCGTTTTGTGTTTGTGTCTTTGCTCTTTTCCTCAATAGGCAACACACCCGCAGCTTACCTGTTCAAGAACATGATGGTAAGGGAGACAACGCTCCTTCGCGTCACCTCTCTGATTGTCTCAGGTGCTGTCGGCATAGTCCTGGCATTCCAAGGCTATGCCTATTGGAGCCTGGCATGGCAGCAGGTTCTCTATATCACGCTGACCAGCCTCGGACGGTTCTTCATCATACCCTGGCGGCCGTCATTCCACATCGACCTCACACCCGTGCGGGACATGTTCTCCTTCTCCTACAAGATTCTCATCACCACCATTGTGAACACATTGAGCCAGAACCTCCTCACGTTCATCTTCGGCCGGCTCTATTCGGCCAAGGCCGTGGGCAACTTCTCACAGGCCTTCAAATGGGACACTATGGCAAGCACCTTCGTCTCCGGTACGATAGCACAGGTGGCACAGCCAGTATTGGTGGAGGTCAACAACGACAAGGAACGGCAGACCCATGTCTTCCGAAAGATGCTGCGCTTCACGGCGTTCCTTGCCTTCCCGGCTATGTTCGGTCTGTCAATGGTCTCGCATGAGTTCATCCTGCTGTTGATTTCCGACAAATGGACCGACAGCATCCCACTCCTCCGCATCCTCTGCATAAGTGGTGCCTTCCTCCCCTTCTACACAATGTACCAGAACCTCATCATCAGCCGTGGGAAGTCAGCCATCTACATGTGGTGTACCATTGCCCTGATAACCGCACAGATACTGTTCGTCATTGTCTTTTACCGACAGGGCATCGTACTGATGGTGTCAGCCTATACGGTTATAACCATTCTTTGGCTTTTCGTCTGGCAGTATTTTGCAGGGAAGGAGACAGGCTTGCGGCTGCTGGATGTGCTGAGGGACATCTGCCCTTACCTGGTTGTATCGGCAGCAGTGATGGCCGTGACTTACCTTTCCACCCGCTTCATCAGCAATCTGCTGGTACTGCTGGTGGTCCGGGTGTTGCTGTCCTCCCTCCTTTACCTTGCCATTATGCGCTGGGCTGGATCCAAGATACTGATGGAATGTCTGAATTTCGTGCGTCACAGGCGAAAATAGCGTGAGCCAGCTGGTGTTTTCTGCCAGGTAAGTTGTAATTTTGCAAACAAAAACAGCCAAATGAATCCATTTGTACAGAGTGTCCTGCTGACAGTCTCCTCCTTGAGGCTGATTCCCCATATCCTGCTGTACAAGGCACAGCATCATCTCATTGACGATGACCTCCTGCAGGTTCAGGACCGCAAGGCTGGCATCTCCAACTTTGTGAAAGCCATGACCCGTGAGCGTACCTTCCGTAATCTTTTCTATTACAGGATAGGTGAATACAAGGCTGCCCCCATCCGGTGGCTCTGCCCACAGGAGCGTACGCTGAACATCTGGTGTCCGAGGATTGGCCGTGGGGCGCATTTCGAGCATAACTATGCCACCTACCTCAACGCAGAAGCGATTGGCGAGAGCTTCTACTGCCTGCAGCTCGTGACTCTGGGCACAGGACATCATGCCGGCAAGGACGGGCGCCCTGTCATTGGCAACAACGTGAAGATAATGACCGGGGCAACACTTTTCGGACCTATCCACATTGGCAACAACGTGACCATAGGTGCCGGAGCTGTCGTCTTTGAGGACATACCCGATGGCTGCACCGTTGTGGGCAATCCCGCACGCATCGTCAGGCGAACCGGAACACAGGCTCTTGGCAAAAGAAACGAACTATGAAATATCCTAAAATAACAGTCGTTACCCCTTCCTACAACCAAGGGGAGTTTATTGAGGCCACCATCCTTTCGGTCATTGGTCAGGATTATCCTGACCTCGAATACCTTGTATGTGATGGTGGATCAACCGATGAGACAGTCAGTATCCTCAAGCGATATGACAGCAAGATAACATGGTGGTGCAGTGAGAAGGACAGAGGGCAGAGCGATGCCATCAACAAGGGCATGCGCCGTGCCACGGGCGACATTGTCTGCTGGATAAACAGTGATGACGTGCTGCTTCCCGGAACACTGCACACGGTGGCGCAGTTCTTCCACAACCATCCTGACACCGACTTCGCCAACGGCTGCACTGCCGAGATTGACCGGGACGGGATAATCATCAATTTCTCTCATATCGTAATGAGCCACTTCTTCTTCCGTCATGGCTGTTACAACATATCGCAGCCAGGAATGTTCTGGCGACGCAGCCTGTTTGAGAAGATTGGATTCCTTGACGAGTCGTTTCATGCCAAGATGGATGTGGAGTGGCTTATCAGGGTCTATGAAGCAGGATTGAAGGTAAGACGCATCAACCGCAATCTTGGTGCCATACGCATCTATCCTGAGACTAAGACCGCACAGGGCGGGGCCATCTGGAAACGTGACAACGACACCATACGGGAAAGGTATCAGGGCTGTTATCTTCCGGAACTGAGGACCAACTACTACCCTCTCTTCAAGCTTTACAAATTCCTTGATGGCTGCAACTGGCGCAATGCTATCCGCAAATGGCAATATTGCGGAAAGCCCGTGACGGCATACAGGGAGAATCTGAAAGGAATGAAAGACTGAGACTACCGTACAACCGTCCTGCCTTATCGGGCAATATAGCCTTCCAGCATGAAGGGAATGATAATGTATAGGTTGTATGCCATGAGCAATAAGGCCATCAGACCCACCGTGCCTCTTGTCAGCACAAGCAGGTAAGACGGTTGCTGCATCCGTACCAGACAGGAAATGGCGATGGGAATGATGAACAGCCAGTGTGCCCCCATGATATAGACCTCTATGATCCCAAAGCCAAGAATGATGTGCAGGATAATGTCGGTGGCAAACCATGCAAGGCACATCTGCACGAATCTGTCCCTTCTCCCAGCTATGACACCCGCCAGAAAGAGCAGCAGGATGAGAGCCTCTGCCATGTAGTTGACCGGACTGCTGTATCTGACGATGATGGGACGCGACTTGTTTACGTCCTCCAGCCTGTGCGCCTGATGCAGCTGTATGCTCTCTCCAAAGAGGTTCTCCACAATGGCATCAGTTCTTGAGCTTGACAGGTCAGTCCACTCAAAGAACTTACCGTCAGCCACCTTCGTGCCGATACGGCTCTGCACGAATCTGTGTTCCTTCTTGTATTTGGCGGCAAACTTAGGATCTTTCTTCAGCTTCCGTTCCTTCGCAGCCTGCTGTATCTTCGCATCCGGCTCAACAAACGTCATCTCCTGGTACTCGTAGATGGCGAAGAGTGCTGCCAATGGCATCACGAATCCCAGCAGGAAATGCCGTGGAGCGAAAGCATGCCTGCCATTGACAAAGAGGTCGGCAAGCCCCGTCTTCACAATATTGGTAAGTGAGACCCCGGCCGCAAAGAATGAGAGAAGCATACTCTGCCAGGCTTTCATCCGCCTCTGCTTCCGCATGGCCGTCCCTGCAACATACAGGGTCATGGTAAGGAAAAGGAGTGAAAAGGCAAAATGGTCTGGTACAAAGCTCGTGAGCAGGATGGAGGCAAAGGAAAAGAAGAACACGGTGAGCAGGAGGGCATCAACGGTTGTCAGGGCCTGCACTTCCTTGAAGATACGATAGATGAAGATGCAGCTGTATGTGTCGGCCACCACATTGAGCATCGCCTCAAAGAAGATGGCAAAGTTGATACCTGTCAGCCCCATGAGCCAGTGGTTGAGCAGGTAGAGGGGATAATAGAACGTGGGAAGCAGCGGATGGCGGTACAGCTGGAAGTAGACCTTCCAGCGGGAGATGGTCATATAAGAGAGGTTATCAAAACCTGATACGGTGAAGTGGTCGAAGAACAGTCCCCAGAAACCAAGATTCCCTCCTTTGGTGAACAGGCGGAAGTTATAGGCTATCATCAGTGCGTTCAGCGTAAGGAAGAACACAAAAGCTCCCAAGCTCAGCAACCGTTCGCCACGTTTTATGGCAAAGATGTTACCACACTTTATATTAGGAAAAGACAATTTCGACATTTGGGATATAATTTCTTTCATCTGGAAATGACAAGTTGACCCATTACATTTCACATCAAGCCGTCATTATAGCTTCTTTGTTTCTCTGCAAAGTTAGCAAAATGTTTTGAATACAGGAACTTCAGCCCTGCTTTTCCAATTCATCCTTATATTTTCTCCTTTCTTACTCATCTTTCCTTACCCTTGCCTCCAACCACAATACGATAATTAATTACTGCCGCACGCTAAAATTGACTAAATATGGGCTCGTGACCGAACTTGGCAATTCCATAGCTCTTGAAACTTCGTTGAAGTAATCATCCTTACTTTAAACATTCTCTTGAAATCATCAAGATGATAGTCAGAGTCTGCCCAATAACCTCGATTTCCTTTATCTGGCATTTTTATAAGCTTCCCATGCTGATAGTCTATGCCTATCTCTCGTATAACTTCATTAAAGACTTCATCGTCATACTCCACAAACCACTCATCTACATTTGGAATTTTTACCGCAAAATCATGATTTGTCTGCGGCAAGATGTATTCACAAAGCGCAAAAAGGAGGTTTTCTATACATCCTATCCACTTATTATGCCTTCTACTGATTTTCTTTTTATTCACCTTAAAAGTAAAATATAGCATAGCTTAATATCGTCTTAAATCAATAATCACACCCTCTGTCAGCCCATGCAATCTAAATCCACAACAGGATGGACACCGCCTAATCGTCCGTGAGGACAAAGTTATATTGCTTGTCTCATTAGAGTCATCTATAGTTCTTTAACCCTGATTTCAGTTCCACACGCAAGGTGTCATTGGTTATTCGTTGACCATTATATGTGATGAAGTCTGATGGCAGGATAGACAACACCAAGGGATTTACTATGCCAAGGGATATATCTTTACGTTCAAATCCTAAACGAATAGAGAGATACTCTTCCTTACGCAGTTTATACTTACGAATACCTTTGCCAGGCATTTTTTTATATATCAATAAGTTGTCATCATTTGTCTGTAAACATTCAAGATAGAAGTGCAATCTTTTTGGGTGTTAA
>JAILEG010000012.1 GCA_024688365.1 Prevotella sp.
AACTCATGCTGCCAGTTCTGGTCGGTCATCATTCCGTAGGCGATATGTCCTTTGAGATGCAGCCAGCCATTGGCGAAGGGCAGCGTCCAGTAGTCGGGCAGTGCCAGCCGGACCTGAGGAACCGGGCGGGCATTGATGCCAAGCGTCTGTGAGCCAGAGCTAAGCTGATTATCCTTCAGTTCCATAGGTCGCTCCTTAGCCCCGACAGTCAGCGTGCCATGCCACCAGCGGCCCTCAACATATGCCTGCTGCACAACCACCTTGCTGGTATAGTTGACGGGGAGTGCCACGTCAACCCCATACCCTAATCCAAACTTATGACCATCGTCAACTGAAAGCGGACGTTCAACAGCTCCACGCACATAGCCGTTTGCCTTCTCAAGTGAACTTAGCCCGTATCTGTTTGCGTTCAGCCACAGCGGAGTCTTCCCCTTTGAGAAACTCCCCTGCATCTCAACCTCATATTCCAGCCCTTTCATTGGCCTGATTCTGGCTGTATCTCTCCTTACCGGCTCCTGATACTGGGCACTTACTGCCGATGCCAGCATCAGAACGGTCAAGGCGGATAAAAGTCTTTTCATAACATTCAGTTAATATCCGCCACAAAGTTAATAAAAAAAACAGAACTGGCAAACGATACCCTTATTAACAAAAGTTCATGGTTCATGTATAATCAATACCTTATATAAAAAGTAGTAAATTGCACGAAATACCTTCCATAGCACCTTTAGGGGAATTCCTCCCCCTATTAGGGAAAATCCTTTTCCTATGCAGCTTTTTCTTCGTTCCTTTGCATCGTGAAACCAAGAGAGCTGAGCTGGCTCGCCTCTCTCAGAACTTCACATAAAGAGTAAAAGAGAACAACTAAGAGCATACGATTATGAGAAAGATGATATTAGCCCTCGTAGCACTTCTCGTGCTGAGCGCATCGGCAAACGCCATGAGCTATGAGCAGGCACGCACCCAGGCGCTCTTCCTGACCGATAAGATGGCATACGAGCTGAATCTCACCGAAGAGCAATATGAGGCCGCCTATGAAATCAACCTCGACTATCTCATGAGTGTAAACAGCGTTGACGATCTCTACGGTGCGTATTGGTCACATCGCAATCTTGACTTGAGCTATATCCTCTTCGACTGGCAGTACCGGGCATACGTTGAGGCATCTTACTTCTACCGCCCTCTATGGTGGGACGGTGGCTATTGGCACTTCGGCATCTATGCCCGCTACCCACACCGCAACTACTATTACTTCGGCCGTCCGAGCTTCTACTCTGTCTACCGGGGTGCCCACAGCTGGCGGATGAATGGCGGCAGAAGCTGGTATAACGGCAGAAGACTATTCTACGGACGGAACAGCAGCCGGCAGTACGGCATGAGAGATGGCTTCATGCGAGGCGACTTTGGCAGGGGAAACAATGTCAGCTATCGTCACAACGGCTATTATCAGAATGACCGCACACGCAGCTTCGGCAACCAGCAGCGCAGCACATTTGAGGGTTCACGCTACATGAACCGCAACTATGCGCCTCGTGAGAGTTCTACACGGACAACTGTGACACGCCCCAACTACAGAAACTCCAGCAACTTCGGTGGAAACAGGAGTTTCGGCAACAGCACAAGAAGCTATGAGCCAAGTCGCTCCTTCAGTGCGCCCAGCCGATCATTCAGTACGCCAAACCGCAGCTTCAGCGGTGGTGCTTCCTTCGGAGGAAGCCGATCAATGGGAGGGAATATATCACGAGGAGGCACTTTCGGTGGCAGCAGCAGTGGCGGAACATTTGGCGGTCATCGCTAAGACTGACAGGAACACGCATCTGTAAGACGATATTCAAATTAAGGTTTAAATACTATATACTAAAGGTATTACAAAAAAACAGGTTTTATTTAAGTTAAGGTAGAGATTGTACTATGTCCTCATTCCGAAAAGCAGAGGACGAACAATAGGTTCAATAAGAATGGTAACAATTTTAGAGAGTTAATTAGACGACAGAGAGGAGCTTCACGTGATGTGACGCTCCTCTCGCCTTTTTCCACACCTGCTGCCATAACTGGAATCCTGTATAGGAAAATACAGGAGACAGGGCACATAACACACCCATTTACACAGAAGTAGGGCTGAACAGTCTTTTGGAGTCACAGCTCCAGTATTCTTATCTCCGCATTGCCCATCGGGCGGATTTCATTCATCGCTTTCTGAAAATAAACGCTCTGAATAGCCTTATTGATAATGCCATGCCCCACAGCCAGGACCACCTGTCCAGGAAATTCCTCACGCACCCACGTCAGCAATTTGTCAGCCCGCCGCTTCATAGCCTCCAGGCTCTCAATATCCTTGGGCCACAATGCCGGATCATTAAGATGGGACAGGTCTGGAATATATTTCCCCGTAAACGAACCCCAGTCACGCTCACGGAGCAACGGCGTTGTAACAACATCAGCATTGTGGGGCGCAGCAATAATCTCACATGTGTGAACGCTGCGGCGTAAGTCGCTGGCCACAAAGGCATCAATCCTCACATCCTTCAGTTGTACGGCCACAGCCTCGGCTTGTCTGATGCCATTCTCATTCAGTTGCCCAGGTGTCTGTCCCTGCATGACGTGCCGGGCATTGTCAACCGTTTCTCCATGTCTGACAAGATATAATAAAGTCATGTTCCTGTTTTTTCATGCAAAAGTACTAAAAAGTCGAGTGTTAAAATGCTGGAATTGAGATTATTTTGTATTTTTGCATCTATGAAAATACTACAAATGTCAGCCCTTAGGGCTATTATCGTGTTAGTGATTGGTTTCCTGCTCGTCAAATACCGCGAGGAAACCATGACGTGGATGACCATCACCATTGGTGTTCTCTTCTTCCTCTCAGGTCTGGTAGCATGCCTTGCCTATTACTTTGAGAAGGAGCGGATTGCCAGAAGAGCCACAAAGACAGAGGAACTGGTAACCCTCGACAAGTCACCATCCTTCCCGTTTGCCGGTGTGGGTAGTATAGTCTTGGGCATCATTCTTGCCGTCATGCCAGGCACCTTCATCACCTGGGTGGTCTACATTCTTGCTGCCCTGCTCATTCTCGGTGCGGTCAGTCAGTTCATGAATCTTGCCCGTTCCCGCCAGTATGCCCGGGTTCCCATTGTTTACTGGATTTTCCCGTCAGCCATTCTCGTGGTCGCTATTCTTGTCATCAGCAAGCCTATAGAGGCTGCCTCATTGCCTTTGCAGATTATTGGCTGGACCCTAATGTGCTATGGCATCATCGAACTGATTATGCTTGTCAGACTGCTACGCGTACGCCGGAAGTTTGAGAAGGCTGAGGAGGCTAAGATCATTACGGGGAAAAAGATTGAGGATGACGGCATTGAGGATGCCGAGATCATTGACGAATAAAAAAACTTCTCAAGAAGTACTGAAGTATTGCAGCTGGAGTACTGGAGTACTTCAGCTGCAATACTTCAGTAATCAGACACCAAGTACTGTCCTGTCTGACATGAGAAGGCTTGCATAAAAGCAAGAATCAAGGCTCAACAGTTGCTTTCCCGGAATCAGGAGGCACAGCTGAAACACATTCCAACAGCCATGCCCGTGTCCTCCCCTACTCTCTCGTCACCGCAGGAACCAATCCCTCTATGTACTTACACAGGATTCCAATACCCTTAACATTCTCCCCACCCTGCGGGATAATAAGGTCAGCATAACGCTTGGTAGGCTCGATGAACTGATCGTGCATGGGCTTCAGCACTTGAAGATAGCGGTCAACCACCATTGAGACAGTACGTCCACGGTCAATGGTATCACGCTGGATATTGCGGATGAGCCGTTCGTCAGAGTCGCAGTCGACAAAGATTTTCAGGTCCATCATATCCCTCAGCCGCTTGTTGATAAGCGTCATGATTCCCTCAACAATGATGACAGGCTTCGGCTCAACATGTATAGTCTCCGGCAACCGATTGCTGAGAATATAGCTATAAGTGGGCTGTTCAATGGCTTTGCCATCACGCAACTCGTTAATCTGCCTGATGAGCAGTTTCCAGTCAAAAGCATCAGGATGGTCAAAGTTGATGGCCTTGCGCTCCTCATCTGTCATGCCTGTCGTGTCGTTATAGTAAGAATCCAGGGGAACCACAGCCACATGATGTGGAGGCAAAGTCTCCACAATCTTCCGGACCACCGTAGTCTTGCCCGACCCTGTACCACCTGCTATACCAATAATAGTAATTCTATCATCCATATATTCTGTCTTTTATCAGTCTAATAATCCAATATCGCCAAACATCCGCTTATAATACTCGGCTTTTTTCTCCAGCTTCATAGGGTAGGCCCGGCTGCTGCTGGGCTGACGGTAAAGGCGGATCCGCCTGCCTTCAAAGACAAACTCCTTGCTGTCACCCATCTTCATCTTACGGGCATCAATGCCATAATGCTCCGTAAACACCTTGGTTGCCAGTTGCCCGGCAGCCAAGACCGCCCTGCACTCCGGCAAGGCCCTGAGCATGCCATCGAGGTCGGCAGGTTCCACTATTTCCAGATCCTTGTCTGAAGCCGTACCCGTCGTCCGACGGATGCGAAGTGCGGTGTCAAAGATGGCAATGCCTTTCTCCCGCAAAAAGTTTTTCAGCATACTGAGCCGATAGGTTTTGTCAGCCTCATCCACAAAGTGGAGCCTGTCGCCAAAGAAAATGTGCCCGAAGATGCGCCACATATCATTAGTATAATTGGGATAATACCACTCCATGCACCACCGCTTCGGAGCAGGCGGAAACGTTCCCAGCAGCAGCAGCCTGGCATTGACAGGCAGCCACGGCTCAAAGGGATGAGTCTCTATTTCCATCATGCTGATTTTGATTTTACAGGGACTGGAGCATCACTGCTCCTTGACGAGATAAGCCACAACTGGTAAATGGTCAGAATAACCATTCAGCCATACACCGCCCGCAGTGGTTCGTTTCGTATTGCCTTTATACTTGCCAGACTCCTGGAAAAGATAGTCGCGGCGGAAAATCTGGTTCTTCCAGAACTTCAGTTCTGAGAAATCCTTCTGCCCGTTCTTATTAAGAAAATTAGGTGTCATGACTATCTGGTCAAACAAATTCCACTTCCCCTTATACTGTAACGTGCCAGTTCCTTCCTTCACAAGGACATTATACCAAGGGTTGTACATGTCGTCCGGACCCACCTCGCTGATTTCAGCCTTGGCTGACAGGCACTCGTACATGCTCTTGTTGGTGGGGTCATCATTCATATCACCCATGACCAGCACCTTCACCTTCGGGTCATCACGCAGTAGGGAGTCCTTCAGCACTTTCACCTGCTTGCCACCCAGCTCACGATAGTAGGATCCGGCACCACGGCTCGGCCAGTGGCAGACGACAACCGTCACATGCTCACCTGCCAATGTGCCGCTCACCGTGAGGAAACCACGGGTGGCACGGGCACTGTCCTGCGGAAGTTCATAGACATAGGGCACCAGTTTCGTGTCACGGACCGTGAACAGTTTGGGGTTATAGAGCAGCGCACAGTCGATGCCTCGACGGTCGGGACCTTCTATGTGTACAAACTGATAGCCCCGGGCAGCCAGCTCCGGCTGGGCTGTGAGGTCGCGCAGGACGTGAGCGTTCTCCACCTCACTCAGACCGATAAGCGCACAGCCAACATTCGGCAGCACATCCGTACCCATCTCAGAGAGGACTGTAGCCATATTATGAAGTTTATGGGTGTATTTCATCTCGTTCCAATGGTAGCTGCCATTGGGTGTGAAGTCATAATCATTCTTTCCCTCATCATGTAGGCAATCGAAAAGATTCTCCTGGTTGTAGAATCCAACTGCATAGACGGAATACTTCTTCTGCGCTGAAGCAGACATGCCGAAAAGAACGGCACACAAAAGGACAAATAGGTGCTTCTTCATTATTATTTGATATTGTTGTTTGTAATCAGACAGTCTGAAAAGCCCCCTTATCTGTACAGGCGGCTGTATTGCACTTGCAAATATCGGTAATTAATCTGAGATTTACGCATGTTTACCGAAAATTTAATCAAAAAACTTTTCTTTTTAAAAAAATATTTTGTTACTTTGCAGACAAAGTATAACATATATTAATGTAATCAACTATGCAGAAAAAGCTGAAACTTGCCGCTTTACTCCTTTGCAGCTCGGCAATGGTGGTCGCACAGAACACGAACACCCAAACCGATGCCAGCAAGCAGGAGCAGACGGCCAACGCCATGGACGAATCGGCATTCACCTTCACGGAGGCACAGCTGGGTGAGGACAACGACATGAGTGACAACGTCACCATCCTCAACTCCAACAGCAATGTGTATGCCTCTGAGGTCGGATACCTCTACTCCCCGATGCGCTTCCGTTACCGTGCGCTCAACCAGAAGTACAACGACATCTATATCAATGGTACGCCCATGAACGACATGGAGACGGGACAGTTCCGCTATTCTATGGTAGGCGGTATCAACCAGCAGACCCGTAACGTGGACTTCGCCCTGCCGTTCGAGAACAACAACTTCTCAATGACAGGCCTGGCAGGAAGCAACAACTATGACTTCCGGGCCGGGTCGATGGCTGCCGGGCACCGCATCACGCTATCTGCCGCCAACCGCAACTACACCCTCCGAGGCATGTACAATTATGCCAGCGGGTTCAATGCCAAGGGATGGGCTATCGCTGCAAGCGTTGCCTACCGATGGGCAAACCGCGGTTATGTCGAGGGAACATTCTACAACTCATTATCTTACTTCTTCGGTGTACAGAAGAAATGGAACAACGGGCACTCACTGAGCCTCTCAACATGGGGCAACCCTACCGAGCGTGCCTCACAGGGGGCCAGTACCGATGAGGCTTACTGGCTTGCCAACGACTACCAGTACAACCCATACTGGGGCTATCAGAACGGACACAAGCGCAACAGCCGTGTCGTCAACGACTTCGCACCATCAGCCATCCTCACCTGGGACTGGGACATCAACAAGAACATGAAGCTGACTACCAGTCTCTTTGCAAAATACTCTATGTACAAGAGTACCAAGCTGAACTACAACAACAGCGACAACCCACAGCCTGATTACTGGAAGAACCTGCCAAGCAGCTACTTCGATGTATGGAACGAGGGCGACAGCCGCTACCGTACCTCACAGGCTTTTGCCGACTGGAAAACGGCTGTGGCATGGTGGGGCAACAAAGCCAACCGCCAAATCCAGTGGGACCGTCTCTATTATGCCAACCGTCAGGCTGCCGTCAACGGACAGGATGCACTCTATTATGTACAGGCCAAGCACAATGACAACTTCATGACGACCCTGTCCTCCACCTTCACTGACCACATCGGCAAGGACAAGCTTCTCAACATAGGCTTCTCTCTCGGGCAGAATCTTGGCCGCCACTATCAGACGATGGAAGACCTCCTCGGCGCCAAGAGCTTCCACAACGTGAACACTTATGCCATAGGCACATACGCAGCCAATGACCCACGTGTGCAGTATGACCTCAACACGATGGGAACCCAAGGGCTGGGAAGCCTTGTCTACGAGGGCGACAGGTTCGGTTACGACTACAATCTGAACGTGCGCAGGGGATTGCTGTGGAGCAACTATTCGCAAACCATCGGTAAGTTCTACTATATGATCGCCGCCAAACTGGGTTACGACAACATGTACCGTCATGGCCACATGCGCAACGGTATGTTTGCCAACAACTCTTTCGGCAAGAGCAAGCATGCCGACTTCGTCTCTGGAGGCATGAAGTTCAACGGCACATGGACTATCGGTGGGGGCAACACCGTCTCCCTTGGGCTCGGCTATGAGCATCGCGCCCCTAACGCAAGCACGGCCTTTGCATCCCCGGAGATGAACAACGATTTCATCGTCAACCTCCGCAATGAACGTATCTTCTCAAGTGAAATCAGCTATCAGTATTCCGGCAGCTGGCTTCATGCCAACTTGAGTGGCTACTACAACCATCTGACTCACGGTACCGAGTGGCAGAACTTCTACTTTGATGATGCCAACTCGTTCACATACGTCAGCATGACCAACATCAAGAAGAACTTCTATGGCATAGAGCTGGGACTTGACTTCAAGCTGACCAGCTTCCTCGACTTCAAGGCGCTCGGAACATGGAGCGAGGCTGAGAACATCAACAATGCAGATGTTATCTATATGAACTCTACCCAAAACACCTATCATAAAGATGTAGTCTACAACAAGGGCATGCACGAGGCCAGCACACCGCTCTCAGCCTACAGTGGCATACTCAGCTTCCATCAGGGTGGATGGTATATTGATCTGAAAGGAAACTACTATGACCGCATCTATCTCTCCTACGCTCCAAGCCTCCGTTACGGAGCCACATTGAGGACAATGGGAACCACGTACGGCGGCATGGATGCTGAGGGCAACTACACCCCATACGCACAGCCGGAAGGAAACGGCGGTTTCATGCTTGATGCCTCCATCGGCAAGAGCATCTACCTGCGTCACGGCAGTCTCTCGATCAATCTGATGATTACCAACCTACTGAACAACCAGAAAATGGTCAGTGGAGGTTACGAGCTGAGCAGAAGCTCCTACACCATCAACAAGACCACAGGAGAGACAACAGCACGCGCCTATCATTTTGAACCGAAGAAATATTATGTGAACGGTATCAACGGTATGCTCAACGTAGCCTATAAATTCTAAATAAAGAACAGGAAAGATTATGAAGAATCTGAAATATTTTATGATGGCAGCCGTATGTGGGCTCTTTGCCTCCTGTATGGGCGACAGCTATGCAGGCACTGACGAGACCGCCCCAGCTCCTTATGGCAACAACGGACTGGAGGAGACAAACGTCATTTCCATTGCCCAGCTGAAGAACAACTATGCAAGCTACATCTCGACTGACTATCGTGACGGCAACAGCTATGCACAGGTAAAGGAGGACATAAAGATAAAGGGCATTGTCACCAGTACTGACGTGCAAGGCAACATCTACCAGGAGATTGCCCTTCAGGACGAGACGGGGGCAATCATCGCTGCTGTTGCACAAGGAGGTATCTATGGCTATCTGCCTGTAGGGACACAAGTACTGGTCAGCCTGAAAGACCTTTACATAGGCAACTACGGCAAGCAGGCCGAGATAGGTGTGCCTACGACCAACAAGAACGGTGCGACCTATGTGGGACGCATGAGCCGTGCCACATGGGACCAGCACTACAAGATTCTCTCAACCGGCAACAAGGTTGAACCCACGGAGTTCGCCGTTGGTTCCAATGCCACCACTTGGGACATCAACCAGGACGGTGGCAAACTGGGAATCATCCGGAATGTCAGCTTCAAGAGCAGCAATGCCGCAGGTGTTGATACGACATACGCCAATGCAAATGGTGGTGCGGGAAGCGTCAGCTGGACGCTCAACGAGCAGGACAGCAAGACGGTAATTGTCTATAACAGCAATTTTGCTGACTTTGCCAACTCCCGGATACCAACCGGCAAGGTTAATATAACCGGTATCTTCAAACGTTTCAATAACCAGTGGGAAATCATCATCCGCACACTCGACGATGTACAGCCAGCTGGAAAAGTAGACCCATTCGCTGGTCTGCCAGGTACCGGCGATGGCACCCAGGCCAATCCTTTGGATATAACCCGCGCCCTTGCCTATGCCAATTCCGGAAAGGCTGATGCCACAGAGTATTACATCGCTGGCATCATCTCACAGATTGATGAGGTATCATTGAGTTACGGCAATGCACAGTATTACCTTTCCAATGATGGAAAAACTGACACGCAGCTCATGGTGTTCCGCGGAAATTACCTGGACGGCGCCAAGTTCACCGCAGCTGACCAGATCAAGGTTGGGCAGAAGGTTGTCATCCTTGGTAAGCTGAAGCTCTATAACGGCACACCCGAGGTTGATGCCAAAAACAAGATTATATCCATCAAGTAACCAAAAACCAAGAATAAAAACAAAACAAGATATGAAAAAGATCATTTATTCCATGATGGCACTGGCTATGACCGCCTTTGCTTTCACGAGTTGCGAGGATGTCCCAATGCCTTACAACATGACATTCGAGGACAATGGCACTACCCCTAACCCCGGTGCTGCGGCTGAGCCTAAGGGTACAGGCACTGAGGCTGACCCATTCAACGTGGCTGCTGCGATGAACTATATCACAGCTGGCGAGAATCTCGACAAGGAGGTCTACGTTGCCGGAACAATAGTCAGCATAAAGGAAGTAGATGATGGCAACTATGGTAATGCCACCTATTACATATCGGACGATGGCAAGAGCACAGGGCAGCTGACCGTTTACCGTGGCTATGCCCTCGGCAACAAGCACTTCACCTCTAAGGACCAGATTAAGGCTGGCGACAAGGTTGTCGTTTATGGTAAGCTTGTCAACTTCAACGGCACCAAGGAGTTCACACAAGGCAACTATATCTACTCCCTCAATGGCGAGAAGGGTGGAAGCGAGACTGCTGCAGAACTGAACACTGAAGCCACAGCGTGGACGGTTGCCCAGGCCATTCAGAAAATAAAAGACAATGGCGGTAAGGCACTTGCAGGCGAGGCTTATGTCAAGGGCATCATCTCTGAGGTAGCCTCTTACAACGCTGACTACAAGAGTATCACCTACTATATCTCTGACAACGGTACCGACAAAGCCCTGCAGATTTACTCCGGCAAGGGCAAGGACGGTGCAGACTTCGCCGCCAAGGAAGACTTGAAGGCTGGTCAGACGGTGGTTGTTAAGGGAATCTTGAAAGCCTATACGAACAAGGCTGGCGAGACAACTATGGAAATGGACAAGAGCAGCAAGATCATCTCTATCACAGCAGGTGCTGCTGGTGAGCAGACTGGTTCTGTTGTACTTTCTGCAACATTTGCAACCACAATGGACAACTTCACCATTGCCGATGTCACACTCCCTGAGGGCCTGACATTCATTTGGAAGCTTGACGCAGCCAAGGGATACATGAAAGCGTCCGCCTTTAAAGACAATATCAAATACGCCACTCAGAGCCGTCTCGTATCTCCAGCCTTCAGCCTTGCAGGCAAGAGTACTGCCACACTGTCTTTCCAGCATACTGGCAAACACTTTGGAACTGTTGCCAATGACTATAAGGTACAGGTGTCAACTGACGGCACAACATGGACTGACCTCACCGTCTCATCCTATCCAGACGGAAGTTCATGGAACTTCGTAGATGCTACTTGTGACCTATCTGCATACGCAGGCAAGCCGACCGTCTACATTGCCTTCCTATACACCAGCTCCGCAGATGCAGCAGGTACCTGGGAGGTAAAGAACGTTACAGTAAAGTAAAAAACATCTGAAATATTTGGCAGGGTGCAGAATTATTCGTAATTTTGCACCCTGTTAAGTGTCCGCGCCCTCGTAGAGGAATGGACAACGGCAAAGCACATTATTAACAAACAGATAAAAGTAAAAATGAAACAAGGTATTCATCCAGAAAACTATCGCCCCGTCGTATTCAAGGATATGTCCAACGGCGATATGTTCCTTTCAAGGTCTACATGCAAGACTTCAGAGACTGTAGAGTTTGAGGGCGAAACTTACCCAGTGGTAAAAGTCGAAATCTCAAGTACCTCTCACCCATTCTACACAGGTAAGAGCAAGCTTGTTGATACAGCAGGTCGTGTTGACCGCTTCATGAGCCGTTACGGTAAGCTGAAGAAGTAATCGATCAATACCCTTCAATATCAATACATAAAGTGCGGACAGACGTAGTTGCATATACGTTTGCCTGCACTTTTGCTTTAATTTCAGGGAAATGAACACTAAAAGACTATCTATCACGGCCCTCTTCCTTTCTTTCCTTGCCTTCACGGCGATGACCTCCTGCGGAGACGATAACGACAATAACAGCAAAACGGGGCAGAAAGAGGAACTGACCAACAACAAAAACTCCAACCTCAAGGAAGCACAATATGCCACCCATCGGCTGGAGTTCCCAAAACTGAAAGGCGGAAAGAGCGTCATCATCACGCATAAGCTGAACAATGGTGAAGTAAACTACAGCGTGGAATGGGATGCCGAGCTGAAATCGAATCGCTGGACCTGCTACCAACTGTACTCCAGCAACAGACAGAACAATGTAGCCCGGAAAACATACGACAGTCCCAATCTCTACCCTATTGACCCAATGTTCCCCATAGCAGGGTATTACGAAACCGACCACTATACTGGCACGGGATATGACCACGGACATCTATGCCCGTCAGCTGACAGATTGAACACAAGAGAAGCCAATGACCAAACTTTCTACCTCAGCAACATGCAGCCACAACTCAAAGCATTCAACGGCAGTGCCAAAGGTGGTGGAATTTGGCTGACTATGGAGAACAGGATGAGAAACTTCATCAGCATTGGATCCACAGACACCCTTTTTGTCTGCCGTGGCGGAACTATTGACAATCCTAAAATGATAAAGGAATACCGAAGGGACAAATTCATAGTCCCGGGCTATTTCTTCTCTACCGCATTACTCAAATATAAAGTGAGAGGACAAGGCGACTGGCAATACAAAGCTATTGGATTCTGGTTCAGGCATGAGAACAACCAAGCCTCCTCTCTCAAACCCTACGTCGTCAATATCGACAGGTTAGAGGAACTTACAGGCATCGACTTCTTCTGCAATCTGCCCGATGATATAGAGACAAAGGTCGAGAGTGTACCGGTTAACACCGTCATAACACTTTGGAACATCCAATAAATCTCAACCGATTAGCAGTCAAGAAGCTTCAGGACACTTATATAAAGAAATCTCCGCAAAACATAATCCTGAGATAATGGTGCGGGGGCATTGCATATACAGAGCAGCTGCCCCCGCACTGTTCTCCGTTCGTTCCACCCTCAAAATCATAAAAGCAACTTGCTGGCTCACTGCCAGGGGCATTAATCACAGACACCAAGAATGACACCAGGGAGAGAGGCTCTGCCTAACAATGGGACTAATGAGAAAATCAGAAAGGGAAGTATATAAAAACGGGGAGAATGATTGGATTTTTCCAGAATTTATCATTACCTTTGCCATGCGGCACCGTGGCTGTACACAGGGACTACCACTCATGCCCGCACTGTTCAACGCAAGCAATAACAGAAAAGGAACTGGATGAAAGAATTTATCATATCAGAAGTCAAGGCAGAGACAGCCATCCTCGTTGGCCTGATAACCAAGGAACAGGACGAAGCCAAGACAAAGGAATATCTTGACGAGCTGGAGTTTCTCGCCGACACTGCCGGAGCCGTGACCGTAAAACGGTTCACGCAACGTGTGAACGGTCCAAGTGCCATTACCTATGTAGGTAAAGGAAAACTTGAAGAGATAAGAGACTATATCAAACAAAAGGATGATGAGGATGATCCCATCGGTATGGTCATCTTTGATGATGAACTGTCAGCCAAGCAGATGCGCAATATCGAGCAGGAACTTGGCGTGAAGATCCTCGACCGAACTTCCCTCATTCTCGATATATTCGCCATGCGTGCCCAGACTGCCAATGCCAAGACACAAGTGGAGCTGGCGCAATACCGCTACATGCTTCCCCGTCTGCAACGCTTATGGACCCACTTGGAGCGACAAGGCGGAGGCTCCGGCTCTGGTGGGGGAAAAGGATCAGTAGGTCTGCGAGGCCCGGGCGAGACCCAGCTGGAGATGGACCGCCGTATCATTCTCCAGCGCATGTCGTTGTTGAAACAGCGTCTCGCTGAGATTGACAAACAGAAGACCACCCAGCGGAAAAACCGTGGGCGGCTTATCCGTGTGGCACTTGTGGGCTATACCAATGTTGGCAAGTCCACTATCATGAACCTCCTTGCCAAAAGCGAGGTGTTCGCTGAAAACAAGCTCTTCGCCACACTTGACACCACAGTGCGCAAGGTGGTTGTCGAGAACCTGCCCTTCCTGCTGGCCGATACCGTAGGCTTCATCCGCAAGTTGCCTACCGACCTGGTAGACTCATTCAAGTCAACCCTTGATGAGGTACGTGAGGCTGACCTGCTGTTGCATGTTGTCGACATCTCCCACCCTGACTTCGAGGAACAGATACAGGTTGTCAACCAGACATTAGCCGAGCTGGGGTGTGGCGAGAAACCTTCAATGATCATCTTCAACAAGATAGACAACTACCACTGGGTGGAGAAAGAGGAAGACGACCTCACCCCACCCACCAAGGAAAACATTACCCTGGAGGAACTGAGAAACACCTGGATGGCAAAGGAACATGACAACTGTCTCTTTATCTCGGCCAAACAAAAGGAGAATATTGACGAGTTCAGGGATATTCTCTACAAGAGGGTGCGTGAGTTGCACGTACAGAAGTATCCTTACAACGATTTCCTCTATACTATTGAGGAATAACGCTACCAGAACGGATAGCTCTGGAGATCAAGCCAGCACAGCCCGACACAGCTGACAAAACAAACAAGGTAAAAGAAGAAACAACAAACTATCAACAGAATATGCAATATCGTTCCCTGACTTTTGAGGAGATAGAGACACTGGAGAAAAACAGCTGCTGGTCTGAAGACTGGAGTCGAGTGGAAGTGGCTGAAGAAGGATTCCAACCGAAATACTTCCACCGTGTCATGTTCTATGGTGACATACAGTTAGGCAGTTTCCAAAAGAATGTGGAGATTGCGCCAGGTTTCGTGAAACATTCCGGAATCAATGATGCCACCCTACGCAACGTCACCGTGGGTGATGACTGCCTGATAGAGAAAGTCGGGAACTATATCAACAATTACACCATTGGCAACGACTGTCTCATATCCAACATATCAGTCATGGAAACAACCGAAGGAACATCCTTCGGCGAGGGCAACCTCATATCTGTTCTCAATGAGGTGGGCGATGGGAACGTCATCCTCTTTCATGACCTTAACAGTCAGTTCGCCGCATTTATGGTGAAGCATTTTGGCGACAAAGACCTCAAGAACGCTATCCGCCGGCTCATATCTGAGGAGATAGCCCGTACCAATCCAGACCGGGGAACGATTGGAGACCACGTGAAAATTGTCAATACCAGGGAGATAACCAATACCGTCATACAGGACGACTGTGAAATCTCAGGCGCAAGCCGACTGAGCGACTGCACCATCCTCAGCTCAGAGAATGCCAGCGTCTACATCGGCACAGGTGTCATCTGCGAGAACTCCATCATCTCTGATGGCTCCAGCATCATCAACAGTGTGAAGATGCAGGACTGCTTTGTGGGCGAGGCTTGTCAGATTGCCAACGGCTTCACGGCCTCACAGAGCGTGTTCTTCGCCAACTCGTTCATGGCGAACGGTGAAGCATGCGCCGCTTTCTGCGGACCTTTCTGTGCCTCACACCATAAGAGTTCATTGCTCATCGGCGGCATGTTCTCCTTCTACAATGCCGGTTCAGGCACCAACTTCTCCAACCATGCCTACAAGATGGGACCCATGCACTGGGGAATCCTCGAACGAGGCACCAAGACTGCCAGCGGAAGCTATCTTCTCATGCCGGCAACCATCGGTACCTTCTCCGTCTGCTTCGGCAAGCTGATGCACCATCCCAATACTACCGCATTACCATTCTCCTATCTGATAGCTGAAGCCGACAAGATGTTTCTTGTCCCTGGACGCAACATCACCACCGTGGGACTCTACCGCGACATCCGGAAGTGGCCCAAACGTGACATGCGTCCTCAAAACTCACAGAAAAGCATCGTCAACTTCGACTGGCTCTCGCCTTTCTCCGTGGGCGAGATATTGCGTGGTAAGAAAATCCTGGAGAATCTCCGACAAGCCAGCGGCGACAACGTCTCATCCTACAACTATCACGAGTATGTCATCAATGCTACCAGTCTGCGCAAGGGCATCAAGTATTACGACATTGCCCTACGCATCTACATGGGTGCAGTATTGAAGCGGGCACACAAGTGGGGCTTCTTCGGAAAGCCGGAAACTGAGACTGGACTTGGGAAGTGGAACGACCTGTCAGGCCTGCTTCTCCCTGCTACTGAGGAGCAACGCCTCATTGACGATATAAAGAACGGGACGCTGGAGACCATCCAGGAGGTGGTGGAGCGCTTCTGTGAGATCAATGACAATTACCGAGTCTACCAGTGGGCATGGACTTACAGGCTTATTCTTGAATATTACGGCATAAAGGAAATAACCGAAGCCGATGACGAACGCATCAAGCAGGACTACATAGAGGCACGCCGCGCATGGATTGCCGAGATTCGCAAGGATGCTGAGAAGGAATACGAGATGGGCGATGTCGACAGGGAGGTATTGGATACCTTCGTCAACAGCCTTGACCATGAGACAGACTTCGAGAATTAAGGTACATGATATTATAACAAGGCTGAAACAAAAGACTGATGGAAAGACCATTCCTTACCTATTACCCATTGAAGGTAATTTGCCTGTGGATGCTGTTCTTATTAGGTTCACTGTCTATACAGGCGCAACATTACAGCTATGAGAGCGTGGAAAACGATCCCATGCAGAGCCGTATCTATACCTTGCGAAACGGTCTGAAGATTTACCTGACCGTCAATAAGGAAAAACCACGCATACAGACTTACATCGCCGTACGCACAGGATCACGCAATGACCCGAAGGAGACAACAGGTCTGGCACATTACTTGGAACATCTGATGTTCAAGGGTACAACCCACTTCGGCACATCTGACCTGGAGGCCGAGCGTCCTTACCTCGATTCCATAGAGAGCCGCTTTGAGCAATATCGGCATATTACAGATCCCCTGGCACGCAAGACATGGTATCATCAGATTGACTCCATCTCACAGTTGGCAGCCCGCTACAATATCCCCAACGAGTATGACAAGATGATGACAGCCATTGGCAGCGAGGGCTCCAATGCCTATACGTCCAACGACGTCACCTGCTATGAGGAAAACATCCCAGCCAACGAACTCGACACATGGGCGAAGGTGCAGGCTGACCGTTTCCAGAACATGGTCATACGTGGCTTCCATACTGAGCTGGAAGCTGTTTACGAAGAGTATAACATTGGGTTGGCAAACGATGCAAGGAAACTCTTTGCCGCAGGCATGGCAAAGATGTTCCCCAATCATCCGTATGGGACACAGACAACCATTGGGCTTGGTGAGCATCTCAAGAACCCTTCCATCACTAATATTAAGAATTATTTCAAGCAATATTATGTGCCAAATAATGTAGCAATCTGCCTTTCGGGCGACCTCTCCCCAGATCAGACTGTGGCCGTCATTGACAAATACTTCGGAGGATGGAAAGAGAGCCCTGACCTGCAAGTTCCGCAATATGCACCCCTGGCGCCCCTGACGGCATCAGTTGACACCACTGTTGTCGGCCAGGAGACACCAATGGTGTATATCGGTTGGAGAGCAGAGGCGGCAAACACTCTTCAAGGAGACACGCTGGATGTCATCAATCAAATGCTCTGTAACGGCAAGGCCGGACTCTTTGACCTTAATCTGACACAGAAGATGCTGTTGCTCAATGCTGATGACAGTTATGACCAGATGAACGATTACTCCGGTTTCTTCCTCTACGGAGTGCCGAAGGAAGGACAAACCTTGAAGGAGGTGCGTGATCTGCTGCTTGCCCAAATTGAGGAACTGAAGCAGGGACACTTCTCTGATGACCTGCTGCCATCAGTTATCAACAACTACAAGCGTGACTTCTATACCCAGCTGGACAACAACGAGTTCAGGGCAAACATGTTCGTTGATGCCTTTATCAACCATAAAGACTGGAAGCAGGTCACAGAGAGACTTGACAGGTTGTCAAGACTGACCAAGGACAACATCGTAAACTTCGCTAAAAGATTCTTCCGTGACAATTTCATCTGCGTCTACAAAGAGCAAGGAATCGACTCTACCATTAAGAAAGTCGAAAAACCTTCAATTACGCCGATTCCCACGAATAATGACAAACACAGTGCTTTCCTCCAGGAGGTGGTGAATACAGAGCCGGAACCCATCCAGCCACAGTTTGTTGATTACAGAAAGGACATGACTGAGACTGCTACAAAGAGAGGGGTACCCTTACTGTACAGGCAGAACACAGCCGATGATCTCTTCAACCTGCGCCTCATCATTCCCACTGGTACAGAGGACAATCCAGAACTGAGCTATGCTGCTGACTACTTAGGCTATCTCGGAACCGACAAGCTAAGCAACGGGCAAATCAAGCAGCAGTTCTACAAACTGGCCTGCGACTACAGCATTTACCAGACTGACGATGAGACCACCATCAGCCTTCAGGGGCTGAATGAGAATCTCCCACAGGCTTTGACTTTGCTGACCAACATTATCGAACATGCAAAAGCCGACAAGGAAGCCTACAGCAAATATATCGACCTGGTCATCAAAAGCAGGAACGACAGCAAAGCCAACCAGCGCGAGAACTTCAATGCTTTGCTGAACTACGGAATATATGGCAAATACAACGCTACACGCAACATTCCGAGTGCCGAGAAGCTCAGAGGAATGGATCCGGAGGAGCTTCTTGAAATGGTAAGGAGCCTGCTGAACAGCAAGATGACTATTCTCTACTACGGGCCGATGGAGCTGAAGGCCCTCGACAGACTGGTGAGCAAGAACATCAAGACACCCAAGCACTTTGTCCCCCAACAGGCATCTCTCCGCTATGTGGCGCAGTCTACAGAACAGAATGAGGTGTTGATTGCACCATACGATGCGAAGAACATATATATGGTGCAATTCCACAATGAGAACAAGGAATGGACTGCTGACGAAGCCCCAGTCATCGCCCTCTTCAATGAATACTTCGGTGGCGGTATGAACGCGATTGTCTTCCAGGAACTGAGAGAGGCCAGAGGACTTGCCTACTCAGCCCGTGCGCACTATAACCAGCCCTACAGGAAGACTGACCGTGAGAACTTCAACACGCTCATCATCACGCAGAATGATAAGATGATGGACTGTATCCATGAGTTCAACAACCTCATCAACAATGTCCCCGAACGGCAAGCAGGCTTTGATTTGGCCAAACAGAGTCTCATGAAGAGCCTTGCAACCGAACGGACAACGAAGTTTTCTATCCTTACCTCCTACATGGCGGCAAAGAAGCTTGGGCTCGACTATAGTCTCAACGAGAAGATCTACAAGTCACTTCCCTCCATCCGATTGCAGGACCTCGTCAGCTTCGAGAAGGCAAACATCGCCCACAAGCCATTCAAGTACATCATCCTTGGCAATGAGAAGGAGCTGGACCTGAAGGCCCTGGAGAAGATTGCACCGATAACGAGAGTCAGCACAGAGGAGATCTTCGGATACTAAAAGCAGACAGATACAAAAACATAATATCAAAACAATTAAACAAAATCCCGGATAGTCCTGCATCACACAGGGCACGGGTACAAACATTATGGCTGAATTCAAATATGCCCCAATGTTCCAGACGGGCAAGGACGACACCGAGTACAGACTGGTTTCAAAAGAAGGAATCAGCGTTGGTGAGTTTGAAGGTAAAGAAATGCTGAAAGTCAGCAAGGAGGCACTCACCTTGCTCGCACAGGAGGCCTTCCACGACTGTGAGTTCACACTCCGCCGTGCGCACAATGAGCAAGTAGCAAAGATCCTGACCGACCCAGAGGCTTCTGAGAACGACAAATATGTCGCACTCCAGTTCCTCCGTAATGCCGAGACAGCAGTCAAGGGTGTACTGCCATTCTGCCAGGATACAGGTACGGCCATCATCCACGGCGAGAAGGGGCAACAGGTATGGACAGGCTTTGAGGATGAGGAAGCACTCTCACGTGGTGTCTTCAATGCCTTCACCGAGGAGAATCTGCGCTACTCACAGAACGCTCCGCTGACCATGTATGACGAGGTGAACACAAAGTGCAACCTCCCGGCCCAGATTGACATCGAGGCCGTTGAGGGTGCCGAGTACCGTTTCGTCATGGTGGCAAAAGGCGGAGGCTCTGCCAACAAGACCTACTTCTACCCCATGACCAAGGCTACCATTCAGAATGAAGGCACGCTCATCCCATTCCTCGTTGAGAAAATGAAGAGCCTTGGCACGGCGGCCTGTCCTCCTTACCACATCTGCTTCGTCGTTGGCGGAACATCAGCCGAGAAAAACCTTCTCACCGTGAAGCTCGGCAGCATCAAGTACTATGACAATCTGCCGACAACCGGTGACGAGACTGGCCGTGCCTTCCGTGACATCGACCTTGAGGAGAAGCTGCTCGAAGAAGCACACAAGATTGGGTTGGGCGCACAGTTCGGTGGTAAATACCTTGCCCATGACATCCGCGTCATCCGACTGCCACGCCACGGCGCAAGCTGTCCTATCGGCATGGGGGTCAGCTGTTCTGCTGACCGTAACATCAAGGCTAAAATCAACAAGGACGGTATCTGGCTGGAGAAGATGGACACCAATCCTGGCGAGCTGATTCCTGAAGAGTACAGCAAACCTGGCGAGGGAACAAAAGGTATTGAAATTGACCTCGACAAGGGTATAGACGCTGTCCGTGCCGAGCTGACAAAATACCCTGTCTCAACCCGTGTCAACCTCAAGGGAACCATTATCGTTGCCCGTGACATCGCTCACGCCAAACTGAAGGCCCGTCTGGATGCAGGCGAGGACCTACCTGACTATTTCAAGAACCATCCTATCCTCTATGCCGGACCTGCCAAGACACCAGAAGGCTATCCTTGCGGCTCAATGGGACCGACCACAGCCAACCGCATGGATCCATACGTTGACGAGTTCCAGGAACATGGTGGCTCACTCGTGATGATAGCCAAGGGCAACCGTACACAGGTTGTCACCGATGCCTGCAAGAAGCATGGTGGCTTCTACCTCGGCACCATCGGAGGTGTGGCAGCAGTTCTCTCACAGAGCAGCATCAAGAACATCGAATGCGTAGAGTACCCAGAATTGGGCATGGAAGCTATTTGGAAAATCACCGTTGAGAACTTCCCTGCCTTCATCCTCGTTGATGACAAGGGGCATGACTTCTTCAAGGAACTGAAACCCTGGACTGGCTGCAGCTGCGCCAAGTAACAGTCTTCCCCATCCACTTCAAAGGATGGGAAGCAAGACATGTCAACTTCCCCCGTGGAACTGCATTTACCCCCTCATTGGCCAATAGGCTGATGAGGGGGTAAATCGTCTCATATAAATCCAACCACAGAGAACACTCCTACCTCAACCCCTCTTCCAGTGAACAGGCACATGGCAACCCGTTACATGGCGCACGCACAACCAGCTGGCAGCAGCTGTAGAATACTTCACGTGAAGTAGTCAAGTATTGCAGCTTAAGTATTCAAATACCACAGCTAAAGTACTGGCTCAAATATGCCCTATCAGTACCGAAAACATGGAGCTACTCTTGCAAGGCATACAAGCCGACTTCAGCAACAGCAGGAACATCACGGCTTTGCAGGATGGTCAGCCGCACCTCTCGTGCCGTCAGCATGGGAAATTTCAGCAGCCGTTTATAGCCAACAGTACTTCCCTCGGCCACTTTCCTCCATCGGCCATCCTCTCCCTTCACCTCCAGGAAGAACTGCTCAACACGTTGCCCCTTCCTAATGTCCTCCTGCACTGACAGCACATTGAAAGTCGCCTGACGTTTAAGCTTAAAATAAAATACGGCCTTGCCATCCTGCATCACCGGACTGATAGATGTGTCGTAATCTCCATCCACCAGAAATTTCCCAGAAGACGCACCGCACCGTACACTGGCACCAGCCAGAAGATTGGAAGCAAAAGTGGCATCATACAGCTGACGGAAACCGCGCAGGCTTTCCACATCTGCAGCCGAGAGCCTCCCCTCCTTGTCGGGAGGCACGTTCAGCAGCAACACACCATTCATTCCCACAGAGGAGAAATAGATATCCATCAATTCCCTGGGGGCCTTCACCTTGCTGTTCTCCTGTTCATGATAGAACCAGCCCGGGCGGATGGAGACATCAATCTCCGCAGGATACCACACGAGTGCCTTCGCCTTCTCTATCACCGTCCGGCTGCCAAGGTCATGCCCCATCATGTCGCCAACAGGCTGTGTCAGCACTTCCTTCTGAGAATTCTGGGCTATGGCATCCTGGTCAAGATTATCCTTCGGCACAACACTCCATTCCATTTCCCTTCCCCGGCCTGTCTCCGTTCCCACCCAGCGTACGTCAGGCCCCATGACAGCTATCACCGCATCAGGCTGCAGTCGGCGGATAACCTCATACCAGCGTACAAAATCGTACACCTGTTTCTTGCCATTAGGGCCCTCACCGCAGGCACCGTCAAACCAGACCTCGCTTACCTTTCCATACTGGGTTAGCAGTTCGGTAAGTTGACTGACAAAATAATCATTATAAGCATCAGTACCGTACAGCTGTGAGTTCCTGTCCCAGGGCGAGAGATACACTCCGAATGACATGCCATGTCGCTGGCACGCATCACTCACCTCCCGTACGACATCCCCCATCCCATTCTTCCACGGCGACCGCCTCACACTATGCTCCGTGTAGGCAGACGGCCAAAGACAGAAGCCATCATGATGCTTACAGGTAAGGATAGCGCACTTGAACCCGGCAGCCTTCAGCTCACGAATCCACTGGTCAGCATCAAGTGCCGTCGGATTGAAGACCGTCTCCGGTTCTGTACCGTCACCCCATTCCCTGTCAGTGAACGTGTTGACACCAAAGTGGAGGAAGGCCGTCAGTTCCTGCCGTTGCCAGTTGAACTGCCGAGGGGACGGAACAACATGGGCTGCCTTCCTGACAATGTCAGACAGGGAGTCAGAAGCACTGATGGCAACGAAGTTCTTGTCCTGCGCATGGACTGATGCCAGGAAAGAGGGAGAAAACACTGTACAAGCGCAAAGCGCAGCCTTGAAAAGTTGATGATATGGACTGAACAGCATTGATCAGATTTCGTTTGTAGGTCAATAATATGATTATACGTGACAAAAGTAGGCATTTCGTGTGGAAAAACCAAATACAAGAGTAATAAAAGGGGCCGCAAGACGTTCTTTATATATTAAAATAAGGAAGACACCTACCCGATGATGCCATGCCCGGCGGGGATTGGTAAATTAAAGTTAAATACCTGTCCGAATATAAGTAAATGACAGCTGTTGGCTGTTATTCTCATAGAAATCTAAATGAAAAGGGAATCTAAAAATCAAGAAACCAGACAATGAGAACACCAACAAACCGAAAGCCGTACAGTCCTGCCACGTGGGTGCCCACGCTGTACTTCGCCATGGGTATGCCTTTCGTTGTACTCAACATGGTCAGTGCGCTGATGTACAAGGGGCTGGGAGTATCTGACAGGCAGATTGCTTTCTGGACTTCCCTCATCATGATTCCCTGGACGCTGAAACCATTATGGAGTCCGTTCTTAGAGATTTACAAGACCAAGAAGTTCTTTGTGGTCCTCACCCAGATGCTCACAGGCATCCTCTTTGCACTGGTAGCCTTTGCTCTCCATCTCCCTTCTTTCTTCGGCATCACCATAGCCATGATGGCGGTCATCGCCCTGAGCGGTGCCACACATGACATTGCTGCTGACGGGACTTACATGTCCGTTCTCTCCAATGAGGAGCAGGCACGCTGGATTGGCTGGCAGGGGGCTTTCTACAACATCGCCAAGATTGCCGCTACAGGCGGACTTGTCTACCTTGCCGGCACATTTATCAAGATGTTTGGTGTCAGCAAGGCATGGATGTTTATCATGCTCATCATTGCGGCCGTCATGGTATCGGTTGGCATCTACCATTACCTCATGTTGCCCAGCCCCAAGGAAGAGACCGTCAATAAGCCCAAGTCACTCCACGACTCCCTGCACGAACTGCTGGAGGTGTTCCTTGATTTCTTCAACAAACGCCACATCGTCTACTATATATGCTTCATCATCCTCTACCGTTTCGCCGAGGGTTTCGTGATGAAGATTGTCCCACTCTTCCTCAAGGCACCACGTGCCGAGCAGGGGTTAGGACTGAATGAGCAGGAGATAGGCCTGTGTTATGGCACTTTCGGGGCAGCCTCATTCGTCCTGGGTTCCATCCTTGCCGGCTATTACATTGCCTGGCGGGGATTGCAGAGAAGCCTGTTCTCACTCGCATTGGTGTTCAATGTCCCCTTCATTGCCTATACACTCCTCGCCCTCTACCAGCCAGAGAGTCTTTGGCTGATTGGCGGTGGCATCGTCATGGAGTACTTCGGCTACGGTTTCGGCTTTGTCGGTCTGTCACTCTTCATGATGCAGCAGGTGGCACCAGGCAAGCACCAAATGGCACACTATGCCTTTGCCAGCGGCATCATGAACCTTGGAGTCATGCTGCCAGGCATGATGAGCGGCTACGTCAGCGACATGTTAGGCTACCGTCACTTCTTTCTCTTTGTGTTGCTATGCACCATCCCTGCATTGCTGATAACATGGTTCGTGCCCTTCACTTATACCGACTCCGCCAAAAGGCAAGATGACAGGAGCTTAGACGATGGAAGATGAAAACTCAGCAACGTACCAAAGAGCAGAGAATAAAATAAATCAAAACAACCAAAACATAAATAATTAAAACCAAAGATTATGAGATTAATCATAGAAGCCAACTACGAGCAGTTGTCCAAATGGGCTGCCAACTACGTCATCGACCGCATCAACGCTGCCAAGAATCAGCCAAAGCCATTCGTCTTAGGCCTGCCTACAGGATCTTCGCCAGAGGGTATGTATGCCGAGCTGGTAAAGGCCTGCAAAGAGGGAAGGGTAAGCTTCAAGAACGTAGTCACCTTCAACATGGACGAGTATGTGGGCCTGCCGGAGTCTCACCCACAGAGCTACCACTCTTTCATGGCTGAACATCTCTTCAACCATATTGACTGCCCGAAGGAGAATATCCACATATTGAACGGAAACGCAGAGAATCTACAGGCCGAGTGCCAGCACTATGAGGAGATGATCCTTGAGGCTGGCGGCATTGACCTGTTCCTGGGCGGCATAGGCCCTGACGGACATATCGCCTTCAATGAGCCAGGCTCATCACTCCGCTCCCGCACACGTGTCAAGACGCTGACATCTGATACCCGCATAGCCAACTCCCGCTTCTTCGACAATGACCCTGAGAAAGTACCTGCCCACGCACTGACTGTGGGTGTAGGCACTGTCATGGATGCCAAGGAGGTGCTGATCCTCGCCAATGGCCATCATAAGGCTGAGGCACTGCGTGCCGCAGTCGAGGGTGGAATCACACAGAAGTGGACTATCAGTGCCCTGCAGATGCATGAGCATGGCATCATCGTCTGTGACGAGGCCGCAACCGATAAGCTCACCGTCGAGACTTACAAATACTTTAAAGATATTGAGAAGGAGAATCTGTAATGAAACTGAATTTAAGCTCACAAATCGTACTCAACCAGATACCTGAGGAGTTTTACCGGCCGGCTACAGCCGTGGACCGATCTGAAATCACCCGTTTCGAGAAGGTTCCAACCGACATCTTCCCCACAATCGAGGAAGGAACTATCAATATTGCCGACCAGATAGAGGCTGATATAAAGCAAAAACAGCAAGAGGGAAAGACCTACGTCATGGGCATTGGCTCAGGATCTTCCCTCACCCCTATCTTCCAGGAACTCATCAAGCGGCATCAGGCAGGAAAAATCAGCTTCAGGAATGTTGTTGTCTTCAATGCCTATGAATACTTCCCACTGAACGTGGAGAACGTGAACCGCAGCATCAACCAGCTGAAGGAGCGTTTCTTAGACCATATTGACATTGAGGCCCAAAACATATATACCCCCGATGGTACCATCAGTCAGGATGCCGTGCAGGAGCATTGCCGGCTTTATGAGAAGCATATAAAGGACTTAGGGGGCCTGGATGTCATTCTTCTGGGTATCGGCCGCATGGGGAACATTGCCACCAACGAGCCAGGCTCCAGTCTGACCTCCACCTCCCGCCTCATCCTCATTGATGAGACGTCACGTGAAGAGATGAAGATGAGCTTCGGTTCACAGGAGACCGTACCTCCTTGCTCTATCACAATGGGTATCAACACGATCCTCTCCTCACGCAGTATATTCCTGACGGCATGGGGCGAGGAGAAAGCTGATGTCATCAAGGAGACTGTTGAGGGCAAGATTACGGATGCTGTTCCAGCCTCTTTCCTACAGACACATAACAACGCCCACGTTGTCATTGACCTCTCGGCAGCAGCCAAGCTGACACGTATCCAGCATCCTTGGCTCGTCGCTTCCTGCAAGTGGACTGACAAACTGGTTCGCTCTGCCCTTGTATGGCTCTGCCAGATTACAGGCAAGCCCATCCTCAAACTCACCAACAAGGATTATAACGAGAATGGACTCAGCGAACTGTTGGCTCTTTACGGCTCTGCCTACAATGCTAACATCAAGATTTTCAACGACCTGCAGCACACTATCACAGGCTGGCCTGGTGGCAAGCCTGATGCTGACGACACTTACCGTCCAGAGCGTGCCAACCCGTATCCGAAGAAAGTAATCGTGTTCTCCCCACATCCCGATGACGATGTCATCTCTATGGGCGGCACCCTACGCCGACTGGTACAGCAAGGACATGATGTACACGTGGCTTACGAGACATCCGGCAACATTGCCGTCGGTGATGAGGAAGTTGTCCGTTTCATGCACTTCATCAATGGTTTCAACCAGCTCTTCGGCAACGAGCAGGACGAGGTCATCAAGTCAAAGTACAAGGAAATCAAGCAGTTCCTGCAAGACAAGAAGGAAGGCGACATTGACAGCCAGGACGTACGCACAATAAAGGGACTCATTCGCCGTGGAGAAGCACGCACAGCAAGCACATTCAATCAGATACCACTTGACCATGTGCATTTCCTTGACCTTCCGTTCTATGAGTCGGGCAAGATAGAGAAACTCCCTATGGGTGAGGCTGACGTGAATATCGTAAGAGAACTTATCTCAACCATCCAGCCTAATCAGATATATGTGGCTGGCGACCTGGCTGACCCACACGGCACCCACCGCAAGTGTACCGATGCTGTGCTGGCTGCCCTTGACCTGGAAAAAGAGGCTCAAGCCGAGTGGCTGAAGGACTGCCGCGTTTGGATGTACCGCGGTGCATGGGCCGAATGGGAGATTGAGAACATAGAGATGTGCGTCCCGATGAGCCCCGAGGAGCTGCGTGCAAAACGCAATTCCATCCTCAAGCATCAGAGTCAGATGGAGAGTGCCCCATTCTTAGGTAATGACGAGCGTCTCTTCTGGCAGCGTTCAGAGGACCGTAACCGTGGCACGGCCAAACTATATGACGACCTGGGGCTGGCTTGCTACGAGGCTATGGAGGCTTTTGTTGAGTACAAGATATAAGTCATTTTTCCACTAAGCAAAAAAAGTATCTATGCACAAAAGGATTTTATTGACAATGGCTCTCTGCGCCTCCCTGCTACAGGCTGGCGCAGCAGATGCTGACTATCATGTGATACCACTCCCCCAGCAGATCACGATCAGCAGGAGCAATCCTTTCACCTTGCTGCCGACAACGCAGGTCATCTGCACCTCCAGTGACGACCTGATGCAAAGGAATGCCCACTTTCTCTGCGATTACATCAAGGAGACAACTGGCATGGCACTTACTGTCAGCATCAATACCAAGGTGAAATCTCCTGCCATCGTACTGGCCATCGATCCAAAGATTGATGGAGAGGAGGCCTACAGGATCACCGTCAACCAAAGGAAGGTGATCATAAGCGGACGTACATCTGCCGGGATATTCTATGGTATACAGACGCTCCGCAAGTCACTGCCCATCATAAGTGCAGGAAGTGCAGAGCCTGTCGTGCTGCCGGCGGCAGAAATCAGTGATGCTCCACGCTTCTCTTACCGGGGCATGATGCTCGACTGCTCACGGCACTTCTTTACGCTGGACTTTGTAAAGCGGTATATTGACCTGCTTGCACTGCACAACATGAATGTCTTTCATTGGCATCTGACTGATGACCAGGGATGGCGTATTGAAATAAAGAAGTACCCTAAACTGACAGAGATTGGCTCCAAGCGTACAGGAACCGTAATGGGACACAACTCTGACGTTGACGACGGGCAGCCCTATGGTGGCTTCTATACCCAGCAGGAAGCGAAGGAGATTGTGGAATATGCACGTCAGCGGCATATCACGGTCATTCCTGAAATTGACATGCCAGGCCACATGAAGGCCGCCCTGGCAGCCTATCCTGAACTGGGCTGCACAGGAGGACCTTACGAGGTTGGGCACACATGGGGTGTCTACAAGGACGTACTGTGCCTTGGCAACGAACAGGTCTACCAGTTTGTCAATGACATCATTGACGAGCTGGTCAACATCTTCCCAGCAAAATATATCCATATCGGAGGAGATGAGACCCCAACTGTACGCTGGGCAGAATGTCCGAAGTGTCAGAAAGTGGCTGCCGAGCATAATCTGAAGTTGAACAAACTCCAGGCCTATTTTACCAACCGTGTGGAAAAACACATTAACAGCAAGGGACGTGAGATTATAGGCTGGGACGAGATTCTCGATGGCGACATCAACCAGAGTGCGACCATCATGAGCTGGCGTGGTATCGAGCCGGGTGAACGGGGAGCAAAACTGGGACATGATGTCATCATGAGTCCGACCTCACACTGTTACTTCGATTACAAGCAATATGATGATGAGAGCGCAGAGCCTGAAGGCCAGCACGGACTCATCACCGTAGAGAAAGTCTATGAGCTTGACCCGGCTCCTGCATCCATGCCTGCCGAGTCACGAAAGCATATCCTTGGCGCACAGGCAAACCTATGGTCAGAGTATATAGCCTATCCCAACCGGGCTGAATATGCCGTACTGCCACGCATGGCAGCTCTCAGCGAGGTACAGTGGACTCCTGCCGGACAGAAGAACTACGACAACTTCAAGGAACGTGCGGAACACATGGCGAAGATATATGACCTCTACCACTACGTCTACGCGCTCCACTTATGGCCCAATCGCTTCAATCATAACAGGTCAGAATGGTAAAACACGATTATTTTCAGGAAAAAGAACAGTAACAGTTCACTGCCCGGAAAGGATGTCCGGGATTATGTTTAACACATCGTCCATAGAGCTGAAGGCAATACACCAACAGCCCTATGGACACTTAAAGACTATCGCCTATGAAGCCCTTAACACAAAAGGCAACCCTACTCATCTTCCTGCTCCTGTGCATGCTCCATACCAGCGCACAGCCTCTCAAATGGCATGACCCCATGCAGGAAGCCCCTTCATGTATCAATGGCAGAGGATGGAATGCCGAACTGCAAGGCGGCTATACCCGACTCCCCGCACGCATGCAGAAGAACATACCAGAGAAGGTATGGAGGCTCTCACAAAACGCAGCTGGGCTGACAATAAGATTCACAACTGACTCACGAAATCTGCAAGTCAAATATACCATCGCCGATGCACCCCGACTGCCCAATATGTCAAGGCTTAACCAAGCCGGAATTGACCTCTATGCAACTGGCAGCAATGGAAGGACACACTGGATAGGGAACCACATGCAATGGAGCTGGGGAACTGACACCATTGCTTTTACTTTCCGTGACCTGGAGACAGGAAAGGGAACGTACGAGCTGTACCTCCCACCCTACAGTACGGTGACATCTCTCAAGATTGGTTCTGATGAAAGAGCCACTTTCAGCTTCCTGACAGCAAGGACAGACAAGCCCATCGTCATCTACGGGACATCTATTGTACAAGGTGCTTCCCCATCACGTCCAGGCTTGATGTGGACCAATCTCCTCCGACGTTTGACCGGACGTAATGTTGTGAACATGGGATTCTCCGGCTCTTGCATGATGGAGCCAGAACTTTTCGATGCCCTGAGTGAGATTGATGCTGGACTGTATGTCATCGACCCCATTCCTAACAGCTACAGGCTCACTGACGAGGAAATTGTCAGACGTGTCAGACAAGGTGTCCACAAGTTGCGCCAGAAAGGCAATACCCCCATCCTCCTGTCCGAGAGCTACCCACAACCCGACTTCAGCCTAAATCCCCATGCTGAAGACCGTATGCGCAGTGCCAACAAAGCCTTAAGAACAGCTTACGAGTCACTGCTCAAAGAGGGTGTAAAAGGCATATACTATCAATTCAGCCAAGAGATTCATTTCACCGAGGATGCCATGATTGAGGGTACTCACCCCAACGACATCGGCAACATGGCTTACGCAAAAGCCTATGAAAGAAAAGTAAAAGAGATTTTGCACTGAGCAACAACCCAATCCTAACCAACCTACAAAACAACAAATCATGAAGCTTTCAAAACGCTCCATTTTTCTATCAGCTCTGCTGACACTGGCAACAGTTTCCAATGCTGCCTGCCACATCTCTTCAAAGACAGACTGCAAGGACACCATGACAACCATCGTGTTTGATGGCAGAAACAGTCCCATCCCCTACCGCATCCCAGCCTTAGCCGAAACCCGCAGAGGTGTTCTCTTGGCTGCCTGCGACTTCCGCATCAGCAGAACCGATGTGGGATGGAACAACAGAAACGGCCTATGGCAAATCAATGTTGTTATGAAACAGAGCGACGACTACGGCAAGACCTGGTCCGACTCTGTTTGCGTGGCACGTGGCAATGAGCATGCTGAAGATACTGTCCGCACCGCCTTCGGTGACCCGAGTATCATTGCTGACCGTACATCAGACAATGTCCTGCTGCACTGTGTGGCAGGCAAAACAGGATTCACAACAGCCACACGTAAGAATCCCCAGCATGCTGTCTTCTTCCACAGCACTGATGGCGGACGGACATGGGACAACGGGACGGAACTGACAGAGATGATTTACTCTCTATATGACGGTAAACTGCCCAATGGAGGCAATGCTGACGGCATTTTCCTCACATCAGGCAAAATCATGCAGAGCCGATACATACGCAAGGGAAAGTTCTACCGTCTTTACATCGCACATCCCCTGAGGCAACAGGGGGTAGAGCGTTGTGGAACATTTGTCATCTACTCTGATGACTTCGGACGCACATGGCAGGTGCTGGGTTCACCATCGGTTGCACCTTCCATTGCCCAGGACGAGTCTAAAATAGAGGAACTGCCTGACGGGAGTGTTCTCTTGAGCTGCCGGGACGTTTCCGGTGGCAGACGCTTCAACATATTCACTTATACCAATGCCCTTGAGGCTAAAGGCAAATGGGGCCAGGAAGTTATGCCCGAGAACATGACGCGCAAGCACGTCAATGCCTGCAACGGCGGCATACTTATCGTCCCTGCCAAGCGAAAGGCTGACGGAAAGGAACTATACGTTGCTCTCCAGTCAGTACCCCTTTGTGCCAGGCGAGACAGTGTCGGATTCTTCTATAAGGAACTGGCATCCTATGCCGACTATTCCACAGCCGAGAGTCTGGGCAAGAACTGGAAAATGGGACTCTGTGTCACCAAAGAGTCATCGTGCTACTCCACAATGGTCAGCATGAGCAACCACCGAATAGGCTTCCTCTACGAGGTGCGCGGGCAGAACGAAGGATATGACATTGAGTTCAAGAGTCTCACGGTGGAGGATATCACCAAGGGAGAGTACACACTTCTACCCTTCGTTGACCGTTCGCCATATATGACAGATGCCGCCCGTGCGCAACAGACTGTGCATCCTCGTGGCATAAACGCCGACAGGAGAAAAAACAAGAAAAATACCATAGCCTTATGGCGTGGAGAACGTGGAGGATTGGAAATAAACCTGCCTGAAGTCACTGACGGAACCCTACAACTTGCCATCACAGGCGACGAGCAGCTTGTAAAACATGTGAGTCCACACTTCCTGCAGAGCGTCATCACTGACGATTTCCAGAATTGCGGAAATCACCCCGACTCCTTGCAGGCATGGTTAGTTCCTGACATTATCGGTCCCGACATCATTACAGCTGATAATGAGACTTTCGGTAAGGCTGCATGGTGTACGATTGAAATACCAAAAAACTGCAAGCCTGGCACCTACAAGCTGCAACTGGCTGTCAGAAAAAACGGAAAAACCTTTGCAGACATCCCCTTTACTGTCAAAGTCATTGACCGCATCCTGACTCCTTCCCCTGACTTTCATCTCAACTTCTGGCAGCAACCCTATGCTGCCAGTCGTTTTTATGGTGTGCCATCCTGGAGCAAGGAACACCTTGATATTCTACGTCCATACATGACGTTTCTGGCACGTGCCGGACAACGCAATGCCTCAGCCTTCCTTTTCTATGAGCCATGGGGGGAACAGAGCAATGACAAGTTTGACACGATGATTGAAACCACACGCAAGACTGACGGATCATGGACATATGACTATACCATCTTCGACCGTTGGATTACCTTCCTTGATTCATGCGGAATCAATGGCGACATCAACTGCTTCTCCATGGTACCATGGGATATGACCTTCAGCTACTATGATGAAGCAGCCAAAGCCTACAAGGAACTGAAGACAACCACAGATAGCAAGGAGTATTATGACCTATGGATACCCTTCCTTCAATCCTTCGCTGCACATCAAAAGGCAAAAGGATGGTTTGAGCGTACTGTCATAGCTATGGACGAGCGCAGCCTTGATGCTATGCTGGATGCTTACCGTATAGCACAGGAGGCCGCACCTGGCATTAAAATGTCATTGGCAGGTAACCATCACAAAGAACTTGTAGATAAAATATATGATTATTGTATCGCATGGGGACAGTATTTCACCACCGAGGAATTGGCATTGCGCAATTCCAAAGGATGGATCAGCACCACTTATACCGCATGCCCTGATGCTATGCCCAACCTATGCACGAACAACGCACCCGAAGAAGCAACCTATCTTCCACTTTCCTGCCTGGCAAACGGCTTCAATGGCTTTCTGCGTTGGTCATGGATGAACTGGACTGACAACCCTACGTATGACTCCCGGTTCAAACTCTTCACTCCGGGCGATACCTATATTGTCTACCCGGGAATGAAATCGAGCCGCCGTTTTGAACAAGTGATGGAAGGAGTGCAAACTGTAGCTAAGATACAAATACTGACAAAAGAATACAAAGACAAGCAGCAACTGACCGCCCTCAAGCAACTGGAACAGGCACTCGCATCCTTCAAGAACTCTACTCCTGATGCTATCTCTTTACAGAAAAGTATAAAGACCTTGCGTCGTATCGTCAATCTTTAGACTCCAGAGATTAAAGACCTGATGGCATTTCCCTGAATGAGCAAACTTGCTCCTACAAGATGACATAAGCTTTGTCTTGACAATAACATGCTATCTACAGCTATCCTTCTCCTATCCATCCTGAAGTATTAGTCCCATAGGACTGTCATTGTCAGAACAAAAAGACTTTCTTTATGTCTAAGAAAGCACAGTTTCCCCTCTAAAATAACATGAGTTCGATGAATTATAAGTCCTTGTAATTCGTTGAACTCACGTTAAAATATAGCCTCTACACACTTTTTGCTATTTAGAGGGAGGAGTTACGCATCATCTTTTCTGCCACCACATAGGTGTAGCATAGTCATCCTTACCTCCTAAAAGCTCCACGGCCTTATTATAGTTCTCACGATTATAAATCTGCTCATTCTTGTCATACGGAATACGGTTAGGTGTCAGCAACGTGTAACCGTTCGTACTTTGTGGTACGGGAAAAATCTTTGGATAACCCGTGCGCCGTATCTCGCACCATGCCTCCTGCCCGTTTGGAAACAGAGCTATCCACTTCTGCGTTATCAGACGTTCCATCTTTTTCTCTATAGGTGCATCATCCTCCCACTTCACGGTAATAGATGATACATGGGGACAGTCGCCGCCAAAACCGCCAGCAGCATCAACATAGTCAGCCTCGGTCAGCACATCATCAGCCAGATACTCAGCAACATGATCTGCTCCCCACTGCTCGAAGGAGAGCCTGACTCCTTCCTCATAGTACTGCCGGGCTGTCCCCCCTCCCATGTTCCAGCCTTTCAGAATACCCTCTGCCTTACAGAAGGCCATTTCAGCTGCAGTCAGCCACACACCGGGAGTCGTCTCCAATACGTTTGCCGTAGAGTAAAGTCGCTTGGCAAGCACATTGCTCCCTATCGCAGCTCCAGCCCTGCAGCCTATGAATCTTCTGTCACCTCTCACCTCTGACGGGGAAACATACTTTTCCAGTCTCGAATCCTTATAGCCTGTCATATAACTTTCCAGATCGGCACAGATGCGGCTGTCTCCCCATGAGACAGATGTTGTCCACAGCCCCGATTTGTTGTAGCTGATGGCACAGTTGTCCTCATTCATCTCTATCACGCCTTCCCTGACAGCCCGCTCTGCCAGCTGCCGCGCCATCTCCGGCTCGACACTGCTGATGCGAATGGCAATGCGGAGCTTCAGGGAGCTGGCAAACCGGCGCCATTTAGAGAAGTCGCCCTTGTAAACCTGATCATATGGAGCAAAGACCTCCTGCTCCTTCTTCAGGTTTTGATCAGCCAAGATATAGTCAGTGGCCTCCTGTAAGTCACTTATCAAATGCAGGTAGATGTCATGCTGTGAGGAATAGGCATCGGGATCCTTCTCATTCACACTGATAGGGAATGGACCGTAAATATCCGTCAGCCGCAGGAATGTCTGCGCACGGAGAATCAAAGCCAGGGCATAACTGATATTCTTCCTTCCATTCAGTCTGACGACCTCATTGAAGGCAGATACCAGCCCTGGTGCAAAAGAGGCAGGCCAGGCACACCAGTTGTTGCTGGCATTGAAGAGCGTATGGTTCTTCGGAAGTTCTTTCGTATAGGTAGTATAACGTCCAAGGTAGTTGCCCACGAAGTCTTCCATCGTCTGATAGATGTTTTCCTGTTCAGGAAAGGCCACTCCCTGCATCTGTATGAGGAAGGAGCCCACAGCATAGTTGTCACGTTTCAGCTCCTCTATCGACAGTTTGTTGTCGGGACGGTTAAGCTCCACAAAATTGCCCGTACAGGAGACGAGAAGTACAATAAGGATGCTCAGCAGGAGAACCGTCCTATTCAAGGGAATCCTTCTACACCACCTCCAACATTTTCTTATTTTATTGCCTTTCGTCATTGGCTAAAACTTTACGTTTACATAGAAGCCCAACGAACGCTGGCTGGGCTGCATGAAATAATCGAATCCCTGATAGTAAACATCCGTTGAGGGGGTCACCTCCGGGTCGTATGGCGCCTTCTTGTACAGCATGAGCAGGTTTCTTGCCGTCAGACCGAACGTTATCTTCGCCCCACGCACCAGTTTGCCTGTGGTATAGCTGATATAAGCCTCCTTGACCCTGGCATTTGTGGCACTATAGATGTATTCAGCCCAGATGGGAGTCTCACCTCCAACGACCGAGTAATATTTCTCAGTTGACAGGAGTTGCTTGCCCACCAGTACACCTCCCTGATTACGTAGGTTGGCCGTCTTCCTTGAGACACCGTATGAGTCCATTATGGCCTGCGTCTGAGAGACACAGATTCCGCCAAGACGGGCCGTCAGCAGGATGCCCAACTCAAGCCCATTCCATGAGAATTTATTGTTCAGCCCGATACTGCCTTTCGGAAGGACTGAGCCGACATACCTCGGACTCTGAAGCTCCGTCTGCATCACCTGTCGGTCATCATTGAGAAGGATGTTCCCCTGTCGGTCACGCCTGAAGTCGGTGAAGGTGTACAAATCACCCATCGTTCCCCCTTGGGTAAGGATAACCTCGCATCCGTTCAGTCCCCCTTGCCGCAAGATCTCGGCTGGATTATCAAGCAATTTGATTATCCTGTTCCGGTTCATGCTGTAGTTCATGCTCACATTCCAGTTGAAGCTGCCCCACGCCTTGTTATATCCTACAGCCAATTCCACACCTCGATTCCTGACGTTACCCGTCTGGATATATTCCCTGTCAAACTCCCCTCCAACAGTAATATTGCGGAGAAAGGTCTGATTCTTCGTATTCGACTGGTAGACTGACAGGTTCAGTGTGAGCGCATCCCGGAGAAACCGGGCTGAGAGACCAGCCTCCCAGGAGTTGGTCCGCTCGGGATAGAACGTATCAGGGAACTTGTAAGTCACAGTTTTATACGTTCCTGTAGAGGGAACATACTCATATCGCCAGTCTGAAGAGATGTTGGGGGATATGGCAGAACCAACTGAAGCCCATGACGCACGCAACTTCAGATAATTGATGAATCGGGGCAGCCGCACCATCTCTGAGACGATGGCAGACAGACCGACAGAGGGATAGAAGAACGACTGATGGGCAGTGTTGCTCAGTGCAGAGTCCCAATCGTTGCGGCCCGTCAAGGTGAGGTAGAGACGTTCATGCCATCCTATCTCAATATTTCCAAAGAGCGAATGGATGCCGTGCCGGGTATGGTCGTAGATTGGCCGGTTGTCACCAGACGGTTTGCCATAGTCAATGGCATTGGGTGTGAAGATGTTGGACGGTGCCTTCAGACCACCCTGATGCCCTGTAACATCATAGGTAGTATAGGAGAAAGCCCCGCCAAGATTGGCTGACAGCGCAAATGCCCCCCAGTGACGACTGATGTCAGCCATCAAATCACCATAGAAAGCACGGTCATTGACCTTACAGTAACCATAATATCCATAGTCAGAGTGGGCAAATATATCCAAAGTTGAGGCATATCGCCGGTCATCCTGCCAGTTGGCAGCATCATCCCAACGGAACCGTGCCTCCAATCCAAACCAGTCAGTCACATGATATTTTGCATTGACATCGGCCAGATAGCGGTTCCGCTTGATGGTCTTCACCATCCGGTTGCACACCCAATAAGGGTTCTGCATCTTCAAGTCGTCACCGTAATCCCAGTTCTGCAAAGAAATGCCACGTGCCACATCATACTTCTCAAAATCCTTTATGGCTCCAAAACTCTCACCACGGGGGAAGAGGTAGACGGATGTCAAGGGATTGAAATACTGCCCTTGTGCCAGCATGTTACGGTCACGTTCGCGGATGAACTTCAGGGAAAAAGTCAACCGGAGCCTGTCATTGAGCATGGATGACACATTCTTGAAAGTCATGTTGTAACGCTTGAAGTCATTGTTGGGCACTATGCCGCTCGTACTGGCCATACCCAAAGAGAGATAGGTCTGGTTCCGTTCCGTACCTGTTGTCAACGTCAGATTGTTCATGAAATTGATACCTGTACGGAAGAAGTCAGCCGGATTGTAGCGCCCATAAGCCGATTGCTTCCGTTCACCCCAAGACTTCATTTCATTGGGACGGTTGATGTAGTCGTCCTGAAACTCCGGCAGAATGAAAGGAGAACTGAATTGCATACTCGTTGACAGCTCCAGCGACATCTTCCCAGCCCTCCCTGACTTCGTCTTTATCATCACAGCACCCTGTGCCGCTGCCGAACCGTAGAGGGCCGATGCTGCTGGGCCACTGAGAACGGATATGCTCTCAACATCGTCCGGATTAAGGTCGGCTATCCCCTCTGACCCGGGCTGAAAAGAATAGATGCCATTCTTGACATCATCATTGCTGCGATTGTTCACCGGAATACCATCAATTACATACAGCGGTTGGTTACTCTGTGCCAACGACTTGGGGCCTCTCATCACCACACGTGCCGCTCCACCCATTCCCGCAGCCGACTCGTTGATTGATGCACCAGCAATCTTTCCATTTAGTGCATTGGCAATATTGGCTGTCTTCACCGTGTTCACCTCATCAGCATCCAGCCGCTTTACGTTATAGTTCAGCGAGCGCCGTGACCTGCCTATACCCAATGCTGTAACAACAATATCACCCAATTCATAAAGACTCTCCCTCAGTACAATGGTCATCTGGTGTCTGCTGTCAGCCTCCTTCTCCACTGTATCAAAGCCAACACAGGAGAACATCAGCACCGGATGCGGATTGTCACTCTGCAATATGAACCTCCCATCCAGGTCAGCTACAGCATGCACCTTCGCCGCACCTTTCACCGTGACTGTTGTTCCTACAAGCGGGATTCCGGACACATCTCTGACCTGTCCACGAAATGTGAAGCTCACAGGTTTCTCCTGATCTTTCTCCCTCGCTCTGTCACGGACTGTAGCTGACACAGCATCTGACCGGTTAGTGCGTGTAGGTTCCTCTCTCTTCAGATAGACTATATTATCTATAATTCTATAGCTGATACCCGTGTTTTCAAACACCCTGTCTAATACAAAAGTGATAGGCAAATCACGGACAGAGACAGCATTGACAACTTGCCTGCCCAGCTCATCACTATAGAAGAAACGGTATTTGGTCTTCGATTTGATACGATGGATAACCGTCTTCAACATGGTACGGTCTGTTGTCAGTGACACCTGGGCGGAAAGCTGCCGTCCTCCCACCACCACCAGGAAGAGGACAAGCAAAAAGCGAATAGCAAATAATCTTTGTGAACGATAGGTTTTCATTATTTCCAGGCAACTGAAGCAGCTAATGTTCAGTATTTATATCATGTACTTGAATTTGGTCGGACAAAGATAGTCATTTATCAGTGTCCTGGAAAGGTGTTACCTGTCTTTTTACATAAATTAACCACATCCAATCCTATAAGAAGCACCAAAAGCCGTACCTTTGTAACATAACTATGTAGAAATAACCATCCACCGGGATGGAAAACCATACTCACAATGAAGCTACCGGAACAAAGGTTCAGACAAATATTCAGAGAGCAATATCCTGCCCTCTCCTTTTATGCTGCCCGGATTGTCAGTGACAATGAGGCTGAGGATGTAGTTCAGGAGGCGTTCATGGAACTGTGGAAGCGCAAGGAGGACATTGAGAGCGAGAGCCACATCAAGGCTTTCTTGTATCGTACTGTGTACACACGGGCACTCAACCTTGTCAAGCATCGTTCTGTGGTGAACAACTATTCGGAAGCAGCCAAGAAGGTAGAGCAGTTCCGTCTGAACTATTACAACCCAGAGACAAACGATGTCATCAGCCACATAGAGAGCCTTGAACTCCGAAAGCACATCAACAATGCCATTGCTGACCTACCAGAGAAATGCAGGGAGGTGTTCACGCTCAGCTATCTGCATGACAGGAAGAATAAAGAAATAGCCGAGCAACTGGGCATCTCTGTAAGAACCGTAGAGGTACATATCTACAAGGCTCTGAAGATTCTCCGGGGCAAGCTGAAAGGAAGCATCTATCTCATTATAACATTTTTTATTATTTGCCACTAAGTAAAAAGATTATCAGAGTTGTAATAAGAGTGAACAGCATTAAGTTCAATAAGGTAAAAACGTTTTCAGATAAAATTCTGAGTCATCAGAAATCAAAATGAACACTATAAACGATAAAATCATCAAAGACTATCTTGCCGGTAAAGCAACCGACAAGGAAATGGAGCAGCTGGCGGAATGGATGGAGCTGTCTGACGAGAACCGCAAGATGGTTTTCGATGCAGAGCTTGCCTACCATCTTGGCAAGCCGAACCCACTTGCAACTCGGCAGAAAATGGAAGAGGCAGAGACAATTCTCTTTGACAAGATTGATGACAACAAGCAGGTTAAACGGCACATAAATCTGCACAGGTACCTGCGCTATGCTGCCGTCCTGCTGGTGACACTGGTTGCCGGAGGCGGTCTTCTCGCTCACTTTCTCAGCACAAACAGGACCGTCACCGTAGCTGCACTTGATGATGTCAAGCAGATTACATTGCCTGACCACTCCACCGTATGGCTCAATAAAGGTGCTTCCATCAGCTACCCAGAGGATTTTGAGGGTGACGAGCGCAAGGTGAACATAAAAGGAGAGGCTCTTTTCCACGTCACAAAAAATCCCGACAAGCCATTCATTGTCAGCAGTCAAGGAGCATCAGCACGTGTCCTGGGAACAACATTCAACTTCAACGAGCATGGAAAAAGCGGCAATGAGGAAATCAGCCTGATAGAAGGACGGCTGGAGGTGACAGGTCAGCATGGCGAGGGAAAAGTGATTCTCAGCCCCAATCAGAAGGCAACCATCAACAAGGCTGGCAAGGCTATCAAACTGGAAAATGAATATGCTCCTCTAGAGGCTGTATGGCGTGACAACATGATACCTTTCACCAACATGCACATCACACAGATAGCACAGATTCTTGAACAGCTCTATGGTGACAAGATAACCATTGACCCAAAGCTCGACAGGCAAAAAACCTACACGGGTGTCATTAAAAAGAGCAAGGACATACGGACTGTACTGGAGGGGCTCTCCTATACCATCTCCTTCCGATACACTATAGACAAAGGCAAGATAATCCTCTCGGCATACTAAGCCGGGAGATGTTCTCCTGCCAGCACCCCTACACCTAAATCAAAAGACCTGCCCGAAAGGACATTGAACGATATATCTTTATCTAACCATTTTTCTTACCTAACACTGATATGAGAAAACTTTCCGGAATCCTCTTAGGACTCCTTACCCCACTATTGGCAATCGCGCAGACTGACACACCTGTATGGCAAAGTCAGTATAGCACCGGTGAGGGCAAACTGCAGCCGCACGCTTATGTTCTTCCCTACACTTCCCCAACTGATCTTCAAACACCCGGAGGCTACGAGCAGTCAGCTTTCTACATGAGTCTTAACGGGAAATGGAAGTTCCATTGGAATCGTAATCCAGACCTCCGGCCCAAGGATTTCTACCAGACGGACTTTGCCACACATGGTTGGAACGACATCAATGTGCCTGGCAACTGGGAACGACAGGGCTACGGTCTGCCCATCTATGTCAATGAGACTTACGAGTTTGATGACAAGCTCTTCCATTTCAAGAAGAATCCTCCCCTTGTTCCCTATGCACAGAACGAGGTGGGTGCCTACCGACGCACATTCACCCTTCCCTCATCATGGAAGGGACGGCGTGTCGTTCTTTGCTGTGAAGGAGTAAAATCATTCTTCAATATATGGATCAATGGCAAGTACATGGGCTACAACATGGGGGCGAAGATGCCCTCAGAATGGGATATCACCAGTCAGCTCACCGATGGTGAGAACGTAATAGCCTTAGAGGTTTACCGCTGGAGTGCAGGATCCTACCTGGAGTGTCAGGATTACTGGCGGCTCAGCGGCATTGAGCAGGATGTCTATCTCTACAGCACACCTACCCGATACATTGCAGACTACAGTGTGCTTGCCAAGGTAGACAGACAGGATGACGGCTCATTCAACGGACAATTCAATCTGGAAACAACCATCAAGGGGGTGGGCACTGCCACAACCGTAGCCTACACTTTGCAGGATGCTGCCGGAAAGACGGTTCTTTCGGAAGAGAAAACACTCGCTAAGGGAGCTGACAGACAGAATTTCACCAGCCATATACTGAAAGGTATTGCTCCCTGGAGTGCAGAACACCCCAACCTCTACTCACTGACTATCACCCTGAAAGACAAGAACGGGTACGTTACTGAGCAGACGGGAAGCCAGATTGGCTTCCGCACAGTAGAGATAAAGAACGGACAGCTCTGCATCAACGGCACACCCATCTTGGTGAAAGGTGTCAACCGCCACGAACACTCAGAAAGGGGACGCACCGTCAGCAAGGAACTGATGGAGCAGGACATCCGGCTGATGAAGCAGAACAACATCAACCTCGTGCGCTGCTCACATTATCCCAATGACGCATACTGGTACCAGCTCTGTGACAAATACGGCCTCTATGTCATTGACGAGGCCAACATTGAATCGCATGGCATGGGATATGGCGAGGCTTCATTAGCTAAAGACAGCACTTGGCTGACAGCTCACATGGACAGGACACGCCGCATGTTTGAGCGTTCAAAGAACCATCCGAGCATTATCATCTGGTCATTGGGCAACGAGGCTGGCAATGGGATTAACTTTGAACACACCTACCGCTGGCTGAAGCAGGCCGACAGTACGCGTCTCGTTCAGTACGAACGTGCTGAAGAGAACTTCAACACAGACATCTACTGTCCCATGTACCAGTCACTCGACCACATGCGTGCCTATGCCAAGCGCAAGGACATCACCCGCCCTTACATCATGTGCGAGTATCTGCATGCGATGGGCAACAGCTGCGGAGGCATGAAAGACTATTGGGACTTGATTGAGAAAGAGCCATCCTTACAGGGAGGAAGCATCTGGGACTGGGTTGACCAGTCATTCCGTGAGGTTGACAAGGACGGAAACTGGTACTGGAGCTACGGTGGAGACTATGGTCCAAAGGATGTTCCCAGTTTTGACAACTTCTGCTGCAACGGTCTCGTGGCTGCCGACCGCACCCCTCATCCACACCTGCAGGAGGTGAAGAAGATTTACCAGAACATCAAATCAGAGCTGATCCCGGATGAGAAAGGTATCAAGGTGAAAGTCAAGAACTGGTTTGATTTCACCAATCTCGATGCCTATCAGCTTAACTGGCAGATAGCTGATGACAAGGGTGCGATTCTCTCTCAAGGCACAAAGAGCATTGACTGCGCTCCTCATGAAACGGCCCTCATAACACTCCCCTCAGTCAATCTGAAGTCTGCCACAGAAGCTTATCTCAGCCTCTCTTGGCATCCGATGGCTGACGGACTGATTCTTACCAAGGCTGATGTCGTGGCATACGACCAGTTCATACTGAAGCAGGCATCCGATTGCACTGTATTCCTCCCACGCGAAAAGCAGCATGTGAGCTACAAGGTGGATGAGACCACAGGAGAACTCATTTCTCTGAAGAATGGCAGTCAAGAGTATCTCACCGCTCCGCTGAGTCTGAGCCTCTATCGCCCTGTGACTGACAACGATGGTCGTGACCGCTTCGGAGCAAGGGTATGGCATGAGGAAGGAATAGAAGCTATCACACAACGGGTGACTGACATATCACGCAGCAGGAACATGACCACAGCGCAGGCGGATGTCCTGAACCGGAATGGCAAACGGATAGGTAAGGCACGATTCACCTATCAGCCACAGAAGAACGGCGCATTGGCAGTAAAAGTCACCTTCACACCTGACACCTCCTCCATCAAGTCGCTTGCCCGTATCGGTCTCACGTTCTGCATGAATGAGAATTTCGGGAAGATAGAGTATACCGGACGGGGAGATGTCGAGACATACAGTGACCGTAAGCAAGCTGGACTCATCGGCCATTACACCACCACAGCCGAGGCGATGTTCCACTACTACGTGAAGCCACAGGCTACAGGCAACCGTACTGACGTGCGCTGGCTGTCACTCAGCGACCGACAGAACCAGCTGAAGATAACGTCACACAGCCCGTTCCAGTTCTCCGTCACACCATTCTCAGACGAGATGATCGACCGTGCCACACACATCAATCAGCTGAAGCGTGACACCAATCTCACCATCCATCTGGACGCAGTGCAGAGCGGAATAGGCACAGCAACCTGCGGTCCAGGTGTTGCCGAGCAATACCGTGTTCCCATACAACCTACTACATTCGAGTTTATCCTCTACCCTTCGGCTCGCAAATAAAGACTGACGCCCCTACCGGTCATCACCGGTAAGGGCGTTTTCATTATGGTTTGGTTATAACAAAGCCTTGCTATTCGCAACAAAGTAAGTTACAGAAAAGAAATCTGACCGAAGAAGTCGGGACAGTGAAAATCGGGAGAAGGCAAATCTATCGGGTTCCAAGAGAGAAAATGAGGACGGGGTGTACGGTCTCCACACTTGTAGAAATTTGCACGCATAGAAAGTCCAGCCAGGTTCTTTATCTCATGGCGGAAGAAGGAAGATACCGGAACGGCCAACGAAAGCTCCCATGTCTGCGCACCTCTCTTCATGCCAAAAGGCACACGCCCGAACGAAGCCCAACGGTCAATCTGCCCGAGAACAGCAGTTGGAGCTGCAGTCCTGCCCTCACGTGCCTGCCCGTTGCAGAGCAAGACAGTGCCGATGCAGTTACATTCCAGGTTATAATAACCACCTCTGTCATCAGGGCTGACAAAGAATTCACAGCAGGAGTCCTCCCAGACAGGGCCAAGATCGGCACCTGACACAGCTCTTGCGCCATCCTCCTCAACCCGATAATGAAGCAGGATGGCATCACTCTTATGGGCAATGGCAAACTCCACACGGGGACAGTAAGGATAATCAACAGGCCAATCAATCGTCTCTATCCTATGGTAGACAACCTGTTCTGTCTTGAAAAGGTCTGGAATATCAGCAGCTTTCACCTGCCGACAGGATAAGCGTTTCACCTCTATCTGTTTCATTGTCGCATGGTTTTATCAACAAAATCAGCCATCATCCTGTCATGCCGCCGCACGTCACGATAAAGGAGCAGCTGATTACGGGTACGGACAAGGTTATGCTCGGCATATTTTGTCTTGTAATAAATGTCACCATTGATATAGTCGGTGAGGAAACGGACACATTGCATATAGGGAAACAAGGCCACAGCATAAGACAGGTGGTTCACCTCAACAGGGGTCAGGAAACTGGCTGCCGATGAGAGATAACCCTCAGTGAAAGAACAGAAGATGTCCTCCCTCAGCCCAACAGCCTGGAAATCGTCACTGTCCTCTGCCACATGGTTCGCCCCTGTACGGAGAAAATCACCATAATCAGAGAACACAAAACTCGGCATCACCGTGTCGAGGTCGATGACACACAGCACCTTTCCTGCCGCATCGAAAAGCATGTTGTTCACCTTCGTGTCACAATGACAGATACGCTTGGGTAAGATACCTTCCCGATGGAGCCGCTCTGCCAGACACATCTCATCAGCATCACGCTCCAGCTCACTGATAATGTCGCCTACACTGCCTACCCGTCCTGCCACGTCATCACTGACAGCACTGCGTAATTGGCGCAGCCGAAGCTCCATATTATGAAAATCAGGAATAGTCTCGCCCAATGTCACCCGCAAGTCAACCAGCATCCTCTCAAAGTCGCCGAATGTCTGCCCACAGCAGAAAGCACTGTCTGGAGTTATATCTTCCTTGGTGAAGGAGTCAGGAATAAACACGCTCATGCGCCAATAACGTCCTTCAGCATCCCGATGAAAAGTTCTGCCATCCATCGTCTCTATAAACCGGAGGCACCTGCGGTCTATATCCGCCACATGTTGCATCACCAATTTATGGCGAATGTGGGCAGTCACCTCCTCAATGTTACGCTGTAGGAGGCCGACATCGGTAAACACAGCATCGTTGATACGCTGGAGAATATAGTCAGGACTGTCGGCCCCAGCTGTCGTCACCCGCAGAGTCTCGTTGATCAGCCCGTTGCCTATAGGGGCAATCGTCTCCACAGTCCCGCCGATGCGGAACTGAGAGACGATGTTCTTTAATTCGTTTTCCGTCATATTCGTATATTTTTTGAGGGGCAGGGGGTCTTGGCTTGCCTCTTTAATTATGGTCTATCAGCAGCCTTCACACCGAATTGGGATGGCTTGCTGCCCATTGTGAACTCAAGGGTTCCGCCACGGACAATGTCCTTAAAGTCAATATAAGAACGTGTATAAGGCTTCCCGTTCAGTTTGGCACTTTGGATATAGATATTCTCTGCGCTGTTGTTATGGGCAGCTATCCGGAACGTCTTGCCATTACCAACATTCAGCGTAGCCTCATCAAAGAGTGGTGAACCAAAGACATACTTGCCACCGGCTGGCTCCACCTGGTAAAATCCCAATGAAGACAGGATATACCAAGCTGACATCTGCCCCACATCCTCATTACCGCTCAGGCCGTCAAAGTCGTCATGGTAGAGATTGGAAAGGACATAACGCAGCTTGGGAGCTGCCTTCCAGGGCTGGCCAACATAGTTGTACATGTAGAGAATGTGGTGGCTCGGCTCATTGCCATGAGCATACTGTCCAATCAGGCCCGATATGTCAGGTGAGGCATCCTTGCCCAGGTCACCATCAACGATGAAGAGCGAGTCGAGCTTGGAGACAAATGACCTCTCACCGCCAAAGGCTGACACCAGTCCATGAACATCATGCGGAACGAGCCATACATACTGCCAGGCATTGCCCTCGGTATAGTCATCCTGACGGTGAACGGTGCTGAAGGGGTCGAAAGGCTCGCGGAACTTTCCATCAGAAGTCACACCCCGCATGAACTTCGTCTTCTTGTCAAAGTAGAAGTCACGGTACGACTGGCTGCGCTTGTAGAAATACTTATAGTCAGCCGTTTTGCCTAATTGCTTTGCCAACTTGGCTATGCAGGCATCGGCCAGCGCATATTCCAGTCCCTTTGCAACGGTCTCACGCTCTGGATCAAGGTCACAGGGGATATAACCATACTTCTTGAGCAATCCCATTCCCCTTTCATCACGCATCGCCGACTTCTTGGCAGCCTCAAGGACAGCGGCCTTATCCACGTCAAAGCCCTTCAAGGCTATGTCTGTCAGCACGGGGATTCCCGGATTACCCACCATGCAGTCAGTCTCATTCCCCATCAGATGCCATACGGGCAGCTTGCCTTGCTCACGGAAGATGTGCAGCATGGTCTGGGCTATGTCACGCTGCATCTCGGGATGTATCAGCGTCATCAGCGGATGGGCAGCACGATAGGTGTCCCACAGAGAGAATGTGGTATAGGCTGTGAAATCCCCCTTATACGTCTTGCCATCAGCACCACGATACTCTCCATTGACATCATTGAATACGGACGGGGCCGTCATCGTGTGATAGAGTGCCGTATAGAAAATACGGCGGGCACGCTCGTCCTGTGTCTTGACTGCGACTTTGCCCAGCTCACGGTTCCATGCCGCATCGGCTTGTGCCACCGTCTTGCGGAAATCCCACCCCGAGAGTTCCTCACGCAGATTCTGACGTGCATTATCCACGCTCACGGCAGAGATGCCCACCTTTACGAGAAGAGGCTGTTCGGCTGCCTCAAAGGAAAATACGCCCAGCGTGTCACGCTCGCTTGACTGTAAAGTGACAGGCTGCGAGAACTCAGCAACGAAGTAGACACGCTGATCCTTCGCCCATCCTTCTGACATGCGGAAACCGCTGACTGTCCTGTCTGTCTCCTGCTTAAACTGGCAAGAGGTCATCTTGTCCCAGCCAATACCTTGGCCGAGGTCCAGCACAACATACCCCTTCGCCACATCGGCTGGAAAAGAATAGCGGTGAAATGCCACACGCTGGGTAGCCGTAAGCTCCACCCTTACACCGGAAGCCAGCATCACCGAGTAATAACCCGGGCGCACATGCTCAGCACGATGGGAGAACTTTACCTCACGTTGGCCTGCATTGGTGACAGGAAGGAGCGAGACATCGCCCAAGTCGCCAATGCCCGTACCACTCAGGTGCATCTGTCCGAATCCGATCACAGTAGAGTCACTGTAATGGTAACCTGAACACCAGTCCCATCCCTGCTTTTTCTGAGTGGGTCCTGTCTGGACACAGCCAAAAGGCACATTGGCGCCGAGGAACACGTGTCCATGTCCACCCGTGCCTATGAAAGGATCAACATACTGTGTATAATCCTGCGCCGTGGCAAAGAAGCAGGATGCCGCAAGCGCGATAAAAGTCAAGAGTCTTCTCTTCATTGCATTATAATCTGTTTTGGTCTTTTACAATTCTATCAGGATCGTGCCAAATGCCCCCATACATCTGTATCAATCCTATTTACGGTTAATAATCACCTCATCGGTAAACAGCCAGGCATCAGCCTCCTTCGGCAATGCCTTCAGGCGGACATAACGTCCCCGTATTGAACCTTGCCAGCGATAGGGATAGACGAGGTAGCCTTTCTCAGGCTGAATGGTACAGACAACAGAATCGAGGGAATGAAAATTTCTTCCATCCTCTGAGACTGACAGCGTTAAGGACGCTGGCACGTAGATTACGGCTTCCGGCTGCTGCATGAAATCGACCTCAACATCACGGATTTCCGTCGTCTTTCCCATATCAACGACCACATCAACACCCGTACTGTCAATGAAGCCCTGCCATCTTCCTTCCAAGTAGCCCCAGTCACCCCGCCTGCCATCAGTGAGCGTACCGTCACCATCAGCACGGTACTTCTCAGCATACCTGCCAAGATAAGTAACCGACTTGCCCATCCCCTCATGCACCATAAGGCTGCGGCTCTCCTTGCGTGACCCCTTCTCAGCAGCAAGATTGAAGGGATGATAACCTGCTGCTCTCAGCCTGTCAACGGCCTGCAAGGCACGCTGGCGGAAATCATCATATCCCTTACGGTGTTTTGTCCAGCCTGTCTCAGCCAATGCCAACAGGCGAGGATACAACATGTACTCCAGATGATCAGGGCTCTCTATGAACTCTGTCCACACACAACCCTGCACACCATCAATAAACCTCTCCAGTTCCGTCCCCTTATAGGCTGAGGGAACAGGATCATAGGAGCAGGTCTTCTCCAAACGGGTGTAGCCACCCTGGGCCTTGGGCTCAGTCATAGGTTCATCCTGATACATATTCAGATAACAGAACTCCTGTGGTGTCATCACCACGTGGTGTCCGCTCCTGGCAGCCGTAAGTCCCGCCTCAGTACCACGCCATGACATGACGGCGGCATTGGGGGCAAGCGTTCCCTCCATAATCTCGTCCCATCCTAAAAGCTTCCGTCCATGTGCGTTAAGGAAGCGTTCCATACGGTGAGTGAAGTGGCTCTGCAATGCGGCGGTCGTCTTCAGTCCGTTCTCATGCATCACCTGCTGACAACGGGGACATGTCTGCCATGTGGTGCGCTCAGCCTCATCCCCCCCTATATGGATGTACGTTGAGGGAAAGAGCTGCATAACCTCCTTCAGTACATTCTCCATGAACGTATAGGTCAGTTCATTGCCCACGCAAAGGTCTGACTGCGTATAAGGTTTTCCTGTACATGACAACTCCGGATAGGCAAACACCACCTCATCGCTATGCCCAGGCATCTCTATCTCAGGGATAACGGTAATGTGCCGGGCAGCCGCATAGCTGACGACTTCCCTGATATCCTCCTGCGTATAGTAGCCACCATAGGCTCCCGGTTCATCTTTATGACAGTAGCGGCGGTCATGCTCCTGCCACCACTTTACCCAGTCAGACTGCGTGCGAAAGGCTGTCTCCTCGGTCAGACGGGGATATTGTTTCACCTCCATGCGCCATCCGCCTCCATCTACAAGATGCCAATGGAAGCGGTCGAGCTTGAAATAAGCCATCGCATCAAGCTGTTTCTTGAGGAACTCCTTTGTCCAGAAATGACGTGAGCAGTCAATCATCAGCCCGCGATAGGCAAAACGGGGAGCATCCTTTACCTTCACACAAGGTACTTGGCCTTCCTTCTCCAATTGGCGGAGCGTCTGCAAGCCATAGAACAGCCCAGCAGGGGTCAATGCCCGGATGGTGACAGTCTGGGGCGTGACCTCCAGCTCATATCCTTGCAGGCGGGCACTGTCAGCCGCCTGTTCTGCCTGACGGGCAGTCCCCGTACAGACCAGGCGGAAAGCAGACTGACGAGCGACCCGCCTCACGCTGGATAGCCTCACCCCCATAACCTCAGACAGATAGCTGTTTAATACAAGCAAGTCGTTCCCAGCCAAATTGGTCACACCTTTGGACACATTACCCAGGGAAAAAGAGCCCTCTGCCAGAACCATAACCTCTGGCTGGGGTATCACATGTTGGGCTGAAGCAAATGGAGAGCCCATCACCGCCAACAGCAGGCCTATACCGCAAATCAATAGTTTTCTCATCACATTCAACAGATATGTCTATTACGTCTTCTGCGTTTCTTGTCTTATTTTAAAACTTCTGTCCTGTTTTCAGATAGAGTTTCAGATACCCCCCTCTCAGCAGTTCCTCGTGGCTGACACGATAATGCCTCAGTGGCTTGCCTCCAAGCTCCATCTTCCCAATGACAACAGCATCAGGATTGGGGCGGACGGTCTCTATAACCAGCTTATCTCTGCCCCACTGCGTTTTGTCCAGCCGGATGGTGACCTTGTCGAACACAGGTGAAGAGAGTGTGTAGGCAGGCTCACCAGGACAGTCAGGGTAGAAGCCCATCATATTGAACACGGCCCAGGCCGACATTGTGCCCGTATCGTCATTGCCGGGAATTCCCTCCGGGACATTCCTGAAGTTCTCCTTCAGCAGCCGGCGAAGCAGCACCTGCGTACGCCATTCCTCCCCCCTGAAATAGGAGAAGAGGTGTGCATAGGCTATGTCAGGCTCGTTGGCAGGGTCATAATAACCCTTGTCGAAAACTGTTTGCAGCTTGTCAACAAACTTTTTCTGCCCACCCATCAGACGGGCAAGCCCCATGACATCATGCGGAACATAGAACGTATAGTTCCAGGCATTACCCTCATGGAAGCCCGGAGAGGGCTCAAAGTTCTCGCCCTGCAATGGATTGAAAGGCTTATAGAAGCTGCCATCAGGCAGCAACGGGCGCAACATGCCGAACTCCTTGCTGTAGTAATGCCGATAGCCCAAGGATCGGTTGTAGAACAGGCGTGCATCCTCTTTCTTACCCAAAGCCGTTGCCAAACGGGAGAGAGCATTGTCAGCGATATAGTATTCCAAGGCATGTGAGACTGAGTTGTCATACTGCTCGTGCAATGCCACATAGCCCTTCTCCATGTATTCATCATTGTCAGGACGGAGCGGATTTCCACTTCCTTTGGTCAGGGCCGACTTCCGCATAGCCTCATATGCCTTGTTGATGTCGTAGCCCCGCAGGCCCTTCAGCCACGAGTCAGTGATAACGGGTATGGCCGGGTCGCCTTCCATCGTGTAGGTCTCCCGCCCGAAGAGTTCCCACTTAGGCAACCAGCCATGCTCATCGTACATGCTGATCATGGAGCGTATCATGTCCCGCTGCCGGTCAGGATAGACAAGCGTAAGCAGCTGATGCACATTGCGGTAGGTATCCCACAAGGAGAACACCGTATAGCGGTTGCCCTCCTTCATCATGCGTACCTCATTGCTCTCCATGACAGGATACTGCCCGTTGACATCCTGTAGGATGCTGGGATGGATAAGCGTGTGATAAAGAGCGGTATAGAATATGGTTTTCTCTGTCGCCGTGCCACCCTCTACGAGGATGCGTGACAGGTCATCATTCCACTTCTTCCGGGCCTCCGCACGAATGGCATCGAAACCGCGTCCCTGCTGTTCCGTCTCAAGATTCTCACGGGCATTGGCTATACTGACGAATGAGACTCCCATCTGCACCTCTACCTGTTCATCGGTCTCAGTGCTGAAGTCCATCCAGACACCAATATCATCACCGGCAAGCTCCTTCTGATAGGACTTGTAGAGTTTGTACTTTCCATTGTCAGGATCCCATTCAGCCTCTGCGCCTATCATCGCGCGCTGTTTCTTCCAATAGCCTGCCTGCTGCGGAGCCTTGCTGACACGCATCACGAAGTAAATGGGAAACACCGCCTGCGGATTATAACAGAACGTTCCCTGCAGTTTCATCCCCTCATACTCCGTGTCACTCACCTTCCGCACCACTGCCCCCGACTCATTGGTCAGTCCCTCACCCAGGTTCAGCAGCACGTGACTCTGTCCCTTGGGAAAAGTGAAGCGGGCAACCGAGCTGCGCGGAGTGGCGGTCACTTCAGTCTTTACATTATACTTAACAAGATGATTGGAGTAATAGCCCGGATGCGCCACCTCATCAGTATAGTTGCTGCCGTATTTCCTATAGTCAACCTCCAGATTACCTGTGGTCGGCATCAGAAGCAATGAGCCCACCTCCGGACAGCCTACCCCACTGAGGTTGACATGGGAGAAGCCCGTAAAAAAAACATTGTGATACTCATAAGGAGTCGACCACCAGCGGGCATCCTTATCATACTTATTCTCATCAGACCCCATCACGTTGAACGGCACTACCGACATAAGTCCATTGGGGCAGACGGCTCCAGGATTGGTCGTGCCGAAATTGGATGTGCCGATGAAGGGATTGACAAGGTCAACAGGGTCAGCCCCTCCCCCATCCGCAGCACGCAAGGCCAGAAAGGAGAAGGAGACGAGAAGCCCCACCAGTATTTGACGCTTCATAATGATTGCGGTTTTAGGGTTATGACATCTGAAACACTGACAGGCAGAGGCGCATGTACCTGTGCCTGCCAGCTAGCTGTCACACATAACTATTCTGCTTTGTGAACTCGACAATATCCTTGATATAGCCAAAAGCCATACCGACAACCGTGTCAGCAGCACCATAATAGACGGCCACACGCTCACCGTCCTGCAAGGCTGCGCACGGGAACACGACATTGGGGACATCTCCCCGCAGCTCATAGGGAGCATTGGGAGCAAGCAGGTAAGGACGTGTGCGGTAGAGAACCTTATCAGGATTGTCCTTGTCAAGAATGGCCGCACCCATTGAGTAGCGGAAGCCATTGCAGGTGGTGATGACACCATGATAGAACAGCAGCCATCCCTCATCAGTCAGGAAAGGTACTGACCCGGCACCAATCTTCGTGCATTGCCATGCACTCTCGGGGAATGGTGTCACCTTCATCACACAGCGATGCTCACCCCAGTACTTCATGTCAGGACTGAAGCTGAGGTAGATGTCGCCGAAAGGCGTATGCCCGTTGTCGCTCGGACGGCTCAGCATGGCGAACTTTCCGTTTATCTTCTGAGGGAAGAGGACACCATTGCGGTTGAAAGGCAGAAAGGCATTCTCGCACTGGTAGAAAGTCTTGAAGTCGAACGTGTAGCCGATACCAATCGTCGGGCCGTGATAGCCGTTGCACCAGGTGATCCAGTAACGGTCCTCAATCCATGTGACACGTGGGTCGTACTTGTACTCTGACTCTATCATCTCCGTATTCCCAGCCTCAAACTGTATCGGCTCCGGACTAATGTCCCAGTTGATGCCGTCCTTACTGAAACCAGCAAAGATATTCATCTGTACGGCCCTGTTGTCGCAGCGGAACACTCCGGCAAAGCCATCCTCAAAGGGAACGACGGCACTGTTGAAGATGCTGTTGGAGGTAGGTATGTGATAACGGTCAATGATTGGGTTTTTGGAGTAACGCCACATCACGTCCTTGCAGCCTTCGGGACGCTCTTCCCAAGGCATAATGTCCTTTAAGTTTTTCATTATATAATGTTCTTTACGTTTTTAGTCTTGTGAAATCTGATGTCTGTGTATATTTATTACAGGCAAAGGCAACTTTTTACGTTGCCAACTCTTCATATTTATTATACATTAAGGCACAAAAACACTTCTTAACAGCCACGACAAGAGCGCGTCCCCCTATCTTTTGAGACTGCCCAAAGACAGGACCTGTAAAATACTTCACGTGGAGTACTGGAATACTCCAGGTGGAGTACTCGACTACTTCACGTGGAGTATTGGAGTAATCAGGCACCCAATACTTTTATACCTCAGCAGGAATACAGGCTCAGAAACAGGCATCATGGATGGCCTGTGGGCATTATTTTGGACTATTCGTTTGGTTTTCCAAGAAGAAAGTGTTAATTTTGCAGCGGTTTTCAGAATGGAAGCTAAGGGGTGCTTGCCTGTTTGGGCTTGCTGAGATTATACCCATTGACCTGATACGGGTAATGCCGTCGTAGGGAAAACTCCCCTTTTTATATTATCTTATATTCTACAAAATCAATGAAAAAGATTGTCCTATTCACGGCTGCGCTTGTCTGCGTGGCTGGCGTAAAGGCACAGGAGACAACCGACACACTGGCACAACAGCAGCTGGATGAGGTTGTGGTGGCAGGCGTTCGTGCGCAGAAGACAGCTCCTTACGCTGTGGCCAACATCAAGAAGAACGAACTTGAGGCTTTCTCAAAGGGGGGACGTGAGCTGCCCTTCCTCTTCTCACAGACACCAGGCGTGCTGGCATGGGGAGAGAACGGGCTCGGAACAGGGACGGTTGCCATGCGTATCCGTGGTGCTGCCGGAAGCCGCATCAACGTAACTCTTGATGGTGTGGCGCTCAATTCACCAGAAGACCAGACGGTATTCTGGGCAAACATGAACTCCTATGCCTCACTGCTGGGCAGCGTGCAGATCCAGCGCGGTATAGGAACTTCAACCAATGGTGACGGAGCCTTCGGAGGCTCGGTGTCACTGGCAACCAGCATGCCTGGCACAAGTCCAAGCCTTGAGATTTCAGGATCGTATGGCTCATACGGCACTTACAATGCAGGTATGAAATTCTCCACGGGCCTGCTCTTCAATCATCTTGTCTTCGACGGTGCCTACCACGAGACCTCTACTGACGGATATATCCACGGAACCAGCGGGCGTTCAGGCTCATATTATGGCGGACTGACATGGCTGGGCGACCGCTTCCGCATCAGCTACAAGAACATAGGTAACTTCGAGAAGACGGGACAGGCATGGAATGGCATAGTGACAGGCAGCGATGACCTTACGCTGATGGATGGAACATACGGAGAGAAGACGGGTATCACGACTTACAAAGACCTGTATGGCCGTGGCTTGGGAAAGTTCAACCCACTCTATGAATACCTGACAACTGATGACAATGGGGCCTTCGTGAAGGATGCCAATGGCAATTATATGACCGAACGGTTCAAGATGCGGGACGGATCCTATTGGAACAAGACGACCGACAACTTCTATCAGAACCACAACATCCTCTCGACCGCCTTCCAGCCATCCGACCACTGGAGCCACAACATTGCCCTGCATTACACCTATGGCTACGGCTATTACAGCGAGTTCAAGCAGAATGCGAAGTTTGCCAAATTCGGTCTGACATTCTATGACAAGGACGGGGACTTCGTGAAGAAGTCTGACTTTGTAAGGAAGAAGGGACTCACGCAGCACACTTACGGCATCGTCTACAATCTTAACTATAAGGACGAACATTGGAACGTGCTGGGCGGACTGAACCTGCAGCAGTTCCGTGGAGGACACTTCGGCTACCTTACCTATATAAAGAATGAGCAGGCTGACGGCAAATATCGCCCGAACGGAAGAGATTACCAGTATTATGACTCTGATGCCCGCAAGTTCGATTATAGTGGCTATTTCAAGGCTGACTATCGCTTTGCTGACTACTGGAATATTTTTATGGACCTTCAATACCGTCATGTGGAGTACAAGACAGACGGTCTGAATGATAAATTCTACAAGGACGGCAACGGCTACCGCAACCAGCAGCTCACCATCAGCGAGCGTTACGACTTCGTCAACCCGAAAGCGGGTATCAGCTACTATCGTGGCGGGCACAAGGCATACGCCTCCATCGCTTATGCCAACCGTGAGCCCGAGCGCAACAACTTCACCGATAATGGCAGCTATCCAGCTCCGACACCTGAGCGCATGATGGACATTGAACTGGGCTATCAGTACTACGGCACCAACTGGCATGCCGGCGTGAACCTCTACTACATGGATTACAACAACCAGTTTGTGCAGACCGGAGCAAAGAGCGACATTGGCGAGAACCTCACCACCAATGTCAAGAGCAGCTACCGCATGGGAGCTGAGCTGGAGGCTGGCTGGAGCCCGCTCTCCTGGCTGACCCTTGAAGGCAACGCTGCACTGAGCCGCAACAGCATCAAGGATTTTGACGAGATGGCAAGCGTTGACTGGGACGACTCGTTCCGCAAAATACACTATGACAACTCCGTCCTCGCGTTCTCACCATCAGCCATCCTCAACGGATTCCTCAACCTGCATTACAAGGGGCTTGAGGCTGTATGGCACACGAATTTCGTAAGCCGCCAGTATCTTGACAACACGGAGAATCTTACCCGCTCGCTGCCTTGCTACTCACAGAGCAATCTCAACATCAGCTATACGCTTCGCCCAAACAAAAGGCTTGCCGGACTGAAGGAAGCTGTATTCGGCATCAGCATGAACAACCTCTTCAACCGCCATTATGCGGCCAGCGGCTGGGTCTACAGCAGTATCCTTGACAACGATGGGCATCCCAATGAAAACCGCTACACTCAAATCGGATTTATCCCGATGGCGGGGTTCAACATGATGGGTAACGTGACGCTGAAGTTCTGACATGGACACTTACCAAATCCTTGACATCATCGGCTCTATTGTCGGTCTTGTCTATATCTATCAGGAATACAAAGCCAGTATCTGGCTATGGATGACGGGCATTATCATGCCCGTCATCTACATGTTTGTCTATTACGAGGCTGGGCTGTATGCCGATTTCGGCATGCAGATTTATTATGCCCTTGCCGCCATATATGGCTTCCTCTATTGGAAATACGGACGGAAGAAGGGTACGGAGTCCAGGGAGATACCTATCACACACTACCCACGGCGATTCATCCTGCCCTCACTGGTCATCTTCCTCGTCCTTTGGGGAGTGCTTTACATCATCCTGAGCCGATTCACCAATTCCACAGTCCCCATCCTCGACAGCTTTGGCAATGCCCTCAGCTTCATTGGTCTGTGGGCACTGGCAAAGAAGTATCTTGAGCAATGGTGGATATGGATTGTCGTCGACCTCGAACTCTCCGCCCTATATGTATACAAAGGAATACCTTTCACCGCCGGACTCTATGCGCTTTACACGGTAATTGCAGTGATGGGATACTTTAAATGGAAACGGGAAATATCGCCCAAGAATGTCATCCTGCCTCTTCCAAGGAAGAAAGAGCCTGACGGAATGATTGCAGGGAAAGAAGGTAAAGAAGATGAGAAAGAATAAGATTGGCAGGAAATGAACAGAACAGACAAGAGATGTACAGCATAAAAACAACGTATTAAAAACAAATAGTATGGTAGCAAGTACCACCCCATCCACAACATCCCATACCCCCTTGCCCGGCAGGAACACCTTTCTTTCAGAAGGAACATGGGAGGCCGTCATCCTTGCTGCTGGCGACTTTCCGAGCCATGTCATTCCCCTTCGCATCCTGCGTGAGGCAAAAAACCTTATCGTATGTGACGGTGCCCTTGCCGATCTGATTGACCTGGGTATCAAGCCGACAGCCATTGTGGGGGATGGTGACTCACTCTCAGATGAGTTGAAACAGCGATATGCCCACATCTATCATCAGATTTCCGAGCAGGAGTACAATGACCTCACCAAAGCCACCCTCTTTGCCCGGTCACACCTCACGATGAACGGCTCCACGCATGAGCGTCCACGCTTCTGCTATCTCGGAGCAACAGGCAAACGGGAAGACCATACCCTTGGCAACATCTCGCTCATGCTCTATTACTACCGGAAGTTAGGAATCCTGCCGACAATGGTCACCGATTATGGTACGTTTATCCCTGCATCAGGAACGACCCGGCTGAGTTCCTTCCCAGGGCAGCAGGTCAGTCTCTACAATGCCAACTGCCAGCAGCTCTCAAGCCAGGGACTGAAATGGGAGACCTATCCCTTTCATGAGTTCTGGCAGGGAACGCTCAATGAGGCACTCGGCACAGAGTTTACCATCAAAGCTGACGGCGATTACCTCGTCTACAGGACACACCAGCGGAAAGAACAGCCATGAAGACTATCATAGGCAGTAAGAGCAGACTCACCAGCCTGCTCTCACCGTTTATTCTTTCCTCAATAAGAAACGTCTGTTCCACTACTTTACAAGAACTTTCACAGCCTTGCCTCTTTGAGATTTCACATAGACACCACCTGACCTTGGCTTACCGACTCTGACTCCAGCCAAAGTGTAAAACGTCTCAGGACGCCCCTCATCGGCTGACACTGCGGCAGATATACCTGTCAGCTCAGCCTTTACAATAGAGATGGTCATTGCGTCTACATCAACGGTAACATCATACGTTCCAGCCTCGGGGATATTCCATTTGTTATCATCACCTCCAAAGACCATCTTGTTATCGTCTGACGTATCACGCAGGTAAAACGTCTGACTAAAACCAGTCTGATTATTTACGGCAATCTTCAGCTCACCAGCCATCAATTCCACTCTCGCCGCATACTTGACAGGAGCATCGGCATCTTGCTTCAAGATGAGACCCTGCCCGATACTCCAGCCACCAGGCGTGGCAGAACCTATCAGCCACAGAGCTGTATGCCTGAGAGACTTTGACTGGTAGGCTGCCTTGGTTACCACAATGGTCTTATCAGTTAAATCACAAACAACCTCATAATTGGCTGACTCCGTTACCTGGAACTTACTGTCAGTATCTGACTCTTCAGACGAAACAAGCCGCCCCACAACACCAGGTTCCAATGTCACAGCTGACACACCAGCACGATACTCCAACTTGCCCCAATCTGTCTCAGTCAAGAACTTGAATTCCTTGTTGGCATCCAGATGAACGGTGGCACTGAACACATCAGCGTTATCTCCAGACTGAAGCATGACCGTACTATTGTCTATACTCCAGCCACCCCATACAGCCTCACCCACAATAAGCAGGCGGTCGGCTGCCTTGGCTGTCAATGCACTTGCTGCGAACAATGCGCAACAGAAAACTGTCTTGGTAAATGTCTTTAATCTCATAATTGATTTAGTTTAATAACACATTTAGGATTTATAATCATTCGGCATCGGGCCGTTTCTGTGTGCAATATTACAAAGATTATTGATAATATAACATCAATAAAAACATCATGCAGGCATTATACAAATGAAAAAAGGAAAGAAAAATACTACAAATAGCCCATAAATACCTGGCTAACAAACATTTAAGATTACACCAAGACAAACATATTTCAAATCAGAAGATATAAAATACAAACGGAATAATAAGGTTACGATCTCTGTAACTGACATAGTTTTCCACTATCAGTCAGCACAACAGATATATGAAGAGGCATGACAAGGATATCCAGAAAGGACTTTTACCACCAGTGCCGTTGCCTGATGCCTTGACAGATTCAAGCTGACCTGGACTTGAGACAAGCCGGAAAACAGGCAAACAGAAAAGGAAAAAGCCCGTTGCTGTGATGCAACAGGCTTTGAATATAAATTCTATTATCTACCTTCTTACGATTTCAGTTTGAATGAATTCTCAATGCTCGCAAGTTCAGCATTGAATCCTTTGTCAACCTTCAGGCGGTCTTCTATCTTGGAACAGCTATGGATAACCGTACTGTGGTCACGATTGCCAACAAGCTTGCCAATACGGCTTGCAGGCATCTTCGTATACTTCTGTGCCATATACATACTCACCTGTCTGGCAATGACAATGTCTTTCTTACGCGAGCGGGAGTTGACAGCAGTGGGAGTAACGTTGTAGTGCGAGCATACCTTGTCAAGAATATCATCAATGGTAAGCGGCTCATCATCAATCTTCACAGCCCGCTTGATGACACGCTCGGCAAGCCGCATGTCAATATTGCTGTCATAGACAACGCTGTAAGCCAACAGGGAGTTGATGACACCCTGAAGGTCACGCACGCTTCCATTGGCTGTCTCTGCGATAAAACGGATGACATCCTCCGGGATGCTGAGACCGTCACGCTTGATCTTGTTGTGCAGAATATCTACACAAAGCTGTACATTAGGTTTCTCAAGCTCTGCAATCAGCCCACAGGAGAATCGAGTCAGCAGACGGTCATTCATTCCTTTGAGGTCGACTGGCGGACGGTCACTCGCAAGGATGATGCGCTTGCCGTTACGGAAAAGGTGATTGAAGATGTGGAAGAAGGTGTCCTGGGTCTTTGTAGCCGTAGCCCACTCTTGAATATCATCGACTATCAGCACGTCAATAGTCTGATAGAAGTTAATGAAATCATTAGTGGTGTTCTGCAAGACGGAGTTTGTGTACTGCACCTGAAACAGCCTTGCAGACACGTACAACACCCGTTTCTGCGGATAAAGCTGCTTGGTCTTCAATCCAATAGCATTGACGAGATGCGTCTTTCCACAGCCAGAAGGCCCATAAATAAACATTGGGTTGAACTGAGTCGTGTTCGGATGCTCCGCAATGGAGAGTCCAATAGATCGTGGCAGTTTGTTACTGTCACCTTCAACATAGTTGTTGAATGACTTATGTGGGTCAAGCTGAGAGTCTATGTCCTGTGGCACAGCATCCAAGACAGTAGGGCTTTGGTTGCCACGGGCAGTGGGTCGCTGAGAGGAAATATCCTCAACAGGGTCAGCCTGCAGGTCCTGTGACAGGTGATGTTCCTGGTCGGTCACAACACGATAGGTCAGCTGTATGCCCTGGCCAAAGACCCGGGTAAGCACCTTACGCAACAAGTCAACGTAGTGCTCTTCCAGATACTCGTATACAAACGAGCTTGGAACCTGCACCAGCAAGGTCTTGGAAGCCGGCTTATACGAGTGAAGTATAATGGGGCGAAACCAAGTGTCAAACTGCTGCTCGGTGACATTCTCCTTTATAAGCTGGAGACAATTATCCCAAAGTGTTTTAGGACTGACGTTCATGTTGATAGTTTGATAATATCTTTATGCCTTTCGACTCGATGATGTCTTGACGACTTATTCTCTATAATTGCAACTGCAAAGATAGCAAATTATTTGCAAACAGCGAACCATGTCTTTATCTATCTGCTCGCCAGATACCCTTATAGACTTCTGTTTTAGGGATTTTACGCATATTGATTACCTTGCCAGCGGAGACGCACAGTTGCATAATTGCAAATATCTGATAGCCAACAGCTTTTAGCCGGTGTACTCCCTCTATCCTGCATTTCAGTGAAACAATTGAAGAGACAGGCAGAAACAGCTGATTTACATAACCATTCCGGTCTTATACCACTATGTGAAACACCCCGAGCAGCTATTTAGACAATATTTAAATTACTTGTCTTTACGGCCAAAAAGGGAGAAGTGGACATACCGCTTCGGATGTGCCTTCAGGTTAATCATCAGACTGTCAGCATCCCGCATTGTATTGCTGAGATTATTATAGAGCGAAGGATCATTCATCAACAGCCCAAGCGAGCCTTCCTTACTGTTCAGTTTGGCTGTAAGCGTATTGACATGTTCCAATGCTGTATTGACCCTTGTCATTGTGCCCTGCACATCAATGCCACTCACCTTGTCGTTCAGCGTAGCTATCATACCATTTGCACCACGGATAGCTCCACGTGCCTCAGTGATACCGCCATTGGCATTACCCATCATCCCATTGGCATTATCCATCAGCTTACCAGCCTTCACCGTCAGCAAAGGCAGAGAACCATTTACCTGGGCAAGCAGCCGATTGAGTTCGGTGGTTGAAGTCGTAAGGTTAGACGTAATCTGATTTACATTGTGAATGGAGCCCTTTACAGCAGGATCAGCCAGCAACACGTTCACACTGGCAAGGATACTGTCAAGTTTGGGCAGCATTTTCTGAATGGTCGGAACCATGCTCTTCATCTCACCCAACGCACCATCATTGATACGGCCGTCAATCACACCATCAGGCCCAAGCATCGCTGCACCCTTTCCAAGGACAAGGTCAACCTTGACATTGCCCATCAGATCACTCACAATATCGGCCGATGTGCCAGCAGGAACCTTCATGCTCTTGTCAATATCAACACCTACGGTGATAGGCGCACCGGGATTGGAATAATCATAGGTGATGCTTTTCACCGATCCAACCTTGAAGCCATTGGCATAAACAGGGCTGGAAACCGACAGTCCACTAATATCATTGAACTTCATCTGGTAATGAGTGTCTGCTGAGAAGAGGTCAAGCCCCTTCAGGAACTGCATGCCCAAAAACAGCACTACAACTCCCATTATTGCCACGAGAGCAATCTTCACTTCTGGTGTAAAAAGCTTTTTCATATCTCTTTTCTACTTCTGTCTCTTTTCTTATTTCTTTCTGTTCTTCACGAACTCAGCTATTGCCTGGCTGGTATTCATGCGCTTGCCATCCTTGAAGGCTATGATAAAAGACTGTGGGAAGTCCTTCTTCAGCTTCTCACGCAGTCGGTTTATCTCATTATAGTCAGTACTGCTGCCAATGGTGTACTTGTAAAGACTTCCTTCCTGAAAGAAGTCGGCATCCTTATGCCCGTGAAACTGCTCGCTACCCGGACGAAGCCGACGATTGACGGCAAACACCTGTACCTTGAACAGCGGCATATCCTTGGTCTCACCCGCCGCAGTAGTCCGCCTTGGTACGGACTTCTCTGACTTCGCGGAAGCCGATTTCCGTTGCTGACGGGCAGTTGCAGGAGGTATCACAGTGCGTGGCCTGTCAGCTGGAGGTGTCGGGAGAATACGGCTTACAGCAATCTTCTTGTTCTCAGCAGCACGGTAAGGCACCACAATATGCGTGTCATACATATTCTTGTACTTCGCAAAAGCATTATAGATGCCCCGTGCCATCGCATCTATACCCTCAGGTGTGTTCAGATACTCCTCCTCGTCAGCAGCCGTGATAAAGCCCAACTCTATCAGACAGCTGGGCATATAGCTCTCACGCAGCACAAGGAAACCGGCCTGATGCACGCCCTTGTCAATGCGCCCCGCACCGGAACATACCGACTGCTGTATGAGCCTTGCCAGCTCAACACTTTTCTCCATGTTCGCATTCTGCAGGAACTCAAACATGATATAGCTTTCCGATGACTTCGGGTCAAAGCCCTGATAGGTCTGCTGATAGCCCGTCTCCATCGAGATGACCGAGTTCTCACGCATCGCCACGTCAAGATTGTCCTTGGCACGGTGCATACCCAGCGTATACACCTGAAAGCCCTTGGCATAGTGCCCCGGAACAACCGAGTTGGTATGGACCGAGATAAAGAGGTCAGCCTTTGCCTTGTTGGCAATGTCAGCACGCTGATGAAGGGGAATGAACACATCCGTCTTGCGTGTGTAGACCACCCGAACGTCAGGCAGGTTCTGCTCAACATAACGTCCGAATGCCAAGGCAACGTTCAGATTGATGTCCTTCTCTCTGGAGATGGCTCCCAAGGCACCCGTGTCATGCCCTCCATGACCGGGATCGATAACAAGTGTGAACCGTCCGTTCGCAGCCCATGCAGCGGTTACGAACGACATAAAGAAAACAAGGAGAAACGTTATTTTCTTAAACATACTTTATCATTTGAAAAGCAAAGATACGGCTTTTCCTTGGGAAACCAAGTCAGTGAACCCTGGTTTTATCATTTATTAAGTGTAATTCCACGCCAGCCCCGTCACAGTCTGCACCCATAGGAGGGTTGCACTTCATCAGTTTCAAGTCAATGCTCTCTATCTTCGGGAAGCGACCTGAAAGCTCACTGGCAATCGCCCAAGCCGCTGCTTCGAGAAGCATGGCCGGACGGCTCATCACCTCTTTGACCACGGTGAAAGCCTCAGCATAGTTCAATGTGTCAGCCACATCATCTGACTTCATGGCATCAGCCACCGGATAACCCAGCCGGAGATCCAGCACATAATCGTTTCCCACTCTGCGCTCCTGCTCCCCCACTCCAATAAAGGCATGAAAGCGCAAGCCATGCAGCAGGATATAGCTTGAGGTTAGTCTCATCATTTCTTCAGACATAACATGATTAATTGACCGCAGTACACTTACAGGAAACAAGTACTTAGACCCACTGCCTCCCACCTCCGTCACGGAAACATGGATATACGCTGGATGCTTTTCCCTGCTTTCAAATTGTGTTACTGTGTACAGACAGGCAACGAGTGCCTCCCATGACAGCCACAACTGCCACGGGAGGACTCGTGACTATCCGCAGCGTGAAGCGCCACAGTTGGTACAGATCAGGCAGCCCTCCTGGTAGACGAGCGTCTCCTGCCCACAGACAGGACACTTCTGCCCCGATGCACTTGTACCGTCGGTAATGTATTTCTTCAGCGCACGTTCCACACCATTCTTCCATGTATTGATACTCTCGCTCTTCAGCTGCAGTGATCCAACAAGCTTTATGACGTGGTCGATCGGCATGCGATAGCGAAGTACACCTGAAATAAGCTTGGCATAGTTCCAGTACTCGGGGTTGAACTTCTCCGAGAGTCCCTCAACCGTGGTCTTGTAGCCCCGCTTGTTCTCAAACTGGAAGTCATAACGGTGACTCCCGTCCTCGGCCGTCTGCTTGATTATCTTGCCCTTGGTGACACTCTTCGGCAGGGCGATACCCTCCTCATCATCCTGCAGACCTGTGAATATCTCATAAGGATAGCCATCAAGCAAACCTACAAATGCCACCCATTTCTCCTTGTTGTTCTGGAAACGGACAACATCACAGTCAAGCTCCTTCGGACGCACCTCCACCACCTGTGGACGGCTGCTGATATGCTCATGGTGTTCCTCGGCCGAGGTGAGATCCTTCTCCTTGTCGTCCTCCGGTTTCTTGTCCTCCTTCTTGTCCTTCTTTGCCACGGAGATCATCACACCCGACCGACTGCCGTCACGATAGATGGTACAGCCCTTGCAGCCACTGCGCCAAGCCTCAACATAGAGCTTGTTGACAAGTGCCTCATCAACATTGTTCGGAAGGTTCACCGTCACGGATATGGAATGGTCCACCCACTTCTGGATAGCTCCCTGCATGCGCACCTTCATCAGCCAGTCAACATCATTGGCCGTTGCCTTATAATAAGGTGAACGTTTCACAAGGTCATCAATCTCCTCCTGTGTATATTTCTTCTTGGTGTCAATACCATTCACCTCCATCCATGTCAGGAACTTGCGGTGATAGACGATATATTCCTCAAAAGAGTCACCTACCTCATCAACAAAGTCAACATGCACGTCAGTATCGTTCGGGTTCACCTTGCGGCGGCGTTTGTAGACCGGCATGAAGACAGGCTCAATGCCCGATGTGGTCTGTGTCATCAACGAGGTAGTGCCCGTTGGGGCTATCGTCAGACAGGCTATGTTGCGGCGGCCATAGCGCACCATGTCGGCATAGAGCTGCTCATCAGCCTCCCTCAGACGGTTGACAAACGGGTTGCCAGCCTCACGGGCAGCATCATAGATGGCAAAGGCACCACGCTCCCGCGCCATCGTCACGGAGGAGCGGTAGGCACTCAGTGCCAACGTGCGGTGTACGCTGACGGCAAAATCGGTTGCCTCCTGCGTGCCATAGCGCAGCCCCATAGCCGCTACCATGTCGCCCTCGGCAGTGATGCCGACACCTGTACGGCGGCCCTTGCCGCTCTTGTCCCTTATCTTCTCCCAAAGATGATACTCGGCCCCCTTCACCTCATCCAGCTGCGGGTCACTCTTTATCTTTGCCATGATAAGATCTATCTTCTCCATCTCCAGGTCGACGATGTCATCCATGATGCGCTGCGCCAGCTGGACGTGACGGCTGAAGAGGTCGAAGTCGAAGTGGGCATGGTCAGTGAACGGATCGACAACATAAGAGTAAAGGTTCAGCGAGAGCAGGCGACAGCTGTCATACGGACACAGCGGAATCTCACCACAGGGATTGGTCGACACCGTGCGGAAACCGAAGTCAGCATAGCAGTCGGGGATGCTCTCCCGGATAATGGTGTCCCAGAACAGCACACCAGGTTCCGCACTCTTCCATGCGTTGTGGACTATCTTCTCCCACAGAGCCTTCGCCGAGATTTCCTTCGTGAAGTCGGGACGGTCGCCGTCAATGGGGAATGTCTGCACATACGGCCTGTTGTCAACGGCAGCCTGCATGAACTCGTCAGTTATCTTCACTGACACGTTCGCACCCGTCACCTTGCCTTCCTCCATCTTGGCATCAATGAAAGCCTCTGAGTCAGGATGCTTGATGCTGACCGAGAGCATCAGTGCGCCACGACGGCCGTCCTGCGCCACCTCACGCGTACTGTTGGAGTAACGTTCCATGAACGGCACAAGACCGGTGGAGGTCAAGGCAGAGTTGTTGACCGGCGATCCTTTCGGGCGGATATGGCTCAGGTCATGGCCTACGCCACCACGCCGCTTCATCAGCTGCACCTGCTCCTCATCAATGCGCATGATGGCACCGTAGGAGTCGGCATTACCCTCCAGACCGATGACAAAACAGTTGGACAGTGAAGCCACCTGATGATTGTTGCCGATTCCCGTCATGGGGCTTCCTGCGGGGATGATATACCTGAAGTGGTCCAGCAGATTGAATATCTCCTGGGGCTCCAGTGGATTCTTGTACTTTCGTTCAATGCGGGCTATCTCATTGGCGATACGCCAGTGCATCTGCTCGGGCGATTTCTCATAGATATTGCCGAAGCTATCCTTCATGGCATACTTGTTCACCCATACCCGGGCAGCCAACTCGTCGCCGCCAAAGTAAGCCAAACTTGCCTGAAAAGCTTCATCAAATGAATAAGTCTGTTTGGTCTCCATTTTAGTTTTTAGAAAATTTACGACTGCGAAGTTACGAATTGTTTTCCTAATTCGGAAACATTTGATTAACTTTGTCGAAACAAAAATATCCAAAATGAAAAATATCAAGACAAGAAGAACTATCAGGAAATACACCTCAAAACCGGTTGACGACCACCTTCTGAGGCAGCTCTTAGAGGATGCTGAGCGCACCCCCACAATGGGGAACCTGCAGCTTTACTCAGTAATCATAACCCGTGACGAGGAAATGAAGCAGAAGATTGCCCCAGCCCATTTCAGCCAGCCTATGGTGGAGGGCGCACCAGTCGTGCTTACCTTCTGTGCCGACTTCCGCCGCACAACGCTTTGGGCAGAGAGCCGCAAGGCCAGCCCGGGATATGACAACCTCCTTTCGTTCCTCAATGCTGCCACTGATGCCTTATTATATTGCCAGACCTTCTGCAACCTCGCCGAAGCTGAAGGGCTTGGCACCTGCTTCCTGGGCACGACACTCTACAGCCCGCAAGCACTCATCGAGGCTTTCCAGCTTCCACGCCTTGTCATGCCTGTTGCCACCATCACCCTCGGCTGGCCTGATGAGCAACCGGACCTTACTGACCGCCTGCCCCTTGACAGCCTCATCCACGAAGAGACCTATACCGACTACACACCCGAACGTATCGACCAGTTCTACACTGCAAAGGAGCAGCTGGCAGAGAGCCGTCACTTCGTTGAAATCAACAACAAGGAGACACTGGCCCAAGTATTCACCGACCTGCGCTATACCCGGAAGGACAACGAGACTATGTCCGCAGGACTGATGGAGGCATTGAGGCAACAGGGATTTCTCTGAATATTTCCCCTGCGGTCAGGAATCACCCTCCGCTAAGAGAGAAGGCTGGAAACCCGTCATATAACCTGACGTGTTTCCAGTCTTCTTTCTTGTGGGTCACAGGGGGTACAACTCTGTTTCTGGGCATAAACACACACCGTGTTCATGCCAACCATTGAATGGCAGCCATCCAGCTGCCGTACTGCTGTTCAGTACTTCACGGGAAGTAATTGAGTACTGCACGTAAAGTATTCGGGTACTTCACGTGCAGTACTGGGCTCATCCGGCACTAAGTACTCTCCACCCAGGCATCTATGGGGTTCTCAGTCACCAAGTCCTGCACCGCAGAAAGGCATCAACGGAAAAACACCAGCTGATTGCTCATGCAAAGCAAACGTCACTGTTGGCAAACGTATCCAAGCCTTTATACGGGCTTATGCCTGAAGAAATCAACAAAGTTGTCAAAGTCACTGATTATCTTATCAAGATGAGACAAACCCACTTTATCCACACCTCGCTACATACAAAATACCCCTCCCTTGGAGAGGGAGGGGGAAGGTGGAAGATATTGTCGGCGGAATTAGTCCTCCATCAGTTTTCTGTATCGTCCTTTCTTTATCTCCTCATTACCCAGGCGGCGGGCTTTGTTGATCTCATAATCAGAAAAGCCGCCCTCGAAGAATACCACCTCGCCGTTGCCCTCAAAGGCAAGAATGTGGGTACAGATACGGTCGAGGAACCAACGGTCGTGGCTGATGACAACGGCACAGCCGGCGAAAGCCTCCAGTCCCTCCTCCAAAGCACGGAGCGTGTTCACGTCAATGTCGTTGGTCGGCTCATCAAGGAGGAGTACATTGCCTTCCTGTTTCAGTGCCAAGGCCAGCTGCAGGCGGTTGCGCTCACCACCCGAGAGGACGGAGCAGAGCTTGCTCTGGTCGGTCCCAGAGAAATTGAAACGGGAGAGATAGGCACGTGAATTGATGTCACGTCCGCCCATACGGATGGTTTCATTGCCCTGCGAGACAACATCGTAAACCGTCTTGGAGGGGTCAATGTCCTTGTGCTGCTGATCAACGTATGCCAGCTTGACGGTCTCTCCCACCTCAAACGTACCGCCATCAGCCTGCTCCAAGCCCATGATCAGGCGGAAGAGCGTGGTCTTGCCAGCTCCGTTCGGACCGATGACACCGACAATACCGTTAGGAGGCAACATGAAGTTGAGGTCGCTGAAGAGGACTTTATCGCCAAAGGCCTTTCTCACGTGCTGTGCCTCGATCACCTTATTGCCCAAGCGGGGACCGTTCGGGATGAAGATTTCAAGTTTCTCCTCACGCTGCCGCTGCTCCTCATTGAGCATCTGCTCATAGGAGTTCAGACGGGCCTTGCCCTTTGCCTGGCGGGCCTTCGGTGCCATGCGCACCCACTCCAGCTCCCGTTCCAGCGTCTTGCGCCGCTTGGATGCCGACTTCTCCTCCTGCTCCATGCGCTTCGTCTTCTGGTCGAGCCATGAAGAGTAGTTGCCCTTCCAGGGAATCCCCTCACCACGGTCGAGCTCAAGAATCCACTCGCTCACATCATCGAGGAAGTAACGGTCATGGGTGACGGCAATCACCGTGCCCTCATATTGCTGCAAATGCTGCTCAAGCCAGTCAATGCTCTCGGCATCAAGGTGGTTGGTCGGCTCATCAAGGAGCAGCACGTCAGGTTTCTGAAGGAGCAGGCGGCACAGGGCCACACGGCGACGCTCACCACCCGAGAGATTGGTTACGGGCAGGTCGCCCTTAGGGCAGCGCAGCGCATCCATCGCACGTTCCAGGCGCGAGTCGATGTTCCACGCATCAGTAGCATCAATGAAATCCTGCAGCTCGGCCTGCCGCTGCATCAGCTTATCCATCTTGTCGGCATCGGAATAATACTCCTCCATTCCGAACTTCACATTGATTTCATCATATTCCCGCAGCCCGTCATAAATCTTCTGCACACCCTCCATGACATTCTCCTTCACGGTCTTCGTCTCGTCGAGTGGTGGGTCCTGGGGCAGATAGCCCACCGAATAGCCCGGACTCCACACAACCTCGCCCTGCGTGGGCTCCACCAGTCCCGCAATGATTTTCATCAGCGTGGACTTACCTGCGCCATTGAGACCGATAATGCCGATTTTCGCACCATAGAAGAACGAAAGGTAAATGTTCTTCAGAATCTGTTTCTGGTTCTGTGGGATAATCTTCGATACACCCACCATTGAGAAGATAATCTTCTTGTCGTCTACTGTTGCCATTGATTGTCTTTGTTGTTTTGCCCACAAAGATAAAGAAAATAATCCATATTGGCAAATCGCCTGTAAGCCTGTAAGAATAATCCAGCCCTTGGAAGTAAAAGAAAAGGAGAGCATGATGGCTTCGCCCATGATATGCTTTTATCGGACTGCGCTTGGAAACAAAGTCAGTCTACTCAAATCCAACGAGATACATACAACCCATCCATCAAAGGGAAGCAGCTCCAGCCATAAACGGAATTGGGATTACAGGTTGTCAGGAATCTGCTTCTTGGGTGTGATACCTAAGGTCTTCATGCCATCCAGTCGGCGGATGATATTGCCTTTGCCCTCGCTGAGTTGCCCATGTGCCTTGTCGTAGTCCTGCTGAAGCCGCTGGATGCCGACACCAATTTTTACAAAAGTCTCACCAAAGGTGGCAAACTTGTCATAGAGGTCATTGGACTGACGGAGAATCTCCTCCACATTCTTGTTCAGACGGAAATTCTGCCACATGGTGTGCGTCAGCTGGAGAGCCATCAACAGGTTGCTGGGGCTGAGGATGATGATATGCTTGCGGTAAGCATACTGAAGCAGAGAGGAATCAGTTTTCAGAGCTGCCGAATAGCCGCTCTCGTATGGAACGAACATCAGGACATAGCCTATGCAACCTGGCACGAGCTTCTCATAATTCTTGGCTGAAAGCTCATCGACATGCTTACGGACGGAGACGACATGCTCCTTCAGGAGGCGTTCCCGCACGGCGGCATCCTCCTCCCTGATGGCTGCCTGATAAGCCGTAAGCGACACCTTGGCATCAATGACAGCCCGCTCGTCATTCGGAAAGGCGATGACAGCATCGGGGCGGAAGTTGTTGCCTTCCTCGTCCTTGTAGTTCTCCTGTAGAAAGTATTGCTGGTCCTTGACAAGTCCGCAATCCTCCAAGGTCTTGTCGAGAATCATCTCTCCCCAGTCGCCCTGCATCTTCGAGTCGCCTTTGAGTGCCTGGGTGAGTGAGGCAGCATCATTGCCAATACGCTCCGTCTGCTCACGGAGTTCCCTTACGGTCCGTTCCTGATCCTCACGCATTGCCTTGATGGTGAGTTCCTGCTCGGCATGGAGCCGTTTCATTGCCTCCTCGAAGGTGGTCTTGATCTCAGTCTTGTTGGCCGCACTCTCCTTGCTATTGTCCGTCACACTCTGGCTGAAGGCTTCAAGCCGTTCTTTCAGTGGCGACAGGATAGCGTCAAGCCGTTCCTTATCAGCCGTATTCATCTTCTCACGGCTCTCGGCAAGCATCTGGGCAGCCATGTTGCGTACCTCCTCCTGCATGAGCCGGTTCTTTGCCTCGGCCTGCTTCTGCAACTCACTGCGCAGCTCCTCGGCATGCTTCCGTTCGGCAGCCACTCTCTCCTCAGCATTGGCTTTGACCATTCCTATCCGCTCCTCTACGCTTTTCTGCTCCGCAGCCAGCTGACTTCGGAGGGAAGCCACCTGCTCATTAGCCTGCCCCACCTCTTGTGTGGTCTTGTTCTTCAGCCACAACAACATTATAATTGCCCCAATGGCAATCCCTAACAGTATGTAAACTATCGACATAAAAGCTTTCTTTTGAGTTTTTGATTTTCCACAGGCGGAACTGCCCGACAGAGTCACCAAGGTGACACGGAGACATTAGGGGATGACAACAGGAGGATATGACACATCCATACTCCCTTGAGCCAACTGACGAAGCTGCCCTTCCAGATATGGCTTCTACAAGTCACGCAGTAAAACGATGGTACACCTTACAGACCGCACAGACAGTCTTAACAGGTTATAGCATGACCTTTCGTCGCCTGTATAAGAAAATAAGATCATACTATCAGGCATCAGCCTGCACTGCCTTCCGTACCCGTAAGGGGACTCTATGTCAACACGGTGAATCCTGTTTCCTACTAATCCGGTGAGACTTTTCCCTCCTCAAAGCAAATTTATAAGGAGGGAAAAGAGCCTCTCAATCCTGGAAGTACACCCGTTTCACACGGTTGCTGATAGTAGTCAGCACCTCATAGGGGATGGTATCAAGGACATCGCTGAGAACCGTGACAGGCAGATGGTCGCCAAAGATCTCTACACTGTCGCCCTCCTTGCAGTCAATTCCGGTAACATCAATCATCGCAACATCCATGCAGATATTGCCAACATACTCTGCCTTCTGGCCATTAACCAGACAATAGCAATGGCGATTGCCAAGATGACGGTTCAATCCGTCAGCATATCCGATTGGAATGGCGGCAATGACGCTGTCATGCTCAATGGTTCCCTTGCGTGAATAGCCCACCGTGTCACCAGCCGCCACATGACGAAGCTGAAGAATCGTTGTCTTCAAGGTCGACACATTGTTGATAATCTCATTGTTGCGGGAGTTGATACCATAGAGACCTAAACCGAGACGGCACATATCCAGCTGTCTGCCTGGGAAATGCTCTATGCCTGCGGAGTTGTCAATATGGCGGAGAATCTTATGCCTGAAAGCCGCCTGCAGCCTGGTACTGCCCTCATCAAACAGGGCAAACTGGCGGGCGGAGAAGTCGTCAAACCCATCACTGTCAGAGCCAACGAAGTGAGAGAATACGGAACGTGGAATGATGGCGTTCTGATGTTTCAGGCGGTCGATTAAAACGTCCATGTCTTTCTGTGGGTCAAAGCCCAATCGGTGCATGCCTGTATCAAGTTTTATATGGACAGGAAAGCCCGTTATACCCTCCTTCTGCGCAGCCTTGACAAGAGCATCCAGCAACCGGAAGCTATACACCTCAGGTTCAAGGTCATAATCGAAAAGCGTCTTGAAGGAAGTCATCTCCGGGTTCATGATCATGATGTTGCTCGTGATACCGTTCTTACGAAGCGTAACACCCTCGTCAGCCACGGCCACGGCAAGATAATCCACCCTATGATCCTGCAACGTCTTGGCTATCTCAACCGCCCCCGCACCGTAAGCATCAGCCTTGATCATACAGACGAGCTTCGTCTCGGGCTTCATAAATGAGCGATACCAGTTGAGATTGCCCACAACAGCATTGAGGTTAACCTCCAGGACTGTCTCATGCACTTTCTTCACCAAAAGCTCTGTCAGGCGGTCAAATCCAAACCGACGGGCTCCCTTGAGCAGGATTACTTCATCATGGAGCTGCGTGAAGACCTCACTATGGATGAAGTCGGTCACGGTGGCAAAGAAGCTCTTCTCGCCCAGGTGCCTGAAGGCATCGCGCTGTGCCAGCAGTCCCTCGCCTATACCGATGAATTTCTCCACACCACGCTTCTCACTCAGGAAAGCAACCTTACTGTAAAGATCCTTATCAGTTTCCCCGCTTTGCAGGATGTCACTCAGTATAAGCGTGCGCTTACGCCCCTTGTGGTCAGGACGACGGTTCATAAAGTCGAGAGCTATATCGAGTGAATTGAAGTCTGAATTGTAGGAATCGTTGATGAGTGTGCAGCCATGCTGTCCTTCCTTCACCTCCAGCCGCATGGCGACAGGCTCCAGCCGTGCCATCCGTTCGCTGAGATTCTCTGGGGTGACACCCATGTGAAGGGCTACGACAGCACAGGAAATGGAGTTCTCCACACTGGCATCATCAATGAACGGGAGCTTATACAGCCCTTCAGTCTCTCCCTTCCAGACGTATGAGACAGTGGTCTCGACATCCTTCTTGTCGATTGACTTGATATAGAAGGCAGCCCTCGGGCTCTTTACTGACCAGTTCAGCTGCTCGCCACGATAGCCATACTCGGCCGTACAGCGTACCAGCAGTTCATCGTCCAGGGAATAGACAATGGCCTGTGTGTCATGAAACAGCTGCAACTTCTCCCTGCATTTGGCCTCCAAGGAAGGGAAGTTCTCCTGGTGGGCAGCGCCCAGCCCGGTAAACACACCGACGGTCGGCTGGATAATATCACGCAGTGCCAGCATTTCACCAGGCTGGCTGATACCAGCCTCAAACACACCAATCTGTGTGTTCTCATTCAGCAACCATACTGAAAGCGGTACACCGATCTGAGAATTATAGCTTCTTGGCGATCGGGTGACCACCATCTGCGGAGAAAGCAACTGGTAAAGCCATTCCTTCACCATCGTCTTGCCATTGGAACCAGTAATACCAACAACAGGAATCAGGAACTCGTCCCTATGCCGTTCCGCCAGGCGCTGCAAGGCCTCAAGCGTTCCGACCACCTTCAGGAAGTTGGAGTCAGGATAGAGAACGGCCCAGTTTTCCGGTACCACTTCGACAACAAAGTTGCGGACACCCCGCCCATAGAGATCCGGGATGTAGTTATGGCCATCATTGCGCTCAGATTTGAGTGCGAAAAAGAGTGTTTCTTCCGGGAAACATAGGGAACGGCTATCGGTGAGAACGAAGCTGATGTTCGCATCCTTATCACCATAACGGCGCGCACCTATAAGCGTCGTTACTTTCTCAATAGTATAGTTCATTACTATTATGTTGTTGTTATTTTATGCAAAGGTAATCAAAAGTCTTGATTCTCTGATTCTATCCGTCTCATTTTTTCAGCTCATCAGGGAAGAATCCCATCCCTGTGACAGACCGAGAATACCTTATTCATGAAGAATCCTCCTGCGGGAGCAGGCCGGGCAAAGTCCCTTCACCATGTAGTTGACAGCCATCTTCTCATACCCGGACGGCAAGTCAACCTGCGGAACAGGTGTATCGCTGAGGCAGAAGGTGCGCTGGCAACGCTCACAATAGAAGTGGACGTGCATGTCATCATCCTCCTCACTGTCATGGCTGAGGCACAGCTCATAGCGCACCACATCATTGCCATCCTCCAACTGGTGTACCAGATGATGCTCCTTGAACAGCGACAGCGTGCGGAAGACATTCGATTTGTCAATCGTCTGTACCCTTGTCTCCAGCTCTTTCATTGAGACAGGATAATCCATCAGTGCCAGGGCACGCGCAATGACGATGCGGTTTGCGGTCGGCCTTATGCCATGTTCATCCAAGAGACGTTCTATCTTCTTCTCATCCATCATTCATGTTTTATCTTCAGTTCACAAGTCCAGCTCCATCTCCGGATATTGTTGTTTCAGAGCCCGTGCCCTCTTCCTGGTCTTCTCCATGAACAGCCGGTAAGCCTCTGAGGCAGGATTAAAGGGCCGATGTCCCATAGCATCCTTCACCGGTCGCCATGCCTCAAGGAACTTCCTGGCCTCAGCTGAGAAACAGGTCTCAACCAGCCGTTCCCATATATAATCCACAGCCTGCCCACTCGGGTGAAGCATGTCAGCCTTATAGAAACGATAGTCGCGCAGCTCATCGTTCACTATCTCATATGCCGGAAAGTAATAGACCCCTGTCCCCAGCTCTTTCACGAGCCTGTCAGCAGCCAGCAGTAATACTGCTTTTGACAGCTGGCTGCCATGATAGCCATACTTGGCATAGCGTATTGGGCTGACCGTGACTATGACATTCACCACCGGATTGGCATTCCGCAGAAGAGTTATTGCCTCCCGCAAGGCATCAAAGCACTCGTCTGCCGACAGTTCCCGTTCCTGGAACAGATGTTGCGGACGTTTCTGACAGTTATCTACGATTTCTCCTGTAGCCCGCTCCACATACACATGGTTCGTCCCCAAGGTCAGCACTGCCGTATCGAAAGGCTGTGCCCCTGCCCTTTTCACCGTATGGAGTATGGATACAGGGTTATACATCACCCCGAAGGGATTGACCATCGCACGGAATTTCTCCTCCAGGAACCGCCTGCCGATATTCTCAGCAAAGCAGGAACCAACAAAGAGCATGCGCTCACACGGTGCAATCTCAAAGCCCGGACGGTCTATATTGATAATGGTTCTGAACTCCATAGTGGCAAAGTTAGTAAAAAACAGGCAGAGACAGCCTAACTGGTAGAAATATTTTTAATACTTTTGCATGGATAATAAATCTTAAACCGCTTTCTTTTATGTACACATACAAGTATCCTCACCCTGCCGTAACAGCCGACTGCCTGGTCTTCACCAGCACTACTGCTGGCATCCAGCTGCTCCTCATCCAACGGAAAAACGACCCTTGTAAGGGGAAATGGGCTTTTCCCGGTGGATTCATGAACATTGATGAGACAACGGCCGACGCTGCCCGAAGAGAACTGGAGGAAGAAACAGGACTGACAGTAGGCACCCTCCATCAGATTGGCATATTCGATGCTGTAGACCGGGACCCGCGCGAACGTGTCATTACCGTTGCCTATTACACCTTCATTGACCATCCTGCCTGCGTCACAGGGCTTGATGATGCCGCACGGGCAGAGTGGTTTCCTCTTGACAGCCTCCCCCCATTGGCCTTTGACCATGAGCAAATACTTGGCAAGGTCATGGCTCAGATCAAAGAAAAAGGAGAGAACGTGCAGGGGGCATGACCCATCATGCCATCCGCAAAAGCCAATTCCACTTTTACGAATATACAACAACAGGAAGAGGAGCATAACCATTATGCTCCTCTTCCTGTCATATAGAGATATAGCTTACTTTCTCCGTTTCCATCCCACATACCCCGCACCTATCACTGCCAGAAGCAGAATGATGATGGCAATGTAGGCAATGGTCTCCGTAGTCTGGATGCTCGATGGGTGGAAGTCGAGGACCACCTTGTGACTGCCTGGCTTCACGCTGAGCGCACGCAGGATATAGTTGGCACGTCCCAGTTCTGCCGGCTGACCGTCAATGGTGGCTGTCCAGCCCGGATAATAAATCTCAGAGAAGACGACAACACCACCGTTCTTGGAGCTGACAGTATACTGAAGATTGTTCGGCTCATACTTCTCCAGCTTCACCATAGCCGTGGAGTCATTCGCCTTCGCCTCCCCCAGCACACGCTCAAACTTCCTGTCGGCAACAGCCTCAAGGCGCACATCAATCCTGCCTACCTGCGCATACTCGGCATTGGCATCCTGGACATAGCTTATCTTATTGACAAACCAGCCGTTACCCTGGGCATATACATTCTTCAGAGGCAGCGTGGCACCACCTTGCAAGGGCAGGATGAAGTATCTTGTGTTCAGCATGTTCAGCACGGGGAAGGTTCTGCTTCCATCCACGGCCTGCATATTCCCCCCCTTGGCCGAAAGCTCCCGCATGGCAGCCTGCATCTCCGGAGCAATGTACGCATCGATCATCTCCTGATAACGGCGCAGCTTGGCAGGATGATAACCACCGATGCTCTTGTGGAAGTATGCCGTCTCGTTCTCATTGAACGTATTGGATGAGAAATTAAGCACACGATAGTTCAGGCTCTTGTCCTGCATGATCTGCGTGTCGGCGGCCGTGGGTTGCTGCGGCATATCACGCTCGCTCCGCGGCACGAACATATCGTCATTGAGGTAACGCTTGTCAACCTGCCACATATCCACAAGGCAAAGCACCGCCAGCGCAGCAATCATATAGTCGGCCCTCAGCTTCTTTGCCTTGAAGAGGAACAGCAGGAGACATCCTGCCAGGATAATGATAAGCGAACGCCACGCATCGGCACTCACCATCGCCGCACGCATATCTGAGACATTGACAAGGATAGTACGCTGCGTATCGGCATCCATTCCCTGTATGCCGCCTATCATCTGCTGTTCCTGGGCACTGGTGAAAGGCCCCATCAGTTCAGGAACCAAAGCCAGCAGCAAGGCTACTCCCGCGGTCAGTCCAAAGCTGATATAGACAAACTTCATCTTCCGTGCCAGCACATCAGGCTCCTCCACGATGCGCTTCAGGGCCAAAGCTGCCAGGAGCGGGATTGTGAATTCAGCTATGACAAGGATACTTGCCACCGTCCTGAACTTGGCATACATAGGAATGTAGTCAAGGAAGAAATCAGTGAATCCCATGAAGTTACGTCCCCACGCCAGCAGAACCGACAGCACGGTGGCTGCGAGCAAAGCCCACTTCATCGGTCCTTTCACGAGAAACAGACCGAGGATGAACAGGAAGAGGACGAACGCTCCCACATAGACCGGACCACTCGTACCTGGCTGCGCACCGAAGTATTGCGGGAAGGCATCATAGAGCTGTGGTATCATCGACTGTATCTGCGGGTCAGCTTTCTTCATTGCCGTCTCGCTCTGGCTCAGCGGGACACTCGCACCGCCCTTCGCATCGGGCACAAGGAGCGTCAGCGTCTCATCAACACCGTAACTCCACTGCGTGATATAGTCACGGTCAAGCCCGGAACTGGTCTGGTTGGCACTGTTCTTCTTCACCAGCTCACTCTTGCCACGCATGCTCTCCTTCTGATACTGCCACGTGTGATACAGATTCGACAGATTGATGGCTATGCCTATCGCTGCCGCTGCCGCAAGCACGCCGGTAGCCTTCAGGAATTTCCCCACCTGCTTCTCACGGATGGATTTCACCAGGAAGGCGATGACCATGAAGAGAATGATGAAGAGGTAATAGTAAGTCATCTGCACGTGATTGGCCTTCACCTCGAAAGCCGTGAAGATGGCCGTAACTATGAATCCTGACAGATACCGTCCCCTATAAGCCAGGACTACACCGGCTATCATCGGCGGAAGATAAGCCAGTGCCATCACCTTCCAGAGGTGCCCGGCGGCGATGATGATGAGGAAGTAGGACGAGAACGCCCACATCACACTGCCCAAGGCTGCCAGCGACTGGCGGAAGTCGAAGGCGCGCAGGAGGATGTAGAAGCCCAAAAGGTAGGCAAAGAGAAACCACACGTTGTCAGGCAGCCACAGGTGGTAAGCCGACATCACCTGCGCCAGCCCATCAGTCGACTGATAAGAGGGCGACATCTGATAGGTTGGCATACCGCCGAAGATGGCATTCGTCCACCGGGTCACTTCCCCCGTACGCTCCTGAAACTGTGCCTGCTCCTGTGCGGCACCCACGCCGGCTGACGAGTCATGCCGATAGAGAATCTTACCCTGCGTGACTGGCACAAAGAAGTAAGCGAAGGAGATGACCGCAAACATCACGATGACCAGCACGTCAGGCAGAAATTTCTTCCAAGTTTTCATTCTTATATTGTTTTGTTTTCGTCTGGGAAATATGTAAAGATGTGTGCAAAGTTACAAAAAACAAAGCACTTACAATATCCAACTTGTAACTTTTTCGTACCTTTGCCGCATGAAAACAGGAATCATCGTTGCGATGGACAAGGAGTTCACGCAACTCAAGTCAATTCTCTCCGATACACAGACGGAGCATTTCCACCATAAGGACTTCGTCACCGGCACGTTGGGCGACAAGGAAATCATCCTCCAGCAGTGTGGCATCGGCAAGGTTAACGCTGCCATTGGTGCCGTGGAGATGATCAACCACTATCAGCCTGATCTCGTTATCTCCAGCGGATGTGCCGGAGGGGCTGACACGTCATTGGAGGTAACAGATGTGGTCGTGGCTGCCGAGTGCGCCTATCACGATGCCTACTGTGGCGATGAGGTTGAATACGGGCAGATCATGGGAATGCCTGCACGCTTCAAGGCACCAGAAAGCCTCATCAGCAAAGCCCTTTCGCTGAACACGCTCCCCGACTACCGTGGCCTGCACATCAAGGCGGGTCTCACCGTCAGTGGTGAGTGGTTTGTAAACAGCCGTGAGAAGATGCGGCAGATACTCGACAAGTTCCCTACGGCAACTGCCGTCGACATGGAGAGCTGCTCCATCGCACAGGTCTGCCACATCTACAAGACTCCCTTCGTCTCCTTCCGCGTCATCAGCGACGTTCCACTGAAGGACACCAAGGCAAGCCAGTACTTCGACTTCTGGGAGCGCATCGCCGAGGGCAGCTTCGAGGTGACAAGGCACTTTATTGAATCAATTTAACACTGGAGTGGAAGCGTGAAAGGCGGAAGGAAATCATCCAGATCCCCTCGTGTAACCAGCAAATCACACAGGACATTTGGCTTAACTCCTTAACTCCCTAACTCCTTAACTCCTTTAACTCCTTTAACTCCCTAACTCCTTAACTCCTTAACTCCTTAACATGTATATATGAACAAAATCCCTTCCTTCACCATTGACCACGAGCGACTGCTGCGTGGCATCTATGTAAGCCGTAAGGATGAGGTGGGAAACGAGACCGTCACCACCTTTGACATCCGCATGAAAGAGCCCAACCGTGAGCCTGCCCTGCACGTGGGGGCCATCCACACCATTGAGCATCTCGCCGCCACCTATCTCCGCAACGACCCGGAGTGGAAAGACCGCATCATCTACTGGGGGCCTATGGGCTGTCTGACTGGCAACTATCTCGTTCTCCGTGGCGACTTGGAGTCAAAAGACATTGTCAGTCTGATGCGCCGCACCTTCCAGTTCGTTGCCGACTTCGAGGGCGATATTCCCGGTGCAGCCCCTCGTGACTGCGGCAATTACCTGCTCCATGACCTGCCGATGGCAAAGTGGGAGTCACGCAAATTCCTCACTGAGGTGCTGGACAACATCACAGATGCCAATCTCAGCTATCCGCAATAAAGCCCCCGTTGGTCACGATCAGTACGGGACGGCACCTGTACTCCTATACAAACACCGGCACGTTTCCTGCACCGGCACAGGGTAATCCGTGCCCAAATGCCCAGTACTTCACGGGAAGTATTCCAATACTTTAGGAGAAGTATTCCAGTACTTCTCCTAAAGTATTTTGCAGCACCATACATACTGCCTGGCAGGGACAGCCTGCCCCACCTTCTTACAGGCTGAACTTATAGCCTACAGATACCTCAAATATCTTGTTTCTCGATGTGATACCATGCTTTTGTGCATTGGTCAGCCCAATCTGATAACGGGCATCCAGCACAACATGCTCATATTCATAGCTCACACCAAGCGGTATGGAGAGGGCAAAACTGCGGAAACCGCCTTTCACATCGTCATCCATCTCTATGTTCGGAGTGTAAGTCCTGTTACCATCCTCGTCCACATCATAGAACTGATATTCGCTGTGAGCTTTCGCCTTGACGAGGAATCCCGGCTCTGCTCCAAAGTTAACCGAGAATCCTGGTGCCAGATAAACATGGGCCAAGAGCGGGACTACCACATAGTCCAACCGTTTATATTGGTCATGGATGATATCCCCTTTCAGGTCTATATCCTTATACTTGCATCCGCCTTGCACATAAGACACACCAGCCGACAGCCCCAAAGCGTCCGAAGCCTGATACATGACATCCACACCCCCGGCGAAACCAGTCCGATACCGTGCCGAAAGCTCCATTTCATCCCCTGCATTGTGATAATATATACCATCGTTGCTGAGCGAGGATATAGACACACCCACATGAGGAATCACCGACCACGTGCCCCAAGGCTCCTGCGCTGCGGCACCAATAACGGCCGTGGCCAGGAGAAGAAAAATAGCTATTCGTTTCATTCTGTTTTGAAAGTTATTGTTTATAGATGATACAAAAAGAACGAAATGGCAGGGGAAATATTGTGTATCGTGGCAATACTGCTATAGGAGTTACTTATATCTTTCATTCTGCAAATGATAGCACAAAGGATGATACAACAAACTATATCGGAATAAAAGTATTCTGACAGCTAACAAAAAACCTTAAACAACACTGCCAGAATCTTGCCTGCGCCTTTATCCAAAGGCTTCGGACAAGGTTTTCTGAAGTCCAGGGCAAGGCATACAAGGACTTCTGACATGTCGTCCTGGCGGACAGGAACAAAAGAAGCGGCTGCCCGAAGTGGGCAGTCGCCTCATGACTTATGATTGAAATAAGATTTAATCCTTGTTCTGACGCTTACGCTCCAGATGGTCAAGCGTAATCTTACGCATACGGATGTTCTTTGGTGTCACCTCAACGTATTCATCACCCTTGATGTACTCAAGACACTCCTCAAGACTCATCTCTGTCTTAGGGATGACACGGGCCTTCTCATCAGAGCCGGAGGCACGGACATTGGTCAGCTGCTTTGCCTTTGTGACATTGATGACGAGGTCATTGTCGTGAACATGCTCACCAACAACCTGACCGCCATAGACTTCCTCTCCGGCATCAATGAAGAACTTACCGCGGTCCTGCAGCTTGTCGATGGCATAAGCATAGGCAGTGCCGTTCTCCAAGGCTATCATCGAACCATTGGTACGGCGTACTATCTCACCCTTGAACGGCTGATAATCCTTGAAGCGGTGAGCCATGATAGCCTCACCCTGGCTGGCCGTCAGCACATTGGTACGCAGACCTATGATACCACGCGATGGAATCTCAAAGGTGATATTGACACGGTCGCCCTCAGCATCCATACCGAGCAGGTCGCCCTTACGGCGCGTCACCATATCAATCATCTTACTGGAGAAGTCGTTAGGCACATTGATCGTCAGCTCCTCAATAGGCTCACACTTCTGCCCGTCAATCTCCTTATAGATAACCTGCGGCTGACCCACCTGCAGCTCATAGCCCTCACGACGCATGGTCTCAACGAGGACAGAGAGGTGAAGCACACCACGTCCACTGACAATCCACTTATCCATAGAACCCTCCATCGGATGGACACGCAAGGCGAGATTCTTCTCAAGCTCCTTGCTCAGACGGTCGCTGATATGACGGGAAGTACAGAATTTACCTTCCTTACCAAAGAATGGTGAGTCATTGATGGTGAAGAGCATGCTCATCGTTGGCTCATCAACGGCGATAGGTGGCAGTGGCTCTGGATTGTCAAAGTCGGAGATTGTGTCACCAATCTCAAACTTCTCCAGGCCGATGACAGCACAGATGTCACCAGAGTCAACATGGTCAGTTTTCTTATGTCCCATACCCTCAAAGGTATGCAGTTCCTTTATCTTTGTGCGCTCCTTTGAGCCATCACGATGACAGATAGTAATGTTCTGGCCGTCCTTCAACGTGCCACGATGCACGCGCCCTACGGCAATACGGCCCGTATAGCTGGAGTAATCCAAAGACGTAATCAGCATCTGCGGTGTACCCTCCAACTGTTTCGGAGCAGGAATAGCCTCCAAAATGAGGTCGAGAAGATACTCAATGTTGTCAGTAGGTGTCTTCCAGCTCTTGCTCATCCAGCCATTCTTGGCTGATCCGTAGACAACAGGGAAGTCAAGTTGCTCCTCAGTGGCATTGAGGTCACACATAAGGTCGAACACCATCTCGTAAACTTCCTCCGGACGACAGTTCGGCTTGTCAACCTTGTTGATGACAACCACAGGCTTCAGACCGAGCTGCAAAGCCTTCTGCAGCACAAAGCGGGTCTGCGGCATTGGTCCCTCAAAAGCGTCCACAAGCAAGAGGCAGCCGTCAGCCATGTTCAGCACACGCTCCACCTCACCACCGAAGTCAGAGTGCCCCGGGGTATCAAGAATATTGATTTTTACTCCTTTCCAGTTGATACTTACATTCTTACTCAGAATTGTTATCCCTCGTTCTCGCTCCAAATCATTGGAGTCCAGAACCTCTCCGCTGTTGTCTTGTCCGTCACGGAAAAGTTTTCCAGCGAGCATCATCTTGTCAACCAAAGTCGTCTTACCGTGGTCAACGTGCGCAATAACTGCGATGTTACGAATGTCTTGCATTTATTTACCTTAAAAAGCTTTCGCTAAATTGTGGTGCAAAATTACGAATAAAAAATGGAAAACCCTTGCCGTTCCAATAAAAAGTTGTAACTTTGCACCGCATTTTCGGAGAATCCGATGCATTTGAAGTTGTAACCCGTTGTGATTAAGGCGGCTAACGACAGAAAGATGTAATTGCAAGAATCATTAATCAAAACAAAATCATGTATTTAGACAAAGCAAAGAAGGAAGAGATCTTCGCACAGTACGGCAAGGAACAGAACACAAAGGACACTGGTTCAGCAGAGAGCCAGATTGCACTTTTCTCTTACCGCATCAAGCACCTCACCGAACATGTAAAGAAGAACCGCAAGGACTTCGTCACTACACGTTCACTGACACAGCTTGTAGGTAAGCGCCGTGCGTTGCTCGACTACCTGTACGACCGTGACATCGAGCGTTACCGTGCTATCGTCAAGGCATTGGGTCTGCGCAAGTAAATTTTCCCACACATAAGAGAATCCCCACTATCTGGTCAAAAGATGGTGGGGATTTTCATATACAGCCGTAAAATAAGCAGAGGACATGTGGATGCAAAATAAGCACAAAGACGAGTACCCAGCATTTGTCGTACGGTGCGTTGGATTGATATGACTTGCACCATTGCAGCCCAAAGACCACACTCTCAATTATCGGGACATGCCCGAGCCTTTCATGCCAAATTTATCAAATCCAACCAACGCACTTTATCGAAGGCTTCTTTCTTGTGGGCGCATCATCTGCAGGCCTATCCCTTGCCAGACTCTATTCGCTGATTTCCTTCAGCGGAACCATGACAAATGCCCGTTCCTCCATTAACGGATGTGGAATGACAAGGCCAGGCTCATTGACATGCAGGTCATCATAGAGCAGAATGTCTATGTCAATAATACGGTCAGAGTACAGCCTGCCAGCAGTCTTCTCAGTTCTTCCCATTTCACGTTCTATCAGCTGTGTGGCCTCAAGCAGTTGGCGGGGAAGCAGGTCAGTTGATACACATACGCAAGCATTAAGAAAACGATTGGGGCTCTCGAAGCCCCAAGGCTCTGTCTCATACAAAGAAGATTGGCGCAGAACCACACCAATCTTCTTTTCTATCTTTTTTATAGCCTCACACATGATGGCTTTCCTGTCGCCAAGATTTGTGCCAAGTCCTAAATAAACTGTGTGCATGCCTTACTTTAATCATTAAGAATCAGCAAGGAATCGCCAAAACAGCCAAACATATACCCGCCCTTTACAGCCTTATCGTATGCCTCCATAACAAGGTCATAGCCACCGAATGCAGCTGTCTCCATCAGTAATGGGGAATAAGGCTGGTAAAAATTGACCAGCATAGAATCGGCGAATCTGAAGTTATAGGTAGGGAAAATGAACTCATTTGTCCAGCCGTCATATTCCTTCAGCATACCATCAGTACCTACAGCTGTCTCCGTAGCCTTGACAACGCTGGCACCTACGGCGCAGAGGTGATATCCAGCCTGTTTGGCACCATTAGCAATACGACACGCATCAGCATTGATGTGCATCTCCTCAGAGTCCATCTTGTGCTTAGTCAAGTCCTCCACCTCTATATCATGGAAGTTGCCCAGGCCACAATGCAAGGTGACAAAAGCCTTCTGAATACCACGAATCTCCATCATCTTCATCATCTGCTCTGAGAAATGGAGGTTGGTGCCTGGTGCTGACACCGCCCCCTCACGCTGTGCAAAGACCGTCTGGAAGTTCTCCATATCCTCTGCTGTAGCGTGAGCGAACTCCTCACCCTCCTCTTTCGGACGATTGTCAATGATATAACGGGGTAGTGGAGCTTCACCCAAGGCAAACAGCTCACGCTTGAACTCGTCATGCGGACAGTCATAGAGGAAGCGGAGCGTGCGCCCACGGGAAGTAGTATTGTCAATGACCTCGGCCACCATCGTGCCTGATTCATCAAAAAACAGCTTGTTGCCAATACGTATCTTACGTGCAGGCTCAACCAGGACATCCCAGAGACGCATCTCCTGATTCAGCTCACGGAGCAGGAATACCTCGATCTTGGCATCAGTCTTCTCCTTGGTTCCATACAGGCGGGCAGGGAAAACCTTGGTATCATTGAAAATGAAAGTGTCACCCTCATCGAAGTAGTTGAACACATCCTTGAAACGGAGGTAATCCTCTTCTTTCGGGTCGCCCTTGACATCACCCTTGAACATGTCTATCTTCCCCGACTTGCGGTGAAGCACCATCAGCCGGGCTTCATCCCTGCGGGTTACAGTAAAGGTCTGCGTGCTGCCGTCAGTACGTTTCAACACACGTTCTGACGCATGGGGATACAGGGCTACCTGCTCTTTTGGCAAGTTGAATTTAAACTGTGAAAGCTTCATATATCTTTTGGGGAGTTTTTATTCTATTATTTATTTTTCTATTGTCTGCTGGCAAAGCCATTCTTCGAACCGCTCATAACTGACACAGTCTTCCACACGCACATCGCCAACTCTCGTGCGACGCAGCGATGTAAGATAGGCCCCACTGCCTACCGCGCGGCCGAAGTCACGAGCCAAGGCGCGGATGTAGGTACCCTTCCCACAGACAACCCGGATGGACAACTGCATTTTCTCGGCATCGAAATCCATGACTTCTATCTCGTCAATACGCACGTTCTTTGGCTTCAGTGTAACCTCCTTACCACTCCGCCGATAGTCAAAGGCACGTTTGCCGTCAACCTTCACCGCACTGTAAGTGGGCGGAACCTGCTCAATGTCACCAATGAACCTGAGGATTGTCTCGTCAATCATTCCACGCGTTATATGCTCCGTGGGGAAAGTCTCACTCACCTCATGCTCCATGTCATAACTGGGCGTTGTGGCACCAAGTTGCAGCGTCGCCGTATATTCCTTGGTGTGTGCCTGCAGTGTCTCTATCTGTTTGGTCATCTTTCCCGTGGCAAGAATAAGCACACCTGTTGCCAGAGGATCGAGTGTGCCAGCATGCCCTATCTTCACCTTACCGTCATTAGCCTGCGTACAGAGATAGCGCACGTGCGCCAAAGCCTTGAAACTGGTAATCCCATAGGGCTTGTCGATGGGGATGATGGCTCCTTCTTTGAAGTTCATTAGGATTGCTGTATATATAAAAGGTGAGATTCAGTCTACCATATTCAGTGACATGCCTGAAAGCAGCATCACAAGGATGATTCCACCAACGATGATGCGATACCAACCGAATGCCTTGAAACCATACTTAGTGAGGAAGCTGACAAACCATTTCATTGCCAGCAAAGCAACAAAGAAGGAAACGACACATCCCACGCCAAGCATGGTCATATTATGAGCCGTAGCCCAGGACGTATCCCCTTTCACCAAATCGAGCAGGTCAAGCAACGTGGCTCCTGCCATCGTAGGAACGGCGAGGAAGAAAGAGAACTCTGCGGCACGCTTACGGGTCAGCCCGCTTGCCATGCCACCCACGATAGTCGACATAGACCGACTTGTTCCCGGAATAACCGACAGGCACTGGAAGAGACCGATTTTGAAAGCCCGCTTCTCATTGACCGTGTTCTCCTCGCTGCCTCTGTTGAAAATCTTATCGCAGAAGAGCATGAACACACCTCCTGCAACCAGCATAATGGCCACAACCCATACTGAGTCGAGCAGCCAGTCAAGCAATCCGCTCTTCTTGGCAGCCAGTCCGATAACGACTGCCGGGATGACCCCTACAACCAGTAACCAATAGAACTGCAAACGCTCTATGAACTGCCGAAGTACATATCCCTGCACTACTAACACCAGCATTGACACTAATGCAACCAGAAGCCCAGCCAGCACAGTCCCCTTAAAAAGGGAATAGACAATGACAAAGCCCCCTACAAAGCCTGTCAGCAGCCCCAGGAACCACCAGTACCGCCGTATGACGTTAGCTAAGACGGAACTCTCGTCAACAACAGGATTGCTGTCAAGCCTGAAGAATCGTTTCCAATACAGGCACACCACCGACAGGATGGCACCAAACTGGATGATAAATGTGAAGGCATGGACGAACTCATCGCCCTGAGGCACCCCCAGCAGGCTTTGGGTTATAATCATGTGCCCCGTGGACGAGACAGGAAGGAACTCGGTCAGTCCCTCCACAATAGAGATGATAATAGTCTGTAAGAGCGTCATTATTCCTCCGCGTCGTTAGCGTCCTTCGGCTTATAGACGATGGCTCCGATGATGGAAATGAATCCGATGAAGGTCACTACCGGTGCCACCTTCACATGCATGGCACTGAAGATTCCCGGGTCAAACGTTGTCTCATTAGAGTTGCCACCGCTCATCAGAATGAAGCCAATGACAACAATGGCAATACCGACAGCCAACATGATGTAGTTGGGCTTGCCGAAAGCTAAGTTTCTTTTATCCATCTTTCTTGTTATATCTTATACAGGTCGCCCGCCTTCATCCGCAGAAACTTGTTCACGGAGAGCCAGGAGCAGAACGTTGCAATCAACACACCGAAGGCAAGCATGACACAAGCCGTGATGACCAGAGCCTCCCATGACAGCACCGTGGTGATGTCAGGCTCATACGTATAGAGGAATCCCATCCCCACGCCCAGCACGGCGATAGCCAGTAAGGCCGACACCAACCCTTCCATGACAGCACGGCGAAGGAACGGCGCACGGATGAAGTTCCACGATGCCCCCACCAGCTTCATCGTGTGGATGGAGAAGCGACGGGCATAGACACTCAGGCGGATAGTGTTGTTTATCAGTGAGAATGACACAATGGTGAGCAGCACAGCGATGACCAACAGCACAATGCTTATCTTACCCAGCGTCCTGTTGACACTCTCAACCAGATTCTGCGGGTAAGTAATGTCGCTCACCCCCCGATAGGTGTGGAGTTCCCGTGCAATCTGCCTGATTGAATCATTATTGGCATAGTTCGCCTTCAGCTGCAATTCTATCTCGCCAGTAAAAGGGTTCTCACCGGCAAACTCGGCTGGATTGGCACCCAGCTCACGGGTTCCCTCTTTCAGGGCCTGCTCCTTGCTGACGAAGTTCAGACTGTTGATATAATGCAGCGTCTTCACACGCTGGCAGAGGGCAGCACTCTCCTCCGTACTCATATCCGGCTGGAGAATCAGCGTCACCGTAAGATTTTCCTTGACATAGGAGCTGAGATTACGGCTTGTGAACACCGTCAGCACAACCATACCTATCAGTATCAGCACCATTGCTGTGCTTATACATAGTGTCACAACCTGCAGACTGTGGTGACTGCGGGCTTTATTTCTTCTTTTTGCCATTTCCGAAAAGGGTATAATACACTGAAATTGGTGCAAAGATACTGCAAAATAAAGTAATGGCAAAAGAATTTATACTTTATTTAGACTTGTCGGGATATTTCCCACACTGTGGCCATGATTGTGATTAATTTGTCTTACCTTTGTAAGAACATCCCACATTCAAACGAAAAGACATAAAAAACTATGAGTACTATCATCTATCCCTCTCCCATATTCGGCCCCGTACACAGCCGCCGCCTGGGCATATCCCTGGGCATTAATCTCATGCCGGCAGATGGCAAGATATGCACTTTCGACTGCATCTATTGCGAATGTGGATTCAACAAGGACCACCGCACGAAATCCCCCCACCCCACCCGCGAGAACGTGGCCAAAGCACTGGAAAACAAACTTAAGGAGATGCAAGCGCAGGGGCAGTACCCCGATGTGCTGACCTTCGCCGGCAATGGTGAGCCAACCTCTCATCCTCACTTCCCTGAAATCATTGACGACACCATCCGCCTGCGTAACCAGTACTGCCCCGATGCTAAAATATCCGTACTGAGCAACTCCACCTTCATCCATCGTCCCGCAATTCACAGTGCTTTGGCTAAGGTGGATAACAACATTCTGAAACTCGATACCGTCAATGCCGAGTATATAAAGCGGGTGGACCGTCCCACACAACCGTCATACGATGTCAGCCGTATCATCGCCGATATCAAGTCGTTCAACGGACAAGCCATCATCCAGACCATGTTCATGAAGGGAAAGGCAGCTGACGGAACTGACATCGACAACACCGGCGAGGCTTTCGTCAGCCCGTGGCTGGAAGCAGTCAAGGAGATTGCACCACGGGAAGTGATGATCTACACCATTGACCGGGAGACACCTGACCACAATCTCCGCAAGGCTACCCCTGAGGAACTTGACGCCATCCGCGACCGTGTACGTGCCTTGGGAATCCCCTGCACGGCTTCCTATTAAAAATCAGTTCTTGCCCTCCCTAACCTCTCTGACATTCCTATAATCAATGGAAACATACAGTATACGTCTTTGCCGGTCTAAAGTAAACAACAGCCTTACTGTACAGGCATACCGCTTGGGCTCTGTCGTGTAATATTCCAATAACGGGCCTTTGAAATCATAGGATCTTATGTATTTAGAAAGCCCTTCAAAAGGGAAAGGCCGTGTGATTGGCTTTGCCAACCACACTGTGTCTACATGCCCTCTAATGTTCACGTTAAAGTCTACAGCCACGGAATCCTGCATGTTCAGGAATTCCTCCCGATGAGGTAAGACAAAATCTACATACAGGCTATCTTTAAACAATGTTTCCTTACGTATGCATTCTTCGTTTATATCAGGACCAAACGTATAGACTTGGCAAAATGCCGACAAGGTGGTATGTGCCATGAACAGCAAAAACAAAAGCAATCTTTTCATCTTACATTGAATTTGACACAACAATTATTCCATCGTGAACAAGAGATATTTCCATGTAATACCCAACCTAATTCATTAACCGTCAGTCCTCCTTACTATCCTAACGGTTCACCTTCCATACGGCGGGTACATCTTTACATGCTTCCATGCACTCATAAGACTTGGTATACCTACCCTTGGAAGGAAGCCCCAGCCCATCTCCTGACTTTGGAGATAATGTCCGTACTCATGCTGGAACAAAGAGTTATTGAGGTCTGCTTTCAGGCTGCTGCTGCCAGTTATAAAACTACCCAAAGTAACAGCTCCTTTACCACCCCAGAAGTTACCACTTGAAACTGTGGCACCTCCCCAATAGCTTACATGGTCTACCTGCCAGGCCAGGTTGGATATATGAGCGTACTCAAAACCTGCTATCGTCTGAGGAAGCTGCCAGGTAAATCTGGAGATAAACTCCCATCCTCGTCCTAAAATGCTTTTATGAGAATCAAGGCCAAAGAGACCAGCGTATATCTTTATCTCGTTGACACCAGTATGCCAGGCTGTCTTAAACGGATTCTTTCCTTGGAACAGTCCACGGAAAAAACCAGTGATAAAGCCTAAGAATTTGCCGGTTTTATCAGTATATCGCAATGGATTATTCATGCAATAGCTGTAACGGTTGAAGCTCTGAGAACACTCCGGCATCTGCACATAAGGGTCAGCAGAGAGGAAACGACCCGTAGCCGGGTCATACAGGCGCGCATTCATGTTGATAAGCCCATACGGCTGGAGATGCTCATGACCTGTATAGCCACGTCCCAAGAACAGGGATGGTTCTTTATCAACACTGTACACTTCCCGTGTGGCTGGGTCACGCAGGATATTATATACCTTACCGGTATTTCCCTCCTTAATAATATAAAACAAGGATGTCATAGGCATAGCTGATTTTCTGCGCAAGTACATGAGATGGCAGCAGAAATAAGATTGTTAAAAGGTAGTAGCACTTCATAAAATACGGTAAAATATTATCAGCTACGGGGAAACATATCCCTTACATTGCAAAACTATGAAAAAATTATATCAATACCAAACAAAACACAAAAAAATCATATCAAAATAAAAGAGATTCCTAAAAAGTGCTTATACTATTACGTAGGAAAATGGACAGCCGTCTTCAACAAGACTATGACTTGATAACCACTAAGAATATTCAAACTGTGGAGAGTATTGAGACTAAAAGGCTTATTGCAAATGTGACATGTTCCTATCCATACGGCCTCCAACACACAAGGCAGAAAGGCTTATCCCACCAACTGGTGAGCTGACTGCGCCGGATTGCACCTGTACTTCAGCAGAAGTACTCGGGAACTTTAGCTGCAATACTCCGATACTTCACGTCAAGTATTGCGCAAGTAACGACACCTTGCTCTGCAGCCTGCCCACAACGACATTGCACAACGTGCTATTGCTCACAAGAACGGGCCACCTGCCACAACAACAGAAAGGGCTGACCTCCCGGCCAGCCCTTCCCTATCATCATAAAATCTATAGGTATGAATTTACAATTTACTGATGATTCCTTCTTTGGTGCCACGCACGAAATTCACGATGTTGCGAATCTCACGTGAGTCCGGCACCTGCTGGTCAATCTGGATGCAGGCATCAAAGACTGATGTCTGCCCGTGGAACAGCAGGCGGTAGGCATTGGCAATGTGCTTGAGAATCTTCTCATCAACACCACGGGAGCGTCCGATGGTCGTGTTGACACCGTGATACTCCACCGGTGCGCCACCTGCAATGATGTAAGGGGGCACATCCTTGGAGAAAGTTGTACCAGCCTGAATCATGGCATACTCGCCAACACGCGTCTTGGCATTCTCAACCACACTGGAAGAGAAGATGGCACCATTGCCTATCTCACAGTCGCCGGCAATCTTCGTACCGTAACCGAAGACACAATGGTCGCCGATAACGGTGTCATGGCTGATGTGCGCACCCTCCATAAGGAAGTTGTTGGAGCCGATGACCGTCTTGCAGCCACGGTGTGTGGCCCGGTTGATGACCACATTCTCACGGATGATGTTGTTGTCGCCCATCACCAGCTCGCTCTTCTCACCCACAAAGTTGAAATCCTGTGGCAGTGCGGAGAGTACCGAACCCTGATGTATCTTGTTTCCGTTGCCCATGCGTGTGCCGTTCAGGATACTTACGAACGGGAAGATGATGCAGTTGTCACCGATGACGACATCATCCTCTATATAGACGAATGGGAATATCTTGCAGCCGTCTCCAATCTTTGCCTTTGGAGAGATCTCGGCTCTTGGACTTATCTCGCTACTCATAATCTTGAATATTGAATGTGAATACTGCCCTTTACTTGGAACCGCCACCCAGCGCATAGTAAAGGTTGACGATGGACTGCAGCTTGGTGAACTGCTCCTGTACCTGGGAAATCTCAGCATTGAGCAGGCTCTGCTGTGCCGTGATAACCTCAAGATAGGTACTTGAGCTTTGCGTGTAGAGCATCTGGGTGTGCTCAACGTTCTTCTTCAGCACGTCAATCTGCTGCTTCTGCAGCCTGTTCTTCTCATCGGCCGAGTTATAGGCAACAAGCGCATTGCTCACCTCAGAGCCGGCAGAGAGAATGCTGTTCTGCCAGTTGTTGTAAGCCTGCTTGTACTGGTCCTCGGCAACACGCAGTCCGGCTTTCAGCTGTCCGCGCATGAAGATGGGCTGCGTAAGGCTTCCAACCACACTCAGCAGCAACTTGCCGGGATTGACCAGGCCGTTGTTGTTGGTCCATGCGCCAGTCGGTGATATGTTCAATGCCGGATAGAAGCGGCTGCGGGCCTCCTGGATGTTGTAGAAGCACTGTGCCAAGGCCATCTCCTTTGCATGTACATCGGCACGGTTGCTGAGCAGCTGAACCCCTATTCCTCCTGAGAAATTGGTTGGCAGCGACTGATTGTCAAGCGTTCCACGTGCAATGCCCTGCGCAGGCTCACCAAGAAGCAGGCTGAGGGCGTTCTCAGTCTCACGGATCTGGCGACGGATGTCAGCAGCCTGGGTCTGTACGCTGTAGTAGGCAGCCTCGGCACTCTGCACGCTTGTCGAGCGGGCACGGCCATACTCCATCTGCAATTTCATCATGTCCCAGGTGTTCTTGGTAAGACCTGACATGTCAGTGACTATCTGATTCTGACGGTCGAGCATCAGCAGCGTGTAGTAGAGATTGGCAACATTGCAGATGAGATTGGTCTGCACAGCTACCTTATAGTCCTGTGACTGAATCAGAGCCATCTGCGCTGCCTTCTTCTCAGAGCGCAGTTTCCCGAAAAGGTCAACATCCCAGCTGGCGGCAATGGGCAGGGTGTAAGCCTTGGAAGCCTCCATGTGAGAACCGAAATGGGAGATGGTTCCTGTCGGTGCGAAGACAAGTGAGGGCAGGAATGCCAGCTTTGAGGTGCGTAGCTGCTGCTCCGCCATGTCGATATTGAGAGCTGCGTTGAGCAGGTCAGGGTTGTTGTCAAGAGCCTTCTCAATGAGTGCCTGCAGCTGAGGGTCGGTGAAGACACTGCGCCACGGCAGGTTGCCGAAGTCGTTTGTCCCTTCGAGCGTGGCCTTGTCATCAACCGGGTCACGGACAATGCCTTCCGTCTTCACCTCTGGACGCTCGTAAGTACCATACAGGCTCTTGCAGCCTGTCAGTGACAGGGCTGCAAGGGCGATGATGATTATATTTGTTTTCTTCATTGTTGTTCGTTATTTTTTCTATTCTTCTATGACATAATCCGTTGCCGGTCCCTTGGCATACTGCTCAAGCTCACGAGCTGCATCCTTGTTGTCCTCATCCTCGAAGACGATTGGCTTGATGCGCTCCTGCAGATACTGGAAGATGGCGAAGAGGGATGGTACGACGAATACCTGGCACAATGTACCAATCAACATGCCACCTACGGCCGATGCTCCCAAAGTCTGGTTACCATTACGGCCCACACCACTGGCAAACATCAGCGGCAACAGACCGATAATCATCGCCAGGGAGGTCATCAAGATAGGACGGAGACGGGCTCCTGCACCCAAGATGGCAGCATACTTGATTGCCATACCTGTCTGCCGACGCTCAAGGGCGAACTGTACGATAAGGATAGCATTCTTAGCCAGCAGACCAATCAGCATGATCAGGGATATCTGCATGTAAATGTCATTACTGTGCCCGAATAGCATCGTGAAGATGAAAGCACCTGCCAGACCAAACGGAATGGAGAGAATAACCGCCAACGGCAGGATATAACTCTCATACTGGGCACTGAGAATCAGGTAGACGAACACGATACAGAGAACAAAGATCATTGCCGTGGAGTTGGATGACTCCTGCTCTGAACGTGTCAGACCGGAGAACTCATAACTGTAACCTTGCGGCAGAACCTGCTGGGCAACCTCCTCGGCAGCCTTGATAGCCTGACCGGAAGAATAGCCATCCGCAGGAGTTGCAGTAATGGCGATAGAGGTGAAGAGGTTGAAACGTGTAATGTTGGATGGGCCATAGATACGTTTCAGCGTACAGAACTCACCAACGGGAGACATGCCCGATGCCGTGCGCACGTAGATGTTGTTCAGCCCGGCCTCGCTCATACGGCTTTCCACCGTGCCTTGGACCATCACACGGAACAGCTTACCATAGGCATTGAAGTTGGAAGCATACATACCTCCATAGTAACCCTGCAGTACCGAGAGGATAGCGGCTGGCGAAGTGCCTGCCTGCTTTGCCTTGGCAACATCCACATCAACCATGTACTGCGGATAGTTCGGGTTGTATGTGGTCAGCGCACGGCTGAACTCCGGACGCTTGTTGAGTTCCTTAAGATAATCCTGTGTAATCTTGAAGAACTTATTAAGGTCACCACCTGTCCTGTCCTCCAGCGAGAACGTCAGACCACTTGACAAGGCGAAGCCCGGAACCATTGGCGGAGCGAAGGCTATGACCTGGGCCCCCTTGATGCTGGCCGTCTGCTTGTAGATCATACCCAGAACCATATTGGATGAAGTCGGGTCGATGAACAATCCTGCAATGCCCGCACCCGTGAAGACAGACTTGATACGGTCGAACATGCCATACTCACGCTCAGCAAAAGGTTTCAGCTTGATAATGAACGTAGCCTGGTCAGAACCCTGGCCCGCAAGGAAGTTGTAACCCACAATCTGCTCACGGCGTTCAATGTAAGGATTGCTTGCCAGCATATTGTCGATTTGGTCGGTCACCTTCTGCGTCTCAGCCTGGGAAGTACCTGGAGCCATGCTCACCATGGCGAACAACGTACCCGTATCCTCATCAGGGACAAGACCCGTCTTGGTGAAGGTCATCGTCACCACAAGTGCCACAATGCCCACGACAACAGCAATACCGGAAATCAGACGGTGGTTGATTACATTCTCTACAATCTTCTGATATTTATCGTTGATCTTGTCATACTGCGTATTGAATGCCATGTGGAAGCGGTCAATGCGTGAGAGTTTCTTTCCTTCCTCATCCTTGCTGTGCGGCTTCAGGAACATGGCACAGAGGGCTGGCGACAGTGTCAAAGCGTTCAAGGCGGAGATGACGATTGACACGGCCATCGTCACACCGAACTCACGATAGAACGTACCTGACGTTCCGCCAATGAATGACACAGGAACGAACACGGCTGACATCACCAACGTAATGGAGATGATGGCACCAGAAATCTCATTCATGGCATCAATTGAGGCGGTCAGCGCACTCTTATAGCCAAGGTCGAGCTTGGCATGGACAGCCTCAACCACCACGATGGCATCATCGACCACAATGGCAATAGCCAGCAGCAATGCCGAGAGCGTCAGCAGGTTGATGGAGAATCCGAACACCCAAAGGAAGAAGAACGTACCGATCAAGGCAACAGGTACGGCAATCATAGGAATCAGTGTTGAGCGGAAGTCCTGCAAGAAGACATACACAACCAGGAACACCAAAGCCAACGTGATGAACAACGTGCGGATTACCTCCTCGATGGAGGCGAAGAGGAATTCGGTAACGTCCTGCTCAATGGTCACCTTCATGCCCGGTGGCATCTGCTTCTGGGCATCAGCCAAGGCAGCCTTCACGTCGTCAGCAATCTGTGTGGCATTGGAACCGGCAATCTGATTGACCATACCGATAACGGCCGGCCGGTTGTTGTTCTTCATCGCCACAGAATACTGAAGACCGCCCAGCTTCACATCAGCTACGTCACGCAGGTGAAGCGTCTGACCATTGGTGTTGCTGGAAATAACAATGTCAGCATATTCCTCAGCGGTCTTCAGACGTCCCTTATACCGCATGGTGTACTCGTATTTCAGACTGCTCTGCTCACCAAAAGAGCCTGGTGCAGCCTCCACGTTCTGCTCGGCCAGGGCCGCGGAGATGTCAGATGGCACAAGCCCATACTGCTTCATCTTATCAGGCTTCAGCCAGATACGCATGGAGTAAGTCTTCATACCTGGTGTCTGCACATCACCAACTCCGTTGATACGCTTAATCATCGGGACAATGTTGATGTTGTTGTAGTTCGTCAGGAACTCATCATCGTATCGCCCGTCATCAGTGGTCAGGGAGTACATGACTACGTTAGAGGTCTGACGCTTCGACACCGTCACACCCACACGCGTTACCTCGGCTGGCAACAGAGCCTGTGCCTGTGACACACGGTTCTGCACATTGACAGCTGCCATATCAGGATCTGACCCTTGCTTGAAGTAGACCGTAATCATAGCCGAGCCAGAATTGGTGGCAGTCGACTGCATATAGGTCATGTTCTCAACACCATTGATGCTCTCCTCAAGCGGGGTGATAACAGAGTTCAGCACCGTCTGGGCATCAGCACCCTGATACGATGTCATGATAGAAATCGTTGGAGGTGCAATATCTGGATACTGCTCAACAGGCAAGGAGACCAATCCTATCGCACCAAGGAGGACGAAGAAGATGGAAATCACCGTTGAGAGTACCGGCCGTTTGATAAAATTCGTAAATGTCATAATTGTGATTTTATACTGTTAGAGAACGGGTGATGGGTAATGGGTGGTGGGTGATGATGATATGCCGGTAGTTTAGAAAACTCCAAATATCAAGCAAAGCATCAACAGGCCATCAACACCTAACATTCAACATTCAACACCCAACACCCAACATTCCCCTGGTCATTTACTTGTCATCTCCTTTCATAGCCTTCAGAAAGCCAGATGCTGATCCCTGGTTCTCACCCAGTTTCTCGGCTTTCTTGATGGCCTCATCGTATTCCGCCGGAGTAAGGGCCTTAATCTGCGCACCGTCCTCAAGACTTGAGATGCCCTTGCTTACTATACGGTCGCCCATCTTCAGACCACTGGTCACGATATAGCTGATGCCATCGTTCTGCGGGTCCACTGTTATCTCACTATAGTGTACCTTGTTATTGGCATCAACCTTGTAAACGAAAATCTTGTTCTGAACCTGCGTAGTCGCCTCTTGCGGAATCAGCAGGGCACGATTGTTGTTCTTTGCAATGACAATCTGACCACTTCCACCACTCTTCAGCAGATGTTCTGGATTGGCAAAACGGGCAATGACACTCACCGTACCTGTTGTGGCATCAATGACACCACTGGTTTTCACGATGGTTCCCTCATGGTTGTAAGTGGAACCGTCAGCCAACTGCAGACTGACACCTGGGAATGCCTTGATGGCATTGCCAAGTCCATTGTTGGTGCGGCTGAGATTCAGAATATCTGATTCGGTCATCGAGAAGTACACCTCCATAGAAGAAGTGTTGCTGACCGTTGTCACAGGCTGGGCTGACGAAGGGCTTACCAAAGCTCCTTCCTTATAAGGCAGGCTGCCAACATAGCCCGTAGCCGGACTCTTCACATAACAGAAACCAAGGTTGTCCTTGGCACTTGACAAGGCCGCCTGAGCCTGACGGACACCAGCCTCAGCCTGATTCACAGCCGCCTTGGCCGATGCCACACCACTCTGTGCCTGACGTACGGCTGCCATAGCGGTCTCATAAGCGTTCTTGGCAGTCTGCAACTCATAGTCGCCAATCACCTTATTATTATAGAGGTTCTTGCTGTTCTCATAGGTCAGACGTGAGGTAGCAGCCTGTGCGTTGGCCGAATTGAGGCTTGCATTTGCCTGAACAACCCCAGCCTGTGCCTGGCTGACACCGCTCTGAGCTGAATTGACCTGTGCCTGCGCCTGACGCACGGCAGCCTGATAAGTAGAGTTATCGACCACGAAAAGCACCTGCCCTGCACGGACAGCCTCACCCTCATGCACATACAGCTTCGTGATGAACCCGCTCACCTTCGGGCGCACCTCAACATCCTGCACACCCTTGATGGTGGCTGGGTAGGTTGTCTTCAGCTGCGCATTGGATGCACCAATCGTTATAACAGGATACTCATTGCTCGTAGGGAGCCCCTGCTGGCCGCCCCCACAACTGGTAAGTACCGCAACTGCCATAGCGGCAAACAGTAAGAATTTGTTCTTTTTCATACCTAATTATTATATTATATTCGTTTTTGTTGTCTCTATATCAAGGGGAATGTCTTATCCTGAATAGCCCCAACTGCTCCCTCTGAAAACAGTTCACGCCGAAAACTACATTGTTCGTTGTAAGTTTTCGACGTGCAAATTTACACATTATATTTAAAGACCATCCGTCTTGCGAAAGGTTTTTAACAATAATTACATTACCACACGTTGCTTTTTGAGTTAAATCAAGCCCAGTTCCTCAGCCTTTCCTCTCAATAAGGCAAGCAATGGCTCACGCTCGTTCGGGACTCGATTGTCAAGTACGGCATCTTTCAGTGTCTGTTTCAGAACACCTACCTCACGGCTTGGCTTCAACTGGAACATCTCCATAATCTCATTGCCATCCACGCAAGGCTGCAACAGCCGCTTGTAATCACGTTCCTTCAGGTCTTTCAGTTTCTCCCTGACGATGCGGAAATTATCCAGGAAACGCTGCTTGCGCATGGCATTCTTGCTCGTAATGTCTGCCTCACAAAGCGTCATGAGGTCATCAATATCTTCACCAGCATCATTCATCAGGCGGCGTACGGCAGAGTCGGTCACCTCTTCATCGGCAATGACAATGGGACGCATGTGCAGGTCAACCATCTTTTGTACGTACTTCATCTTGCTGTCCATTGGCAACTTCAGACGGCGGAAGATACCCGGAACCATCTTTGCCCCCACAATGTTGTGGTTATGAAAAGTCCATCCGACGGCATTGTCCCACCGTTTGCACTTCGCCTTGCCCACATCATGCAGGAGTGCCGACCACCGCAGCCACAGGTTGTCCGTATTCCGGCAGATGTTGTCGAGTACCTCAAGCGTATGGTAGAAGTTGTTCTTGTGCGCCCGTCCGTTCCTCGTCTCCACCACGTCAAGTGCCACCAGCTCAGGCAGGATGAGCTGAAGAAGCCCACAGCGGTACAGATCAATGAAACCCTTGCTCGGTGTGCGGGTCATCATGATCTTGTTCAGTTCCTCCTCTATGCGCTCGCCACTAATGATTTTTATACGGTCAGCATTGCGCTCCAGCGCCTCGAAGGTTTCATCCTCAATGAAGAAATTGAGCTGAGTGGCAAAACGGACGCAGCGCATCATGCGCAATGGGTCATCTGAAAAGGTCACATCTGGGTCGAGCGGCGTACGGATAATGCCATCCCAAAGGTCATCAACACCACCAAAGGGGTCAATCAGCTCGCCAAAGCGTTCCTTGTTCAGGCAGACTGCCAGTGCGTTGATAGTAAAATCACGGCGGTTCTGGTCGTCCTCTAACGTCCCGTTCTCCACGATGGGCTTCCGGCTGTCATGACTATAGCTTTCCTTCCGCGCGCCTACAAACTCAACTTCCGTACCCTGGAACTTTACCTGTGCTGTGCCGAAATTGCGGAACACGGACAGATGCGCCTTCTTGCCCAGCACAGCCTTCAGCCCGCTCGCCACCTGTATGCCGCTTCCCACGACCACGACATCAATGTCGTTTGACGGACGCTCAAGGAACAGGTCACGCACGTATCCCCCCACCACGTAACATTCCAGCCCCAACTGGTCAGCTGCATCTGAAATATGATGGAATATATCTTTATCTAATAGTTTTGCCAGTTCGGCATCTGAGAGATCTCGCATATAACGTTTTTCTTTTAAAAGTGGTGCAAAGTTACATATTTTCTCCAACTCCTACAAACTGCGGTTTAGCTAAATATTATCTTTTCCAGCCATCCATCTTGTAAATCTTCTCCTGCAGCTTTCTCCTCTCACCCGGCTTTTCATCACGGAACCATACCTCCACGCGTACAGCATAGTAGTTTCCCCAGTCCCCTTCATACACAATAAACGGCAATTAGTGGGCTATAAGAGCGAAGTGGTGGAGTGAGGGCACCTCGGCTAATGTCTCAATAAAGATATCTGATTGGCCTGAGGATTCTTCCCAAGGTTTAACATAAATACAAAAACTTACCATCAGCCTATAAACACCATATCCCGATGATAAGACAGATAAAGCTGGTGTTTCCTTGTCAGGTGATTCAGTTGCAGGCTGGGTGTCAGGTTCAAGACTGCCTTATCCTCTGCTTTCAGCAAAGGGGAACAGATCACAGTGCCATTATCCTTAAAGCTGATATAACCTTTATCAAACAGCCTGTCGAAATTAGGAAGAAGAAGTAATCCATTATACACATCAAGTCGCTCTTCATTTCTGCAATCCTTCCAAGGCTTTATATGAGAAGCCATTAAGATGGGGAGAAACGTGCAGGCAGAGACACTACAGCCATGCCAATATTCAATCAGCCTGCTGCGGAACAGCCCCTGCCCTACGCGTGCCTGGATGATAGCCGTACGCTCTGTCACCGAGATGGAACTGTCGTTACGCACCTTTGCCAGCTCCGCCTCAAGTTGTTGATACTTTTTGGACGAATAGCCTGACTCTATAAATGCCATGAACTTGACCAGCCCCGCATGAAAGTCGGACATGGCCTTCTTGCTCGTGTATTCCTTTCGGTTCAGCCTTTCCTCATCTTCTTTGCGCATGATATTATCTATTATCTGGATGTTTATTCCTTCATCCAGGGAATAGAATTGGGCCAGGAAGCGCAGCCTGCTTATATAATCGTGACTCGTTTTGACCGCCAGCCCTCCTTCTCCCGTCATGTAGTGGAAGAAATCGCTTTCAAATTCCGAAAAGCTATTTGACATATTGACGATGTATTACTCCATGAATTAAAATTAAGCGTCAACATACCCGACCTCACCTAAGTGTGCGGGCCTTACATAAGGCATCCAGCAAGCACCTTGCAGAAGGTACCCCTCCTCTGATCCCACGTTGTCTATGGCCTATACATGCCATAAAGGTTTCCGCTCGCTGCAAAATTAGCATTAAATAATGAGACTTCAAAATTTTCATACCCCTATCATAGCCGGCAAGTGTCAACAGGAGCAGCCCATAACATGCGCTGTGGTGAACTGCGACTCCTGCTTCTCTGTACCCTGGGGGTAACGAGCAGACAAAAACATCTGCCTCCATCCCGACAAAATGCCCCTGCAGAAGACACGGCTCTCCTCCAACTAACACCAAAAATAATGACACGTCCTTCCCCAAGGCTGCGATATTTGCCAGCAAGGACACCAACACCCTCAAATATCCAAATTACAGCTGCGCAAGCCATGCCCTGAAGAAGAGAGGAGGCCTCCGGCAAAAGGGATAACGACTACTGCTGACACCGACATCACCGCCACACAAGCACGGAGACTGTCACAGCCTGACGGCCTTGATACTTTAGCTGCAATACTCCAGTACTTCCCGAGCAATACTTCAGTACTTCACATGAAGTATTCGTCAGCAAACCTACAGACAAGCACCGGACAGGACATTACTTCCTCTGCAATCTGAACCTTCCTGCCTCACTACACCTATGCTTTCAGCTGCCTCTGACTGCCCTCTGCAGGCTTCATTTTTCAGCAACCAACAGAGCAAACAGCATAGAAGCGGGCCTAAAACAGGCTTCTTCCACCATAAACTGACTGAACGACAGGTAGAGAGAACGTGCGGAAAGTGATTAAAACAGCCCTCTGTATCTCTAAAACAACTACAGAAAAAGAAGCTGGATATTGTCATTTTATTCAACAGAACAACCCTCCCTACACTGTAAAAGAGAATGAAGCACCGCCACATCACCTCCCTTTCCCCACCCTGTTATTCTTCCTTGACAGGCAGGAATATTGATAAATCATTCGTTTATTACAATGAAATTCTGTATTTTTGCAGTCAAATCAAGATAAGATAATGGCAAGTCCGACAACAAACACACAGCAGGAATTTCAGGATGTACTGGCAGAGTGCAGGACGCTCTTTGCCAAGAAGCTGCATGACTATGGTGCATCATGGCGCATCCTGCGCCCCTCATCACTCACTGACCAGCTCTTCATCAAAGCCAAGCGCATCCGCTCGCTGGAGATTACAGGTGAGAGTCTCGTTGGCGAGGGCATACGCCCAGAGTTCATTGCCCTGATCAACTACGGCGTGGTGGGGCTTATCCAGCTGGAGAAAGGATTTGTTGACAGCGTTGACTTGACTGCCGATGAGGCATTGGCACACTATGACCGCCACGTAAAGGAGGCTTACGAGCTGATGCTGAGGAAGAACCATGACTATGGAGAGGCTTGGAGAGACATGCGGGTCAGCAGCTATACCGACCTCATCCTCACCAAGATCGAGCGTGTCAAGGAGATAGAGGATCTCAACGGGGCTACTCTCGTGAGCGAGGGCATTGACGCCAACTATATGGACATCATCAACTACGCTGTTTTCGGAGCCATCAAGCTGCATGAGTAAGACGAAACCGATACTGGTAAACATCTGCCGGGCACTGCTCGCCCTGACCTTCATCTTCTCGGGATTCGTCAAGGCGATTGACCCATTGGGAACACAGTACAAGATAAGCGACTACCTGGAGGTGGTGCAGCTCTCAGCCTATGTCCCCGACTGGGTGCAGCTGATGCTTTCCGTGGGGTTGTCGGCGGTAGAGTTCACCTTGGGTGTGCTGCTCCTGCTTGCCATCCAACGGCGTGCCGTCAGCAAGATCGTACTGCTCTTCATGGTGGCGATGACTGCCGTGACGCTGTGGCTGGCCGTTGGTGAGCCAATACAGGACTGTGGCTGCTTTGGCGATGCTCTGCGCCTGACCAACATGCAGACCTTCCTGAAGAACATCATCCTGCTGGCAGCGGCTGTCGTACTGACACGCTGGCCGCTCTATCAGATACGCTTCATATCGAAGACCAACCAGTGGATAGCGTTCTACTTCACCATCATCTTCATCCTCACAGCATCCATACTGAGCCTATATCATCTTCCTATCTTCGACTTCCGCCCATACTACATAGGGCAGAATATCAAGAAAGGGATGGAGATTCCCAAAGGAGCCAGGCAGACAACCTACAGGACAACCTTCATCTGCGAGCGGAATGGCATCACCAGGGAGTTCACAGAGAAAGACTATCCCTACAACGACTCCACATGGGTTTTCAAGGACACCCGCCAGGAAATACTGGAACAGGGCTACGAGCCACCCATCCACGACTTCTCCATCACCGATGAGAAAACCGGTGACGACCTTACTGACAGCATACTCACCAAGGATGGCTACACCTTCCTGCTCATTGCCCCCGTGCTGGAACGGGCTGACGACAGCAACTTCGGCGACATTGATGCCATCTATGAATATGCGAAGGAATATGGTTATGACTTCTACGGACTCACTGCCAGCACCGACAAGGCCGTCAGGCACTGGAGCGAGCTCACTGGGGCGGAATACCCATTCTACACCACTGACGGCACAACGCTGAAGACCGTCATACGCAGCAATCCGGGACTGGTGCTGCTCTATAAGGGAACTATCATCAACAAATGGAGCCATAACGACCTGCCCAAGCCTGCTGAACTGAACGCACCCCTGTCGCTTATTGAGGCTGGACGCGAGCCGGAGGACAGCACATGGACGAAGATTGCGATGATCAGCATCTGTTACATCTTCCCCCTCTCCTTCCTCATTGCCGCCGACCGTATATGGGCATGGACCCGCTGGGTGAGGAAGCGCGAGGAATGGCTCAAGCAGAAAGAGGAATGGTTCAGACAAAAGGAACAGTCTAACAAATTATATCAACTTTTAAAACGTAAAAGACAAATGAGAAAGAAAATTGTAGCAGGCAACTGGAAAATGAACGAGAACCTGCAGGAAGGTGTTGCTCTGGCAAAAGAGATCAATGAGTCACTCAAGGCCGAGAAGCCAAACTGTGATGTAGTGATCTGCACACCATTCATCCACCTTGCAAGTGTCGCACAGGTATTGGACGCTGACCTCGTTGGCCTGGGAGCTGAGAACTGCGCTGACAAGGAGAAGGGTGCCTACACTGGCGAGGTTTCTGCCTCTATGGTCAAGAGTACTGGCGCACAATATGTAATCCTTGGCCACTCTGAGCGCCGCCAGTACTATGGCGAGACCGCTGAGATTCTGAAAGAGAAGGTACAGCTTGCGCTGGCTAATGGCCTGAAGGTCATCTTCTGCTGCGGTGAGACTTTGGAGGAGCGTGAGGCTGAGAAGCAGAACGAGGTGGTTAAGGCTGAGCTCGATGGCTCTGTATTCAATCTCTCTGCTGAGGAGTGGAAGAACATTATCCTTGCCTACGAGCCAATCTGGGCTATCGGTACTGGCAAGACCGCTACGTCTGACCAGGCGCAGGAAATGCTGGCTTACATCCGCTCTATCGTAGCTGAGAAGTACGGCAAGGAAGTTGCTGAGGAGACATCCATCCTCTACGGTGGCAGCTGCAAGGCAAGCAATGCTCCTGAACTGTTCTCCAAGCCTGACATTGACGGTGGCTTGATTGGTGGCGCCTCACTGAAGGCTGCTGACTTCAAGGGCATCATCGATGCTTGGAAGAAGTAATCCGATTTTTATGCTTACCGATTCCACAGGTGCCAACAGGAGCCTGTGGAATCCCTTTCAAACAGATAACCACATGAGAAGATTCCTAACTGTCCTTGCCATCATGCTGACCGGCATCATGGCCGCCCATGCCCAAGGCTCGGTAACCGTCAGCCAAAGTGCAGAGATTGACGCACTTGTCAATGGCAAGAAGACCGCCAAGAAACCGGCTAAGGAGACAAGACAGAAGGTTGAGAATCAGAGACAGCCGTCACGTCAGACTACTTCCACGGCTGCCGCGCCCAAGAAACAGGACACCAAGGGACTGTATGTACCCAAACTGAACGAGCATCGCCCGGAGATCTCAAAGCCGGAGAACGTACAGCTACGGCCTATTCACCCCGTAAGGACCAAACTCGTAAAACGCTTAGTCAGAAGACCGCACGTCCCGACCGAGGACGAACTTGAAGGTACGCATCTTGTGACCAAACGCATAAAGAAGAGTGCTAAGAAGGTAAGAGGATTCCGTGTGCAGGTGTATAGCGGTGGTAACACCCGGACAGCACACCAGCAGGCTGACAAAGCCGGGCAGAAAGCCAAGCAGCTTTTTCCCACACAGCCTGTCTATGTCCACTTCTATTCACCCCGCTGGATGTGCCTTGTGGGGAATTTCACCAGCTACAACGAAGCCCGGAAGGTAATGCGCACCCTGCGCAAGGAGGGCTACCCGCATGCCAATGTCATCCGTACTATGGTGACCGTGAAGACAACCGAATTCGTTGAAGAATAGACGGTAACTGGCCCGTAAGCTGATTATGGTCGATAGAGTATCATCCCACAACTGATAAAGAAAGACAATAAAGAATGAATCCAGAGACTGAATTCCGCGAGGGACTTGACGAACTCGCCATACATTACAAGGAGGTTCTGAAACTGCTGGGCGAGAACCCAGAGCGGGAAGGACTGGAAAAGACTCCCATGCGTGTCGCCAAAGCCATGCAAGTGCTTACCCGTGGCTACACGCAGGACCCACACAAAGTGCTGACCGATGCCCTTTTTGCCGAGAAATATGACCAGATGGTTATTGTCAAGGACATTGATTTCTTCTCTATGTGCGAGCATCACATGCTGCCTTTCTATGGAAAAGCGCATGTGGCGTACATCCCGAACGGATATATCACGGGGCTGAGCAAGATTGCCCGGGTGGTTGACATCTTCTCACACCGCCTACAGGTGCAGGAACGACTCACAGAGCAGGTCATGCAGTGCATCAATGACACGCTCCACCCACAAGGTGTCATGGTCGTCATTGAGGCAAAGCATATGTGCATGCAGATGCGTGGTGTGGAGAAACAGAACTCCATCACCACGACAAGTGCCTATAGCGGTGTCTTTGGGTCAAGCAAGACGCGCAGTGAGTTCATGAACCTGCTGCGTGGGGAGTCCAAGAGAATATAAACAAGAAATAACACAACTTAAAACAAATCACGACAATGAAAAAGATGATGAAAGCAGCCTTTACGGCATTAGGCGCATTTGTAATGGTACTGTTCTTTACCGGCTGTTCAACCGACACGGACAATAACGAACAACATACGAAGACCATGGAACAGGTACTGAACAACATGGTTGGTACATATAAAGGCAGCTTTGGGTTCAACTACGGCTCAACCTCTGTAAACAATTGGACAACATCATGGACCATTAACAAACAGCATGTCATAACCATAGAAAAGTTTCCTTATCCTACCTTGGCAAACGGAATAAGAAAAAGAAGTGGAGACCTGTATGATGCTTTACAGAATTTAGAGGAGAAGCCACTCACTATCGTCATCACGAATGTCGGACTGTCAGACAAATCTGCGGCGCTCTCCATAGCTCCGCAGATAAAGTTTACTGTTACCACCCCTGTGGGAACATACGAACTGGAAGGACAGATGAGCAACAACCTGCCTGTTATGAGCAACTATTATACCATCAGCACCTCCGCCATGGAGCTGGCCTTCAAGGTGGAGAAGCTGGTGAAAGTCGACAATGCTCATGGGACATCAGAAGTCCAAAGCGACTTTGACACCCCGATAACCTACAATCTCAGATCAACACAAAAGGACTGATGAAACTGATTTCATGGAACGTGAACGGGCTGCGTGCCTGTGTAGGGAAAGGCTTCAAAGAGAGTTTTGAAGCCTTAGATGCTGACTTCTTCTGCCTGCAGGAGACAAAGATGCAGGCAGGACAGCTTGATATAAGCTTTCCCGGATATGAGTCTTACTGGAACTATGCCGACAAGAAAGGCTATTCCGGCACAGCCATCTTCACCAAACATAAGCCCCTCAACGTGGCTTATGGCATCAATATCGACGAGCATGACCACGAGGGGCGGGTGATAACACTGGAGATGGACGATTTCTATCTCGTTACCGTCTACACCCCGAACTCACAAGACGGACTGCGCCGGCTGGACTATCGCATGAAATGGGAGGACGACTTCCAGGCTTACCTGCACCAGCTGGATGAGAAGAAGCCTGTCATCGTCTGTGGTGACATGAACGTGGCACATGAGGAAATTGACCTCAAGAATCCTAAAACCAATCACAAGAATGCCGGATTCACCGATGAGGAAAGGCAGAAGATGACCCAACTGCTGGGCAATGGATTCACCGATACCTTCCGCACGCTCTATCCCGGGCAGGTCACTTACTCCTGGTGGTCTTACCGCTTCCATGCAAGGGAGAAGAACACAGGCTGGCGCATAGATTATTTCCTCATCTCCAACCGGCTGAAAGAACGGCTTGAAGATGCCAAGATTCACACAGAGATAATGGGAAGCGACCACTGTCCCGTTGAAGTTGACTTGAAATAAACAACGTATGCGCGCCCAGATAAAAACATTACTGCTGATGGCTGCTGTCCTGGCAGCCATCGTCGTTTATGCCGTTATCCCCGAGAAGATGACGCTGGGCAGCATTACTATCAAGAAAATAAACCTCAGCGGCATCATCAGGAAAGAGAAGCCTGCCCCCGCGAAGCCAGAGACGAAGGACAAAAAGCCTGCCACAAGGCAGACGGTACTCTTCATTGGCGACTCGATGGTGGAGGGCCTGTCACGCCGTTTGGGTGACTATGCCGCAGAGAACGGTCACAAACTGTATACCATCATCTGGTACAGCTCATCCACCGAACGCTGGGGAACTACCCAAACCCTGGAGCATTTCATTGCCAAACACAAGCCAACGTATGTCATCATCTGCCTCGGCAGCAACGAACTGTTCATCAACGACCTTGCCAACAGGGCACAATACGTCCGTGATATAGCTCTGAAATTAGCAGGGTTGCCGTTCGTCTGGATAAGTCCGGCCGACTGGAATGGCGACACGGGTATCAATGACATCATCAAAGAGAACATCGGACAGGACCACTTCTTCGACAGCCGTCACCTCAAGCTGGAACGGGGAAGCGACCACTATCACCCCACATGGGCTGCCGCAGCCTACTGGATGGATACTGCCGCCCACTTCATTGCCAGTCCCGAGTGTGCCAACCCACTGCAGCTGAACAAGCCGAAAGCGCATCACAAGGCCACACTCACCACACTGCTGCAACCCAGCTTTGAAGGATATTAACACTAAGACATGACCGACATAGCACAGTTGTCAACCACCCTGCTTTCCTTCCTGTCCTCACCGGACAAGGGCTGGTCATTGTGTACACTGCCGTTCATGACCATCTTCCTCGTTTTCCTTGCCATCTACATTGGCATGAGCCGCTGTCGCCACACATGGATGAAGGGGTATGTCATTCTCTTCAGTCTCTTCTTCGCCTTCAAGGCCAATGGCATACTCATGCTTCTCCTGCCCCTCACCACCCTCGTCTCATGGTATCTCACCCGCTTCATGATGCGCTTACGCCGTGGAAAAGTACGCAAGACAGGCCTGATTATCATCATTCTGACCGAGCTGGCTCCCCTGGTCTATTACAAGTACACCAACTTCACCTTAGAGATACTACACGAGATACTCCACAGTAACTTCTCCCCGATGGAGATTATTTTACCTGTAGGCATATCCTTTTACACCTTCCAAGCCATCAGCTACACCGTCGATATCTACAGGGAACGCTACCCAAAGGATGCAAGGCTGCTGGACTACAGTTTTTTCCTCACCTTCTTTCCGCTGCTCATCGCTGGCCCTATTACCCGTGCGGAAGTCCTTCTGCCACAGATACAGACACAAAGACCCGTCAGGAATGAGCTGGTCTACAAAGGCCTATGGCTCATTATATGTGGGCTGCTGAAGAAAGCGGTCGTTGCCGACTATATAGCACAATACAACAATCTCATATTTGATGCCCCGTCGGCCGCAAGCGGATTTGGCGATTTGATGGGGGTTATCGGCTTCTCGCTCCAGATTTACTGTGATTTCTCTGGTTACAGCGACCTTGCCATCGGCACGGCAGCCCTCATGGGATTCGAGCTGCGTGACAACTTCAACTTCCCTTATCAGAGTCTGAACCTCACAGAGTTCTGGCACCGTTGGCACATAGCCCTCTCCACATGGTTCCGTGACTACCTTTACATACCGCTGGGGGGCAACCGTAAAGGGACAAGACGCACCTACCTCAACAGCTTCCTTGCCATGATTGTGGCCGGATTGTGGCACGGTGCCTCATGGATGTTCGTCGTGTGGGGCATTCTGCATGGAATCGGACTGGTCATTCATAAGTTCTGTAAGAATAATGGACTGGAAAAGATTCCCAACACGCTCCCTGTCAAGTGCGTCAGCTGGCTGATAACCTTCAGCTATGTCTCCTTTGCATGGATATTCTTCCGTGCCCACGATATTGATTCAGCCCTCATGCTGATCAGCAACATCGTCCAGTCCACAAGCCTGAACGATCTCTATCCATTTCTCATGGGATATCCTGTATGGCTGACGATGGTTCTCATCAGCCTGGAATTACATGCCATACGCGAGAAAGACTACCTTTGGCTGCAGGAAAAGTTCATCCGGTCACCGTGGCCCGTCAAGCTGATTCTGTTCGCCATCGTTCTGCAACTGGTTATCAACTTCAGCCAGGACTCTATCCAGCCCTTCATCTATACCCGCTTCTGACAATAGAAATCAGGTCGATACACAAGTTTTCTTGCCTTCTTCCCCATGCCCTGCTGGAAAGCAAGTACAGAAAAGGCAAAGAAAGCTGCACGCAAAGTATTGAAGCATTATCGCAAAGGCATCACACAGCGTCTCACAAAGTAATGCAGTACTTCTCGAAAAGTAGTAAAGTACTTCTCGAAAAGTAGTAGAGTACTTCTCGAAAAGTATTCCGACAGACAAAAGCCTCTTATTCCCATGTGACAGGTCAACCTGACCTGACAGCGCACTTATTGACAGCAGAGAAGCCAAGTCATTCACCTACAGGCAAAATCTCTATGCAATCAACAGCATTAAACCATACCATCCGTCAACATCTTAGATACCCTCTACCAACATCCATCAATCAACATTCATCTCCATCAATCAATACCCAATCCCCATAAACGCACAGCCCCCGGAAAGCTTCGCCAAGCTCCCGGGGACTATTTAAAATTGAGGATTTTACATTCTTTGCTGTATGAAGCAATATTTATCTCTTGGTCATAACACCGCATCTCACGACGCAATGAACACAGACCAGATTCTTAATTATAAACTTATGAGATCTATGAATGTCTGAATTTTATTTACGTTAATGTCATCGGAACCAAATATTTACTGAAGCAGGCTCTCATAGTGGCTGAGACTTACCTTCTCCATTGTTCCGTCAGGATGCGTCACCGTCATGTAATTATAGCGGCTCGCACCGTTTACATAGGCAATAACACCGACACTGCCATCACGAAGCTGCAGCGTGAGATAGCCATTACGTTTTCCATTCTTATAAGTGCAGTGCCACTTCTCCTTACCATTAGGATAGTAAGAGGTCACATCACCATCAAGAACCGTATTGCTGTCGTTGCCGAGGTCGAGGAAAGTATATCCACCCTCAAACCGCTTCTGTCCGTCAAGGTAGAAGTCCTGGAAGATGTCACGTTCCTGTCCCTTGTAGCTTTCCTTGGCAAAGAGACGGTAGTAAGCTGCGGCATCACGGTCAGTCACGGCCTTCATCTCCTGGCTATAGAATACCGTATCACGGGATACGACAACCGTTGTGACACCCTTGCGGGCAAAAGAGGCAACTGAAACCATGCACACAAGTGCTATCAAAAGTAACTTTCTCATTGTTATAGGCTTTAAATATTCATTTTCTATGTGCAAAATTAGCGCATAGAAATGAAACATCCAAATATTTTGAGAAGTATTTTTAAAAATATTTCGTCATTTTACCAGTTGTTATTTAAGGCTGACAAAAAGAATAAAAAGTAAACAAAACAAGACCTTTTTATTCATAAAAGTAAGACAACTATACAGAAAACAAGTATTATCAGCCACAACACTATCTTTTTGCTATATAGTTGACTTATATCAATACATATCGCCACACTTACCAAAGGGCATATTACACTTTGCTTGTAAAGATTATTGAAAACAGATTTGAATAGGAAGATTATATCTCCAAGCTACTTTTTCTCCCCTTATCACAGCAGGCTTCCAGCGAGGCATCATCCGCAAGGCCATGGCTATGGCCCTGTTCAGATCCATGCTATGGACGGTCAAGAAGCAAATATCCTTTAACGCCCCATCCCTGTCGACAATGAAAGTGACAAGGGAACGCCCACCTGAAGCCTTTTCCACGTTGAGTTCCACATAGGACAGATTAGCAGCAAGCACCTGATTGACATTGCCTGGGAATGACGGAAGGCTGTCAGGCAACAGCACAGCAGAGTCTTGCTCGCCATAAACAGCCTCTTTGGGAAGCATCGCAGCTGTCACAGATGTAACGGGCTGTCTCTGCCACTTCTTGAAGTTTCTGGCAAGCAGCACATCTATCACGTTATCAGCAACCAAAGAATAGGTCTGGCCTGTGTCATCCACTCCCAAATCAAACAGTATGTCACTGCCCCTCAAGGCAAACTGCCCAGGCAGTCTGTCCCAGTCCACAGAATCCGTCAGCTCAACATTTGCCATAGCATCCAGCACCTCGCAGAACTGGTAACGTAGGTCAGCATCCTGCCACATGCGTGCCTGATGGAACACATCCTTTTGTGAAAGAATCCTGTTATTAACAAGGTCATAAGTGAAATACTGATGCTTCGATGCCAACACTAAACTGTCACTGCGCTCCTCAAAGCGTGCGAAGAACGATACATAACGACCAACTTCAAGCCACAGGCAGCGAAGCGTCATATCATAGTACCGATGTTGCAGTCCGGCAACCTCAGGCATCCGCACGATCTCATTGCCACATGCAGCCTTGAATGTCCTCCAACCCTCATCATAACTTTCTGCCTCCCGTCCAAAGAAAAAAACCGTAAGATAACGCTGTAAATCGGGAAGTGTTGACCCACCCAACCCTTTGGGCCATTCCATGTCCTGCGAGACAAGACTCACCCTGCTGCTGTTCTGGAACAAATGACGGGACGACTCAAAAAGCATGGCATCCCTTGACGCAACAGTCCCTGCCGACTGAGCGGAAACCGTGAGGCTGGCGAACAGTGACAGGAACAGCGTTGAAAGTTTACGGATCATATACTCTTAAATATTTTCTTTCGTGATTTACCTGAATGGGCTGCCTTCGGTGTGAATGAATCGTTCAGCTCCATCACACCCGTAAACCGTATCATATCCTTACCGCTTGGACTGACTGTCAGCGAAACCGTGGCATTGTCATATACTTCCAACATCAACTGATAGCTCTCACCATCAGCCCTTGTCGTCATAAGGATTCTCCTGCCGCCCTTCACAGGCTCCTCCTGATAGCCGGTCAGCGGGGCGATAAGGTTCAATCCCAATCCTCTGCCATAAGGAACCTGGTAGACTCTACCAAAATAAGGGAGGAACAGACCTACCGAATCACGGCTTACCTCTATTCCCCAATCATCATTCAAAAAGACCGATGGACCTCGCATAGGATACATTCTGTCGACAAAGACACGATAGCGATGCTCACCCAAGTGCGACTTGACAGCCGCCGTACGCAGCTGCTCCATTCTGTCCTTGGATACAGGGTTGCCTTCTGAGTCATAATAAGCCGTTGCACAGCCCGCAAGCATAGCCGCAGCAAAAAGGAACAAAACCATTCGTTTCATTATTCACCTCTCTTTCTCACTGATTCATATCCATCCACAGTAGGCGAAACATCCGCTTTACTGTTCAATTTTCTCTATTTTCGGAGCCTCCATCTTCTCTATGGATGGCACAGCCTGCTTGGCCGGCAGCTCGGGCGCAGGTGTTGGCTCTACAGCTGGAGCTGGTACTGTAATAGGTGTCTCTGCGGCTGTGGCGTGATTTCTTTCCTCACTCTTACTGTTCTTGTCAGCCTCTTCAGCCCGCTCCTTAGCCTCTGCTTCAGCCTTGGCCTTCTCCTCATCAGTCATCATATCCTCCTTAGAAGGTTTCATACGTGGCCAGAGATAATCGCCCACAATATCTATCGTGTCCATATCCGCCTTACGCTGCTGCTCCTCTTCCTGCTCTTCCTCAGTCAGCTGGGGACTGTCCTCAGCCACAACGAGATTATAGCACAAACCTAAAAAGAAGAGGACTATCAGACCGCAAAGCACCTTAAACGTTAGCGTCTTCGTAATTTTCCGCTGTCCATTCTGTCTTGACATACCGTTTTCTGTTTTTTATCAGTGGGAGAAACACATTCGATGCGCTCTCTTTACGTGCCTACAAAGATAGGCATTTAAAAGGAGAACGCACCGAAACTATGCGAAAAAATATGTATATAGCCTTAGGATATGGGGGAATCCATTATTTTGTATGATGGATTCCCACTACAGATCCATCCTGTTCCTACTCTTTTATGCGGATTAACGCATTGGCGAGGATAGCCGTCAGTCCACCTGTCGTGATGCCACTTGAGAAGATATTTCTGATGACATCAGGCATCTTGTCAAGGATTCCCGGAACAAGCTCAACACTAAGTCCCATCGCAAAGCTGATAGCCATGACCAAGACGGCCTTGCGGGTAATCTCAGTTGAGGCTATGATGCGTATGCCTGCCGCTGCCACCGTACCGAACATCAGCAACGTTGCACCACCCAGCACAGCATCAGGAATCAATGAGAAAAGCTGGCCCACAACGGGAAACAGTCCCAGCAGCACCAAGGCGGCCGCAATGAAATAACCCACATAACGGCTGGCAACACCCGTCAGCTGAATCATACCGTTGTTCTGCGCAAAGATGGAGTTCGGAAAACTGTTGAACACAGCAGCCAGAAATGAGTTGAACCCGTCAGCCAGGATTCCCCCCTGTGCCCGTTTCATGAACACAGGTCCCTCTACAGGCTCACCGGAGATAAGCGAATTAGCCGTAATATCCCCAAAAGCCTCAACCGCCGTGACCAGATAGATGAGTCCCAGCCCGATGATGGAACCGATGTCAAAGCGCAGGCCATACTTGAAAGGCACGGGAACATTCAGACTCCCTGCCCCGCTGATGCGTGAGAAGTCAATCAACCCGAGTGCATAAGCAGCTACGCACCCTATCAGCAGGCCTAACACGATGGATGCCATACGGAGGAAACGGTTGCTGGAGCGGTTGAAGAAGATGATGCTCACCAACACCAGCAAGGCCAGACCAAGATTCTGCAACGAGCCGAACGCACCAGCATCAATAGCCGACTGACCGCCTCCGCACGAGTTGATACCAGCCTTGATGAGACACATACCAATCAGCGATACAACAATGCCTGACACCAGTGGTGTGATGATTTTGCGTGTGTAAGGGAGCAGCCGGCTCACCACCATCTCTACAACCGATGCAAGCATGCAGGCACCAAAGATATAGCTCAGTCCCATCTCAGCATTCATCTTACCATCAACCATACCAAGCAGACCAGCTCCTATAATCGGACTGATGAAGGAGAAGGATGTTCCCTGGATACAGAGCAGGCCCGTCCCCACTGGTCCTAATCGCCGGCACTGGATGAAAGTGGCAAGTCCTGAGACGAAAAGTGACATCGAGACAAGGAATCCCGTTGTCTCCAAGTCAAACTTTAGCGCAGAGCTGATAATGAGCGGAGGGGTGATGATGGCAACAAAGATTGCCAGCAAATGCTGCAACGCAGCAAAAAGAGTCTCACGGAGGGGTGGACGGTCATTGAGACCGTAGATAAGTTCTTTTGACATTTCCATTCTTCTGTTCTCTATAATATATGATTATCTTCTCTATGATATATGGTAATGTTCTCTCTAATATATAATAAGGTGAAGTTATCAGGTTCATCCTTCAGGAAGCCCAAACTCACATAAACAAGAAAGGTGGGCAAATGCCCACCCCGTTATTCATCCCGCAGCTTAATCTCACAATTGTCAAGCGATTCAATGATAGCCAGACTCTCGCAGCGCACACCAGCCTGCTCAATCACATCACGTCCGTGCTGGAAGGCTTTCTCAATGATGAAGCCCATGCCCACCAGTTCCGCCCCAGCCTGCTTGCAGAGGTCTATGACACCCTTCGCCGCGTTGCCGTAAGCCAGGAAGTCGTCAACGAAGAGAACCTTGTCGTCCTTCGTCAGATATTCCTTGGAGATGACCACATGATACTCCCGCTGTTTTGTAAAGGAGAAAACCGTTGTCGAGAGCATGTCACCCATCGTGGATGGCTTTTTCTTCTTGGCAAACACCACAGGCAGGTCCAGCAGGAAGCCCATCATAATGGCTGGGGCTATGCCACTCGCCTCAATGGTGATGATCTTGTTGATTTCCGTTGAGGCATACCGGCGGATAAATTCCACACAGATCTGCTTCATCAGATTAGGATCCATCTGGTGATTGATAAACTTGTCTACCTTCAGAATACCGTCCGGGTAGCATTTCCCATCCTTGAGAATACGGTCACGTAATGCTTTCATCTTGCAATTAATTTTCAGTCGGCTTACTGGCGGAACAGAGGAAGACGGCAATGCCCTTCTCCATCCGTCAAAAACTAATTGCATGCAAAATTACTAAAAAGATTAAATAAAACTGGTATATATGTCGGTTTTTATATGCCACACGGGCAGAAAAACGGATTAACAGCTATTAACCATCCTATTTGTGGAAAGTTTTTATTACTTTTGCATCCGTTTGCCGGCAAGAAGCAGGAGTTCTTCCCGGTGTTTTATTAATTATTTTTATGTACAAACCAACATTTCAAAAGCGCAGCGTTCTGAAGTTCACACACTTCTCCAACCACGGCTACTCCCTCTTCGCCGTCCTCGGCAAAGAGGTTCTGATTGGTGTACTGAGTGTCGCTACCTTGCAGCATGCCACCGCCAAAGGCGTAAGCATCGAGACTGACAAGGCCGAGACTGACTCAGCAGTGACCAACCGAGGCGTGATGATGGATGAAGTGAGCGTGACCGGGACACGTGCGCCGCTGGCTGTCAGTCAGCAGGCGAGAATGGTAACTGTACTGAGCCGCGAGGATATCCAAGCCGCTCCGGTACAAAGTGTGAACGATTTGCTGAAGTATGCCGCCGGTGTCGACGTGAGACAGAAAGGCCCTTTGGGAGCCTTGACTGACGTGAGCATCCGCGGAGGAAACTCAGAGCAGATCACCGTCCTCCTCAATGACATCAACATCTGTGATGCGCAGACAGGACACAATGCCTTCGATTTCCCAGTAGACATCAGTGAGATTGAACGCATAGAGGTCCTTGAAGGTCCTTCGGCACGGGTTTACGGCACATCCTCTTTATTGGGTGCCATCAACATCGTCACCAGGACTCCCCCAAAGACAAGTCTCTCAGCCCATGTGGAAGGTGGCTCTTACGGCTACATCAGTGCCGGTGTACGTGCCAATATGGCACAGGGACACTGGAACAACCAGCTGTCAGGATCCTTCACCCGCAGCGATGGCTATCTACGCAGCAAAGCGGGCAGCCTCAATGCCGACTACCAGACGGCAAAGGCTTTCTACCAGGGCAACTACAGGGATGATGTCATCTTCGTGCGCTGGCATGCCGGGCTAAGTCTGAAGGACTTTGGGTCAAGCACGTTCTATGCCACCAAGTACGATGACCAGTTTGAGCATACCCTCAAGACCTTCACGGCCATTCAGGCTGAGAACCTCCACGGACGGTTCCACATCCGCCCCTCTATCTACTGGAACCGCAGCATGGACCGCTTTGAGCTGTTCCGTGACGCAGCGGGCAAATATCCTTACAACTATCACCGGACGGATGTCTACGGTGTCAATCTCAATGCCTACTTCGACTGGACCTTAGGAAGGACCGCCTTCGGCGCGGAGCTGCGCAACGAGGATCTTGTCAGCGGCAACCTCGGTGAGCCGCTTGAGCGTCCGCACCACATCCACGGGACTGACCGTGACTATACCAACGGGCTGAACCGTACAAACGTACAGCTCATTCTGGAGCATAATATCATCCTTGAACGCTTCACGCTATCAGCCGGACTCATTGCCGTGAAGAACTCTCAGGCAGACATGTCCATGCGCGTCTATCCCGGCATTGATGCCAGCTACCGCATCGGGACAGGGTGGAAGCTCTATGCCTCCTACAACACGTCACTCCGCATGCCGTCAGTCACCGAGCTGTTCTACTCTGTAGGCGGGCACAAGGCCGACAAGCATCTCCGCCCCGAGGAACTGTCGGCGCTGGAGACGGGTGTGAGATACAGTCAGAACGGCATCTCAGCCAAAGCCAGCATCTACTGGAACCACCACAAGAACCTTATCGACTGGGTGAGCGATGGAGCACTGGACGCTGACGGCTCCTTGCTATGGAAGAGTGTGAACTTCGGAAAAATAAATGACCTGGGAGCTGAGGCATCACTCTCCCTCGACTTACGGCGTATCCTTCCATCGCAGCATCTCTTCAAGAAATTCAGCATTGCCTACAGCTACATCCACCAGGACAAGGCTGAAGAGGCAGGTATCGTCAGCAAATACAGCCTGGAGTATCTGAAGAACAAGCTCGTCAGTAATCTCCAGCTGAACCTTTGGCGCAACCTTGACCTCGGAGTCAGCTACCGGTTCCAGCACCGTATGGGCAGCTACCTTGACACATCCAACCAGCAGCATGGCTATGCCAGCTATGGCATTGTGGATGCCCGCATAAGCTGGAACGAAGCCAAGTGGACAGCATACGCTGAGACCAACAACCTGTTTGGCTGCCATTACGTTGACTATGGAAACATTCCCCAGCCTGGCACATGGCTGACAGCTGGCATCAATATCAACCTGTAACATACATACTGATAACAGTTCCTTATATAAAAAAGGCCCCGATGATTCCTATCGGAGCCTTTTTCTTTTGTTCACCCGCCTGTATTATCCAGAAAAAAGCCAGCGAAAAGGAATTCCATACATGTAGAGAAATATTTTCATACGTGTAAGAACAAAATTCCCTACACGTAGAGAAATCTGTCCTTACAGGTAAGGAAATCATCAAAGGATGGTCTCACAGGAGACGACTGAGCTGAATAACACCTGCACGAACCGTACCTTCCAGGGTAAATCACACGATGCTTCCCAGCCCCCTTATAGGGTAACAATGAAAAAGGGGAGTGCAATCACTCCCCTTGACCTAATAGGTTTCTGTCGGGATGACCAGACTCGAACTGGCGACCACTGGTCCCCCAGACCAGCATTCTAAACCTACTGAACTACATCCCGTTCCTTTTTGGTAGTGCAAAATTACTTACTTTTTGTGAGATTAGCAAACTTTTGGACTTCTTTTTCTCCCAAACCAAGTTTATTTTGTAATTTTGTCATGTAATAAACTGCACAGGACACGCATGCAATACATCATAACTCCCCCGCAACATATTGACACCCGTATCACGCTCCCTGCCTCCAAGAGCATCAGCAACCGCGCACTCATTATCCATGCACTCGCCGGAGGCACAGAGATGCCAGAGAACCTGTCGGACTGTGATGACACACAGGTCATCATCCGCGCCCTCAATGAGCAGCCCACCACTATCGACATCAAGGCCGCAGGCACCGCCATGCGCTTCATGACAGCCTACCTCTGCGTCAGTAATGGAGACCACACAATCACCGGGACAGAGCGCATGAAGCACCGTCCTATCGGAATTCTCGTGGATGCACTGCGCTATTTAGGGGCTGACATTGAATACACTGGTGAGGAAGGCTACCCCCCACTCCTCATCCGCGGACACCAGCTGGAAGGCGGACAGCTTGAGATTCCCGGCAGTGTCAGCTCACAGTACATCTCAGCCCTGCTGATGGTGGCACCCGTCTTTGCCAAGGGACTGGAGCTGAGGCTCACGGGCGAGATAGTCTCCCGCCCTTACATTGACCTCACGCTGCATCTGATGCATCAGTTCGGTGTGTCAGCCGAGTGGACCGATGTTGACACCATCAGCGTCAGCCCACAACCATACAGCCAATGCCCCTACACAATAGAGAACGACTGGAGTGCCTCCAGCTACTGGTATGAGACACTTGCCCTGCAGGACGAATTAGGAGCCAGCATCATTCTGCCAGGGCTTATGGATGGCTCACGGCAAGGAGATTCAGCCGTCAGGTACATTTTCTCACTGCTGGGTATCAAGACTTCCTTTGAGGACAAAGCCAAGGACAAGCTCACTGATGTCACGCT
>JAILEG010000045.1 GCA_024688365.1 Prevotella sp.
CATAGTTGGCGCGCAGCTGATTGCGGCTCTGCACGGCAGAAGCCTTGCTGTCATAGGTTGCAGCTACAACACGATACATGTTGTTCCCGGCATTATAGGCAATCTGAGCATCGTAACCAGCATTCTTCAGACGCTGCTGCAACCCTTCAGCATTAGCCTTCACACCGAAAGAGCCGACAACAACACTATAGCCCTTCAGGCCTGCACCATTGACAACGGAGACACTCTCACGGCGGACAGGCTCACTGTCATAATTGTCAACCACACGAGTCTCCGTAACAGGCCGTGTCTCTATAGGCGCAACAACCGGTGCATCCTGCTGCGCAGCATTGTCCTCACTCTCCTCTGTCTGCTCCTGTGCCTTTGCTTTCTCATAAGCTTTCTTATATGCACTCTCGCTCGATTTGCAGCCCGTAAAAGCCATCGCTACACACATGGCAGCACCTAAAACCATTAATTTCTTCATAATCCTTTAGCTATTTTTGTTGATTACACTATTTTTCCACTATAAACTTTTTATCGTGCGAAGTTACGAAATAAGAAGCAAAAGCTGAAGAAGAGCGTACCTAAAGTTTGTTAAATAAGAAATTTGCAATCTTTTTAACACAAAATACACTTCCATACATTGCTATCTACAAATTATTGACTATATTTGCCAATGATAAAGACAAGTTGTCTCTAACATTAAAAACAATAAAGATTATGAAGGCATTAGGTTACATTGGAGCTTTCCTCGGCGGTGCTATCGCCGGAGCTGCTCTTGGGCTTCTGGTTGCCCCGGAAAAGGGTACTGACACACGTACGAAAATCTCTGACGCTGTTGACGACTTCTGCAAGAAGCACGACATCAAGCTCAGCCGTAAGGAAGCTGACGAGTTTGTTGAGGACATCAAGGACGCTGCCACAGAAACTATCTAATCAGCAAAGATGTTTTCCAACGACAAGAACGTAGAAACAATAGCACATCTTGTTGAGGTGCTAAAACATTACATCGGGCTTCAGTCAGAATACGTGAGGCTCGATGTAATTGAGAAAGTTGTACGTCTGCTGACGGTGATTGCCGTAGCCGCGGTCTTCGTCACCCTCTTTCTCATCTCCCTCATTTACTTCTCCTTCGCCGCAGTATACGCATTGCAGCCCTTGGTGGGCTCTTTTGCCGTAGCTTTCCTCATTGTCAGCGCAGCCTATCTGCTGGTACTCATTCTCTTCGTCCTTTTCCGCCACAGGCTGATAGAACGTCCTTTGGTGAGATTCTTAGGAAGCCTTTTAATGTCAAAATAAGCTTATGACAGACAACACTACTCTTTTTGGTCCCAGCTACCGGTCGCTGAACGAGATTCGTCTCCGCAAGGCACAGTTACGCACTGACATCCTCAAGGACAACAACAAGCTCACCGGGCTATGGAATGAGCTCATGCACAAGCCCAAAGACAATACCACTCCCACACAACGTTTCTCAGGCGCACTGAGTACAGGGGCCGGCATACTGGACGGTCTTATCCTCGGATGGAAGCTCTATAGGAAATTTGGCGGCTCAAAGCAGGTCGGCCTGTTTGGCAAGAAGCACAAGTAAAGACGGGCTGGCACAAAAAAAGGAGTACCGCTGTACTCCCAAACTTTGTTAACCTTAAATCTAATACTATGAAAAACACGCTGCAAATATACTATATTACTTTATTATAGCAAATTCTCATGTGGTTTTTCCCGCCCTTATAACCTTTATTTTATTCTGTTTGCAGAAATTAGACACAAAAAGGGGGAAACGTGCAAACTTAGGCCTTTCTCACTCATAGCTCTATCTGAAGCCCATCATAAGCAAAGAACACGTCTTCAGGCAACAGCCTCTGTGCCTCCTCATGCAGTCCTATCTGATGGGTCAGGTGGGTCAGGTAAGTACGCTTCGCCCCTATCCGCCTGCCGAAGTCAATCGCATCCTGAATGAGCTGATGGGAATGATGAGGACGGTCCCAGCGCAACGCATTGACAACGAGCGTCTCAACTCCTTCCAGATAAGGAAGCTCTGTGTCGGCAATCGTCTTCATGTCAGTGATGTAAGCCAGCTTTCCAATGCGAAAGCCTAAGATGGGCAGCTTGCCATGCATCACGGTAATGGGGACGACTTCCACATCGCCTATCCTCAGATGAGAATGAGGCAGAACTGCATGAAGATTCAATTTGGGCACACCTGGATAGAGATGCTCCGTAAAGCAATAGGGAAAGTTGTGGCGCAAGCCCGCACAGGTATCCTCATTGGCATAAACCTCAATATCACCCAGCATGCAATACGGACGCACATCGTCAATACCACCCACGTGGTCATAATGGATATGCGTGACCAGCAGACCATCAATCTTGCGGAAAGGGAGCGGAAGAATCTGCTGGCGAAAGTCCGGACCACAGTCAATCAGGATGCGGGTGTGTGCGGTTTCCAACAGAGCTGAGGTACGTAAGCGACTGTCACGAGGGTCTTTGCTCCGGCACACCTCACACTGACAGCCTATCACAGGGACGCCATTCGAGGTACCCGTCCCAAGAAAACGTAAAGACATCCCCCCATGCCTTCCTGAAGAGGCAGACCCTGACGGAGCAGAACTCACAGCCAGCTCTGCCGCCAAACGGCAAGATTGACCGGAGATATCATTATGTATATCTTGATTATGGCTCACAACTACTTTTCTCATTCCAACAACACAGGGGACTGTCATCCGCCCCCTAACAAAATCAGCGGTTACACCTTAGGGCGAGCCTTGGAAGTATACAGGAAGAGCTTCAACTTATTCCACACCTTTCTTCTGGCATTAAGTCGCCTTTCCCTGATTTACTGCCATACATGCACCTGTCCTATCAGTTTCCCCTCTCCTTGCTGGAGACCGGGCGAGGAATCAGGTTTACTTCCGGATGTATCTCTATCCCGAACTTCTCCCTCACATCCTCCTGGATAGCCTCACAGAGCCGGACAATATCACCACCTGTGGCTCCACCAAGGTTTACCAGCACCAGGGCCTGCTTCTCATAGACGCCAGCCCTTCCCAAGGTTTTACCCTTCCAGCCGCACTGGTCAATCATCCAGCCAGCCGGAATCTTCTCATGGTCAGCATCAACAGTATAATGCGGCATCCTCACGTAGTGAGCAGCCAATTCGTCGTACTTAGCCCTTGAGACTATCGGATTCATGAAGAAACTCCCGGCATTACCTATCTCTTTCGGATCAGGCAGCTTGGCATTGCGGATGTCGGTAATAGTCTGCCGTAGCTGCGCTGCCGTAGGATGTTCTATGCCTCGCTCTGCCAATGCCGTACGGATATTCCCATAGTCAAGTTTTGGCTGATAGGTTCTTGAGAGGTGATAGGTGACTGAGGTGATAAGAAACCTGTCGCGCCATTCATGCTTGAAGCGGCTCTGGCGATAGCTGTACCGGCACTCCTCATTCGTAAAACGGCACAGCCCACCAGTCGCTATCTCAACGGCCTCCACCTCCTCTATCAGGTCTTTGGCCTCCGCCCCGTATGCTCCGATATTCTGTACGGCACTCGCCCCACACTCCCCAGGGATGATGGAAAGGTTCTCAGCACCATAGAGATCATGACTGACACAGAAATCCACAAAATCGTCCCACAGGTAGCCCGATCCACAGCGCACCCGCTCGTCATCAAGCTGCTCAATGAACGACATACTCGAATGAAGCACCGTCCCCTTATAATCATCCGTCAACAACAGGTTGCTTCCACCACCAAGGATCAGCAGCGGACGGTCGTCCTCCGCCAGTGAGCAAACCAGCTCCTGCGCCTCCTCCACCGATTCATACTCCACGAAACGGCGGCACCTCGCATCAATGCCGAACGTGTTATGCCTCAGCAGACTATAGTCTTTGTAATCTTTCATCAATTATCAATAAGCGTTGATTTTCACCAGTTTCCAGCTGTTGCCATTACGCTTGAATATAAGCTGCGTCTCCATACCATTTGCCAAGCCGCGGAAAGTGAGAATCTTACGGTCAGACTCGGCATACTTCTGCCCATAGAGAATGTTGTAAATCATGTCACCAGGAACTTCCGGAAGGAAAGAGGTCCATTCCTCAGCAGGAATAGTGGTGTTCACCGTGGCCGTCTCCTCACCATTGGGATCTGGACCGGAGTAAGCCAAGGGACTCTTCACTGCCCCAGCTCCGCCAGTGGCAAAGAATCGGGAAAGGAATGTCAGGAATGAGGCATTATAATTCTGCTTGAATGAGCCCTGCTTTATTTGGCTCAGCATCCAGTGTCCCTCCTGGTGGTCGAACCAGTACTGCTCAACCAAGGCTTTCCTCAGATGGATTTTCTCAACAATGACACTGTCAAGTTCGGTCGACTTCGGCAATTCCATCTGCTTCTCATTGTCGAAAATCAATGTATAATACCCCTGAGGACGGAAGAAGTGGTCGGTCTTCCACTCACCTCGCTGCATCATTGTGGTTTTGTGCCCCCACAGCACAGGTAAAGGGAACTTGACACGGTTACGCTGCAGTTTCTTGTTGGCTATGAAGTTGAAGAAAAAATCGTCAAACAACTGGTCGGCAGCCTTCGGCATCGGGGTAGCCGCAATGATCTCCGTGGCAGAGTCGACCGTATCGGCAGTATCAACAACCGCCGAAGAGTCAACACTCGGACTGTCAGCGGCTTCCACTTTCTTGTTGGAACAACCTGTGGTCACAGCCACCATTGCCATACAAGCAAACACTACAAGTAAAAATGCTTTTCTCATATTCTCGTTATATCGTCTCAAATTCGGTGCAAATGTACGATATTTATTTCTAATAAGACAGCAAAACGGTAAATTTATCTTAGGGTAATTTCTCCGTTCCGATTATAAATCGTACCTTTGCACGAAAATAATCAAGCACTATGTTATTAGACAAGATAGAAGAACTTCTCAAGGAAGTGAGCAACCTATCGGCAAAAAGTGCCGATGACGTAGAACAGCTTCGTCTGAAATACCTCAGCAAGAAGGGCGAGATCAATGCGCTGATGGGCGAGTTCCGCAATGTGGCAGCCGACCAGAAGAAGACTGTCGGCATGAAAATCAACGAGCTGAAACAGAGCGCACAGGAGAAAATCAACCAGCTCAAAGAACAGCTTGAGACAAACGAGGCACAGAGCGATGACATCGACCTGACCCGCACCTCCTACCCTGTCGGTCTCGGTACACGCCATCCTCTCACACTTGTCAAGAACGAGATTATCGACATCTTCGGACGTATGGGCTTCACACTCTACCAGGGACCGGAGATTGACGATGACCAGCATGTCTTCACGATGCTGAACTTCGCTGCCGACCATCCGGCACGTGACATGCAGGACACTTTCTTCATTGAGCGCAGTAACACGATGGACGTTACCAAGAACGTACTTCTCCGCAGCCATACCTCAAACGACGAGGCGCACTATATGTCGACCCATGAGCCGCCTATCCGTGTACTCTGCCCAGGACGTGTCTACCGCAATGAGGCTATCTCAGCCCGTGCCCACTGTTTCTTCCATCAGGTAGAAGGTCTCTATGTTGACAAGAATGTCAGCTTTACCGACCTCAAGCAGGTGCTTCTCACCTTCGCCCGTGAGATGTTCGGTGCCGACACCAAGATCCGCCTGCGGCCGAGCTATTTCCCATTCACGGAGCCAAGTGCAGAGATGGACATCAGCTGCAACATCTGCGGCGGTGAGGGTTGTGGATTCTGCAAGCATACCGGCTGGGTGGAGATTCTTGGCTGCGGTATGGTTGACCCGCATGACCTTGAAGCCTGCGGCATCGACTCCAGCGTCTATACAGGCTATGCCTTCGGTATGGGAGTGGAGCGCATTGCCAATCTGAAGTATCGTGTCAGCGACCTCCGTCTCTTCTCCGAGAATGACACACGGTTCCTCCGTGAGTTTGAGGGGGCATAAAAGCTTCCTCCCCCTTCAAACAGGGAGACGTTTGAAAGTAAAAAAAGACAGAAGAATATAATATAAAGGTAAGAAACTCTTTGGACGTTTCTTACCTTTTTTTGAGAATCATCTCCTCAGCTGGCAACCGCAAGACTCTGACAGCCAACCATTCTGCACTCCTCTATACCGCTAAAGCTCACTTCATGCCAGCCAAGACATAAGAAGAAAACGAGTACACGATGCACACTTTGTGAAGTATTGCTGCAGAAGTACTGGAATACTTCTGCTCCAATACCCGAATACTTCACATAAAGTACTGAACAAGGGGATTACAGTCCAGCCCCATCTGCCATCAGCTATCCCAAACAACACACCATCAGAAGGATGACAAGGATTCGTGCAGGCTATTCCCATACCACCAAATGACGGGGCAACGTGATGATTTTCAGACGCTGATACCAGACTTTTTGAGAACCAGCCACGAGCATCTTACGATGGCTCTTGTCCTCGGGCATGCCGAAGTCCAGAGGCTGAAAATCCGTTTCCATTATCCGCTTGTTTATTATTGTGATTGCAAAAGTACCAAGAGAATGATTGATATGAAAATTTCCGCAAGGCTTGCAGCCCCCTGCCCGCTCTCTTCGATTTCGCCTTTTAGCTATGAAACCCGACATGGACGGCGGAGCAATATTCCATACGCTCGTTGTCGCAGTGCGTCCACCACATCCAGTAGGCACATAGATGATGGTTTCTCAGCGGTGCAGTCGCTTGATGATGTATTCCCGTTCCACGTGTCAGGCTTCCGACAGAACTCCTCGCTCAGTTTCGATTCTTTTGCCAGCGAGACTATCTCTCCCATAGCCGTCAGATGTTCATCTGCTTCGCTTCTTTCTTTGCTTTCATCTGCCATTTGTTTTTGATTGATGGTGCAAAGATAAAGAAAGGCTGTGCCGAATGAGGGCACAGCCTTGAGGAAATGTATAGTCATTTAGAAATCAAATGCAACAAATTCTTCCTCAACGGTTCAGTAGCAACTTTATGGTCAATTATTGGTTTTCTATAGATTCCTTATACAGTCTGTCGAGTTCTGCCTTTATGTCCATTCCCGATTGGCAATAGAAACAATAATATTTCTCTTCGTCTACTGCTTTTTGGCTATCTCTAATTACATATCCCCACGGATTGCTATCCAACATCAGATAGATGTAACCATTGTGATGCCACAGATAGTTATGCCCGTTGTATGCAAAGCTGATATCCCAGCCATAAAGGAACTCTCTATTGCCAACTACCACATCATCCTTTATACTTACATCATCAGAATTGAGTAAGAATTCATCCCTTTCTTTGGCATTTAGAAAAATCCCCCAACTACTGGGATAAATGGCTTTATGACCATGATAATCCCTTATCCAATAGTTCGGATTTCCTTTTTTGACAATATAGTCAAGCAGACTTGTATTCGCTAACTGATAGAGTGTATTCAGAGCGAAGTCATCAGATGGGGAAAGAGCCACAGGCTCGGCTTCTCCAAAAAGCAAGGCATGGACTGGAGCGGATATCTGTTTGTTCAGCAGATAATACAACCAAGTTCTGGGAAGATTGTTAAAGGTACGGTGTTTCCACCAAAGCAAATTCCAAAAATTATCAGGAGTAAACCTGCTGATAAGTGCTTTCAACAGTTTAGCATCATCGAATGAGGCGGTGAGTGCAGAGTCGTTCTCCGTACAATCGTTCTTGAAATACTTTTGTATATTATCCCATTTCCTATCGAAACATTGCCAATCTTTCTCTCCTTTTCCATTATGGAACAAGAAGCGTATAGCACCCTTGAAGAAGGCCCAATCTTCGGCCTCAGCAATGAGTTCCTCCCAAGTGGAATAATTTTCTTCCCCTTCTCTTCGTGATTCTCCACTGCAATGGTGTATGTAGCTGCCCTCCATTATTTGCTGAGCCTTCTCTATTTCCTCATTCCAACGGTATTCTATGTCAGAAGATGCACTGGCATTTATCGTCATACCTGCCAGCGAGGCATATACATCGTGACTGTACAGCCGATTGATATATTCAATAGCAGTACGTACAGCCCGTGCGTTTCTGATTTGTGGCCGGCCATCCTCGCCTTCGCCAGAAATGAGATTGCGCACAACACGCATCCATCTTACAAGGGACAATTCATCAGCCTTTCCTTCCTTGAAGTATTTGCAGACGGCAAAGAACACTACTCGCTGTTGCTGAGAAAGTCTGGTTATCTTTGTTTCTTCAGCCGTACTTCCGTCTTTTTCATATGCAGGGATAAAATCAAAGCCGCCTAACCATTTGATTTTTGGAAAAGGGACAACAGAATCGGCATAGTTATTCAGCACTTTGCATAAGTCGGTAAATAGTTGCAAGGGTATCTTGCCATCGCAGTAAAGATAGGGGGTTATCCCACCATAGTCTGTATACGCATCTTTGTTGAAATAGCTGTATGATTGATTATTATTTTCAATAGTATTAGAATCAGAGCCATCTAAAGCTGTACCGTCACCTACAGAGAGTATGTAAGTTGTCTTTGCATTTATATCCTTGTCCTTCACGTTGCGAACAGCCGTGAAAAGCTCATTCCAAAAAAAACGATTAAGGAATGCATAGTATATCTCATCTATACGATTGCTACTTGAACGTTTCTCCCAGAAGATGTCCGCCCATTTTGTGTCCAATAGGATAGGAACACCAGCTTTGGCATCCAGTAATGGCTTCCACTCTTCGTTATCGTTGGCTTGCTCACGGATATACCCAATAAGGTCTGCCTTGAAATTTTCAAAAGCGGTCAGCTGCTTGCCACGCGCATTCATCTTGATGTATAAATCATCGGAAAGGCCAAATTTTTCAAGTGGTAAATAATAGAAGACAATAGGAGCATCGGAGGATACAAGCTTGGCCCAGTATATGGAAAATTCGTTCTCTGATGAGTCTGCAAACAATTCTTCGATACCGTCAACTATATCTTCACCATGCTTGTTTTCAATTTGCGTACCACCCAACATCCTCAGCATAGCCTGGATAGTTGGATCTTGCTTCCATGCAGAGAAGAACCAAGTCCTCTTGGTGATGAAACTTACAATACCTGTTTGACTCAAGAAACTGTCAAAATATTCAGGCTGACACAGACACCCACAAAACTCCCGGGAGGAAATTCTTGTCTCATAGCTGAATCGCCTCAACCTATCAACTGCTTCTACAAGTTTACCTGCTCTCAAGGCTATATACCAGTGCAGCAGCCATAATGTCGTCAAACGCTGTTGCCCATCAAGAGGCTGCATTCTTCCTTTTACCTCGTTGATTGGGCATACGCTGTCTTTCTCTTTTGAACCATAGACAAAGTCGAGTTTAAGAACTTTCTCTCCATTCTTCAGCTCACCGTCCAATGCCTTCTTGATGTCGAACAGAAAATTCCGGCGCAAGTATTCCTTTCCTGCTCTTCCCTGTGCATAATCTCTCTGTATGATGGGTATCTCTATAGGGGTCTTACCTATAAACTCCCAAAAGGTTGTTTTTTTACTATTCATTACTTTTCCTCCAGTTGCTTTATACAATTCTCTATATCTGACATATAAGCCTCTGCGTCAATTGCTCTTGTCCAGTAGTTGTTGTCACCTGCCATCGGGGAATAGTATTTCATAAAAACCTGCTTTGTACATGGTGGGACAAAGGAAGATGTTGATTTTGATTCCTCACCCAACACCATCTGTTTTTTATCCCTTGAAAGCTTTGGGACAGGTATAAGCATTCCCTTATCTTTACCTATGATGATACGCCGTTTTGCGGAGAAAATGGCATTGCCATAACTGCGATTGGTAGCAGCATCGAGCAGAGTGTAGTTCCACAGTTTGTCTTTATCATCTTCCGGCCATGTGTCAGGGATACTAACACAGTCTTTGATACTATTAAAGAGCTCTTGACGTTTTTCTTCCGGCGCATCAAAATAGCCTTTGATTTTCCCCTGTACGTCATCCGATACGCCCCAATAGACATTCATCAGCCACTCTGCCTGTGTATTCGCGTCATTCTCTGGATTTTCCGCGCTTGAATTGATGTGCTCTACGTCCCATTTCTCCAACTTGTAGAGATGGAACGGGAATTTATAGAAAGTACCTACCTGGTATTTCTTGTTATTCAGTTCGTTTTGATTTTGATTGATGACCGTCTGAATGTTGTGGAACAAGAGGATAGGCTTGCATTTCCTTTTATTCTTATACTGGAAGTCTTTAGTAGTAGATTTGCTGATAATAGCCTTAATTTCGCTTTTCAAATAATGTACGAATGAAACTTTGTCTCCAAGTTCATTCCATTTCCCAATCAATTCCTGTATACCTTTCTTTTCTGCAATGAGATAGCCAATGTAATGATAAAGCTGCAAGTCATCATACCATTCCATAAAGGTCTGGTGATATGATTTCACGGCCCTCCAGCAATAGTAAATGTCGTGTTCTTGCTGTTTGAAATATTCATTGAAATATCTGAATGTTCTGTATTCATCATTACCGATGACCGACATTTGAGAATCATTGAGATGAAGTTGGTTTTGCTCACAGACAAGATTGAAAATAAAGTCTATACGAGTTGGATGCGAATAGCCTGTATCATGTAAGAACAACCAGAAGGCTTCCTTTTGCAATGTATATTCTATGTTGTCCCACTCCGATGCAATCTCCTGCTGGCGCAACTTGACAGAAGCCCCCATGTCATGTTGGAAATTGCCTCGGTTCAACAGTAGAGCCTTAATCAGCTCAGCATTGGTCAGGCTAATTTTTCCTATATTTAGTCGTGTGAATACCTTTATCGGATTTTCATCAACTGACTCATACCAAATAAAACGTACATTGTTGGCTTCATCCTCAGAAGGAATGTTTGCCTTAGGCTTATGCTTCAGAAGTGTATTGCAGAAGTCTGCCTTATTCACTTTGCTATCCTTAAGCCATTGCTGTATATACAGATAGGCATCACTCATGTGATAGCAGTCAATCTGTGAACTATCGACCTGCTTTAAGTTTTTTATTGTGTCCAGGAAGTTATCATCCCTGTCGGCATATCGCTGATATCTAAGTTGATAAATATCTGTTGGCAAACCCAATATCTCGATGACCTCACTCAGTGCCGTCAATATTAAATAAATGGTGGTCAATCTCTGTTGCCCGTCAATCACCTCGTACCAAGTTTCATTACCGGATAAATTGCTGTTTTCTTTCTCGTCTTCTGTCATTTCACGAACAACCAACGGCTGCAAGCAATAGAATTCACCAGACTTTGTGTCTTTGTTGGAAAAGTCGGATATATCCTCCAACAAGTCCTTCACTTGTTGCTTTGTCCACCTGTACCCTCTTTGATAATCAGGGATAAAGAACTTCATCGGAAGAAGTTCCTGTACAGATTTCATTTCGATTCTGTTTTCACTCATATTAAACGTTATTTAGATTGTACGATTAGATTACAAAGGTAGTATTTTTAGTTGTTATTATTTGTTTTTTGCATTATTAACTTTTATAATATCTCCCTCGCTATCCACGCACAAGCCTCTGCATCAGCCAGTGCGTGGTGGTGGTTCTCAAGGATATATCCACACTCAGCAGCAACGGTTTGGAGCTGGTGGTTGGGAAGATTGGGGAAGACACGGCGGGCGGCGGCGAGGGTGTCGTAGAAGATATAGGCGGGATAGTCCATCTGATAGACCTGGAAGGCGGCACGGAGACACCCCTCGTCGAAACGGCTGTTGTGGACGACAAGAGGTAGCCCCTCTATAAGTGGTTCCACCCGCGCCCACACCTCGCTGAAGACGGGTGCCTCATCGGTGTCCCTACGGGTCAAACCATGTACCTGAGTACACTTCCATGTGTAATAGTTGGGTTCGGGCTGGATGAGCGAGTAGAAGGTGTCCACTATCTCGCCGTCCCTTACTATCACCACGCCTACCGAGCAAACGCTGCTGCGATTGAAGTTGGCTGTCTCAAAGTCTATTGCCGCAAAATCTGTCATTTATGCTTATTATATAGGCCGTACATTATATTAATTATATTGGCTACCTGCTTGCGCAGCCATTCTGGCGAGAGAATTTCAAATTCCGCCCCCAGTGAGAGCAGCTCTTGCTAGAAGTAGAGTGTCGGTCTGATTAGGTAGGAGAAGATGCTTGTCCCGTCAGCCAGCACGAATTCCTGCTACGATTCGTGCAGCGGCAGGTCTCTCAGATAGCGAGGCTGCCATCCGCTCGCTTTCAACAGCATCCTCTCAGTGGGACCCGCTTGTCGGGTATCACACCGAAGCAATCGGCAAAGAAGCCCTTGGCATCGAAATCCTTAGGCAGGTCAAACCTGCAGTCTGCCTCTATCTCAAGCGACACGATACGGTCAAGCCCGTAGACCCTCACCTCCTTGTAATATGTACTGTTCGCCACCAGATACCACCTTCGGCGAAACAATTTGATGTAATAAGGCTCCACCTCGAAGGTGTTGGGCTCTCGTCAGTGGTAGCTGTGATATGTCATTGCCAGTCGGTTGCCCTCGCGCATTGCTTGGAGTATCAATCGGAGATTGCCATTATTGGTGGGTTTCTCTTCCAACAGGATACGGTTTTTCAGCTGGCGGTTCTCCATCAGCAGGTTGCTCTCGGTGATGGATCAAAGATCCAGCGCTTCATTCCGCCCCCTGCGTATCTCGTTTTCATTGGCTATATAGTAAGTGTAACCGTTCTTTCGGTCACACTCTATCATGAAGCCGAACATATCAAAGATGCCATCGCACCACTTGTGGAAGGTGCGCAGCGGCAGTTCCGCCCCACGGCTGAGGTCCTCGTTCTCTTGCCATTTGCGACTGATTTCCTTGAAGGTAATCCGCCGCGCCTCATATATGGTCTCCGCCAGCCAAGCGTATTTGTTCAGAATTGTTGCCATAGTCTTTATTGTAAAGATGTGTTTGCAAAGATAGTGATTCCCTGTGTAAAACGAGGGCAGAGGTATTGGGAAATCATACATCTGCCATATCTACTCTGCCAAAGGACCTTTGAAATCATTGGTCAAATGTAATATCTTCACCCACAATTACTAAATTCATGGCTCCACCGAAGTAAAGCTCCCCATTCTACTTGTGGCTTTACTCCTAAAATCATCATACCGGAAGCAATCGGCCTGATGGTCATTGATGATGCCGATGCCTTGCAGGTGGCTGTAGATGATGACAGTACCGACATACTTGAAACCGCGCCGTTTCAGGTCCTTGGCAATCTTGTCGCTCAGAGTATTGCGGACACACCACCGATGCTGATGGGACGGATAGACCATTGTCTTGCCACGGGTGAAGCTCCAGATGTACTTGTCGAACGTGCCGAACTCCTCCCGTATGCGGCAGAAGGCACGGGCATTGGAGACCATCGCCGCCACCTTACGCTCGCTGTGAATCATGTTCTCGGCTGTAGCAACGCGGCGGATATCGTCCTCGGTGAAGGCTGCCACCCGGTTGTAATCGAAGTCGGCGAAGCAACGGCGGAAGGTATCCCACTTCTTCAGCATCAGTAACCACGAGAGTCCGCACGACATGCTCTCCATCAGCAGGTACATGAAGTGGAGACGGTCGTCATGAACAGGCACACCCCACTCCTCATCGTGGTATTTCCGCAGGAGCGGGTCGGTTTCTGCCCAGGTACAGCGGCAGCGTGTATCAGTGTCTATCTGCATAGTCATTACACTTTTCAATAGGATTTACAGCTACAAAGATACTCTTTTCTATAGATTTTAGCAACAATTTACTACACTTTTCAAATTATCAACGTTTCTTTGCTCTCCCAAAAGGCACATACTACTCCTCACCCATCCAAACTTTATCAATACTCTTTAACGATTTTATTTCTATTCCTTAGACTGACAGCAAGTTATTTCCATTCTTTTTCTTACTTTTGCACTATGCACCAGAAATATATCTGCCAGCAAGACGAATGTCCTAAAAACGATTATCTATGCAATCCAACAACGACACCTCAACATTAGACCGATACCAACGCCCCGTCGTGGAGGCCGACCACGGGCATCACCTCGTGCTGGCCCCACCGGGATGCGGCAAGACGCACATACTTGCCGAGCGGATAAAGTATGCTCTGGCGCAGGGCGTGAAGGCGGAGGACATGCTCTGCCTGACGTTCACCAACCGGGCGGCAAGGGAGATGACCAACCGTATCAGCCAAGTGATGGGTAATGGATGCTGGGGGCCAGGTGATAATGAACATTCAATACCCAACACCCAACACCCAAGCGAGCTGATGGTGGGCAACGTGCATCGGTTCTGCTCCAAGTTCCTCTTCGAGCAGGACAGGATTCCTGCTGACTCTGCCATCATCGACGACGAGGAGGCTGTGAGCATTATTGCCGACTACCGGAACGAGGACGATGAGGGAGTGATGGGCGACTTCAACCGATACAAAGGTTATCAGGAGATTATCTTCTTCCAGCACTTCATCTATCAGATGGAGCATCACCATCCGTGGAAATACTACCTGCACCCGGAGTGTTTCACTGATGACGACCGTGAGGCAGTAAAACGCATCTGCCAGTCACAGTCCATGGAATACAACGAGGATGCAATGGTCAGGATATACCGTCATGCCCAAGACTACATGGACGAGGCTGACTCTCTCCTGGTTGACAGACAGCTTGCAGGGAAGATGCGCCAGCTGCTGCGCAAGATGTATCTCGCCTCGTGCTATGAACGGTACAAGACTGATAACCACCTGCTCGACTTCGAGGACCTGCTCCTGCGTACCTACGACATCTACAGCACCGACACATCCTGCAAACGCTATCCCTGGATTCAGGTGGATGAAGTACAGGACCTCAACGGCATGCAGCTCGCCATCATCGACCTGCTCACCGCCGAGGACCACCCGATGGTGATGTACCTGGGCGACGAGCAACAAGCCATCTACTCCTTCATGGGTGCCAAGCTGGAAACCCTCACGCTGCTGAAGATGCGCTGCAAGGGGAACATCCACCATCTACAGCAGAACCACCGGTCACCCCGATATCTGCTCGACGTGTTCAACGACTATGCCGAAAGACAACTGAAGATTGACCGGGAGCTGCTACCCGTCTCGGACAATGACACAGATGCCTCGCCCGGCGACCTGCGCATCATCGGCAGCAACACGATAGACGATGAGATTAAGGACATTGCCGATACTGCGCAGCACCTCTACCTGCAAGACTGCAAGGAGCGTACCGCCGTCATCGTCAGCTCCAATGCCGATGCCGACCGCATCAGCCAGGCAATGGCCGAGGAGGGACTGACACACTTCAAGATTTCCGGACGAGATCTCTTCGACACCCCTGACGTGAAGTTCCTCCTTGCCCACCTCAGCGTGCTTGCCAACGAGCATAACGCTATTGCCTGGACACGCATCATGAAAGGCACGCATGCCTTCCCCTCGCACTCACTGGCCCGCCGCTTCAACTGGAAGCTGCGGCAGCTTGCCCTCTCGCCGTCCGACTTCATCCTCTATCCCGGAAGCTGTTATACGGCAGAGTTCCTACAGGCTTACGACACCGATGAGATAATCGTCTTCGACACCGAGACTACAGGACTGGACGTGTTCAGTGATGACATCATAGAGATTGCCGCCATGCGCGTCAAGGGTGGCAAGGTGGTGGGCGAACCGCTCGACCTCTACATTGAGACCGACAAGCCCATTCTGCCAAAACTCGGCAACAAGGACAATCCGATGTACACCATCTACCACGAGAAACTCGCCACAGGACAGCTTCTTCAACCCGACGTGGCACTGTACCAATTCATTGAATACATTGGGACATGCCCCATTCTCGGGCATAATGCCAAATACGACTACAACATCCTCGACCGATGCCTGCGCCGCTATTGCACCGACATGATGGCAAACCACGCCAACCGCTGCTTCGACTCACTCAAGCTGATGCACCTGCTGGAGCCGAATCTCCATTCGTACAAGCTGGAGGCACTCTTGGCAAAGTATCAGTTGCAAGGCGAGAACAGCCACCAGGCGATTGATGATGTTGGAGCTACGGTGAGCCTCGTTAGGCTATGTGCGGCGAAAGCACGGGAGAAAGCCAAGATGCAGGCGGCCTTCATCCACCACCCGAAAGTAGAGCCCTTCGTCAGTGTCCTGCGTGCCAACTACGGCGAACTGTACCAGCAGGCTTTCCATCGGCTCTACAGTCTGTCAGCAGAGGAGGAGCCTGCCCTCGTCGGCGAACTCTCCGCAGCCTACAAAACCCTGCTGGCTGATGGGCTGGTGAGGGAGATTCCCCGACTCGACTACATCCTCCGCTATCTCCGCATGGACATGCTGACGGACAGTAGCATCCCCAATGCCCTCGCCCCTCAGCTCGCCCAATACATCATAGACATCAACACCCTTAAGGAGAGTGACTTCTGCAACAGCCGCAGCATCCGTGAGCGTGTCTACGTCACCACCGTGCATAAGGCGAAGGGGCTGGAGTTCGACAATGTCATTGTCTTCGATGCCGCCAACGGCCGCTACCCCAATGCCTTCAACAAGACCAAGCGGCAGGACGAGGAGGATGCCCGCAAGTTCTATGTCGCCATGTCGCGTGCCAAGCGCCGTCTCTTCATTGCCTACAGCCTGCAGATGATTGACCGCTACGGGCGTGTTCATAACCGGGAGCTGACCCCCCTGATGGATGCCATACAGAAGTTTTTCAATTAGCCGGCGGGAGACCACTGCCCCTGCCCCCCTTCAAATGGAGAGGGGTGCGAAGCCTTGTGCTATTTTCGCTTTTTCCTGTTAAAAGCTTGAAATATTTCATTTTTATTTGTAAATTTGATGATTTATAACTGGTACCTTATAATGTGCCACCTGCATCAACGTTATTGGATTAATGTGGGGACAAAGGAAAATAATGCGGAGCCATATTTGGCAAAGCAGAAAACTTTCACTATCTTTGGCACGGAATCAATATGAATTGCTTATGAGTAGAGAGCTTCAAAACCGCATATCCTATTTCGTATGCTGCATTACGGCATTTGCCAACCAGTTCGGCATATCGCCCCGGGCAGCCTACTCGTATCTTGACCGTTTCAAGGGTATCAGTTTCCTGAATGAATGTTACGAGGCGGAACATCAACTGTCGATTGCCGATGCTGTCAGCGATCTGGCAACAATATGCCAACATCATGGAGGGACACTTGCATTATGATAACATTATTTCATGGCTCAAATATCTCCATTGACAAGATAGATCTTGAAAAAGGAGCGAATGACAAAGACTTTGGGAAGGGCTTCTATCTGACGGATATCCGCCATCAGGCAGAGGCAATGGCCATAAGAAAAACCCGTATAATGGGGAGTGGCATACCGACCATTTCTGTTTATCACTACGATGACTCTCCCTTGGGAAACAGCACGTTGCGTATCAAGAACTTTGGCGACATACCAACAGAGGATTGGGCAGAATTTATCCTGCATAACCGTCACGCATCCCGGACAGGGTTCAAACACAACTATGACATCGTAATCGGATCGGTAGCAGATGACGGAGTAGCCTTCCAATTGGAGCAATATGAAGATGGGCTTATCAATCTCGATACTTTGGTAGAGAGACTTAAATACAGAAAACTTAGCCGGCAATACTTCTTTGGCACTCCTGCTGGCATATCAAGATTGGAAAAAATATGAGCATCGAAGAAAAATACCTGACCAATAAACTCACACGAGACTTGATAGCATACGTGATGGAGGACTTTGGAGTAACGATGACCGAGGCTATGTCTATGGTGTACTACTCTGAACTGTACGCAAAGATACTTGATACAGAAACTGGACTTTACTACCAAAGTTCCGGCTACAACTACGAAATGCTGAAACGGGAATTGCAGACAGGCACATTTGTATAATGTCTTCCCTACTAACAACAATGAAATGAAAGCAATTCTCCCCCTCTTTCTTTGTATGCTTCTACTTGGCTGTAAAAGCAACATCAAGCGTGTGAAGCCCATACACATACAGCCTCAACGTAACACAGTCGTCTATTGGGCAAGGAATGAGAAAACGGAAGATGCAAGGGTAATAAATGTCATCTCCGAAAAGGCAAAGAATGCCAATGATGTATTGATATTTGGGAAAGTAAGAGAAGGATCTCCCAAGCAGTTAAACGCAACAGAACTCAAAAAGTCTATACTCCTTGTAAGAAAGTATATGGAAAAGCATCCGGAAAACTTCCTGCCTCTTGATTCTTACTATCAGCAGTATATTGGATATGTCAAGGAAGGTAAACGTATGGCAGACGTTATTCTATTCTCGCACTTCAAAGTAACATACGATGGACTGACTGCGATTCGCTCTGATTTTAGAGTAAGTGTTTTCTATTACAAACCAGTTAATAAATATAGACATATGCTTACTATCAATTTAGATAAAGATAAGGTATCACCTTTTCAATAACTCAACCCTTTAAATTCACAGGAGCCAAGGCTGTTATACAGTACTACAGAATTTGACTGGAAACAATCATTAGACAGGGTTTCATTCGTCGCGCTCAGCTGGGACAACCCTTCCCGTCTTGTCTGTCTTTATATATATGACCTGTGACACCTGACATCCTCTTGAGCGCATCACCCTATAGGTGGCATTAGGGAGTAGAGGCAGTTTGCTGACCTTCAAGGTATCATCATATAGATCCGTAATGTCGTAACAAGACGGAACTTCATTAAGGTAAAACTCTGTTGGATGATTCTCATCGTAAAGGTAGCCCTGATGGAGCTGCATGGTTTTCTATATGATAGAAGTCATCAGAAGTCTCACCTTCAATAAATAAGCCAAGTCCACAGACATCTCCATAGTCCACCATAAATGCCTGTTTGGCTATATCGAAACGGAAATTCCGTTCTGAAGTGCATCTACGGTAGACGAAAAACTCACCACCAATGACTATTACAAAAATAGCAATCCATGCTATCCTCTTTGCCCAGGCAATGATGGACGGTGCTTTCTCCATATAACCTAATCCCTCACCTTTATTTATATTCCTCAAGCCTCTCCCGCAGCCTTCCTGTCCAGTCCTTCCCGTTCTCAGCCAACAAGGTGTGGATGCCCAATGCCTCAGCCGCCGCAACATTGGCAGGACTGTCATCAACAAAGAGGACATGCCCAGCCTGGATATCCTCCGCACTGAGGATGGCACGGAAATAATCGGGCGAGGGTTTCAGACTGCCGAGCTGATAGCTGACATAGAGATCATCGAGATAATCATGGATGCTTCCGCCACTGCCATCGAAGCGGTTGCTTTCCGTCCACTCCATTACAAAGGGATTGGTGTTGCTGGTCAATACGAGCCGATAGCCCTCTGAGCGCAGGCAGGCGAGCATATCGAGATTACGCTGGGGCAAATCCTCACAATAGCCGAGCCAGCAGTGCTGGCACTCATTCCATGAAACCTCCCTGCGGCAGAGCCGTGAAAGCTCCACAAGAAACTCATCATCACTGACACTGCCATCTTCCAGTTGCCCGAAAAAGCCTTGTTGCGTGTAAGCCTTCAATCGTCTGTCAGCATCGGTCAGCCCCAATGCCTCAAAGCGGCGCACCGCCTCATCACGGTTGCTGGTGTAGATAACACCACCCAAATCAAAGAAAAGCGTACGTATCATAAGCCAGTCCACTATAACAGTGTTGCTGCACAAGCCTTTCTGATAGCATCCAACCGTTGGCTAAAACTGCTTTTCTGCCTTGACAGGCTCATGTTATACCGCGCCTGCATATTGACAAGCAACTCTGGATTTACACCAAGAGCAGCCTCAACCATCAAGGCAAAATCGGTTGATACAGGACGCTTGCCATTCAGTATCTCATTCAGTTGCGTATAAGGCACGCCCAAAAGTTCCGAGAACAGTTTTTGGGATATTCCCCTACAGTCCAATTCCTCTTTTATGACATCCCCTGGATGTGTTGTGATTCTGTTCATAATCCTTTCATTTATAATGATCCGTCAAGTCCGTAAGCGTGCAGACGGTCAGAATATTATCCCTCCCCTCACTCCGCAACTTGAATAACAGCCTGTAATGAGAATCAACACGAATTGAATAATATCCATTATCAAGTGTTTCAAAATTCAAGGAACGAAACACGAACAAATCCTCCATCCTCGTCGCAGCCAAGATCGTTTCAACACGTTTCTGATATATTTCTCTATAACTGAAGGCTGAAAACGGAACTTTTTGTTCTTGCATCTTCCACTATCATAAAGCTCTTGGAGATACTCCTTTTCGTACTCAACTATCATAGTGCAAAGATAAGGATTATTTCTCAATCTTCATTATATTAGTGAATATTCCCTGTTCATCGGATTCTTTTCCTATCTTTGCACTATGATTACGATTGAACAGGCACGGAAAGAGCAGGCCGCAGAGATTGCACGGCTCATCATGGAGGCGATGAACCACGAGTGTTGCCAGTGGTTTGCAGGACCGGAACACACGCTGGACGATTTCCACAGGCTGATGACCAGCCTGGTCAGACGGGACGACTCCCAATACTCCTATCGCAACACGCTCGCAGCCATCACCGAGGAAGGGCAGGTGGCAGGCATCTGCGTCAGCTATGACGGGGCTTTGCTCCATCAGTTGCGGCTGCCTTTCATCACTGGGGCACTGTCGGCCTTCGGGTGCGACTATTCCGCCATGCCCGATGAGACGCAGGCTGGCGAGCTGTATATCGACTCGCTCTGCGTCAGCAAGCCCTTCCGGAATCAGGGCATTGCCACCCGCCTTCTCCAAGCCACCATAGAGAAAGGGCGGCAGATGGGGCTTCCAGCAGGCTTGCTGGTTGATACAGGCAACCCGAGGGCCGAGCAGCTCTACCTGCACATGGGCTTCACTTATGTGGATGACAACGAATGGGGCGGGCATAAGATGAAGCATTTACAGACTCCTGCCGGATAATACATTACCCTGAAAGCCAACCCCTTCCCCCCTGTCAGTGAGCTTCCGCACCTCGCATGGCATACATCAGCACAGTACTTCACGAGAAGTACCGGACTACTGCAGCTGAAGTATTCAAGTATTGCAGCTAAAGTACAGGGGATATCAGGCATCGGCTGCCTCTGTAACTGTACGCGAGTGATTGCCGCATACAGCACCCATTGCCTTCTGGAGGACACCCCATGCCACGAGAAAGGCCGTCTTTTATTTGCCAGTCTCTTCCCTTTATCGTACCTTTGCAGCCGCAATAGGTTCATTACCAACATGATTAAAAAGGGAAAGCGGTGCGATTCCGCTACTGTCCCGCAGCTGTAAGTTGCCTTGTCAGGGCAAGCAAAGGCCACTGGTTGCACCACAACCGGGAAGGTGCTTGCCACGTTTTGGGCAACAAAGTCAGAAGACCTGCCATTGCTTCATCTCATAACTGCCACGAGGATGGCTACGTGGGGGAGCTATACAACTGGATTTATGCGAATACAACTGACATTCCTGCTCGTGTTGTGTTCTGTCCTGTCGGCAGCACAAGACTCTATTCACCACATTCCCGAGGTTGTGGTGAGCCACAGGATTGCCAGGCGCGAGATTATTGCACCACAAAGGCTGGGGAGCATCGAGCTTGAGCGCCTGAACGCACAGAGCATTGCTGATGCCCTGCGCTTTTTCTCCGGCCTGCAGCTCAAGGACTATGGAGGTGTGGGCGGCATCAAAACCGTAGACATCCGCTCCATGGGATCCGGGCACATGGGGGTCTTCTATGACGGTATAGAACTAAGCAACGCACAGAATGGGCAAATAGACTTGGGGCAATACTCGCTTGACAACATTGATGAGATAGCACTGTATAACGGACAGAAAAGTGCAATCTTCCAGCCGGCTTCTGACTTCGGCAATGCTGGAAGCATCTACATCCGCACGCATCTTCCGCAGTTTGCACCAGGAGAACACCGGCACCTCCGCTTCAATGCAAGCTACGGTGCCAGCAACACCCTCCGTTCCTCCGTGCTGTGGGAGCAGCGCCTTTCCTCATCAATACGCACCTCGGTCAACGCAGGAGTGGTAAATTCTGACGGAAAATACAAATTCCGCTACCGCCGCATGACACCTTCGGGTGACATTGCCTACGACACGACGACCACCCGTCTCAACGGCGACATTCTTTCCGGGCGCCTGGAGGGCAACGTGACAGGAATCATCGACCGTGGCTACTGGATTGCAAAAGCATACCTCTACGGCTCCAAGCGGGGCATCCCAGGAGCCATCGTCAATAACGTATGGCGGAGAGGAGAACGGCAGGACGATATCAACACTTTCCTGCAAGTACACTTCCAGAAAGATGTCACCAAGCGGTTCTCAACCCAACTGCTGGGCAAGTATGCCTTCTATCGCGCCCACTATGTCAACCGTGACACCACCCAGCTGCCTGCGGACAACCGTTACTGGCAACAAGAGGGCTACCTCTCCACCGTCAATGCCTGTGACCTCCTCCCGGGGTGGAGCGCATCAATGGCATACGACCTGAAATGGAACAAGCTCAATGCCGACACTTACCGTTTCCCCTTCCCTACCCGATGGTCACACTTCCTCAGCATCGCCACATCTTTAGACTTCCCTCATCTCAAGATGCAGGCGTCCTTGCTGGGTACACTTATCAAGGATCACCAGCGGGAGGATGGTGGCAAGTCTCTCCACCGCCTTGTCCCTGCACTGTTCGTCACTGTTCCCGTGAACGAGACCATCAGCCTGCGGGCATTCGCCAAGCAGAGTTTCCGTATGCCGACATTCAACGACCTGTACTACACCAATTTCGGCAACGCCTCTCTGCTACCGGAACGGGCCGTGCAGTATGACATGGGAATAGTGATAGACAAGAGCTGGGGCAACAAGGGACTGACCGCCATACACCTGCAGGCCAATGGCTATTTCAACACCATCCATGACAAAATCATCGCCTATCCCAAAGGGCAGCAGTTCCGGTGGACCATGCTCAACCTGGGACGCGTCCACATCACAGGAGTCGATTTCAGCTCAGCCCTGACAATGGTGCCTGCCAGACAATGGCAAGTGACGGGAAAACTACAATACACCTACCAGGATGCACGGGACGTGACCGACCCTTCCACTTCCTATTACAAAGACCAGATACCATACATACCCTATCACAGCGGCTCAGCCATCATGAGCGTCCTGCACCGGGGATTCACACTCAACTACAGCTTTATCTATGTCGGCGAACGGTACAACGAGCAGGAGAACATACCCTATAACCACATGCAGCCCTGGTATACCCATGACCTCAGTCTCCAATATGAATGGACGCTTGGCGGAATACGTTGGAAGGCAACGGCCGAGGTGAACAATGTATTCAACCAGCAGTACGATGTGATACTCAACTATCCCATGCCAGGACGCAACGGCAGAATAGCATTACAAGTAACATTATGAGTAAGAACATTCTCCAACATATCTTCTTCAGTTGCCTGCTGACAATGTTGCTCGCAGGATGCCGGGACGATGCCGAGGTCATCTGGCCACAGCAATATGACACTGCCCCTGCGGTCTCTGCCTACAAGGGACTCTACTTGCTCTGCGAAGGCAACATGGGATCAAACAAGGCCACACTCGATTATCTGGACATCAGCACAGGAGCCTATTCCCGCAATATCTATCCCTCCCGTAATCCCTCATTGGTCATGGAGTTAGGAGATGTGGGAAACGACATCAAGGCTTATGGCTCACGACTGTGGATGGTCATCAACCAAAGCAACAAGGTGGAAGTGGCCAATGTACGCACAGCACGTCATATAGGACAGGTCAATGTGCCCAACGCACGCTTTCTTGCCTTTGACGCAGGCTATGCGTATGTCTCCTCCTACGTGGGGCCCATCAATGGCAGGAGTGTCTTAGGCGAGGTGTATAAGATTGATACCACCACCCTGCAGATTGTGGCCCGCTGCACCGTAGGCTATCAGCCTGAGGAGATGGTTGTCAGCAATGGCAGGCTCTACGTGGTAAACAGTGGCGGATACAACGTCATGCAGGGTATGGACTACGACCACACGGTAAGCGTGATAGACCTCAGCAGCTTCAGCGTCATCAAGACTGTCAATGTTGCCCCCAACCTCTTCCGCATCCGCAAGGATGCTTATGGAGATCTTTGGGTGGCCTCACGCGGCGACAACAACCAGCAGCCTTCCCGCCTCTACGACCTGTACAATGACCAGGTGACAGACTCTGTGAACGTGCCGGCAAACGACTTCACCTTCCGGGGCGACTCGCTTGTCTACCTCAGCAGCCAGGGATGCGGTATCATCGACCTGAAGACCCATCGGGTGGTGAACCGTTCCTTTCTCCAACTGCCCGATGGAGAGCATATAAAGACCCCATACGGCATCATCTCTGACCCTTCCAGCGGCTTGTTCTATGTGATGGATGCCACCAATTATGTATCGAGCGGCAGATTGCTGTGCTTCGATGCCAATGGCAGGTACCTGTGGAGCCAGTGGACGGGCGATATTCCCGGTCATGCCTGTCTTGTAAAGGATACGCAGGATGTTCCCAGCACCTTCCCTGACGAGAGCCGGTCTGACTACATCCAAGCCGTGGACGAATATCTCCCTGCTCCAGGACAATTCGTCAACCTGCTTCCACGAATGGATTCTGATGACAATCCCGACTCTGCCTGTATCAAGTGTACACAGATTCTGGCAGGCAGCATGAACGGACTCGTCACCCTGGGAGGATTCGGCGGATACATAACCTTCCACTTTGACCGTCCGGTACGCAACATTCCTGGTAAGCCTGACCTGCTTATCCGAGGCAATGCTCATGCCGGAGGAAGCGAGCCTGGCATAGTGATGGTAGCACAGGACAGCAATCACAACGGAAAACCCGATGACGAATGGTATGAGCTGATGGGCAGCGCCGATGAAGACAGCACTGAAGCCATCACCTACCATTATGCCGTCACATACCAACCCGCTCCTATGCAGGATATTCCCTGGACTGACAATCAAGGAAAATCAGGCACCATACGGCGCAACAGCTACCATTCCCAGGAGTATTTCCCACTATGGATTTCAGGGCCCATAACCCTGCGGGGCACTCTCCTGCCAGCCAACGGGCACAACCGTGGCACGGGCAGAACAGACTATTGGGTACTGGACAGTTTCCGTTTCGGATACGTTGACAATGTTGCGGATGATGAAGGATGCTCGTTCGACATCGAGTGGGCCGTCAATGATAAGCAACAGCCCGTACATCTTTCCTCCATCGACTTCGTGCGTGTCTACAGTGCGGAGAATCAACAATGCGGATGGCTGGGAGAGACTTCTACAGAAATCATGGGGGCAAAGATAATCAATCAATAGCCATCCCGAAACTGACAACTATTCATATAAAACAGATTTACTTATTCAAAAACAAAAAACATGAAGAAAATTTACACGACCATGCTGCTGCTTGCTGCTTGCAGCACTATGCCCGTCATGGCACAGGATGAAGACGAGCCACTGACTGGCGACTCCGTAGCAACCTTTGAGAGCATTGACCTCAGCGACAGAGGCTATAACAATGGCGATGACGGATTCGGCGGATTCTTTGACGGTGCCTTCATCTTTTACAACAACTACAACGAGCAGTACGGATCCTGGTCAGGCTTCGCCATCTCCAACAAGAAAGAGACCGATTTCGTTGACTACAACACCAGCCAGTACAACAGCTGTGTAGGACACGGTGTAAACAATTCAGACAGCTATGCTGTCTATTACTACTCCAATTACGGTACCACTTCACCTATGGACGTGGAAAGCATTCAGGACTTCAACGGCAACGACTTCAATGCTTTAGGCTTCTATGTCACCAACTCCGCTTGGAACGTGAACGCCTATCTCAAGGGAGACGGTATGACCGAAGGAGGCTTCAAGACAGGCGACTGGTGTAAGCTCACCGTCTACGGAGTGAAGGATGATGCCATCCAAGGCAGCGTTGACTTCTATCTGGCCGACTACCGCTCCAGCAACGAGGCTGACCACTACTACGTGAATGACTGGAAATGGCTCGACCTTACAAGTCTCGGTACCGTCAGCCAGCTCAACTTTGCCATCACGTCCAGCCGCAACAATGCCTGGGGCATGACTACACCCGCCTATTTTTGCATGGATAATTTCAATGACCCAGCGGCTGCGACAACCGGTATTACCACTGTAAAGTCTGATACCACAGGCAAACTCCATGAGGTGGCACGCTACAATCTCAACGGTGAGAAGCTGGAATCCCCACAGAAGGGTATCAACTTGATAAAGATGAGCGACGGAACCACACGTAAGATCCTCGTTAAGTAAGGGAAAGGAAATACAGCTTTGGCTGTTTTTCACCAGGATGAGGATTGTAAAAGGCATGCCTGGCTTGTAAAAACAAACCCCGAAAGTCTTTTTATAGGACTTTCGGGGTTTATGATATCAGAAAGGGAAAAAGCCCGGGCCGGTCTATTTCGGTGTATGCTATTTATGCAGGTACAGTAAAGATGAACTCGCGGATAATCCAGTAACAGAGGATGCCGGCCAGATAACCAACGAGGGCAATCCATGAGATATGTTTCATGTACCAGCCAAAGGTTATCTTCTCCAGTCCCATGACAACCACACCTGCCGCCGAGCCAATGATGAGCATCGAGCCTCCCACACCCGCGCAGTAAGCCAGCAGCTGCCAGAAGATTCCGTCAACCCCAAAGTCGGTAGCAGCCTGAATGGGATACATACCCATACAGCCCGCCACGAGTGGCACATTGTCAACGATGGACGACAGCACACCGATGATACCTGTCACCATGAAGTGATTGCCATTGAATGCCACATTCAGACCTTTGCCAAGCTGCGTCAGCACACCCACTTCCTCCAGGCAGGCAACAGCCATCAGGATGCCGAGAAAGAAGAGAATGGTTGACATGTCAATGCGGCTCAGCAGATTGGTGACACGCTTGGAGAAGTCCTCGCTGTCACCCTTCTCACGATGTAGCCCGCGATAGAACAGCTCCGTCACCGTCCACAGGATGCCTAACACAAGCAGAATACCCACGAAAGGAGGAAGATTGGTGAAATAGCGGAACACTGGCACCAGACAGAGGCCACCCACACCAAGCCCGAAGATAATCTTACGCTGCATGCCCGAGAACTCCAGCAGCTCCGTATCACCTGACGCATCACTCTCCATAGCATCACTGCCCAACTTGCCCTTCAGCATGAACTGCAGCACGAATGCAGGAATAACCATTGAGATAACAGAGGGAACGAATATCTCACTGATGACACCTGCCGCCGTTATCATGCCAGCGTTCCACAGCATGATGGTCGTCACATCCCCTATAGGCGAGAACGCACCGCCTGAATTGGCTGCAATGATCACCAGGGAAGCATAAATCATACGGTCTTTGTGGTCACGGACAAGCTTGCGCAGAATCATAATCATCACGATGCTTGTCGTCAGGTTGTCAAGAATGGCTGAGAGAAAGAAGGTCATGAAGGCTATCTTCCACAGCAGGCTTCGCTTCGACTTGGAACTCATCACATTCTTCACCCAGTTGAAACCGCCGTTCTGGTCAACGATTTCCACTATGGTCATAGCACCCATGAGGAAGAAAAGCGTGGTTGACGTGTCACCAAGATGCTCGGTTATCACCTTGTTGGTAAACTGTACCAGCTGGTCGGCTGTCCCTTTGAAGTCGGGATGCATCAGCTGTACGAACGGTGCTGGGTCTACCATGTAGAGAGTCCAGCAACAAACAAACATCAACAGGGCTATGGCAGCCTTGTTGATTTTCGTCAGGCTCTCCGTTGCTATGAGCGCATAGCCCATGACGAAGACGATGACAATTGCAATAGTAAGTGTTGACATTAGTGAAATTTATTGAATTCTTCTAAGCCACAAAGTTAAGCAAAAGTTGTGAGTTGACGTGTAAAGTGATGAAATTATTTGCTGGAAGAGCCGACAGATTCATCTATTTGTTGTATATTTGTAGCAAAAACAAAGCTGAAGGAGAATATGGAAAAGAAACATGTCAATGTCGTGTGCGCCATCATACATGATGGTGACAAGGTTCTCTGCACGCAAAGGCTGCGCAAAGGACCCGAATATGTAGCCGAGCATTGGGAATTCCCGGGAGGAAAGGTTAAGCCCGGAGAGAGTGACCATGAGGCTTTACGCCGTGAGATTCATGAGGAAATGGACTGGAACATCTACATTGGGGGAAAACTTGCCAGCATTGATTATGAATATCCCGACTTCACCATCCGACTGACAGCCTATGACTGCATGGCACATGACCACCGCTTCAAGCTCCTGGAACATATTGACGCACGCTGGCTAACACAAGAGCAGCTATCCTCCCTCGAATGGACTGAAGCCGATAAAGAACTGATAAAGGAAATATGGAGATAATCGTTTCGCAAGAGATTGAGGCCATCTGTCCCAACTTCGTGGGGGGATGCGTCGAAGCTCAGGTCACCAACACTCCTTTCTGCCAGCCACTTTGGGATGAGATAAACGCAATCGGCGAACGATACAGGGCTGAGCTGACAACTGAGACACTGAAGGACCTCTCAGGCATTGCTGCCACACGGCGGGTCTACCGCACCTGCGGAAAGGATCCATCCCGCTATCGTCCCGCATCGGAAGCTCTTATCCGGAGAATGCTGCAAGGCAAGCAGCTCTATCAGATTGACACCTTGGTCGACCTGGTCAACCTGGCCTCTATCGTCTATGGATACAGTATTGGCGGCTTTGATGCCGACAAATTCAACGGTGACACGCTTACCTTGGGTATCGGCCGGGAAGGAGAACCTTATGAAGGCATCGGCCGAGGCATGCTCAACATTGCAGGATTGCCTGTCTACAGGGATGCCATAGGAGGTGTAGGCACACCTACCTCCGACAATGAACGCACCAAGATGACCCTTGCCACCACCCATCTTGCTGTCCTCATCAACGGCTACGATGGCAATGAGCAACAAGTCCGTGCCAATGCCGAATACATCCAGCAGCTCCTAAAGAGATACTGTCACAGTGATGGTGGCAGCTATAGACTGTATAGATGATGGCAGAGAATACGGTTTCATTTGATTACTGAATATCAATTGGCATCCAGTATTCAATCTGCCAACACCCGACATCAACATCCGACACCCAACATTCAACACCCATGAACGAAGAAATACAATCCCTTGTCAGCCAGCTCAATGCCGCTTCTGACGCTTACTACAACGGCCGGGAAGGACTTATGACCGACTACGAATGGGATGCCGCCTTTGACCGGCTCAAGCTATTGGAGGAGGAAACAGGCATCATACTGCCCGACTCACCCACGCAGAACGTTTCAGCCGATAATGTTGCCGGACAGAAAGAGCAACATGAGTTCCCTGCTCTCTCGCTGGCCAAGACCAAGAATACCGCCGAGCTTGCCAAGTGGGCTGAGGGACGGCCCATCTGGCTCTCATGGAAACTGGACGGACTGACCCTTGTCGTCACCTATGACAATGGAAAGCTCACCAAGGTTGTCACCCGGGGCAACGGACACATCGGCACCAACATCACCCATCTTGCCAAAGCTATTGACGGCATCCAGCCCATCATACCTTATCAGGGACATCTCGTCATCCGTGGCGAGGCTGTCATCAGCTATCCCGACTTTGAACAGTTCAACATGGAATCAGAGGAAGAGTATGCCAATCCGCGTAACCTTGCCTCAGGCTCGCTGACACTGAAAGATGTCAACGAGGTGAGACAACGTCATCTCCGCTGGATTCCCTTCACCCTTGTCTACACCGAAGAGGATATCACTTCATGGGGCGGACGCATGGACTGGCTGGAGCATCAGGGCTTCCGTCCCGTTGACCGACAGCTCATCAGCCAGCCAACGATCGAGAACATACAAGCCGTCATTGACAGCTGGACAGTCCGTGTCACAGGGCAGTCCACCAACAATCAACAACCAACACCCAACACCCAGCTCTTCCCCTACCCTGTCGACGGGCTTGTCATCTCCTACGATGACACCGCCTACGCTGCCACAGGAACCGTGACTGGGCATCATGCCACCCGTGCCGGCTATGCCTTCAAGTGGCAGGATGAGAGTGCCGAGACCGAACTGGACCACATTGAGTGGTCATGCGCCGCCTCCACCATCTCGCCCGTTGCAGTCTTCCGCCCAGTAGAATTGGAAGGAACGACTGTGAAACGAGCCTCACTCTGCAACATTTCAGAATGTGAGCGATTGGGCATCGGCGAACAAGGGACGAAGATTGCCGTCATCAAGGCAAACAAGATCATTCCCAAGGTCATCAGCGTCATCGAACGGGTGGGCATACTCCACATCCCAGAGACCTGCCCTGTGTGCCAGTCACCCACGGAAGTCATCGAGAGCGAGGTCAGCGGCACACGCACCCTGCACTGCACCAACAGTCACTGTCCCGCCAAGCAGCTGAAGAAATTCGGACGATTCGTATCAAAGGAGGGCATCAACATTGACGGACTGTCAGAACAGACGCTGCAGAAGTTCATCAACCTTGGATGGGTGCGGGAGTATGCTGACCTCTTCCATCTTGCCGGACACGCACCAGGGCTCCGCACCTTGGAAGGTTTTGGAGCCAAGAGTGTAAGTAAGCTGATGGCAGCTATAGAGAAGGCACGCAACGTGGAGGCCCGCCGCCTGCTCTTTGCGCTCAACATCCCGCTTGTAGGACAAGACGTGTGCAGCCGTCTGCTGTCAGCCCATCCATTGGAAGAACTCATCAGCACTGCCACAGCTACTACAGACGATGATGTCTTTGCCTCCATCCCTGGCATCGGTCCGGAGAAGAGTGCCAGCTTCGTTCGCTGGATGCGGGATGAGACGAATCATAACATGCTCCGCCGCCTGCTGGCAGAGCTTCACGTCAGCCAGCCTTCATCCACCCCTACAGGCAACCGCTGTGAAGGCCTCACATTCGTGGTGACGGGCGATGTTCACCACTACAAGAACCGCAATGAGCTGAAAGCCTACATCGAGAGTCAAGGCGGAAAGGTCACGGGCAGCGTGTCTAAGTCAACCAGCTACCTTATCAATAATGATGTAGAGAGTACATCAGGTAAGAATCAGAAGGCCAAATCCCTTTCCATCCCCATTCTTTCAGAGGATGAGTTCATCAAACGGTTTGGCTCTTAACCCCTTCTGCAGGTATCCAGCCAACCAAAAGCCACGGCTCTCTCAGCCGTGGCTTTTGGTTGGCTGGATACTTGCACGATATTCACTGGCCGACATTCCAAGATGCTTACTGCAATAGCGGCTGAAATAAGAAAGCGAAGCAAAATTCATCCGGTCAGAGATTTGGGTCAATGACAAGCGCTCATCAGCAAGGAAATCCCTCAATATTGGCAGGGTAAAACGGTCAATGAAGCTCGTGACACTATTACCTGTAGTCCGACGCACGGTATCAGACAGATACTTGGGAGAGACGTGGAGACGATGGGCATAATAAGCCACCTCACGCTCAGTGCAGCTCGTCCCCGATGCGAGTATCTGAAGAAGCTCACGCACAACATAGCTGCGTCGGTCAGTTGACTCCACCGTATCGTGCCGTCGGGCATGCATATCAAAGATGTCATACATCATTGTCTGGCACAGACTGCCCATCATCTCCCGATAGAAAAGATGTCTCTTCTCCTGCATCCTGTCCCGCAGCTGCCGGAAGGCAGTAAGGATTCTCCTTGCCTCATCAGCCTGCAACCGGATGACAGGGTCAGCATAAAGGCTGATCCCTCCCCCGATACTGAAATTGTTGGAAGGTAGCTGCCCGTACAGGAATCGGTAAGGAGCCACGAAATACTCCACCTCCATCGCCGGATGAGGCGCAAGATTCGCTACCTTGTCGGGCTGCACCATGATAACGAGGTCACCCGAGCGGATATGGTAGCAATGGTCATTGAAGACGAAACTCCCTTCCCCTGCCGTACAGAGCAGGTGTAGACAGCACCCCTTAAACCTCCTGTCATTGCATTGGAGGAAGTCTGTGGAATAGATGAAGTCAAGCTCTTGATTCTCACTCATAGCTGCAAAAATAAACAATAATGGGAGAACTGACGAATAAATTGCACAAAATATTAAAACTTCAACGTTTTTAGTGAAACAAGGAAGCAAGAAAACCATCGTAACTTTGCATCCGTAAACAAGAACATCCAACTAATCATCAACAGATTATGAAGTACATCAGACTGAACAATGGAGTAGATATGCCTCAACTTGGCTACGGTGTCTATCAGGTTATGCCCAATGAGGCAGAGCGTTGCGTGACCGACGCACTCAGTGTGGGCTACCGGATGGTGGACACAGCACAAGCCTATCACAACGAGGAGGGTGTGGGCGCAGCTGTCAGGAAGAGCGGCATACCACGCAGCGAGGTCTTCCTCGTATCGAAAATATGGATCAGCAACTACGGTTACGAGCGTGCCAAGGCAAGCATTGACGAGAGTCTGCGCCGCCTCCAGAGCGACTATATCGACCTGATGCTGCTCCATCAGCCTTTCTGCGACTACTACGGGGCTTATCGTGCCTTGGAAGAAGCTTACAGGGAGGGCAAGCTGAGAGCCATTGGCGTGAGCAATTTCCAACCAAACCATTACATTGACCTTGCCTGCAACGTGGATGTGGTACCTGCGGTGAACCAAGTAGAGACACACGTATTCTGCCAGCAGCAGAAGGCAAGGGGCTATATGGATGAACTGGGCACACGGACAATGTCATGGGGACCGCTGGCCGAGGGGCGGAACGGTCTGTTCACCAACCCCGTCTTGGAGGAAATCGGTAAGGCACACAGCCGCTCCGTAGCTCAGGTTGCACTCCGGTATCTGACACAGAAGGGTATCATTATCATCCCAAAGTCAACCCATCGTGACCGCATGGAGCAGAACTTCAGCATCTACGATTTCACTCTGACCGACGAGGAAATGGCACGCATCCAGTCACTTGACCTTGCCAAGAGCCTTTTCTTCGACCATAATGCTCCCGAGACTGTCAAGATGTTCATGGAATGGCGCAACCTTTGAGGACACATGGCAAAGCAGACACTTCCGGGATTGACAGACAAAAAAGGAAGGACATGAAACGGATAACAGGACTCATAGCCATGCTCATGGCGGGATTAGCCCTCGCCACAGCCACCATAACAGGCAGATCACAACATAAGACAACCAATAAAACAGCAGAGACAATGGATAACGGAAATGGAAAAATACTGATAGTGTTCTTCTCACATGCAGGAGAGAACTACTCGGTAGGCTATATCAACGAGGGAAACACAAAGATTGTAGCCAAGTACATAAAAGAGGTGACAGATGGAGACACGTTTGAGATTGTTGCCGAGAAGAATTACGACATGCCTTATTCTGACCTTATAAAGATAGCAAAGCAGGAAGCCTATGACGGAGAACTGCCTGGTTTCAAAGGAAGCATCGGAAACATTGGCGATTATGACACTGTCTTCATCGGGGGACCTATATGGTGGGGAACCTATCCCCAGGTGATGTTTACCTTCTTTAGGAAATACAACCTCAATGGCAAGACCATCATCCCCTTCACCACCCATGAGGGAAGCGGGATGGCCAGCGTTGTCAGCGACCTCAGAAAAATCTATCCGAAAGCCAATATCAGAAGTCCGTTCTCCATTTACGGGCACGAGGTGCGCACGGGCAGGACAAAAGTAGAGAAGTGGCTGAAAGAACTCGGCTACGGAAAATAAACTTAGGAACACACACGTAAACTATGAGAAAGATTTTATTGACCATCGCCTTTACGCTTGCTGGGCTGGCAGGCGCATCAGCACAAAACTCAAGCACTATGAACATAGAAGACCGCCTTCAAAGAATAGAAGACAAACTCGCATTAAAAAATCTTGTGGATACTTTCTCCACACTGGCTGACATCAAGGACACTAAGGCGCAGACCCTTCTCTTCACGGAGGATGCCGTGGTGAACTCTTACCAGGACGGAAAGCTCATCAGCTCATACACCGGACGTGATGACATTGGCAAGGCCTTTGCCAAATACCTGTCACTGTTCGATACCGTCTACCATATCAACGGGCAGCAGACCATACAGATTGACGGCGACCATGCCACAGGGACATCTTACAGTCAGGTGATACTGATCGGCACACAGGATGGTGTGAAGACACAGCTGCTTCGTGGTGTCGTTTATCACGATGATTACGTGCGCCAGAACGGCAGGTGGCTTATTGCTAAAAGGGAGTCGAACTTCGTATGGGGCGACACCAAAGTAGACGACAGATAAGAGGCAACAGTCCTTTAAAGGCTGACATGCCAGCACATCAGCAGCTCTTCGTCCACGCTTTCAGTGATAGCTATGAACTGGCGGGCTGTCCTCCATATCGGGTAAGGTAATCAAAGTCGGCAATATTGTTGCCTATGGAGTCTGGCATTGCTGCAATGGAGAGACACTCCATTGCAGCAACACTATCTCACAGACTGCCTTTAGGGATAAACTCATCTTTGCTTTCATCAGGATAAATCATCCCAAGCAGCTGCCTTTCAGAACGTCCATTTGGCTGCCACGGTCGGGATTGCATAGAAGCGGTTGTTCTCGCCCCGGTCATTCCAGACGAAGTTGTTGCTGAGTTCAACCTCCGTACCCAACGACAGATTAACATTCTTCATGCCTTTGAGCGTATTGAGGTTGAACCAGAACTGCGGTTCTGAGACCACAATCAGCTTACCGTTCACATTGGGGTCATACCACAGGTCGCAGAAGCCTGAGAACGTGCAGAGACCGTGGGCGAAGTTCATACCCCACACCTCCGTAAGCTGGAAACCATTGTAAGGATGTGCGCCCGTATGCCCGTTCTTGAAATAATACTTATACATCAGCTGCAAGCTGAACGTCTTAGAAAAGTCCTTTGAGGCCCAGTTCCATGCACCACCAAGGAGAACGGAATGCTGATAGCGGTTGCCATAGTATCCTGCCGGAGTCTCACCCGACCCCAAGCCACCGTTGTACTCAACATGGGCAGCCCACTGCTTGTTCTTCGTCAGGTTGAACTCACGTGCAATCTCCCAATAAGCACCTATCGTACCATCATTCTTGTAGTCGATATCCGTAAAGAGATAGGTTGAGCCCCACGTGTCAGGCTTGAACATCTCAACCGTCGTCGTAACCGACCCGCGGGAAGAAAGATCATTGTAGAGGCTGTGTCCAAGGTCATAATGAAGCTGTACATTCTGTGCCTGGGCACCACTAAAAGCTGCCATCAGAAGGATGGCGAGGGAAAAGAATCTTTTCATATTGTCTTTTTGTTTATATTAGAATTGCCGACAAAGTTACAAAAAAATCTTAAACAGTCATCGTAATAACAAAAGAATCGTTAACTTTGTGGCTATATGAGAATAGATATTATCACCGTATTGCCAGAGATGCTGGAAGGCTTCGTCCACGAAAGCATCCTCGCCAGGGCTGAGAAGAAAGGACTGGCTGAGATTCGTCTCCATAACCTCCGTGACTATACACAGGACAAATGGCGCCGGGTGGACGACTATCCCTTTGGCGGACAGGCCGGCATGGTCATGCAGATTGAGCCTATCGACCGCTGCATCACGGCACTGAAAGAGGAGCGCGACTACGACGAGGTAATCTTCACATCGCCTGATGGCGAGCAGTTCAATCAGAAGATAGCCAACGAACTCTCCATGAAAGGCAACTTCATCATCCTCGCAGGACACTATAAGGGCATTGACCAGCGTGTGCGCGACCATCTCATCACCCGTGAGATTTCCGTGGGCGACTATGTCCTGACGGGGGGCGAGCTGCCCGCGGCCATCATTGCCGACGCCGTTGTGCGGCTCGTTCCTGGTGTTATCAACGATGACCAGAGTGCCCTGTCCGACTGTTTCATGGACGACATGCTCTCAGCCCCCATCTACACCCGCCCCCGCAGTTACAAAGGCTGGGACGTACCTGAGATCCTGCTCAGCGGGAACGAGGCGAAGATACGCCAATGGGAGTTCGACCAGGCCATGGAGCGTACTAAGCGGTTGAGACCTGACCTGCTGAAAGAATGAACAGAAGCATATACTTAATAACTATAAAACAAAAAAGATTATGTCACAAATGAAAGAATTGCCACAGGTTGGCTTCAAGGAAGCCGCAGTGAACGCATGCAAGAAGATGTTCCAGTTCAAGGGACGCATCCGCCGCTCAGAGTATTGGTGGGGAGTACTGGCTATTACCATCGCAGCATTCGTACTTTCACTCATCCCCATCATAGGACAGATAGCTATACTGTTCGTAGGCATAGCGGGCATTGCCATGATTTTCCGCCGACTGCATGACACGGGCAGAAGCGGATGGTGGTGGGGCTGTTCATGCTGCCTCGGTATCATTGCAGGTGTTCTCTTCTTCAGCTCCATTGATTTTCAGGCATACATGGCAGCTGCATCCTCCAGTGACATGTCAGCCATGATGAACGTCATCACTTCCGGACTGACTGGCGGTACGGGCATCGCAGCCCTGCTCCTGTACATAGCACGAATGGTCCTGGGACTTGCCATCTTCGTCTTCACGCTGCTCGACAGCCAGCCAGAGGCCAACAAGTACGGCGATTCGCCTAAGTATGTCGTTGAGGGATAACGGCATCCATGCATCTGTCAACAGAGTATGTGTATAAGCAGAGGCCCCGTCCTGTTCAGCAAGGACGGGGCCTCTGTTTTGTCTTCAGGTTGCTGAAAGGCTGCTGAAAGGCCATCGGCAGCTGCCCAACAGCAATGGGGCTGCATTTGTACTTCGCTACCGGCACTCCAGTAACCTGGGCCCTATGACTACAGCACCCAGTGCTGAATAAGATGAATACTTTAGGCAAAGTATTCGAGTACTTTGGCTGCATTACTTCAATACTTCACGTGAAGTACTGCGCAAGGGATGCCCCCATTCCCCCACAAGAGCCTGATGGGTGGCAGCTGACTATCCCACCTTCACATGCTGCACCACAAACTTCTCACCCAGCTGATAGCCCTCCTCATACAGAGCCTCCAGTTTCTGCGTATCCTTCTCCATCCGCCCAACAACGACAGGATGCTCAGGACGGATGACAAGAATCCTGCCACTCGCCTCCAGCTCGTCAACCAAGTCCAGCTGGCGGTTGTAGGCCTCCAGCCTGTGGCTCAACAGGACGCGCAGGCGGGGATAGTTCCGATAGACGAACTTCGGCTGCTTATGGTCGCGGCTCGTGTCGCGCCATCCTTTGTTACGGGTGCAGATGACCACGTTCTCCTCATGCCCCGTCTCTATGGCCCGCATGACGGGAATGGAGTCAACGATTCCTCCGTCCAGCATCGGCTTGCCGTCAATGTTGACAATCTTGCTCACATAAGGCAGACTGGATGAAGCCCGTGCCAGCTCGTTCAGCCGATGGCTGTCGCCCGAAGTCTCAGTGAGATACTCTGCGAACCCTGTCTGGCAGTTCGTCATGACCATCTCAAACACCTCACCCCTGCCGCAGTTGCGGAAATACTCATCGTAATCAAACGGCACCAGCTCATAAGGGAAGCGATGATAGAGCAATTCAGGGTCGAAGATGCAGCCCTGCGTCACCAGATGGCGCAGCCCAATATAGTCGTATTTTGCCAGCATGTCAATATTGGAGATGCGCGCGCGGCGGGGCTGTCGGCTGATGTAAGACAGTCCGTTGCATGCCCCGGCCGACACGGCTACCGTATAACGGAAGTAAAGCCCGTGCTTCATAAAGGCATCCAACACACCGGACGTGAACACACCACGCATGCCACCTCCCTCCAATACCAGTCCTGTATTCCTATCAATTTGCATAAAAACTCGTTAAAAACAAATGCAAAGTTAATGAATTCCGCACAATTTTAAGTAACTTTGCAATCAAATCAACTTATTTTCAAGATATGTTCAGTAAAGAAACCTACATAAACCGCCGTACAGAGCTGAAAAAACTCGTCAAAAGCGGTCTCATCATACTCTTTGGCAACAACGAGTCGCCTGCCAATTTCCCTGCAAACGGATACTATCCCTTCCGCCAGGACTCCTCCTTCCTCTATTATTTCGGGCAGAAGCGGGACGGACTGGTCGGAATCATTGATGTTGACAGCGACACTGAGACACTTGCCGGTGACGACATTGACATTGACGACATCGTATGGTACGGCAGTGTGGCATCAGTCAAGGACATGGCTGATGCCGTCGGCGTTGCCAACACGGTTGACATGAAGGGCTTCAAAGCCATCTGCAACAATGCCCTCCGCAATCACCGCAAGGTGCATTTCCTGCCACCTTACCGTGCCGACATCAAAATTCAGATATTCGACCTCTTCGGTATTCATCCCAACCAGCAGAAAGAGTCGGCCAGCATGGAGCTGATCCGTGCCGTTGTCAAGATGCGCTCAACGAAGACGCAGGAAGAGATTGACGAGCTGGAGCGTGCCGCTGTCATCGGCTACAGGATGCATACCACGGCCATGATGCTTGCAAAGCCGGGAGTAACCGAGAAATTCGTGGGCGGACAGGTTGACGGCATTGCCAACTCGTACGGTGCAATGGTCTCCTTCCCCACCATATTCTCACAACACGGTGAGATCATGCACGGCAATCCCTCCACAGCCTTGCTGGAGGAGGGCCGTCTCGCACTATGCGATGCGGGAGCCGAGACGATGAACCACTACTGCTCTGACAACACCAGGACCTTCCCTGTCAGCGGAAAGTTCACACAGCGGCAGCTGGATATATACAAGGTGGTAGAGGAGTGCCATGATGCCGCATTGGAGTATGCCAAGCCCGGGGTGAAGTATGCTGACGTACACTTCGCCATCTGCCGCATTCTCTTCAACCGCATGAAGGAGCTGGGGCTGGCCAAGGGAGACACCGATGCTGCCGTCGCAGCTGGCGCACATGCCATGTTCCTGCCCCACGGACTTGGGCACATGATGGGGATGGACGTACATGACATGGAGTCACTCGACCAGATCAACGTGGGTTTTGACGAGGAGACACGCCCGGACCTCACACAGTTCGGCACAGCCAGCCTGCGCATGGGACGCCGCCTGGAGGAGGGATTCGTCGTGACCGATGAGCCAGGTATCTACTTCATCCCGGCTCTCATTGACGAGTGGCGGGCCAAGAAGCACTGCGCTGAGTTCCTCAACTTCGACAAGCTGGATGAGTACAAGGACTTCGGTGGCATCCGCATTGAGGATGACCTGCTCATCACCAAGGACGGCTGCCGCTTCATCGGCAAGGACCGCATCCCCTACCATCCAAAGGATGTGGAGGACTTCATTGCGGCAAACAGAAAGTAAAACAAAGTAATTATTAATATTTAGAAATGTTGCCGGAAAAGAACTGACATCAGAAGGGACTGAGGAAAGCCCGGCGAAGGCTTCTCCTCCCAAACAGAAAAAGTACAGAAAGGCAACGAAAGACAAAACTTATGAGAAAAATTTTAGTAGCGGCACTGCTCGCTTTGGTAGCGACGGGTGTAAACGCAGCAGAAAAGAAGGACAGCACAAATCCAAATAAGCCTGTCTTCACAGTAGTAAAGGAGAATGCCATCACCAGCATCAAGGACCAGAACCGCTCAGGCACGTGCTGGGACTACTCAACCCTCAGCTACTTCGAGGCTGAGATTCTGAAGAAGACTGGCAAGACATACGACCTCTGCGAGAGCTTCGTAGCCAACAAGACATACATGGACCGCGCCATTCAGGTGGTACGGCTGCATGGCGACTGCCAATTCTCACAGGGCGGTTCAGCCTACGACCCTCTCTACTGCATTCAGAACTACGGCATCTGCCCAGAGAACGCAATGCCTTTCCCTGGCTCCCTCTATGGCGACTCACTGAACAACTTCAATGAGTTCTTCTCACTCATGGAGCCTTACGTGGCAGCCGTTGCCAAGAACAAGGCAAGCAAAATCTCAAACCAGTGGAAGCCGGGACTGCAGGGCATCCTTGACGCTTATCTCGGCAAATGTCCCGAGAACTTCACCTACGAGGGCAAGCAGTACACACCGAAGACCTTTGCAGCCAGCCTCGGTCTCGACTGGAACGACTATGTAAGTGTCACCTCTTATACACATCACCCGTTCTACACCCGCTTCGCTGTCGAGGTACAGGACAACTGGCGCAATCCGCTGTCTTACAACCTGCCTATGGACGAGATGATGAAAATCATCGACAACGCCGTCATGAATGGCTACACCGTAGCATGGGGCGGCGATGTGAGCGAGCCGGGCTTCACCCGCAACGGCCTTGCCTACATGGTTGACGGTAAAAAGGTTGAGAGCATGAAGGGCAGCGACATGGCTCACTGGCTAGGTCTGTCAACTGCCAAGAAAAAAGACATCATCGACTCACTCGGCGTGAACGTGCCTGAGGTAACCCCGACACAGAAGCAGCGCCAGGAGCGTTATGACAACTGGGAGCTGACTGATGACCACGGCATGCTCATTTACGGTATTGCCAAGGACCAGAACGGCAAGGAATACTACATGGTGAAGAACTCCTGGGGTGAGACAGGTGACTACAAGGGCATCTGGTACATGACCAAGAACTTCATCGCTGCCAACACAATGGACTACATGGTCAACAAGAACGCCATTCCCAAGGACATCCGCAAGAAGATGGGGCTGTAAGCATCAGCACAATCCATGCCATATCAATGAGCCGGAACCAGTCATCCTGTCAAGGGTGATGGCTCCGGCTCTTGCTTTTATCAGCATGCCAGCACATCTTCATCGGCGGCATCATTGTATTTATTTTACCTATAATTAGACATTCGACATTCAGAATTGGTATTTTTTTTGTACCTTTACGGGCAGAAATAAAAACAATTCAAATGCACTTCAAATGGAACTACACACCACCTGCACCTCCTCAGGAGAATGCGGCGAGGGAATTAGGTGAGAAGCTGGGCATAAGTCCCATCCTCGCCTCCCTGCTTATCCGCCGTGGAATCACCACGGAAAGTGCAGCCAAGCGCTTCTTCCGTCCGCAGCTTGCCGACCTTATCAACCCCTTCCTCATGAAGGATATGGATGCAGCGGTCGACAGGCTGAATGATGCCATGGGGCACAAGGAGCGCATCCTGGTCTACGGCGACTATGACGTGGACGGCTGTACGGCTGTAGCGTTGGTATATAAATTCTTACGGCAGTTCTATTCCAACATTGACTACTATATCCCCGACCGTTATGACGAGGGATATGGGGTCAGCAAGAAAGGAATCGACTTTGCCAAGTCCACAGGCGTGAAGCTCATCATCATCCTTGATTGTGGCATCAAGGCCATCGAGGAGATTGCATACGCAAAGGAGCAGGGTATCGACTTCATCATCTGCGACCACCATGTTCCCGATGAGGTGATGCCTCCGGCTGTGGCAATCCTCAATCCCAAACGGCCGGATGATGCCTATCCGTTCAAAAGCCTGTGCGGCTGCGGTGTGGGATTCAAGTTCATGCAGGCATTCGCCAAGAACAACAACATACCTTTCTCCCGCCTCATCCCCCTACTCGACTTCTGCGCCGTCAGCATAGCGGCCGACCTTGTGCCCGTTGTCGATGAGAACCGCATCCTCGCTTTCCACGGTCTGAAGCAGCTCAACCAGAACCCAAGTCTCGGTCTGAAGGCTATCATTGACATCTGTGGACTCAGCGGACGTGAACTTTCCATGAGTGACATCATCTTCAAGATTGGGCCACGCATCAATGCCAGCGGACGAATGGAGAACGGCAAGGAAAGCGTTGACCTGCTTGTGGAACGTGAGTTCAGTACAGCGCTGAGGGAGGCGAAGCACATTGACGAGTATAATGAACAGCGTAAGGATGTCGACCGACAGATGACGGAGGAAGCCAATCAGATTGTAGCACGGCTGGAAAGCCAACGCCACCAGTCGAGCATCGTCCTCTATGACGAACACTGGAAAAAGGGGGTCATTGGCATTGTTGCCTCTCGACTGACTGAAATTTATTTCCGCCCAACGGTCGTACTGACCCGTGACGAGAATCTCGCCACAGGCTCCGCCCGCAGCGTGGCAGGCTTTGATGTCTACTCAGCCATCAAGAGCTGCCGTGACCTGCTCCTCAACTTTGGCGGACACACCTATGCGGCAGGCCTGACCATGAAATGGGATGATGTGAAGGAGTTCAGACAGCGATTCCAGACTTATGTGGAGGAACATATAAAACCGGAACAGCGTGAGGCCATTCTTGACATTGACGCTGTCATCGACTTCAAGGATATAACCAAGAAGCTGCACAGCGACCTGAAACGCTTTGCTCCCTTCGGGCCTGGCAATCCAAAGCCACTCTTCTGCACTCAGGATGTATACGACTTCGGAACGAGCAAGGTCGTAGGACGTGAGCAGGAACACATCAAGCTGGAACTGGTTGACTCCAAGTCGAACAACGTCATGAACGGTATTGCCTTTGGGCAGAGTGCATCTGCCCGCTACATCAAGTCGAAACGCTCATTCGACATCGCCTACACCATTGAGGACAACGTCTTCAAGCGGGGAGCTGTGCAGCTGCAGATTGAGGATATCCGTCCGACAGACGTGAGCGAGAGTTGACAGATTGGCAAGTTGACGGATTGGATGGTAGACACAGGCAGCCTGCCGATGGCTTCATTGACAGGGGGACTGTAGATTGAAAGGAAAGGAGATGGATGGAACATCTGATGAGAGTGGCAAGTAGGCCGAAACTCATTTATACGGCTCGCTCTTCCTAACCGAACAACAACACGCAACAAACTGACAGGAAAATACCTGCACCACCAGTCCAGCCACCAGCTTAAAGCAGTATTCACCCACAATCGTAACCAAACAACAAAGAGCTATGTCCTATACTGATATCCTCCATCAATTCTGGGGCTACCCCGGCTTCCGGGGCATTCAGAAAGACATCATCGAGAGCATAGGTGCAGGACGGGATACTTTAGGACTGATGCCGACAGGAGGGGGGAAGTCCATCACCTTCCAAGTTCCGGCTTTGGCACAGGAGGGAGTGTGTCTTGTCATCACTCCCCTCATTGCACTGATGAAAGATCAGGTCGACCATCTTCGCCACCAGGGCATCCCTGCCGCCGCCATCTATTCGGGAATGACCCGTGACGCCATTGTAGCTACACTGGAGAACTGCATCTTCGGGGGAATCAAACTGCTTTACATCTCGCCGGAACGCATTGGTTCCGACATCTTCCAAGTCAAGCTGCGTCACATGAAAGTGAGCTTCATAACCGTTGATGAAGCCCATTGCATCAGCCAGTGGGGATATGACTTCCGCCCCTCCTATCTGCAAATAGCTGGTATCCGGAAGCTTGTTCCCAATGCTCCTGTCCTCGCCTTGACGGCAACAGCCACACCCGAAGTCATAGACGACATTCAGGAGCGTTTAGGATTCAAGGAAAAGAATGTCTTTCGGATGAGCTTTGAGCGGAAAAATCTTGCCTATGTTGTCAGGCAAGCAGAAGACAAGGAGACAGAAATGGTACATATCCTTCAGTCCTTACCCAGTACAGCCATCGTCTATTGCCGAAGCCGGAAGCGTACGAAAGAGATTGCACAGCAGCTCGTCCAGCATGGCATTTCTGCCACCTGGTACCATGCTGGACTGGAGCCGGCCGTCAAGGACCAGCGGCAGAATGACTGGCAGAACGACAGGACACGTGTCATCGTAGCCACCAATGCCTTCGGAATGGGCATTGACAAGCCTGATGTGCGCGTGGTCATCCACATAGACTGCCCAAGCTCACTTGAGGCTTACTTCCAGGAGGCAGGACGTGCGGGGCGTGATGGCGAGAAGGCTTACGCGGTACTGCTCTATAACGGACACGACAACCGCACGCTGCAGAAACGCATTGAGGACACTTTCCCACCCAAAGAGTATATCCAGACTGTCTATGACCACCTTGCCTATTTCTATCAGATAGGTGTCGGGAGCGGAGCGGGCTGCACATTCGAGTTCCCGATTGACAGGTTCTGCGCCACATTCAAGCATTTCCCCATACGGGCCAATGCCGCACTGACCATCCTCCAGCGGGCTGGATATATTGACTATGAGCAGAATCCGGACAACAGCGCACGCATACATTTCCTGCTGAACCGTGATGACCTCTATCGCCTTGACTCACTGTCAGAGAAAGAAAATGAGGTTGTCACTGCCTTATTGCGCTGCTATGGCGGACTCTTCTCCGACTATGGATATATAGACGAGAGCTACATTGCACAGGAAGCCGGCCTTGACCGCAACCAAACTTATATGGTGCTGACCAATCTGAGCAAGAAACGTATTGTCGACTTCATTCCAAGAAAGAACATTCCACTTATCTCCTACAAGATTGACCGTGTGGACGGAGAGGCCGTCATCCTTGACAAAAGCGTATATGAAGACCGCAAGGAGCAGTTCACCCGGCGCATCAACTCGGTCATTAACTACGCACAGAATGACCGTATCTGCCGGAGTCGGCAGCTGCTTCATTATTTCGGAGAGGTCACATCATCCGACTGTGGGCAATGCGATGTCTGCCTGTCGCATAGTAATAATAATGACCTGGACCAGCAAAAAAACATAAAACAGAAACTTCTAACCCTCGTGTCTGACGGCAAGAAGCACCACGTCACGGAAGTCAGACAGCTTGATGACAACTGGGACCTCATCGTGAAAGTCATGGAAACACTGATTGCCGAGGATGAACTTCTCGTGGACGGCAGCTATCTTACAGTCCCATGACAGGGCCATCATGGGATATTTGAACTGCATAACGTGCCGATTACTTGCCTATCCATAGCTTTTAGGGCAAATAATCATAGATTCCTCTCACCTCCTCAGCCACAAGCAGAAAAGAAGAAGTCCAGATACTTGCAGAAAACACATGACAAAGGGAGCCCTCTTCAACCAGAGAACTCCCTTCCAACATTATGTACGAGAAAAAAATTAGTTGTTTTCCGGACGGAGCGTGCGCACCGTCATGCCAGCCTGCCACATCTCCTTGTTGCGCATTGCTTCAAGCTCAGCATTCAGCTTCTCACGATAATCAGGCTTAGAATTACTGTCAATAGAAATCTGAGCCTCATTGCCAGTCTTGACAGAAAGGTACAGCCACTCCATAACCGGCTTGATTGCCTCACGGAAACGGGGGGCCCAATCGAGCGCACCACGCTGTGCGGTTGTAGAACAGTTGGCATACATCCAGTCCATACCTTTCTCACCGAAGAGCGGCATCAGACTCTGTGTCAGTTCCTCAACCGTCTCATTGAAAGCCTCTGATGGTGAGTGGCCATGCTCGCGAAGCACGTCATACTGTGCCTCCAGCAGACCCTCGATAGCTCCCATCAGTGAGCCACGCTCACCCGTAAGGTCAGACGTCGCCTCACGCTGGAAGGTTGTCTTGAACAGATAGCCCGAGCCGATACCGATACCAAAAGCGATAGTCTTCTCCTCTGCTGTTCCGGAAGCATCCTGATAGACTGCATACGAGCAGTTCAAGCCACGTCCCTCAAGAAACATCGTACGCAGAGAAGTTCCCGATCCTTTCGGTGCCACCATGATGACATCAACATCCTTTGGAGGAACAACTCCCGTACGGTCCTGCCAGTTGATGGCAAAGCCATGGGAATAATATAAAGTCTTACCCGGAGTAAGGTATTTCTTAATTGTAGGCCAAACCGCTATCTGCCCAGCATCAGAGAGCAGCATGCAGATGATTGTGCCCTTCTCGGCAGCCTCCTCGATGGAGAACAGCGTCTTACCCGGTACCCATCCATCAGCAACAGCCTTGTCATAGGTTTTGCCCTTACGCTGTCCGACGATGACATTAAAACCATTATCGCGCAGGTTACCGGCCTGGCCCGGCCCCTGAATACCATATCCAATGACTGCAATTGTTTCGTTCTTCAGTACCTCACGTGCTTTGTCTAACGAGAACTCTTTACTGGTGACTACGGTTTCCACTACACCACCGAAATTCAATTCTGCCATAATTCTTTGTTTTTAGTGTGGCCCTCGACCGGCCACGGTTTACTATATTACGCTTTAATCATTATATTTTACGACTGCAAAGTTAATGATTTAAAACCAAACAGCCAAATAATATATCAATCTTTTACCACCTGCAATAAATTTACTTCTAAAGAACTATACAAACAGAACTCTGCAACGACACACCTCACTCTCCTCCCCCAGGCTTACAGTCTTGGTTATCTTAACGTTGTAATCGTTCACCTTCCCTTCCTCCAGGTAAAAGTTCAGCAGGTCACCCTGATGAGTCTCGGCCACATAGGCAATCTCAAACCGTTTGATACGGTGGCTGCGGTACCACTCCAGATTCCAAAGGTCGAGCACATGCTCAATATATTTCACCGAATTGATGTGCCCGTTGATGTCAACATCATTATAATAAGTGTCAATTGACCGCACCATCCGTGCGTCATTCCCTATTCTTACTCTTGACGATTTCTCTATCGGGCAAGCATATCCGGTTTCCACATACTCATTGATAAGTCCGTCATGAACAGCCAGTAAGTCAGTCGGCTGTCGGCTCTCCGTATCAATCATGGCCCAGATGCTTTTGCCATAGCCATAGACATGGCCAGACTCACTGACCACCTTGAAGTTTCGGCTCGTAAAGAACTTCATTGCTCCTTCCACCCAGGTCTCAACCCAAAATCTGTCATAGGCCACTGGCATCTCTTCCATCTCTATTGCGAGACGGCTCAGCACCCATGTCTTGTTGACCGTGTTGAGATAATTCATGCCGTAGCCGCGGTCGTTACTGTGAAAGTCGGCTGCATTGAGCATGTGATTACCCAAGTGTCCCATGAGCAGACGCTTGGCAAAGTCGCAATGGAACGGCTCTGCCAAAAACTGATATTTCCCTATTTTCGGTAATTTTTCCATCTTCTTCTCGTACAGGTTATTCATCTTGCCTCCTCTGACCTGAGGAAATCACTTACCGGCTCCTCAAAACTCCTGGTCACGGCGACACGCCCACTACGCGTATATTGCAGCAGACAGCCAAAGCGGTTCAGCTCATGATAGAGGTCGGTGACATCATCCGTCACCCCTGCCAGCAGCACTGTGCTGTAGGTGGGGTTAACCTCCATCATGCGGGCATTGTGCTTACGGATGGTACGGCTCACCTCAGAGTTGTCCATCAGGACTGGTGTTGAAATCTTATACAAGCCCACCTCATGAATGAACAGCTCACTGTCCTCATAATAATCAGCCCGGATGACATCGATCTTCTTCTCTATCTGCTTGGTTATCTTCTCCACGGAAGCTGCATCACTCCATGCCGTGATGGTGTACTTGTGTATTCCGTCAATGCTTGATGCGCTCACGTTCAGGCTCTCTATATTGACCTGCCGCCTTGTGAATACTGCCGTTATCTGGTTCAGCACACCGGCAACATTCTCAGAATAAACCAGCAGCGTGTACAACTTAACCTCACAGGAGACTCCGGCTTCCTCTCTCTTCATCTTATCTGTATTCCTATCAGCCATAAATATCAATTGTTTACCGCACGAAACGCATTTTAAATATCAAGGTGTAATGCCATTTCATCAATTGATGTGCCTGGCACTACCATCGGGAGGATATTCTCATTTTCCTTCACCGCACATTCCAGGAAGAACGGACCGTCAGCCGACAGCATCCTCTCAACCTGCATTGCAAGATCCTTACGCTCGGTCACCAGCGCGTATGGGATGTTGTAAGCCTTGGCCAGATCATCATAACGGGGGTTCAGCATGCGGGTGAAGGAATGGCGATGGTCGTACATCAGGTCCTGCCACTGGCGGACATTGCCTAAATAATTGTTGTTCAACAGGATAATCTTCACAGGGCATTGCTGCTCCATAATCGTACCGAACTCCTGAATGCTCATCTGCAGCCCGCCGTCGCCAACGAAGAAGCATACCGTCCTATCTGTTCCGAAAGTCGCACCGACAGCTGCCGGAAGCCCGAATCCCATTGTCCCTAATCCTCCGCTCGTCACGACCGAGCGGCTGTTTTTATACTTGAAATAACGGCTGGAGAACATTTGGTTCTCACCCACATCATTCACCAGTACGGCATTGCCTCCTGTCAGCTGGGCTACAAGGTTGATGATCTCCCCCATCAGCAACGGACCTTCCGCCGGATGGATGTGTGGCTCTATGACTTCCTCGGTCTCTTTGGCATGCAACGGGGCAAAGGACTCACGCCATTCATGGTGGTCAGCCTTCCTCAGAAGAGCCGTCAGAGCTGGCAGACTCTCCTTACAGTCGCCAATGACGGCTACATCAGTCGGCACATTCTTGTCAATCTCAGCTGGGTCTATATCAAGGTGGATGACCTTAGCCTGCTTGGCATATGTTCTCAGATTGCCTGTCACACGGTCAGAGAAGCGCATACCAATGGCTATCAGCACATCGCACTCCTGCTGCTTCACATTGGGCGCATAATTGCCGTGCATGCCCAACATACCCACGTTGAGCGGATGGTCACTCGGAAGAGCTGACAGTCCCAGCAAGGTGCGGCCTGCGGGAATGTCGGCTTTCTCAAGAAACTCACGCAACTCCTCCTGCGCCTCACCTAACTCTACGCCTTGTCCCACAAGCGCCATAGGCTTCCTGGCATTGTTGATCAGACAGGCTGCTGCCCTGACAGCCTCAGGATTCAGCTTCGGATAGGGATGGTAAGAGCGTACATGGTCAACCTTTCCCGGTTGCCACTCACACTTTCCCGTCTGCGCATTACGCGGAAAATCGAGAACGACAGGCCCTGGACGACCACTGCGGGCTATATAGAACGCACGGCTCACAGCCCATGCCACATCCTCTGGACGGCGTATCTGATAGCTCCACTTTGAGATGGGCTGCGCCACACCTACAAGGTCAACCTCCTGAAAAGCATCAGAACCTAAAGAGCTGACACCCACCTGCCCGGCTATGACCACTATCGGTGTTGAGTCCATCATCGCATCAGCCACACCTGTCAGCGTGTTGGTGGCACCTGGACCACTCGTCACAATGGCTACACCTACCTCACCGCTGACGCGTGCAAAGCCTTCTGCCGCATGAGCTGCCGCCTGCTCATGACGGACAAGAACGTGGTGGAACCAAGCATCCTCTCCCTCTGTGTACTTCAGCAGGTCATCATAGACCGGCATTATGGCACCGCCAGGATAGCCGAAAATGGTCTTCACTCCCTCCTGATACAACGCTCTCATCAAAATCTCCGAACCGCTGCATGTCTCTCCTATCTTCGGGAAATGCGGACGGCTCTGTAAACCAACTGGCGAAGCAGTCTCCACCGTACTCTTCTTATCCGTAGTTTCTGTCATAACCTATACTTCTCAAAAATTTTAAAAAAAAGGATTACTATCCGGAGACACCTCAGTCAATAATCCTCACCCCGCCCTTGTCAGCACTCGACACACTCTGCGCATAAGCACGCAAAGCCTTGGAGACAACACGCTTGCGCTTCAGTGGCTGCTGTGGACGGGCACTTAACTCTTCATCACTCAGCTTCACGCTGATGCTTCTTGACGGGATGTCGATCTCAATGATGTCACCATCCTTTATCTTTCCGATGTTGCCGCCGTTTGCCGCCTCTGGCGAGATATGCCCAATGCTCAGCCCGCTGGTACCACCCGAGAAGCGCCCGTCAGTAATCAGCGCACATTCCTTGCCCAAATGGCGGCTCTTGATATAGGAAGTCGGGTAAAGCATCTCCTGCATGCCTGGACCGCCTTTCGGCCCTTCATGCGTGATGACCACACAGTCGCCCGACTTCACCTTGCCCCCAAGGATACCCTCACAGGCATCCTCCTGAGAGTCGAACACAACAGCCGGCCCCTCAAAATGCCACAACTCTGATGCCACACCTGCCGTCTTGACCACGCAGCCATCCTGCGCTATATTACCGAAGAGTACAGCCAGGCCACCGTCCTTCGTATAAGCATGCTCCATATCACGGATGCAGCCAGCGGAACGATCCGTGTCGAGCGAATCCCACTGTGTGTCCTGACTGCCCATCCTCGTTGAGAAGCGGTTGCCTGGCGCACTATGGTAAATACGCTCCGCCTCGGCATCCATCCTGTCTCCCGTGATGTCATATTTCGTCATGGCTTCAGCCAATGTCATTCCATCCACCCGACGGACACTGCCATCTATCAGGCCACCCTTGTTCAGCTCGTTCAGAATACCGAGGATACCCCCGGCACGGTTACACTCCTGCACGCTATATTTCTGCGTGTTAGGCGACAGCTTGCAAAGGCAAGGCACCTTACGGCTCAAGGCATCTATATCATCCATCTTGAAATCCACCTCGCCTTCCTGGGCCACGGCCAGCAGATGGAGTACTGTATTCGTTGAGCCACCCATCGCGATATCCAGCGTCATGGCATTGAGGAAAGCCTGACGGGTGGCAATATTACGTGGCAAGACACTCTCATCACCGTCCTCGTAGTAGGCCAGGGCATTTTTTACAACCTGACGGGCGGCAGCCTTGAAAAGCTCAATGCGGTTCTTATGCGTGGCAAGAATCGTTCCGTTACCCGGCAGGGCCAGGCCGATAGCCTCCGTCAGCGAGTTCATGGAATTGGCCGTGAACATACCCGAGCAACAACCACAGCCTGGACAGGCGCACTGCTCCAGCCTGCTCACCTCATCATCACTCAGTTCCTCATCAGCACCGCCAATCATAGCCGTGATAAGGTCGGCATTCTCGCCACGCCACTTGCCTGCCTCCATAGGCCCTCCCGAACAGAACACCGTGGGGATGTTCAGGCGCATGGAGGCCATCAGCATGCCCGGTGTGACCTTGTCACAGTTGGATATGCAGATCATGGCATCAGCCTTGTGGGCATTGACCATATATTCCACGGAATCGGCAATAATATCACGCGAGGGCAAAGAGTACAGCATGCCGTCATGCCCCATAGCGATGCCATCGTCAATGGCTATCGTGTTGAACTCTGCGGCATAGCATCCCATCTTCTCAATCTCAGCCTTGACTATCTGTCCCACTTCATGCAAATGCGTGTGGCCAGGGACAAACTGTGTGAAAGAATTCACAATGGCAATAATAGGCTTCCCGAACTGCTCCTGCTTCATACCTGCGGCAACCCACAATGCCCGCGCTCCTGCCATCTTCCTACCTTCCGTACATACGGTACTTCTCAACTGATGCTTCATATCTATTAATTATTTCAGAACTTTCCTATAACCATTCCGCCTGCCATGAATCATGGATGACGTTGCAAAGACAAGTTGCATACGGAAAAATGAAAGCACTATTTATTTTACCCTCGTTTGCATTATTTTTTGCAAAGGTAGTCAGTTTTTAATTATTAGCCAAACAAATGCAAACTTAAAGTTGACGAAAAGCAACAATTCAGAACACAAACAACGGAAAATTCTTACATATAGGATAATTACACTGTTTTTTTATAATTAAAGCACATAAACATGCACGATCAACCAGCAGTTTCCACCGATTCCTACGCATAAGAACACCGGACAAGCCCTCAACTATCAGACAATCTGCCTGGAAGGAAATCCTCTGGCCCCGCATCGGCATAATACTTCACGTGAAGTAGCGGAGTATTGCAGCAGAAGTACCCGAATACTTCACATGAAGTACTGAAGTAATCCACACACAAGTAGGAGTCTGTCGGAGTGCAGATACAGGGGAAGCAGGCACCACAGCCTGTATGAAAGCACATACCTGAGGGGAGAGCCGTCCATCCGTAAGCACGCAAGAGGTTTGGAGAGGGCTACAAAAAAGGAGTGTGTCATGCTGACACACTCCTTTGTAATTATTCTGCCGGGGGAACAGGCCACCCGGACAACGTCTGATTTACTTTACGTAAACAACTGCCAGACGGTTGGAAGTTGTACCCTGTACGCCCTTACCAGTTGCCTCGTCAACAGTGACACCACGTGTCTTGAGGTAGTCAGCAACTACGTCAGCACGAGCCTGAGACAGGCGGTCGTTGAGTTCCTTAGAACCCTCTGGAGATGCAGTACCGATCACCTGAACGTGGCTACCCTCCTTGATGTTGTCAAGAGCTGCCTTAGCATCATTAGTCAGTGCAGACTTGCCCTGTGCGAAGGTTACGAATACAAGGTCAGAAACGGTGAATTCCTTAACAGCAGGAACCTCCTTGACAATTTCCTTGGTAATAACCTCTGGCTTGCGGTTGCGCAGCTCATTGATCTGAGCGTTCAGAGCGTCAATCTCTGCCTGGTCACGTGGAGTGACGATTGTGAAGTTATGAGTACCGTTAGAGTTCTTGAACTTGTAAACGATACCAGCATTCAGCTGTACGAAAGAGTTGTTGATATTGTAAGCAGGCTGACCAGACTGTGCAGCAGTCTTGTAGCCATAGCCCTCATTTACATCAACCAGCTTGCCCTGCAGGTCATACTCCTTAGAGTGAGAGTTGCCCAGGAATGCGAAGTTGATAGAAGGCTCAACATAAACCTGCCACTGCTTCTGTGAACCGAAGTTGAAAGCGAAGTCAAGAGCTGCCTTGGATGTCATGCGGTTGCGGTTGTTCTCCGTTCTATTCTCAAACTCCTTATTGCTTGTGAACACATGACCCCAGCCGAAGCCATAGAGTGCGCTTACTTCAAAAGCACGTGGCTCGCCCTTGTAACCACCGAACCAGTTGCTGAGGTTTACAGTACCGAGCAAGCTGACGTTTGTTGCACGAACTGCAGTGCCTGTAGTGTTCCAAGGCTTGTTTGAGAAATATGCATTACCCTCAAGAGCCAGACCAAATACAGGAGTGAAGTAACGACCAACGCGAACACCGAAGTTCGGATCAAGATCGCTCAGCCACTTGTGACCTGTCGTCTTTGTTGCAACACCACCGTTGATACCAACATAGATGTTGTCAAAAGTCTTGCTTTCTGCTACAGTCTGGGCTGAAACAGATGCTGCCATTGAGGCGGCAGCCAAAAATAAAACTAACTTTTTCATGTCTCTCTGAATTAATTAATATTTAAAAGATATAATATCTACTATCATAATTTGGGTGCAAAGTAATAAAAAAATTATGATACTGCCAAATAATTTTAATAAAAAGTATATGAAGAGAACCTATGACAAGCAAAAGATACCATAAAAAAGGTATAATAGAACAGAAAGAGTTATGCACCTTATATATAAGCATTTACACACTGCGGCAAAGCAAGGCGAAAGAAAAAAGGGCCCCGTAGCATCACTGCTTAGGACCCTTCAACAAATTAGAGAGTTATAAAAAATCAGGTTTTATTTTTGTTTTATTGTTTTACTATTATCTCCATACCGGCATCCACAGCCTGCATATTCAGCGGAATCAGACTGTGATGACGCTCGGGCAGGCTCTTGTAGAGTGCCTTCTGCAGACCATCCGTGCTGACAACGGGGCAAACCTTCAGCAGCCCGCCCAATACTATCATGTTGAACACCTTGGCATTCTTCATCTCAGCAGCCTTGTCCATCGCGTCTATCCTGTAGACGGCAATGTCCTTACGGGTAGGCGGATTAATGACACCATAGCCGTCATAGATGAGAATTCCCCCCGGTTTCACCTTGGATTCAAACTTATCCAGCGAAGGCTGGTTCAAGACAATCGCTACATCATACTTACTGAGAATGGGCGAAGAGATACGCTTGTCACTGACAATGACCGTCACGTTGGCCGTACCGCCACGCTGCTCTGGTCCGTAAGCCGGCATCCAGGTTACCTCCTTATCCTCCATCAGACCCGAATAAGCCAGGATCTTGCCCATCGAGAGAACACCCTGACCACCGAAACCGCTAATTATTATCTCTGTTTTCATTTTTACACCTTATTATTATATAGGGAGGCTATGACGGAAATGGGATCACCCATTTCCTCTTCAGCATCTCCTACAGTCCTGTTGTATCTTTCAGGTCACCCTTCACATACTCCGGAAACATATTCTCACGCATCCATTCATTGGCTTTCACCGGTGAGAGCTTCCACCCGCTGTTACAGGTGGCAACAATCTCTATCAGCGAGCTGCCTTTTCCCTGCATGCTTGCCTCAAATGCCTTACGTATGGCACGCTTGGCTTTCTGAATGGAGGCAACGGAGTCAACACTCTGCCGGGTAACATAGCAGGTTCCTTTCAGGTGACTTGCCAGCTCCGTTATGTTCAGCGGATAGCCGTGAATCTCAGGATCACGCCCGTAAGGGCAGGTCGCCGTCTTCTGACCGATCAGGGTGGTCGGGGCCATCTGCCCACCTGTCATTCCATAGATGGCATTGTTGATGAAGATGATTGGCACATTCTCGCCACGGTTCAACGCATGGATAGTCTCAGCTGTGCCTATGCAGGCAAGGTCGCCATCACCCTGATAAGTGAAGACCAACCGGTCTGGCCAGAGACGCTTGATACCTGTCGCCACCGCTGGCGCACGACCGTGGGCCGCCTCCTGCCAGTCAATATCAAGATAACGGTAAGCGAAGACGGCACAGCCCACAGGGCAGACACCCACCGACTTGTCGCTCATGCCCATTTCCTCGATAACCTCTGCCACCAACTTATGTACCACACCATGTGAACAGCCAGGGCAATAGTGCATTGCCGTATCATTCATCAAGGCTGGCTTCTTATACACCAGATTTTCCGGTGATATGATATCATTTGCCATAATGCTTCCTCCTTCTTACTTTACTAACTTCTCCTTGAGAGCCTTGACAATCTCTTCCGGCTCAGGAACAATGCCACCCAAGCGGCCAAAATGCTCTACAGGCAGTGCGCCATTGATAGCAAGACGCACGTCCTGCACCATCTGTCCGGCATTGATCTCACTTACCAGCACACCTTTCTTGCCCTTCATCAACTCTGCAAGCTGCTTGCCTGGAAAAGGCCAAAGCGTGATAGGACGGAAAAGACCGACCTTCAGACCTTCCTCACGGGCCAGCTCCACAGCCTTCTCACCAATACGGGCGGCACTTCCGAAGCTGACGATGACGTAATCGGCATCCTCACACTGCTGTGTCTCATAACGGACTTCATGCTCCTCGATCTTTCTGTACTTCTCCTGAAGATGAAGATTCTTAACCTCCATCACCTCAGGCTTCAGCTCCAGAGAGGTCAGTATGTTTGGCTCGCGGTCAGGGGTGCGCCCGATGGATGCCCAAGGACACTCCTTACGAATCTCCTCTTCCGTACGACGGGGCTTCATTGGTGGAAGAACCACCTTCTCCATCATCTGCCCAATGACACCATCTGAGAGTATCATTGCTGGATTACGGTACTTGAATGCCAGCTCAAATGCCAAGTCAACGAAGTCGGCCATCTCCTGAACTGAGTTCGGAGCCAGTACAATGACATTATAGTCGCCATTGCCGCCACCACGAGTTGCCTGGAAATAGTCACTCTGAGAGGGCTGGATGGTTCCCAGTCCAGGACCTCCACGCTGCACATTCACAAACACTCCGGGAATCTCAGCACCAGCCATGTAGCTGATACCTTCCTGCATCAATGCAATGCCAGGCGATGAGGATGATGTCATCACACGCTTACCGGCACCGGCGCCACCATAAATCATATTGATGGAGGCAACCTCACTCTCAGCCTGCAGGACAACCATACCAGTCGTTTCCCAAGGTTTCAGCTCAGCCAGCGTCTCTATTATCTCACTCTGCGGAGTGATGGGATAACCAAAATACCCATCGGTGCCACAACGGATCGCAGCATGGGCAATGGCTTCATTCCCTTTCATCAGTTTCACTTCTTGTTCTGCCATAATCATTCCTCCACTCTTTTACGATAAACCGTAATACATCCGTCGGGGCAGACCGTTGCACAGGCAGCGCAGCCAATGCAGCTGTCTGGCACTGCCGATTCCACATACGGGTAACCGTGGACATTTACTTTTTTCTGAGCCAAGGCAATCACATCTTTCGGGCATGCAACGATGCACAGTTGGCATCCCTTGCAGCGGTCAGTGTTTACTACGATGGCACCTTTCATCTTGCTCATAGTTTTTGTATTTTAAGGATTGTAAGCATCCTTGTTATAGAAGTTGAGAATATTCTCCAGCATCTCCTTCGCTTCCACGGCAGGCGAGTCAGGATTTAACTCTATAGCCTCCATATAGTTGTTCAGGGCATGCTGCCAGTCACCCTTCTTCCTGCACTCGTTACCGAGCTGGAAATATTCCTCTGCAGTCATTGGCCTTATGGTTGAAATGGGCTGGGCAGACGAGCGAGCGGGTTATTTTTCATTGTCCGTCTGCTTTCGATAATCCAACGCAACGTGTCTCCCTTTTGATCTGACAACTTGTGCAGTCATCAATTAATCGACCCGTCTACCCGTTTACTTGTCACCTCGTTTATACGTCAGCTTATTCACTCATGCACCCGCCTACTTGCATACTTGTTCACTTATAATATTCTTTCTTGCCTGCCGCCAACGTATTCTTCATCAGTGAGCAGATGGTCATCGGACCAACACCACCGGGAACCGGAGTGATGAAAGAGCAGCGGGGAGCCACCTCGTCAAACTTCACGTCACCATTCAGGCGGAAACCAGACTTACGGCTCGGATCGGACACGCGGGTTGTGCCGACATCAATTATCACGGCACCTTCCTTCACCATGTCAGCCGTAACGAAGTCTGGCTTGCCAATGGCAGCGATGATAATATCAGCCTCCCGACACTCTTTTCTCAAGTCCTTGGAATGAGAGTGGCAGACAGTGACCGTCGCATCGCCATACTGTTTCTGCATCATCAGTTGCGCCATAGGTTTCCCGACAATATTACTGCGTCCAAGCACGACACACTTCTTGCCAGAAGTCTCAATGTGGTAATGCCGCAGCAGTGTCAGTATTCCTAACGGAGTGGCAGAGATGAAGCAAGGAAGCCCGATTGACATACGGCCAACATTGATCGGATGGAAGCCGTCCACATCTTTCCGATAGTCGACTGCCATGATAATCTTCTGCTCATCTATATGCCTGGGCAGAGGCAACTGGACGATAAACCCATCCACATCCTCATCCTTGTTCAGTCTATCGACACAAGCAAGGAGCTCTTCCTCAGTCACATCCGCCTCATAACGGATAAGTGTAGACTTGAATCCACACTGCTCACAGGCTATCACCTTATTCCTCACATAGGTCTCGCTGCCACCATCATGACCCACCAGCACAGCTGCCAGATGGGGTTGCTTGCCCCCTGCAGACACAATGGCCTTTACCTCCTCAGCAATTTCCTGCTTGATAGCGGTGGCGGTAGCCTTTCCGTCAATCAACTGATATTCCATATATTCCTTAGTTCTCCTAAAAATTCTATCACAGCTTTGGCATGTCAGGCATTCCAGGCATGTTCTTCATACCTTTCATACGACTCATCATGCCAGCCATCTTTGAGCCAGTCACCATCTTCATCATCTTACGGGTCTGGTCAAACTGCTTTATCAGGCGGTTCACCTCCTGGATATTCGTACCCGATCCCTTGGCAATACGCTGCCGGCGTGAGTTGTTCAGCACCTCGGGATTGGTACGTTCCTTCGGAGTCATACTCTGAATGATCGCCTCAATACCCTTGAAGGCATTGTCATCAATATCAACATCACGGATAGCCTTGCCTACACCAGGTATCATCGAGGCAAGATCCTTCAGATTGCCCATCTTCTTGATTTGCTGAATCTGGTTGTAGAAGTCGTTGAAGTCAAACTGGTTCTTCTGAATCTTCTTCTGAAGACGCTTGGCCTCTTCCTCGTCAAACTGCTCCTGTGCGCGCTCAACGAGTGAGACTACATCGCCCATGCCCAAGATTCGGTCAGCCATACGGCCAGGATGGAACACGTCAATCGCCTCCATTTTCTCACCCGTACCGATGAACTTGATAGGCTTTGTGACAACCGTACGGATTGACAATGCCGCACCGCCACGGGTGTCACCATCCAACTTGGTGAGGACAACACCATTGAAATCGAGCCGGTCATTGAACTCTTTGGCCGTATTGACAGCATCCTGACCCGTCATGGAGTCAACCACAAACAGTGTCTCATCAGGGTGTACGTGGTTTTTCAGGCTCTCAATCTCGTTCATCATCTCCTCATCAACCGCCAGACGGCCGGCAGTATCAATGATGACGACATCGTTGCCCTTAGCCTTAGCCTCTGCAAGGGCATGGTCAGCAATCTCGTTCACAGTCTTGTTGCCAGGCTCACTGTAGACTGGCACACCAACCTGCTCGCCCACAACCTTCAGCTGGTCAATGGCAGCCGGACGGTAAACGTCACAAGCCACCAGCAAAGGATTCTTATGTTCCTTTGTCTTCAGCATGTTTGCCAACTTACCGGAGAAAGTAGTCTTACCCGAGCCTTGCAGACCACTCATCAGGATAATGGAAGGACGACCCGACAGGTTCAGCCCAACCGACTCTCCACCCATCAGCTCAGCCAGCTCATCATGTACAATCTTCACCATGAGCTGTCCTGGCTTGACTGCGGTCAGCACGTTCATACCCAAAGCCTTCTGCTTTACAGTGTCAGTAAACGACTTGGCTACTTTATAGTTGACATCGGCATCAAGCAGCGCCCTGCGTACGTCCTTCAGCGTCTCGGCTACGTTTATCTCCGTTATCTTTCCTTCTCCCTTGAGTATCTTAAAGGAGCGTTCAAGACGATCACTTAAATTTTCAAACATTGCTTTTAAAGTATACTTATTATTTTGAAACTATACGCAAAGTTAGTAAAAAGGTAATCAAAACAAGTCGACCTTACTACCTATTTAATGTATTTTAAAAAACACGGCCGACAATCATGCTCACATAAATACCCTTTGTGCAAAAAATCACTAAATACTTTGCACATTCAGAAATAATATATAATTTCGCAGCGATTTACCAACCGCAGGGCATGAGCAAGGAATGGGCCACGGACCTTCCCCATGTGCATCCGGCTAAAAGAACAAGACAATGGAATATTACATCAGCATTGATAATGAGAAAAGAGGTCCCTACAGTATCAGCGAACTGGAGGGACGAGGCATTGATGCCACATCACTGGTCATGCCAGCCAATGGCAGCCAATGGACTCCGGCATGGCAGATTGAAGAGCTGCGCCCTGTCCTGATGAAGAAGGATGCCGCCACCGGGCAGCCTGGCACAGCCACTGAAGCAGCAACAGGCGCAAAAGCCAAGTCCGAAGAGGAAACAGACAACCAGCAGGGAGAGGCTCCGGACGAAGAAGCCCCCGTGCAAGGCAACCCTATTGAGGAGGAAGCCCCATACGTAGAGGCACAACCACTGCACCAACAGTCCTGCCAACCACCCTACCCTCCTCAGCAGCCTCCCCGCAAAAAGAGCCACACGGGCTGTCTGTTAGGGATTTTGACAGCACTCGTTGCCCTCATCGCTGTCCTGATTCTCACCTGTCCAAAGACCGAACAACATAAGGAGGCCTTGGCAAATGTCATCACATCAACTGTCACTGATGCGGCGAACGATACTGACTCAACCTTCGAGGATGACCTCATGGCGCAGGCTTTCCGCACTATCAGCAACGCATTTACAAGCAAGGTGATGCAGGCTGCGGTCGACAATCTCGTGACTGTTGACAACCACATTATCTTCTCGGTCGGGAAAGTACACTATGATGGCAAGGACCACACCGTCTCTGTGGGACTCTTAGGGCATATCTTCACGGTTGACAAGGAAGATGTAAAGAAAGCTGCTGACAAATACTACAAGAATGCAGAGGTGAAAGTAGAGAATCAACTCAGGCAAAAGGCACAGCAGATGTTTCAAGAGAATGTCGTTGACCCTGTGGCTGATGCTATCAAAGGGACTGTTGGCTCAGCCCTGGGCGGGCTGTTGGATGGCATGGGATTGGGTTCCGACAATGAAGGCTCCGGCGAGGAGGATGAACTGCCCGCCGACTCTATCTAAGCTCCAGCGGCAGCACCAGCGGCAAATGATCGCTGAATCCCCTGTTATAACGCATACCATTATAATTACGGCGAGGCTTCACCCCGCCGTATTTTTTGTCTTCTTCCAGCAGGAACGGCATGTCATTGATACGGCATCGGCCCACTGAGGGCTGCAAGCTGACGCTGACCAGAACCTGGTCAAGACTGCCCCACTCTCCACGGTAGCGGTAAGTGCCTTTAGCCCCATTGCTTCCCTTAGCCTGTGCCGACACATTGACAAGCCCATGCCCATAAGCCACCTGCAGTGATGGACTGTCAGCATAGTCATTGAAATCGCCCATCACCAGCACCCGAGCATCGGCCTGCCGGCAGCGCAGGGAGTCGACCGCACCGCACAACCGTTCCATCACACATTTTCTGAAGGGCCGGGAATAAAGCTCTCCTCCTGAACGGCTCGGCGCATGGACGAGAAAAACATGAAGCGTATCGCCGTTTATCACCTCGCCCTCCACATGCAGGATGTCACGTGTGGGGCGCATGCCCTTCAAGGGCACCACCCTTATCGTGTCGGCTTTAATCAGCCGAAAGGAGAAAGGAGAGTAAAGCAAGGCCACATCAATGCCACGCTCATCAGGAGAGGCGGTCATCACATACTCATACCGTGCCTTGCGAAGCAGCGAACGCTTGGTAAGATCACGCAGGACGCTGTCGTTCTCCACCTCGCACAGCCCCACGAGGTCGGGCATCTGCCAGCCTGTACTGTCCTCGCCACATGAGATAATCTCCTGCCCTATCCTGTTCAGCTTGTCCCAATACTTTCCCCTTGTCCAGTGCCGGGGCGATTCTGGCATGAACTCCAGATCATTCTTCAGTGTGTCATGTTGCGTGTCAAATAGGTTCTCTGCATTCAGCTCTACGACAGTGAGACGTGACTGAGCGGCGGAGAGCAAGGGACAGAGGAGAAGGAGAAAAACCAAAATGGTGCGCATAACCGAAATTAAAGAAGAAGTTATTTACTTAATCAGACATCAACTGCCTGCCGGTACTATCCACCCATTAAGCAACTGCAACAGCCAGTATGGCAAGCCACGCAATACTTCACGTGAAATACTCGACTACTGCACGTGAAGTAGTCGGATACTTTAGCTGAAGTACGGGAGAGGTCCAGCACCGAGTACGCTCACGCTGGACACGGACAGCACAGGCAAGGCGCAGGAGTAAGGTGACTGGCCCATACCGACAGTCGACTTTCGCCACAGGAAGTGTCTCCCAGTCTCTCCCCAGGAAACACGGAACGTCTCTCAGACCGCCTTAGGAGGTCAGTCTGCTAAATCCGCTGAATTTCAATATCCCGAGCCACATGCCTGCGTATCTTGGTGAGATATTCCTTCATGCCTGCGGCGTCCTTGTCGTCAATGATCCGGAGCAGCTCCTTCAGCTCCGTGCGGATCTGCGACACCTGGTCGTGCGTGTACGGATTGAAGAGAATTTCCTGAAGCAGGTAGTCGTCCTCGTTCAGCACTCCCTTGGCAATACGCATGTGCCGTTTGAAAGTGGTTCCGGGAGCATCCTGATGCTTCATGACAGCCGCAAAGACAAACGTGGAGACAAAAGGGATGCTCAACGAGTAGGCCACCGTCCTGTCATGTTCCTCAAAGCTGTACTCATAGATGTTCAGACCTAACTTCTGATAGAGATCCTTGAAGAAGATACGCCCCATGTAGTCGCCCTCAGTGATGATGATGGCATTCTCCTCGCTGAGCTGGTTGAGGTTGGCGAACGTAGGGCCGAACATCGGATGGGTTGACACATACGGATGCCCACATGCGTCATACCACGCTTTCAGACCAGTCTTTACCGAACTGATGTCAGAGATGATGCAGTCCTTCGGCAAGGCCGGCAGCACCTCCTCAAAGGCAGGAATCGTATATTTCACCGTTACGGCATTGATAACCAGCTCGGGACGGAATGCCTTGATCTCGTCCAGGGTGGTGAACCGCTGACAGTTGTAGGTGAACCGAAGCCGGCGTGCATCCTTCTCGTATGCAGCCACCTCGTGTTCAAAGCTAAGCAGGTCGATGAAGAAACTCCCCATCTTGCCTGCGCCCATGATCAGTATTTTCATAGGTGTTGAATGTTGAGTGTTGGGTGTTGGGTGATAATGAATAGTGGGGAGATGGATGATGGGGAAATGTTGAATAATGACGAATAGTGAGAGTCACACCATCAACACCCAACATTCAACACCCAACACCCAGCACCCTCTCATCTTACTGATTGACTATCGACAGCTGCTGGCGCACGCTCTCCTCGTGTATCAACTCGAACACCTGGGCGGCAAACTCTGGATCCATACCGCAGAGGCTTGCCTGCGCACCACGCTTCTCCAGGATCTCATTATAACGGGCAGCCTGCAGGACGGTCATGTTATGCTCCTTCTTGAACGTGCCTATCTCACGGCAGACACGGAACCGCTTGGCAAGAAGATCCATCAGTGTGTTGTCAAGCTCATCAATCTGCGAACGGAGACGGCGGATGCCTTCGGTCGTTGAGTGTTCATCACGCACGACAAGCAACGAGAGGATATAGTCAAGGATATCGGGTGTCACCTGCTGCTTGGCATCGCTCCATGCCTCATCAGGATTACAGTGGCTCTCGACGATCAGTCCGTCAAATCCCAGATCCATAGCCTGCTGGCACAACGGGGCAATCAGGTCGCGCCGTCCGCCAATGTGGCTCGGGTCACAGATGATAGGCAGGTCAGGAACACGGCGGTGCAGCTCGATGGGAATCTGCCACATGGGGAGATTACGGTAAATCTTCTTGTCATAGCTGGAGAAACCACGGTGGATGGCACCCAGCCGCTTGATGCCTGCCTGGTTGATGCGCTGCAGGGCACCAATCCACAGCTCCAGGTCAGGGTTGACCGGGTTTTTCACCAGCACCGGCACATCGAGTCCCTTCATGGCATCAGCCAATGACTGCATGGCAAACGGATTGGCCGAGGTGCGCGCACCCACCCAAAGCACGTCCATGTCATATTTCATCGCCAGTTCCACATGCTCCGGTGTGGCCACCTCAGTGGCGACGAGCATGCCTGTCTCTTCCTTCACCTGCTTCATCCAGGGCAGCGCCTTCTCGCCGTTACCCTCAAAGCCTCCAGGCTTGGTGCGTGGCTTCCACACACCGGCACGGAACATGTGGCAGCCCTTGGCAGCCAGCTCACGTGCCGTACTCATCACCTGCTCCTCCGTCTCGGCAGAGCAAGGGCCTGCAATGACGATGGGGCGTTCGTTGTCACTCGGAAGATTCAGGGGTTGTAAGTCTAATTCCATAATCTTATATTTTTTTTGTTTCACTTTCCTTTTGATACTCCGTTTACCACGCAAGGGCAGCAATGCGCTTGTATGCCTCCACCATCTTCTCATCCTTGGCACAAAGAGAAATGCGGATGTAGCGGCAGCCCTTACTGCCGAAGATGAATCCTGGCGTGATGAAGACGCGTGCCTCATGCAGCACCCGCTCGGTCAGTTCCTCCACATCGGCATATTTCCCGGGAATCTTTCCCCAGAGGAACATGCCTACCTGGGCAGGGTCAAACGTACAGCCCAAGAGCCCCATGATGCCCTCAGCTATCTTGCGCCGGCGGCGGTAAACCTCTATATTGTACTGCCGATGCCATTCCTCGGTATTGGTGTTGAGAGCCGCAGCCGCAGCCAGCTGTATGCCACGGAACGTTCCAGAGTCTATGTTGCTCTTGATTTTCAATATCCATGAGATGAACGTTGGGTTGCTGACGCACATACCCACACGCCAACCAGGCATGTTATAGGCCTTCGACAGGGAGTTGAACTCTATGCAGCAATCCTTTGCACCCGGAATCTGCATCAGACTGAGCTTATCGCCCTCATTGAGGATGAACGAGTAAGGATTGTCGTTCACCACAACGATATTATGACGCTGCGCAAAACTGACCAGACGCTCATAAGTCTCACGACGGGCATTGCCCCCCGTGGGCATATTGGGATAGTTCGTCCACATCAGCCTGACACGGCTCAGGTCCGTTTTCTCCAATTCGTCAAAGTCAGGCTGCCATCCGTTGTCCTCTCTGAGACTGTAGTTCACAACCTCAGCACCAAGAATCCTCGACAGGGAGGTGTAGGTCGGGTAGCCAGGATCAGGCACCAACACCTGCTCACCGGAATTGACAAATGCCAAAGTCACATGCAGGATACCTTCCTTCGAGCCTATCAAGGGCTGCACCTCGGTCTTCGGATCAATCTCCACACCGTACCACCGCTTGTAAAAGCCTGCCATAGCCTGCCTTAGCTCGGGTGTACCCATTGTGGGCTGATAACCATGTGCCGTCGGCTGGCAGGCAACCTCGCACAGTTTGTCAATCGTTTGCTTCGAGGGTGGCATGTCCGGACTGCCGATAGCGAGGGAGATAATATCCTGCCCTTCGTCATTCATCCGTGCCACTTCCTTCAGTTTGCGTGAGAAGTAGTACTCCTGTACCTCACTCACTCTGTTTGCTGGCTTTATCATCATCGTCTTTATTTATGTTCATCTGTGCCAAGGAGCCTTGGTGTAGGAGAAAACCACTCAGCTCCATGACGTTCATCTCTCCCTATACTCTCCAAGAATCTTGATGCTCCCCACCAAGGGGGTTATGGCATCTATCGACTGACGGTAACGCGTAAGATTATCAAATGTCACATCGACATAGAAGAGGTACTCCCACTCATGCCCGATAACGGGAAGAGACTGAATCTTGGTCAGGTTGATGTCATAGAACGAGAGAATGGTGAGAATCTTGCTCAGTGACCCCTCCTGATGTGGCAGCGAGAACACGATACTTGCCTTGTTGGTCTCAGTCAGTGGGCGGAGGAAGTCGGCCTTCTGCGGATTACAGGCTATGAGAAAGCGGGTAAAGTTATGCTTGTTGTCCTCTATGGAGTCCTCAAGCACCTTCAGCCCATAGAGCTTTGCCGCGCTGGCTGCACAGATGGCAGCCCAGCCACGGCAGTTATACTTTGATATATACTCCGCGGCTCCTGCCGTGTCCTCAGCCTCAACAGCCTTGATGTCAGGATGATTGGCAAGAAAAGAACGGCACTGCATGAGAGCGACGGGGTGAGAATGTACTTCCTGCACCGTCGACCAGTCATCATCAGGCAGACAGCATATACAATGCTGGATGTGAAGGCGCTGCTCACCCACAACTGTTGTTCCCGACTCACGCAGCAGGTCATAATTGTGGAGCAGGCTTCCGGCAATGGTGTTCTCAATGGCAAGCATGGCTATCACCGTTGGGTCACGTCTCACGTTGTCGAACACCTCCTCAAAGGTGTCGCAGCATGTGAGCTGTAACTGCTCATCGGCAAAATACTGGTGAGCCGCAATGTCGTGGAAGCTACCCCTCTCTCCTTGTATCGCTATTCGTTTCATCTGCCTGTTTATTTGTCGTTACGGTCAGTCCCCATGCTGGCTGCCAACCGAAAAACGGCCCTGCTCACTGTTGAGCGGGACCGTTTCGTTTTCTATTTCTTTTTGATGACTCTCATAAGTTGAAATCTACACGCAACTTCCCGCTTTACAATTGCTTGCAAAGTAAAAATAAAAGTAACGGAAAGATACATAAGATGTACTCATAATTGTCTATTCGTTCGTTTCTATGTGC
>JAILEG010000047.1 GCA_024688365.1 Prevotella sp.
CGACAGTCTTTTCCTTGGTCATGTCGAAGCTGTCTGCCGTGGAATGGAAGTTCCCGGGTGCGGCAGGCTGCTCCCTCAGGCATGCCTCAATGCGGCTGATGACCCGTTCAGGATGGGTGAGCCAGTCCACGCTCCATACCCGCATGACCCGCCAGCCAAGCCTTCCCAGCGCATTGGGCTGGACGATTTCACGGTCACTTGTGGTCTGGGTATTGTGGTATCCCTCGCCATCGAGCAGGATGCCCAGCACATAGCATCCCGGAGTGCCGTCCGCACAGACCGCCACATTCACCTTGAAGCTGGACCGTCCTACATTTGTCGTGGCCTCATGGCCCCGCTTTTCCAATTCAGCCGCTATCTGCCCCGCTATGACAGAGTCGGCAGTGCCTTGCCTGCTCCCAGCCGCCCTGACCAGAATCTGCTGCTCGGCATACTCCAGGAAGTGCCTCAGTCCCTCCACGCCCTTTGCCTTTGATCGGCGGAGGTCAATCTGTGAGGCTTTCAGAGAGGAGTAGACAATCATCTCGCTTCTCGCCCGGCTCACTGCAACATTGAGCCTTCTCTCGCCACCAGCATTGTTCAATGGTCCGAAATTCATGGACACTTTCCCATTCCTGTCAGGTCCGTAGCCGATAGAGAACAGGATAACATCCCGCTCATCCCCCTGCACGTTCTCAAGATTCTTCACGAAGATGGGCTCATACATCTCCTCGGCAGCCTCACGGAGGGCCTTGTCGCTGTCAAGCAGATCTGTGAGCAGGTCCTCTATGAGGTTCTGCTGCACGACGCTGAAGGCGATGACCCCGATGCTCTGTGACGCATGACCGGGGAGGCAGAGCCGCCTTCCAATCTCGCTGACGATGGCTTCCGCCTCCTTTTTGTTCGACCTTCTTCCCCCTTTGTCGTATACCCCTTCCACATAATTATACTTGACCTTGGTTGTCCGGTCATCAGCTGACGGGAAGGTAATCAGTGTCCCGTCATAGTATTCATGATTGGAGAAGGCGATGAGCGACTCATGCTTGGAGCGGTAATGCCAGTTCAGCTGCAAGGCGGGAATCTGCAGGGTGCGGCAGTCCTCCAGTATGCTTTCCATGTCATCCATGTCGGCTTCGTCCTCGCTGACGCTTGTCGAGTTGAAGAAACTCGTTGGCGGCATCTGCCTTGGGTCGCCGACAACGATGACCGACTTGCCCCTGGCGATGGCTCCCACAGCCTCGCTGGTGGGCATCTGCGAAGCCTCATCGAACACCACAAGGTCGAATTTCTCCTGTGACAGGTCCAGAAACTGCGCCACTGACATCGGGCTCATCAGCATGCAGGGGCAGAGGCGGGGCATAAGGGACGGAATCTGGTCAATCAGGTCGCGCAGGGAGAGCCCCCGCCCGCCATTTGAGATGTTCCGGTTCAGCAGTCCTATCTCGCTGCTGTTGTCAATATTCTCCGTCACCCGAGGGATATTGGCGGCCAGACGGGCATACAGCTCCTTCTGACTGATAAGCTGGAAGTCATTTGCCAGCTGCCGATAGCGGGCGACTGTCTCGTCAAATATTGAACCCTCAAACGTCCGAAGTACCGATGACTGGGCTATCTTCTCCATTGCCAGATGCCTGAACAGCGTCTTGAAGAACGCATCGCGCAGCGTGCCGACCGACACCGGACCCTCCTCAATCTTCCTGGCAATGACTCCCAGGCCAACCTGGCGAAGCTCATTCTTGTAGGCGCACCACTGATACCAGTCGCGTGCGGCATCCAAATGGGTCACCCATCGGTTCAGTTTCGCCGTGAGTTCAGCCGTCTGCGCACTGTCAGGCAGGCTGTCGGCAGCCATGCTGATGGTGAAGAACTGGCTTATGGCTGTCTGTACACGGACTATCTCAGCATGTTTCTCCGCATATTCAAGAAACTTTAAAAGGAAGAATTCAATATCCTGATTGATAATGAGTTCATTGAATTGTCTCAATCTTTTGATGAACTTACGCTGGGCAAAGAAACGGGGCAGGAACCATTGTGCCCTGGCTGCCCGCCACTCATCATAGAGGGCATGCGCATCCTCATTGAAAATCTCCGACTTCCAGTTCCTTTCCAGCCCACCCCTGATGGTCCCGGCATCGGCCAGGGCCGTCCGCCTGCCGTCCGCCTGCATGATGATGGCAAGGGTCTCCTTCATGCGTGAGGCCAGTCCGCCAAGGTCTGTGAGGTTGTCTTCCGTCACGGTCAGCCCGAGCAACGGATGCGTGGAGGGCTGTCCGGTGAGGGAGAGGACGGCATTGAGGCGGTCGGCAAGGAGATGACCGTAGCTGTCAAGCCGGTCAACATGGAAATTCCTCTTCAGCTCCTTATCATTTACATCGAAGTCCAGTCCCTGCGTGCGGATCGACTCATAGCGGGTGATGCAGTCGTAGACCGACATCCCGTCCTGTCCCCTCACATCGTGCAGTGCCTCCATATAGGCAATCAGGCTGCCCCTCTGCTCATAAAGCTGCTGTGCCATGCGGGCGTATTTCTCCGGTTCAACGATGTGTACAACGTCAAGAGCCCTCTTCAGCTGGTCCAGCACGTGCCGTTTGGTGAGCTTGTTGGAGTGCATCTCCAGGCAGAAAGGGCCGAGGTGAATCTTCTCCAGCCGCTTCTGTACCACACTGAGCGCAGCCATCTTCTCGGCGACGAACAGCACCCGCTTGCCCTGGTAGAGGGCATTGGCAATGAGATTGGTGATGGTTTGCGACTTTCCTGTTCCCGGTGGCCCGTACAGGATGAAGGAACGGCCCTGTCCTGCCGCCATGACCGCCGCCATCTGTGAGGAGTCAGCAGGCACGGGAAGCGACAGCATGTCGGGGCGGAGCGATTTGTCAGCCTGCTTCAGGTCGGTCTCGACTGGTGCTGGCATGAAGGTGAGCTGCTGTTCAACAAGACTCCTGACGATGCTGTTCTGCATGAGGGCATCCCTGTGGTTATGTATGTCGTTCCACATCAGATACTTGCTGAATGAGAACACCCCCAGGATGGTCTCCTCCTCAATGTCCCATCGTCTCTGGTTCCTGAGGGCCTCACGGACGATGGCGAAAATCCTGGGCACGTCCACGCCATGCCCATCCGTGGGAAGCGGGTCAAGTCCAGGGATGGCAATGCCGAAACTCTGCCGCAGGAACTCAATCAGCGTGATGTTCAGGGCAATCTCCTCATCGGTGGTCCTTATGTAATAGTTGCCCTTCTTGTAGACCATCTCAACCGGGAGCATGAGCAGCGGAGCATAGCGAGGCCTGTCGCTGAGTTCGGTCTCAAACCATCGCAGTGCGCCGATTGACAGATAGAGGGCATTGGCTCCCGTTCCCTCAATGGCATTCCGTGCCGCGCGGTAGATGTTCTTGAGCGTGTTGCGTGTCTCAAGTTCAGCCTGGTACGTGTGGAGCGTGTGGTGCCTGATGTCGTTTGTTATCAGTTCATGCAGCTCGGGGAAGCGTTTTGATCGCATGAGCCGCTCGCCTTCAGTCATCTTCATGCTGATGTTGGGTTTGGGCATGACGACATATTCCTTCCCATCTTGAAGGAAATCCTCTATTAGGTTGATATCAAACGAGATGAACTGTATGGCCTTCTGCCTCAGGTAGAGGTTGAGCATGGAGTTACGCAGCGAGAAGTCGAGCAGCTTCCGCTCCCAAATATCCATCTTGTCAAGCTCCCGCCTGCTGTCGGTTATCTTGCTGAGGTCATAGCGTGAGTGTTCTCTCACGTCAAGGTCGCATGCCTCATGGCCTGGTGCGTCGGGCGGCAGCTCCCAGATGCCATCGTTCTGGATACGTTGGGGCAGGGGACGGATGCGCTCCAGGCGGCAGCGTCTGAAGTCAATGAACAGCTCGAAGAGGCTGCTGTCAGCCAGGTTCCTCTCAGCCATGCGCTGCGCGTCCTCAAATGAAGTCCGCTCAGATGCCATCTGCGTACACTCGATGACCATCATCTCGTCAATTCCCTCTGCCGTTTTTTTCTCGATGAATGTATAGTCATCGCTGACACTGTACTGGCAGCAGTCGTCTACCAGCCACACAGCGAGGTAGGCATGACCTTTCTGCAGTATGATGCCGCTGTTGATGCCTATGCCCTCCAGCACACTCGCAAGCAGAAGCGTCAGCTCAATGCAGTTGCCAAGGTGGGACGAGAGTACCTGGTCGGGGAGGGTGATCCGCTGGCCAACCGCCTCGTAGGAGGCAGGCATGGGACGGTAGACGATGTTCTCGGCGTGCAGCGCACCATAGACGGCGGCAACCTGCCTGCGCACCTCATTCGTGTTTCCGCTCTGATACGCTGTGAATGAGGAGGAACGGGAAATCTCTTTCAGTATGACCGAGGCCTTCACGATGATGTTGCTGATGGCGGGATGGTTGGGCAGGACGAACGAAGCAAGGCTCTGCGGCAGTATCCCCGTGCCCAGCCACTGGTCGTAAGGCATTATCTCGATGTCGTAATCACGGGCGAACAGCTCCCGTTTCGCCTCCGAGTGAGCATCGGCAATGACGCTGACGTGGAAGGAGGTCAGCACGCGCTCGGTGACCGCTGCCACTTTTGAGGGTATGGGCATGAGGTCAAAGTCCTGTAGCCGTAAGGAGGTGTTCTTCTCAATGACGCCAATCAGGCCGGAATGGGAGCTGCGGAAGAACTCTCCCGACCATTCAACCCTGATGTCCCTTATCTCCCCATCGGTCTCGTTGCTGATGTCAGCCGTCTGGCAGATGGCTATCCGGTTGTTTATCAGGGAATAGTTGATGCAGGGGAGATATTCAATTTTGAGGTCTACCATAATATATTGCCGTGTGATAAAGTTGTTTGTCAATAGTTTTAAGCGATGCTCTGGCAAAGGTAATCATTTTTTATTGGCAGCAGGTCATGTTGCGGGTGTTTTCTGCCCGTGTCTCTGCCCTTGGCTTGTCAGGAGACGGGAGGGCACCTTTGGGAGGAGTATTGCAGCAGAAGTACCCGATTACTTCTGCTGCAATACTCCGGTACTTCTCATGAAGTACTGGTGCATAAGTGCAGGAAATGGAATACAACGATGCAGATTTACATCAGCATAAGCATGCTGATAGCTTATATACAATAAGTTACGTTTTGTATTGTTGTGAGGTGATGGGGCGGAAGGCGAGGGCAGACAGCCTTTCGGTCAGCTGAGAATCCACCTGGTCAGCCAGACCAGCAGCACGATGAGACCGATGATGGCCAGGAGGAAGAAGCCGATGAGCAAGGCACTCTGAAGGGCCTTGCGGTTCACCTCACGTATGACATCCCGGTCTCCATCGACAAAGCCCCGCACCAAGGTCATGTTCTGACGGTTGGCACGGTGGAAGAAGTCGATGACGTTGCCTACATAGAAGGGAATCAGTCCCAGCATGACATCGCGCAGGGAATTGTTGAGAATGGCAAGCACCAGCGGCACGCTGCGCACCTTGGTGAAGGCGAACCACACGTAGACTGAGGCGAAAAGTGCCGACAGGACATCGCCGATGCCGAAGGGCAGCAGGCCGATGATGCCGTCAAGGTAATACTGGTCGAGCAGCTTCTGCATCTGCTCCATCGTCCGGTAGGCACTGCTCTCATTGAGCCGCTCCTGCGCTTTGAGCCGTTTCTCATCATTCATGAAGTGTCAGTTTTTGTCGGTTTGGGCAAGTCGTTGCCTGAAATAAAGATAGTAAAGCACCCCGGCCGTGGTCAGCCCGAAGGGGAAGGCATACCAGATGCCTTCCAGGCCATAGGCCATGCGGATACCGAACAGATAGCCCAAGGGCAATGATATGACGAAGTAAGCCACGAAGGCCACCCACATCAGCGGGCGGACATAAGAGATGCCGCGCAGGGCATTGGCATAGGTACACTGCAGCCCGTCGCCAAACTGGTAAATCATGAACGGGACGATGGTCAGGGCCACCATGCCGCACACGTCGGCATTGTCAGTGAACAGATAGCCCATGCTGTGGCGGAAGAGGAAGATGGGCAGGACTATGGCTACGGCGAGCAGCAGGATGAGATGGAAGCCCGCCGTGGCACTGCGCCTTACCGCCGTGAGGTCATGCTGGCCCATGAAGTTGCTGGTGCGCACGGCAACGGCTGCCGCCATGCCGTAATAGACCATATAGCCCAGCTGCGAGATGGTCAGCATGACCTGATGGGCTGCCAGGGCGGTCGTCCCTATCCATCCCACCATGACACTCGACAGGCTGAAGGCGGCAGTCTCCATGCCCATCTGCAAGGCAAGCGGTATGCCCATGACATTGATCTGCCTGAAGTCGGACCGGGTCAGCCGTCCTGCCTGCCATCCCTTGCGGTAGTCACTGTAGCGGCTGCCCCGGAAGAAGAGCGTCACCATCACCGCAGCCATCATGATGCGTGAGGCCATTGTGGAGAGTCCGGCACCGTTCAGCCCCATCTCAGGCAGTCCGAGGTGGCCGTAGATGAGCAGCCAGTTGCCGATGATGTTGATGAGATTACCACCGATCAGCACCCACATGGGCAGGCGGGTGTCAGTGATGCCATCAGCAAACTGCTTGAAGGTGTTGAACCAGCAGACAAAGGGCAGCGACATCAGCTGGATGAGGAAGTAAGGACGCATGAGCGGGAGCAGCTCCTCAGGCTGGCCAAGGCGGTGGATGTTCAGATAGAGCAGCGTCATGGCGGCGGTCAGCACCGCGGCAAGGCAGGTGTTGGCAGCCACGGCACTCCTCATCACCTCGCCTATGCGGCCTGTCCGTTCCTGCCCGTAGAGTGTCCCCACGATGGCGGTGACGGCATAGGAGAAGCCCAGGGCAAGGAGGATGACCAGCGTGAACATATTGTTGACGAAGGCTGCCGCCGCCAGTTCCTGGGTGCTGTGGTGCCCTATCATGAGCGTGTCGGCAAAGGAGAGGACGATGTTGCCCAGCTGGCCGATGATGATGGGCACACCCAGATAGGTCAGGTTGCGGTAATGGGATGCGTATTTTGAGAATTGATAAGCCATAACAGCATGCAAAGGTACGAAAAAAAAACTGCGTTCGCGGCTTTCCTCTTGGGGATAACGGCATGCAGACCGTTGAATTCCCTCATGCTGGAAGCTGCGAACGCAGTCTCATAGTCTTTATCTCTTTCCTGCTCCGGGGTGTTTAGAAGTCATCGTCATCGGTCACCTCGTCAGCCATTTCCAGCTCCTCAGGATTGGTGTCGAAGGTGGTGCGATAGCTCTCCTCGGTCAGTTTGTCATCGTCAAAGGAGTCGTCATCATCGTCATCGCTGCTCTTCGGCTCGTCCTCCGGCAGGTCCTCGTCGTCCTCCAGGCTGGCAAGGCGGTCTTCCTCAGCGGCGAGTTCCTCAGGTGTGGGGAACTTCGTGCGTGTCACTTCCACCATAGGTTTCTCCTTGGCGAAGATAGCCTCCGTCCATGAGCCCTTGCTTATCTCCAGCACCTCATAGCCATCGGCGACTTTCTTGTCATACAGGCCACCCGGCTTCTTCAGCCGTGCAGCGGGAAGGGTGGTGGTGGTGATGTCGAATCCGCTCTGGATAATGTCCTGCACGCTCTGTGGCAGGCTGTCCCATCCTCCGCCGAAGTTGCGTTCCAGCACCTCGACGAGCTTGCGGGCTGAGACGTGGTGGATGTTCTCCCAGGTAAGGTCGGTCACCCGCAGGATGGGCTTCTTCTTCAGTGCCCACTTTACGATAGTGCTGTCATCGAGCCTTACCTGTCCCACCTGGCAGCCGCGCGCCTCATATTTCCTTATTACCTCAGGCTTGTCAATTTTCACCTCCTCAATAGTGAATGCACTCTTGATCACATCAATGTAGTGGCGCTCATTATCCTTCAGGTCGGCATCTCTCTCAGCCTGTGCCCAAAGGCGGAACACATCACTTTCCTGAATGTCCCAAACGTTACTCTTTGTAAGATTCTTTAACGATAATGATTGTCCTTGTCGCTTCATATATTAATTATTCTTTCAATTTGCTCTCTTTGGCATATCCGTAGGCATGGGGCAGCCTCCTGATGCGTTGCAAAAGTAAATACTAAAACGTAAATCACCAAACTTTTTCTCTGAAAAGTTATACTGTCCGAATAAAATCGTCATCTACCTGTTTCCCTTGTTTTGGTTGGCTGCATGAGCAGAGGCCACACCATCACAGGTGGTTTGGCCTATCTGCTGTTTAACTCCTACAGAGTCTGGAAGCTGGTCAAATCAGTAAGCCTACATGTGTTTTACAGGGCAAATGACTTCTCCAATTTTTTTGATGCAATGATGGCAAATATGCGCTAAAAGCCGGCTGCAAGCGCAAATGTCACTGTAACGTCACGATGTTGAAAGCGGATATAATGCTTGTAAGTTTCGGCCAGATTATAGTGTGGTATCATCCTTTTTCAGTAAATTTGCAGTGCAGTCCTGTGCTGTGCCCGGCTGAGGTGGGGGGGCAGGACCGTCCCAAAGGACGGCGAGGCGCAGGCTGGGATAAAATTGAAAGAAGTTATGAAGAAACTGTTCTTGTTGATTATGATGACACTCCTTACAGGGTCTTTGTGCGCGCAAGGTACGGCTGGCAATTCCAGTCGGGTGAGTTTTCAAGGTATGGTGTTTGCAGCTCCGCGTCCCTGTGTGATGATTGGGACCTACGATGCTGCCGGCAGACCCGACGTGATGATGGCGATATGGGGCGGACAGGGCGGACAGGGCAGAGTGATCCTGCGGCTCGGCGAACACATGACAACAGAGAACTTGCGGCTGAAGCAGGCATTCACTCTCAGTTTCGCCACTGAAGGCACTGTCCGTGAGAGCGACTATCTTGGCACTGTTTCAGCACGGGATGTTCCTGACAAGGTGGCTCGGGCTGGCTTCACCGTACACCGGGCGGCGCAGGTTGATGCTCCGGTCATTGACCAGTATCCTGTCACGATGGAATGTAGGGTTGTTAGCTTTGAGGACGGTGTCCTGACGGGCGAGGTGCTGGCTACCCATGCCGATAGGAATGTGGTGGATGCAGCCGGAAAGATTGACATGTCGCTCCTCCGCCCCTTGCTTTATGACTCGCTTGGTAAGGTCTATCGCACCATAGGCGGCAGTCTCGGCAAGGCTTGGGAGTGTGGAAAAGAGATAAAGTGAAAGATTAATTATAAGCAGAAACATTATGGAAATCAGTATTAATAACGAGACCTGCATCCGTTGCGGGCATTGTGCCGTGGTCTGCCCGGCTCACATTTTTCAGCAGCCAGGCAAGCGTGAGCCCGTAAGCGTTGTCAACCCACAGACCTGCATCGTCTGCGGGCACTGTGTTGATGCTTGTCCTACCGACTCCATCTCGCACAGTGCCATCAGCCTTGACACGCTGCATGACATCAATTATGATAACCTGCCCAGCCCCGAGCAGCTTATGGAACTGATCCATGCGCGCCGCTCCAACCGGTCAATGACTGACAGGCCTGTGCCGCAGGAAGCCATCGACATGATGACCGAGGCTGCCCTCTATGCGCCGACGGCTGCCAACAACCGTGGTGTTGAGGTGGTGACGATAACCGACCGGGAGCAGACTGACCGCATCATCCGCTTCACCCTTGACACCTTCTCAGCCAATGCTGACGCGCTCAGTCCTGTCATGCGTAAGGTGGTGGCCCATCTGCGTGACTATTATGAGCAAGGCGGTGATCCCATCCTGCGCAATGCCAAGTCGCTGATGCTCTTCACGTCTGACCATCCCTTTGGTGCAGCCGATGCCAACCTGGCTTATCAGAACGCATCGCTCATGGCGCAGTCGCTCGGCGTGAGCCAGGTATACATGGGTTATGTCTGCTCAGCCATTCGGATGGCTGACCCAGCCAGGGTGGCGGAAGTATTCGGCACGCAGCACCCCATACATGCTGTCATGGCATTCGGCCTGCCTGCTTTCCGCTATAAACGTTACACGGAGCGGTAGGCTGGCATGCTGCCTATGAGGACAAACAAAAGGGAGACCCTGCCAGATGACTCTGGCAGGATCTCCCTTTTGTCGTTTGTGTGTTGTGTCTTGCGCATGTCGGAACCGACAGGTGTGTGTCTGCGGTTTCCGAAAACAGTCGTTGTTTTTTAGTGTCTCTTCGCCTTACGGGCAAGTGCCTCACGACGACTATTCTGAATCTGGAGGAAACGGACATCAAGACTGCTGTCGTGTTCCTTGTTCATTGTGATAAGTCTGTCCATAATACTCTTTTTCTTAAATACTAACCGACTGCAAAGATAAGTTGGCTGGTGGTTTTATCCTGTGTCTGCTCAGGTTTTATGCGGCAAAACGGTAAGTTTTTTGACATACATCAACAGGTTTGACACACATCAAATAGATGGCTCTTTCTGCATGAAATTGAGGTTTCAGCTTGCCTGTGTGCGATAACATGCGTAACTTTGCAGTGTATTTAAAGAGAAAATAAATAATAACAGCAGAATCAAACGGATTCCGCACAAAGAAGAAAGGAAACATTTATGTTAGTATTTGGTGTTATCACTATCCTTGCCGCAACGCTTGCTGAGGTGCTGATCGTATCCAAGAAACTCAATCTTGGTGAATAGGCAGGAAGAAAGAGAGTCTTGACCGACAGAGAATAACTTTATAAACACAAGGATAACAATGTCAGTATTCGGAATTGTAACTATCGCAACGCTTGCTTTTGAGGCTGTTGTCATGACAGGCCTGCTGATAGGAATGAAGCATGGTAAGTAAAAAAGATTTATTTATGGTTGGCTGACAGAAGCCATACCCGCAAAGAATCCATAAGACAGGAGCCGACGCACGGAAGTGTGTCGGCTTTTTATTTGCGGTAAAAAATGAATTTTACTTGCCATTCTCAGCGAAAAACCGTATATTTGTGGATGATATGAACATGAAAGATACGGCTGATGGACAGACACTCCGCATCACAGCGGCACAATAACATGGCCGCCATCAAGGGCAGGGACACGAAGCCGGAGTTGGTGGTGCGGCGATACCTGTGGGCGCATGGTTTCCGTTACAGGGTGAACAGCCCGCGACTGCCGGGGCATCCGGATATAGTACTTCGGCGTTACCGTACCTGTGTCTTCGTGAATGGCTGCTTCTGGCACGGCCATGAAGGCTGCAAGTACTATCGGGTGCCAAGAACCAACACGGATTTTTGGGTCAGGAAGATTGCCCGCAACCAGGAGCGTGACCGGCAAGAACAACAGGAGCTGGCGCGGATGGGCTGGCACTGTGTGACAGTGTGGGAGTGTGAGCTGAAAGGGGAGAGACGTGAGCGGACACTGGAGTCGCTGGTATTCACGCTGAATCATATTTACCTGCAGGACCGTTCCACACCTTATCGGTTGCCAGATGAGGATACTGACATCGGCATGGCGGCTGAATCAGATACCAAATGATATGACTGATTGTTAAACAATTGATTATTATGGTGTTTACAGAGATTCATTCATGTACTGAATTGATAGCTTTTATTCAGCAGGTGGGCTTCCTGCCTTTGCTGGAAAGTGGCATAACAGGGTTCTCAGCTGAGGATATTGTTGATGAGGACTGCCGCTATGTTATTTATCCTGAGGGTGGATGGGACTGGCCGTTGTGGAAGTGGAAAGGACAGATAGTGACGGATGGCGGTTGTGTGTATGGCAAGTTCTTCAACAAGAAGGCCGGATTCATCAGCAAGGAGTGGTGGGCCGACTTCTGCAACTACCGCCGCAGCAAATCGCCCATTCCTGCAGAAGATTCCATTGAGGATGCCATTCTCAGCACGATCAGCCTGAATGGCAGTATGATCACCCGTGACCTACGTGCTGCCTGTGGCTTCACGGGTAAGGGCATGCGCAGCAAGTTTGACGGTTATGTGACCCGCCTGCAGATGGCATCGCGTATCGTCACGGAGGATTTTGTCTATCCACATGACCGTCATGGGCAGGAGTATGGCTGGGGATGGTCGCTTCTCACTACCCCCGAGGTGCTTTATGGCAAGGCTGCCTGCCAGTGTGACAGCACTCCTGAGGAGTCGTTTGACAGGATGTTTGCCCATTTCCGCACGTTGCTTCCTGAGGCAACTGACCGGCAGCTCCTCAGGCTGATAGGGTGAGGGGGATGACTGCTTTCAGTTTGTTCTGTCTCCGTCTATGAGCTGGTGAGAACGGTTCCTAAGCCAGGAAAAGAACAGTTCAGTCGGTTTTCAGCGATGCGAGATAGCCCGAAGGGGTTATGCCTGTCTCCTTCTTGAAGATGCGTGTGAGGTGCTGGGGATACTCAAAGCCCAGTCCGTAGGCAGTCTCGGCAACCGTTTTCCCGGAAGCTATGAGCATCTTCGCCCGCTCAATGATGAAGCCCCTGATATAGTGGATGGGGCTTTCGCCCAAAGTCTTCCGGACGACATCGCCAAAGTAGCTGGCCGACATGCAGAGTTCTTCGGCGCAATACTTCACAGTGGGGACACCTTTGGCATGTTGTTTCCCTTGCCTGTAATACTGGTGCAACACCTCCTGGAAGCGGGCGAGAATATTGTCCCGGCTGGCAGTGTCACGTTGGAACTGGCGGTCATAGAACCGGTTGCAGAAGTCGGAGAGCAGCAGTATATAGTCCTGGATGATGCGGTCGGCATGGGGTTTCCCTTCCTTCAGTTCCTGCCGTATGCTGGTCATGATGTGACCGATGGTGGCAAGCTCCTCCTCGGTCAGGCGCAGGGCCTCGTTGGTGTTATAGGAGAAGAAGTGGTAATGGTCAATGTTGCGCTCAAACTCTGTCCCATAGACAAACTCCGGGTCGAACAGCAGTGCCCATCCGTGATATTGCTCCACGCTCCCGTCGTCAGCCTTTCCGCCCACTTGTCCCGGCGCATAGGCCAGCAGGGCGTCCTCATCAGCGGCATACCTGCCTGCACCGTAGGCAAGGTCGGAGGGGAAATTGCGCTGGACGAAGAATGCGTATACGTTGAAACGGTTGAGCGAATGGCGTATCTTGCCCACCTCATCGAAGTGAACGACCGACACATGCTGATGATAAGCCGGGGCACCAATGTCGCTGGCATAGTCATTGGCGGTGTTGATGATGAGCATTTCGTTCATAGGCAGTGCATGTTTGTGGCTGTAAAGTTAGCCTTTTTATCTGAAAACACCATGCTGAAATCGAAAAACTATAAACATGGTAGGTTTAGCCATAATCCTGTTAAGCCAGCACTCTGATAATCTTCCTACCTTTGCCGCAGTAAAAATACAAACATAAAGAAAATGAAGAAAACAGTTTTATCAATTTTACTTATAGGTATGACAATGATGGCAAGCGCACAGAACAAGATGCAGGCAGCGATGCCCAGGCCGGCAAAGCTGCAGCTGACGGAGCAGTGGGACAAGGTGTTTCCACAGAGTGACAAGGTAGACCACAGAAAAGTGACGTTCGTCAACCGCTACGGCATCACGCTGGCAGCTGACATGTACACACCGAAGAACGCAACAGGTAAGCTGGCTGCGATAGCCGTGAGCGGACCTTTCGGAGCCGTGAAGGAGCAAAGCTCGGGCCTCTATGCCCAGACCCTGGCCGAGCATGGATTCCTCACGATAGCCTTCGATCCCTCGTTTACGGGTGAAAGCGCAGGCGAGCCGCGCAACGTTGCCTCACCCGACATCAACACGGAGGACTTCTCTGCCGCAGTCGACTTCCTGTCGGTGCAGGACAATGTGGACGCTGATAGAATCGGCATCCTCGGTATCTGCGGCTGGGGAGGCATTGCCCTGAACGCCGCAGCTATGGACACACGCATCAAGGCTACCGTTGCGTCAACAATGTATGACATGACCCGGGTGATAGCCAATGGCTACAACGATGTGGATGACAATCCAATCGCACGTCACAAGATGTTGGAAAACTTGAATTTACAACGCACAAAAGACTACAAACAAGGATTTTACGACCGTGCAGGAGGCTGTCTGAAACCGGGGGAACTTACCGATGAGACCCCACAGTTTGTCAGGGACTACACCATGTACTATGAGACCAAGCGTGGATTCCATCCCCGTTCAGTCAACTCTACCGAAGGCTGGAACAAGACCTCAGCCCTATCATTCGTCAATCTGCCTTTCATGCAGCGCATAGGTGAGATACAGTCGGCCGTACTGGTCATGCATGGGGAGAAGGCGCACAGCTTTTATTTCGGCAAGACAGCCTACAGTAAACTGACGGGCAACAACAAGGAACTGCTCATTATCCCTGGGGCAACCCATACCGACCTCTATGATGGCGGTGCGAGAGACTTTATCCCGTTTGACAGACTTGCCAAATTCTATCATGATAATCTGAAGTGAGATGGTCCTGACAGTCAATAATAGAAAATATACCGTGCAGCTGGCAGATACCGATGCTGCACGGGCTTTTGCCGACCTGCTGCCCCTCACGCTTGACATGGACGAGCTGAACGGCAATGAGAAATACGTGTATTTAGGCAGCCATCTGCCTTCCAGCCCCCATTGTCCCACAGCCATTCATGCTGGCGACCTCATGCTTTTCGGCAGCAACTGTCTGGTGCTGTTCTATGAGTCGTTCCACACCCGCTATTCCTATTCCCGAATCGGTAGGCTGACGGCCGCTGAGGGACTGAGAGAGGCTCTGGGAACGGGCAGTGTGAGCGTGACGTTCGAGTGATTCTGCCACATTCGGCTTTGCCGAAATTATCTTTTCATGCTCTTATGCTGCCTGACTGCGGGGAAATGATTATCTTTGCAATCGTCATGGGCAGATGTCATGCTGCCCGGAAAAACGATAGACAATGAACAGACCCTCTTGGACTAACAAGGATAATCTGTATCGGATTATCTTTGAGGCAGATACACCAGCCGGAAAGATGTATGACATTATCCTCATCATAGGTATTTTTGCCAGTATCTTTACGGCTTTCATTGAGACCATCCCTTCGCTGGCCCACCTTTTCAAGGTGGTGCTGGAAGTGCTGGAGTATGTTTTCACGGTACTCTTCACGGTTGATTATTGCGCACGGCTCTACTGCTCGCCCAAGCCCAGGGAATATGCCCTGAGCTTCTTCGGTATTATTGACTTCCTGTCAACCATCCCTCCTTATCTTGCTTTCCTGCTTCCAGGTGTGCAGTACATGCTGCTGCTGCGCTCGTTCCGCTTCATCCGTATCTTCAGGGTGTTCAAGCTCTTCAGCTTTCTCAATGAGGGCTATCTGCTGATGGAGTCATTGAAGAAGAGCATGAACAAGATCATGGTCTACTTCATGTTTGTCCTCATCCTTGTGGTCTGCATTGGCACGGTCATGTATATGGTGGAAGGCAACCGTCCGGGAACACAGTTCACTGACCTTGGCACTTCCGTCTATTATGCCATAGTCACCATGACCACCGTGGGCTACGGCGATATAACCCCACAGACGGGCTTAGGACGTTTCCTCTCTGGTTTCGTCATGCTGCTGGGCTACACCATCATTGCCATCCCGACGGGAATTGTCACAGCCACCTTTGTGGATGAGACGCAAAGCCCCGTGAGGCATGACAAGTGCCCACGGTGCGGCCATAAGGTGAGCAAAGGCGACCGCTTCTGCTCTCAGTGCGGCGAGCGGCTATAGCGGAAGGCCTGTGACCAGCAAGGTCCGCAACGTCTCATGAGGACATTGCGGACCTTGTTCTGCCAGGGACTCACAGTGCAGGATCACCATTTCAGCTCATCACCCAGGATGACACCATCCTCCATCGGAGAGTCGCCGTCCTTGAAGCTGTCGGCCTTGTACTGGATGCAGAGCATCAGCATCTCGTCCTTTCCCGTGTTCTTCAGGGCTCGCTTGCCGGCTGGGGCCACGCGGACAATGCTGCCCTCGCTTACAGGGAACAGGTCGCCATCCACCTGATATTCGCCCTCACCCTTGAGGATGAAGTAAAGCTCCTCATGCGTCTTGTGTGTATGGAGGAAACCACTGTCCTGCCCTGGGACGAGCGTCTGGAAGGAAAGTTCGCTGCCTGTTGCCTGCAAGGCCTGGCCTACGAACACCTTGCCAGGAATCTCCACCTCACCCATTGGGAGTACGTAGTCCTTGATGTCACTGAGTTTTCCAATGTTCACTGCCGTGAAATTCTTTCCGGTCTTTGTTGTCTCTACTGTCTTCATAATGTCTTGATTCTGATGTTTATTCTGATTTTTTTCTTTTCGCATGGCAAAGGTACGGTTATTCCGCCGTTCCTGCAAGTAGGCACGGAAAGGTCAGCCAGTTACCTTGAGGTAACTAATGCGTCAGACAGGGTGATTGATGGAATCGGTTTTAGAACTGTTTAACAATAGTCTTGCGGCTATTGTTAAACTTAATGGTTACTTTTGCACAGTAACATTATTCTCACACCGTATCATAATGAACAGAACAGAAGTCAGAGATGCTCTTTTCCCCGACTGTCCCATCCGCAACGTGCTGTCGAGAGTGGGCGACAAGTGGTCAATGCTGCTGCTTTTCACACTGGAGAGTAGGGACGGACAGCGGTTTAAGGAATTGCAGCGTGACATTCCCGACATATCACAGAAGATGCTCACGGCAACGCTCAAAACGCTGGAAGCTGACGGCCTGCTCCGCCGGGAGGCTTTCGCTGAGGTTCCGCCTCGTGTGGAATATTCGCTGACGGCGAAGGGAAAGAGCCTTCTCCCGCTGATTGACAATCTTCTGGCATGGGCTACCGACAACATGGATGACATCATGGAGTCAAGGCGGCAGTATCTTCTGAAATGAGCCGAAGCCTGATGCCCCACAGCTGCCCTCCTCCTTATAACGCATGAATCCCGGTCTCCTTGCGGAGAACCGGGATTATGTTGTTTGTTTGGAATAGTTGTTTTCTGTTTCGCTTAAGCTTCAGGCTTTGCAGTCTTTGCAGCGTAAACTTCCTCAGAAAGGACAGAGACAGTACTCTTGTCGTACTTGCCCTTGTGGAAGTAAACAACACCGTCTGCAAGAGCATACAGTGTGTCGTCCTTACCCTGTGCTACATTCTCGCCTGGGAAGTGCTTGTTGCCACGCTGGCGAACGATGATGTTGCCTGCAACAATCTTCTGACCACCCCAGATCTTTACACCTAAACGCTTTGAAGCTGATTCACGGCCGTTCTTGGAACTACCTACACCTTTTTTATGTGCCATTCTTGAGTCCTCCTTTTTAAGCGTTAATTGATTTGATTTCTACCTGAGTGAAGTGGCTGCGATGACCATTCTTCTTTCTGTAGTCCTTGCGGCGCTTCATCTTGAAGACGATAACCTTGTCGCCCTTTACCAGCGGAGCTACTACCTCAGCTACTACCTTTGCACCATCAACAGTCGGTGCGCCTACTGTGACTGTTCCGTTGTTGTCAACCAGCAGAACCTTGTCAAACTCAACAGTCTTGCCTTCTTCCGCATCCTTGATGTGGTTTACGAAGAGCTTCTTGCCCTCCTCAGCCTTGAACTGCTGACCGTTAATTTCTACAATTGCGTACATTTTATTATTGTAAACGGGTTTGTACCGCTGGGCGGCTGAGCATCTTTCCAGCACTTGTTCTGAGCCCATGACGGCATAATCGGCTGCAAAGTTACTAAAAAATAATGTGACGGGATATGCCAGCAGGCAATATTTCCGGTATTATTAACAATAATTAGCTGAAAGCGAGGCATTATGGATGTCATCAGCCAGTGCTGGTCAGCCAATGCAGGCCCATACGGCTGAGCCGCAGATCTTCCGATAGATTACAGATATTCTGCTGCCCCTGCAAAGGGAATGACAGCAGCCTGTGGGTAAAGGGGCATCGGCAGCGTCTTTCCTGTGCGCTGGCATCAGCCCCGTATGGACAGCCGTGTGTGAGGAGGGCTGCCTTTCCCTCTGCGGCTTACAGCAGGTTGAGGTCGGCGAGGGCCTTTTGGGCGATGGCCTCAAAGTCAGCCCCGAGGTCACAGAAACTGAGAACACAGTTGAAGGCGGCATGGCGCAAGGGGAGGTTGGTACCCATGAGTGTTACGTGAGCCTGGTCAAGGAACTCATTGATACCCCGTTCGTTAGGCTCTTTACCGCTGGCAAAGAGACGGGACAGGAGCTGGTAGCCGCAGAGTTGGTACATGTCACGGTCGGAGGCTATCCACTGGTAGGCCAGTGCGGGGGCAAAGTCGAGATGCTGCAGGAGGTTGAAAGCCAGCAGCTCTGCCATCTCCTGCGTGCGCAGCCGTTCCATCCACACCTCAACGAGGTCGGCCTCCATGCGCTCGGCGGGCATGATGAGTGTGGCGAGTATCTGGCACTCACGTATATCCTCCTTCCACAGCTCAATGGCGAGGTCATAGTCCTTGCCGTATTCCTCCGCCATCCGGCGCAGTTCAGTAAGGGGTACGCCCCAGTTGATCTTGTAAGTGACACCCTTCTCCCTCATGGACTGTGATGCCACACCGTTCATCAGCAGGCGGAAGGACTGCTTTATCTGTTTCAGTTTCTCGTGAGTCTGTTCGGTCATGTTCTGTTTCTGTAATAATATAAATTGGATGGAGTGGGAGGGGTGGTCAGATTTTCTGCGCGATGAAGAACACCATGTTGTAGTATTCCGCATAGTCGGCCCTGAGCTGCATCTCTTTCTGCAGCACACGGGCAAAGGTGCGTTCCTCGGGATGTTCCCGTTCCAGCCGGGGCAGGTTGCGGGCTATGGCATCATAGAAGTTGCTGCGCCATGCGTGGTCGGACAGTGAGAAGCTGGCTATCGGCCGGTAGCCCTCCACCTCCAGGGCCGCCAGGCAGGAGGACGCGGTTGACATCTGCGGATATACTTTCTGGAAATAGGTCACCTCGTAGGGGCGGTACATCCCCATCCAGACCAGGTCAGTCAGGACGAGGTATCCCTGTGGCTTTATTAGGCCGTACCATGCCTTGATGGCATTGAGGAAGCCCATCTTCGGGGCTGCCCCCTCCGCCCAGACCACGTCAAACGACTCGGCGGGAAGGTCGAGTTGCCGCATGTCGGCGCAGAGGGTCTCGACTGACCGCTCTCCCTTCAGGTAGTTCAGCTTCTCAAGAAAAAGTTTCGAGCGGTCGACCGCCGTGATGGCGGCATCAGTGTTTTCAGCCAAGCAGAAGGCATCCCTTCCTGTGCCGCAGCCAATGTCAAGTATCCTGGAGTCCCATTGCAGGCTCTGCTTGACGTAAGCCAGTGCCTTCAGAGTCTCATAATCAGAGCCTGGCCCTTGCTGCGGGAGGTCATAGAAAAATCGTTCTTGAATCTCAGTCATGTCACATTTACTCTCAAATCTATCTACAAAAGTACATTAAAAAAACGATTTGAGGAAGTTTTCCCTCACACTTTTCTCCTCTTATGACAAAAATGGGGATATTGGCTGATTTTAGAGGGAAAAGTTGTATCTTTGCAAGGAAATATCACCAATTAGAGACACTGTGATGAGAGAACATTATCAGAAGAATATAGAGCATCGCCTGCTTATCCCCATGATGCAGTTCCTGCAGCGGGAGAAGTCGAGCGGAATAGTGCTGGCGGTATTCGTCGTGCTGGCACTCATCCTTGCCAACTCGCCCCTGCGAGGCGATTATGAGCAGTTCCTGGAGCATCACTTTGGCTTCATCGTTGACGGACGGCCGCTGCTGAACTTCAGCATGGAGCATTGGATCAATGACGGACTGATGTCGATGTTCTTCTTTGTAGTGGGACTGGAGCTGAAACGGGAGTTCATAGGCGGAGAGCTGCGCGACCTGCGTAAGGTGACGATGCCTGTCGTGGCCGCCGTCTTCGGCATGCTGTTTCCCGCGGGCATCTACCTGCTCTTCAATGCGGGCACACCCGTTGCAGGCGGATGGGGAATCCCGATGGCCACCGACATAGCCTTTGCCCTGGCGGTCGTCTACATGCTGGGCGACCGTGTGCCCATCTCGGCAAAGGTGTTCCTCACAACGCTTGCCATTGTCGACGACCTTGGATCAGTGTTGGTCATAGCCTTGTTCTACACCTCCCACATCTCCTTTGCCAATCTTGCCCTGGGAGTGCTTTTCCTCGGTGTGATGTTCGCGGGCAACAGGCTGGGAGTGAAGAATGTATGGTTCTATGGCATCCTTGGCATCGGCGGTGTGTGGGTGGCCTTCCTCACGTCGGGCATCCACGCCACCATCTCTGCCGTGCTGGCAGCTATGGTCATCCCGGCCGACTCACGCATCCCCGAGGCTGCCTTCATAGCCAGGATGAAGAAGCTCACCCGACAGTTTGAGCAGGCTGAGCCCAACGATGTGCGCACCCTGGAGCCGGAGCAGCTTGAGATCCTCTCCCGGGTGAAGGCCGACTCGGTGCAGGCCATGCCTCCTTTGCAGCGGCTGGAACACAGCCTGCACCCGATGGTCTCCTTTGTCATCATGCCCATCTTTGCCCTTGCCAATGCGGGAGTGTCATTCGTGGACATGGATGTGACGGTCCTCACAGCCAATCATGTAGCTGTTGGTGTGCTGGCAGGTCTGCTTCTCGGCAAGCCCCTGGGCATCGTCACAGCTGTCTGGCTTACCGAACGCCTGGGGCTGGGCAGACGCTCCCGATCCATGACCTGGCGCACGGTGGTGGGGTTAGGCTTCCTCGCCTCGATAGGCTTCACCATGTCAATGTTTGTAACCATGCTGGCTTTCAAGTCCCCTGACAATTTCATTCAGGCAAAGGTTGGCATTTTCGCAGCCTCACTCTTAGGCGGTATCATTGGTTATCAGCTGCTGAAGAAGCATCGGTAGGTGGGGAAATTGGCCACTCTGTATTCAGATACTGATAATAAAGACAAAAAAATAGAGGAAAGATTATGATGTTAAGAGAACTGCTTGAATATCGACGGGCTGTACGTAAGTATGACCCAACGAGACAGATAGATCCAGAGCGTGTGAGGGAATGTCTGGAACTGGCGACGCTTGCCCCGACCAGCTCTAATATGCAGCTCTGGGAGGCTTACCATATAACTGACAAGGAAGTGCTGGCAAAGCTCGCTCAGGCCTGCCTGGGACAGGGGTCTGCGAAAACGGCGCAGCAGATGGTTGTCTTCGTCACCCGGCAGGACAAATGGAGCAGCCACTCGGCTTCCGTGTTGAAAGCCGGCATTGAGGAGATTCACAGGAATAGCCCCGCCGACCGCCAGGCGCACCGCATCAAACTACAGGAGACCTATTACAAGAAACTCATGCCCTTTGAGTACAGCCGCTGCCTGGGTGTGCTGGGATTGCTGCGCAAGATGCTTGTGCAGGCTGTCGGACTCTTCCGTCCCATCATCCGTCAGGTGACTGAGGGCGACATACGGACCGTTGTGCATAAGAGCTGTGCCCTTGCCGTACAGACTTTCATGCTTGCCATGAGTGAGGTAGGCTATGACACATGCCCCCTTGAAGGCTTTGACAGCCTGCTCGTCAAGCGAGCGCTCCACCTGCCGCATGCTGCGCAAATCAATTTGGTTGTCACTTGTGGAATCCGTCTGCCGGAGGGTGTCCGTGGTGAGCGCTACCGCCTGCCGTTTGAGGAGTACTATCACAGTGTCTGATGCTCCAGGACGCAAGAAATAAAAAACAGGAATATTCAGCGACAGTACTGCAAACATTGATACATGGTAAGGCGAAGAGCAAGACGGCGCAGCAGGAGACAGCACAAGGACAGGCGTGTCTGGATGTGGGCAGGGGCAGCAGTATTGGCACTGGCTGTCATACTTCTCATTGACCTCAAGCCGTGGCGCAGGGTGCGTGAGACGGTCAGCGGCCAATGGCCCTATCATGACATGACCAAGGGCAGCTATACAGACGATGCCGACGGCATCGACATCTCCCGCCATCAAGGCAAGATTCACTGGGATGAGCTGGTGGATGAGAATCCGCAGCTGCGTTTTGTCTACATCAAGGCAACGGAGGGCAGCTCCATTGTCGACCCCTTCTATCGGCATAATCTCCGTGAGGCCAAGGAGCGCGGACTGCTCGTAGGCTCCTATCACTTCCTGACCCGCCGCACCTCAATGGAGCGGCAGGCTGACAACTTCCTCTCTACCATCGACCTCAGCCAGCAGGACCTGCTCCTGCTGGTCGACGTTGAGGACGATGGCACCCGGGGCTGGGACCGTGACATCATCCAGAAGAACCTGGCTGAGTTCATCCGGCTGGTGAAGGAGCGCACGGGGCACTCGCCAATGATCTATACCAATGAGGCCTACTACCATCTGAACCTCTACCCCGAGTTCAATCACTACCATCTCTTTATAGCCAATTACAACCTGCCGCCCGAGCTGGGCGAGGCCAAGTATGACATCTGGCAGTCAGGCAAGCGGGGCAGGGTACGGGGCATCTGGACTTATGTCGATATTGACCGCCTGCGTGACGGGGTCACGGTGGACGATATAAGGCTGCCGTCAGAATAACGGCTCAGTCGCAGTCCTGGGCTGTACCTTTTTTGACTTTGATGGAATCTGTTGCCGTATATGAGCTTCGTGAGAGCATTGAGAAATCCACATCGTCCCTGTTGACCGTCGAGAAGGCAACCAGTCGGTTACCTTTCAGGAAGATCAACGTGCAGAAACTGTCAAAACAGGCATTGTTGCGTATAACATCCCTGTCACCTCCATATCCCATGTCAATGCTTGGATCTGAAGAAGGTGCAAGGTCATAGGGCTTCCCTATGATGACCCTGTCCCATTGTGCGTCTTGGTATAGGCGGCTCAAGGGGAAACAGGTTGACTGATGCTGAATGTTGCGGATATTCTCCGTTATGCTGACCTCCCTGTGAGGACTTTTCACATACCACAGCGTGGTTATTGACAGAACGGCTAGTAAGGCAATAGAGATGGCGATTTTCTTTTTCATAAGTTCTGCTTTAACAGTCTGTATTTCCCTTGTCTGATACCAATTTCATGTGCCATGCCCATTGTTCCATGAAGTCATACGTTTCTCATCCGCACGCTGTCAGGGATTCTCCTCCTCATCATGCCAGCCCCTCAATCTGTCCTCTTATGAGGTCAATCTTCTCTGCCTGTGGAGTCTTGGGCAGTCCGGGCATGCGCATGATGTCGCCAGCCACGGCCACCACCATCTCGGCACCGCCGTTGATGATGAAATCACGGATGGTAAGGTCGAAATTCCTGGCAGCTCCCAGCTGCCCCGGGTCATCGCTGAAGGAGAACTGTGTCTTGGCAATGCAGATCGGGAAGCGGTCCATGCCCCAGGCATGGATGCGTGCCAGCTTCCTCCGCGCTGCTTTCTTGAGGATGACGGAGCGTGCCCCATAAACTTTCTGTGCCACCTTCGTCACTTTCTCCTCTATGGTGTCAGTGTCGCTGTAGGCGAAGCTGATGCCCTTGGCTCCGGCATGGTCAATGGTGTCGATGACGAGCCGCGCCAGTTCCTCAGCCCCCTCGCCACCTTTCATGAACACGTTGTTCTCAGCAAAGCACACCCCCTGCAGCTTGCAGTGTACGGCAAGCAGGGCTATCTCCTCGTCAGTGTCGTCGCCATATCGGTTGAGCGTCACCACCACGGGCTGCCCGAAGCGGCGCAGGTTTTCCATGTGGCGGTCCAGATTGGCAAAGCCCTCTACCAGCGCATGCCTCTCCTGCTCACGGGAGTCGCCCTCAGTCAGTCCGCCGTGCATCTTCAGTCCGCGCAGCGTGGTGACGAGAACCGTCACACGCGGATGAATCTCTCCCTTGCGGCACTTTATGTCAAGGAATTTCTCTGCCCCTAAGTCTGCCCCGAAGCCAGCCTCGGTCACGGCATAGTCGCTCAGTGACATAGCCACCTTCGTCGCCAGGAGGCTGTTGCAGCCATGCGCGATATTGGCAAAGGGTCCGCCATGTACCAGTGCGGGTGTCCCCTCAAGGGTCTGTACGAGATTCGGCTTGACGGCATCCATCAGCAGAACGGTGATGGCCCCCGCCACACCCAGGTCACGGACGGTGAAGGGACGGTCATCAAACTTGATGCCCAAGACCATGTTCTCTATGCGCCGGCGCAGGTCGGCCTCGCTGTCGGCAAGGCAGAGGGCAGCCATGATCTCGCTGGCGGGAGTGATGTCGAAGCCCGACTGGCTGGGCAGTCCGTCAGTCGAGGCCCCAAGTCCTGTCACGATGGTACGCAGGCTGCGGTCGTTCACGTCCATGACACGTCTCCACAGCACCTCCTTCAGCGTGAAACCCTCGCCCCGATGCTGGTAGATGTAGTTGTCGAGCAGTGCGGCTATCATGTTGTGGGCACTGGTGATGGCGTGGAAATCGCCCGTGAAGTGCAGGTTTATCTTCTCCATCGGCACCACCTGGGCATATCCGCCGCCTGCGGCACCGCCCTTCATCCCGAAACAGGGGCCGAGGCTCGGCTCACGCAGGGCAAGCACAGACCGTTTCCCAAGGCGGTTGAGTGCCATGGAGAGACCGATGCTGACGGTGGTCTTGCCGATGCCGGCACGGGTGGGCGAGATGGAGCTGACAAGGATGAGCCGGTTGCAGGCCACCCGCTGCTCATCAATGAGCGAGAGCGGCACCTTTGCCATGTATTTCCCATAGAGTTCAAGGTCGTCAGCTGCAATTCCTGCCGCTGCGGCGACCTCCTCAATCCGCTTCATGCTGCATGAGCGGGCAATCTCGATATCAGATTTCATCGTTATATTCCTTCGTTTTTGTTTGGCACAAAGGTAGGAATATTTTTTTGTATATCAATGAGGGATGAGAGCAAAAAGTAATCTTGTTCATCATGTTCCGCACCAGCCGGGAGCCTTGCGGTTATCTCCATCCATGCTGGGCATGTCAGCCTGCGCGGTACTTCATGTGAAGTACTGAAGTATTGCAGCTGAAGTATCCGACTACTTCACACAAAGTACTGGGAGCATCAATGCCTGCCCACACCAGTACTTCAGCGCAGCCGGTTGCCCGACAGGTGGACGGGTGGAGCGTCATCCCTCCCGTCTCATCTGCTCAAGCAGCTGCTTCTGCCGTTCGGTGAGATGGTCGGGGAGCTTGACGTTATAGGTGATGATGAGATCGCCGAAGGTGCCGTCGCCCCGGTCATAGCCCTTGCCGCGCAGGCGTACCTTGGTGCCGCCCTGTGTCAGCGGCCTGACCTTCAGCTTTACCTTCTGGCCGCCGGAGAGCTGGATGACAACCTCGCCGCCCAGGAGAGCCGTGTAGAGGTCGATGCCGACATTGGCTTCCATCTGGCCCGCGTTCTGCCGCCCGTAAGCCTGTCCGGTGCTGAAGCCGCCTGTGCGTCGCCGTCCGCCTCCGCCGAAGAGGTCCTGGAAGAAGCTGCTGAAGCCGCCTCCACCAGCCCCGAAGCCGCTGAAGTCGAAGCCCTCAAAGGGACTGCCGCCTCCGCTGCCACTGAACCCGCCGAATCCGCCGGCTTTCTCATAAGCATCGGCATTGCGCCACTGCTCGCCGTACTTGTCATATTTCGCGCGCTTGTCAGCATCGCCAATCACCTCGTATGCCTCACTCAGTGCCTGGAACTTGGCCTTGGCCTTCGGGTCATTGGGGTGAAGGTCAGGATGAAACTGCTTCGCACGCTTCCTATAGGCTGCCCTGACATCCTTCTGGGGGATGTTCCGGTCAACGCCCAAGATTTTGTAATAGTCAATGAATGCCATAGTTTTTTCCTCCTTAATTTAATGGTTTCCACTGACGGGGATAGCAAATAGTGTGCCAGCCCGCTTTCTCCCAGTAAAAGCTCCCCGACCTTTTTCGGCTCAGGGCGCAAGGAGCTTAATCCATCCTGCTCTTGTAGTCCTCGTATGAATATTCCCTGAGCAGTTCCAGCTCGTTGTCGGGATGGAGCAGGGCGATGGCGGGATGGGAGATACCATTGAACATGTTTGTCTTCACAGTGGTGTAATGGAGCATGTCCTCAAAGATGATGTTCTCGCCCACTTGCAGGTCATGGTCGAAGGCCCACGAGCCCATCCAGTCGCCACTCAGGCAGCTGTTTGCCCCCAGGCGGTAGGTATGCTCGCCCTTAGCTGTGCCGTCTTCATCAACTAATTTGGCATTGCGCACAGCCGGATGGTAAGGCATCTCCAGACAGTCGGGCATGTGACAGGTGAAGCTGACGTTGAGAATGGCGGTTCGGATGTCGTTATCCTCAACAATGTCTACTACCTGTGCTACAAGCGGGCCCGTCTGCCAGGTAAATGCGCTGCCTGGCTCAAGTATTACTTTCAGCCAGGGGTAACGCTTGTGGAAGCCTTGGAGAAGGCTGATGAGCCGTGGCACGTCATAGTCCTTGCGGGTCATGAGGTGTCCGCCGCCGAAGTTGATCCACTTGAGCCGTGGGAACCAGCGGGCGAACCTCGCCTCTATGTGCGCCAGTGTGCGCTCGAATACATCGCTGCCGCTCTCGCAGTGACAATGGCAATGGAAGCCCTCGATGTCGGCTGGCAGGTCGGCAGGCAACTTGTCGGCTGAGATACCGAAGCGGGTGCCGGGGGCACAGGGGTTATAGATGAGCGTCTCCACCTCTGAGTATTCGGGATTCACCCGCAGGCCAAGGCTCAGCTGAGGGTTCTGCTGGCGGGAGCGGAGGTGGTAACGGTCATACTGTGTGAGCGAGTTGAACACAAGGTGGGAGGAATAGCGGGCTATGTCGTCAATCTCGTAGTCGGTATAGCCGGGCGAGAAGGTGTGCGTCGGGGCACCGAACTCCTCAAATCCGAGGCGTGCCTCGTAAAGTGACGATGCCGTGGTGGCATGGATATACTCACGGAAGATGGGGAAGGTGCGCCACAGGGCATAGGCCTTGAAGGCAAGGATGATCTCAGCGTCGGCCTCCCTTGCCACTCGGGCAATGAGCGACAGGTTCTGCCGGAGACGTTCCTCCTCCAGCACGTACATGGGGCGGGAGAGTCCCTCGTAAGTCAATGGATTTACTTTCATGGGTGCAAATATAAGGAAAAATTTGCTGATTCCGGAAATAATCTCTACCTTTGCAATACAAAAAAGTAAAGGCATGAAACTGGTCATCATGACTAAGTCCACGTTTTTTGTGGAAGAAGACAAGATTTTAAGTGCGCTCTTCGAGGAAGGTCTGGATAACCTCCACATCTCGAAGGCAGATGCCTCCCCCCTTTATCTGGAACGTCTCCTTTCACTTCTGCCCTCTGAATATCACCGTAAAATCACTGTACACCAGCACTTTCACATGAAGGAGCAATATGCCCTGGCAGGTATCCACCTGGATGAGGGGAGCATGCCCGTCCCGCAGGGGTATCGGGGGTGTGTGGGCCGTACCTGCGATGACGTGATGCAGCTGAAGGGCATGCGGAGGCAGTCGGACTATGTCTTTCTGAAGAATATCAGCCAGCCCCGTGAGCAGGGCGGGCAGGAGGAGCGTGTCGTCTCGTCCCTGGAGCTGGAGGAGGTCAGCCGGCAGGGACTTCTGGGACGGCATGTCTATGCGATGGGGGGTGTGACGCTGGGCGATTTCCCCCGGCTGCGTGACCTTGGCTTCGGCGGCGTGGTGGTCAGGAGTGACCTCTGGGACCGTTTCTGCATCCACAGCGAGCGCGACTTCAGGTCGGTCATCGACTACTTCCGCCGGCTCCGTTCGGCAAGCTGACAAGCAAGTGAATCATACCTTATAAATAAAAACAGCAAAAAGAAATGAGTGAAAACAACTCTTTTTTGGTATTCTCGGGAACCAAGACGAGATACCTTGCAGAGAAAATCTGCGCCAGCCTTGGCTGTCCGCTGGGTAATCTGGTGATGACCCGCTTCTCCGATGGTGAGTTTGTCGTGTCATACGAGCAGAGCATTCGTGGCAAGGATGTCTTCCTTGTGCAGAGTACCTTCCCTAACTCTGACAATCTCATGGAGCTTCTCCTGATGATTGATGCGGCCAAGCGTGCCTCTGCCCGCCAGATTATCGCTGTCATGCCTTACTTCGGCTGGGCGCGTCAGGACCGCAAGGACAAGCCCCGTGTGAGCATCGGTGCCAAGCTGGTTGCCGACCTGCTGAGCGTTGCGGGCATCGACCGTCTGATGACGATGGACCTGCATGCTGACCAGATCCAGGGTTTCTTCAACGTTCCTGTCGACCATCTCTATGCCAGCGGCGTGCTGCTGCCTTACGTGCAGAGCCTGCAGCTGGAGAACCTCGTCATCGCCAGTCCTGATGTGGGCGGATCGAAGCGTGCCAACACCTATGCCAAGTACCTTGGCTGCCCGCTCGTTCTCTGCAACAAGACCCGTGCCCGTGCCAATGTCGTTGCCACCATGCAGATCATTGGTGACGTGAAGGACAAGAATGTCATCATCGTTGATGATATGGTCGATACCGCCGGGACCATCACCAAGGCGGCCGACATCATGAAGGAGGCCGGTGCGAAGAGTGTCCGCGCCATTGCCTCCCACTGTGTCATGAGCGGTCCTGCCACTGAGCGTGTCGAGGCTTCAGCCCTGGAGGAGATGGTGTTCACTGACTCCATTCCTTACACCGCACGCTGCTCGAAGGTGAAGCAGATCTCGGTTGCCGACATGTTCGCTGAGACCATCAAGCGTGTCCTCAACAATGAGAGCATCTCCAGCCAGTACCTCGTGTAGGCTGCGGGCAAGATGACAGGATATTCCGGGAGCCGGCTGCCACGTGGCAGCCGGCTCCTTTTCCGTATCGGCCAGGTAAGCGGACTTGTCTTGGGCGGAAAGGAGTTTACGTTCCAAAAGCATGTCATGGCTGACCTGGGTTGTAAAAAGAAAAAGAAATCGGATAAAAAGATGAAAAACGGTGAAGTTTTATGCCTTTAAATTTGTCTGTGTAACATATAATGTCTACATTTGCACATGAGATTTGCATTGTGCAAATCATAAAGACAAGAAAGACTGAAGAATGTCAATATCAAAAACCAGACAAAAACTTGTTGAAGTGGCGCGACTGCTCTTTGCCAAGAACGGAATCGCCAACACCACGATGAATGACATAGCCAAGGCATCGGGCAAGGGTAGGCGTACACTTTACACCTATTTTAAGAGTAAGGATGATGTCTACTATGCTGTCATTGAGTCGGAGCTGGAGCGATTGTCTGACAAGCTGGACGAGGTTGCAGCCAAGAAAATCAGTCCGCAGGACAAGATCATCGAGCTGATCTACACCCATCTGAGCATGATCAAGGAGACCGTGATGCGTAACGGTAACCTCCGGGCGGAGTTCTTCCGCAACATCTGGATGGTTGAGAAGGTACGCAAGAACTTCGATGAGGATGAGATTGAACTGTTCCGGAAAGTCTATGCCGATGCCAAGGCCGACGGTGAGTTCGATATTGACAACGTGGAGCTGGTGGCCGACATCACCCACTACTGTATCAAGGGGCTCGAGGTCCCGTTCATCTATGGCAGGCTGGGGCACGGCCTGACGGAGGAGTCCTCCCGCCCGCTGGTGGCAAAGGTGGTGTATGGCGCACTGGGAAAGAGTGGGGTGAGGTAGGTCTTTGACTGCGGCAGATCCGATGATGACTTTCATACGTCAGCTCATCACCTCGTCAGCTCATCACCCCATCAACTTGTAAACTCGTAAACTAATAAATAAAAAGAAACATGAAATTATTGGAAGGTAAGACAGCCCTCATCACAGGTGCTGCACGCGGTATCGGTAAGGCTATCGCACTGAAGTTCGCCGAGGAAGGCGCAAACATTGCTTTCACTGACCTCGTTATTGATGAGAACGGGAAAGCTACAGAGGCAGAGATCGCCGCCAAGGGCGTGAAAGCCAAGGGATATGCCAGCAATGCGGCCGACTTCGCACAGTCAGAGGAGGTTGTAAAGCAGGTGAAGGAGGAGTTCGGCTCAATCGACATCCTCGTCAACAATGCAGGTATCACCAAGGATGGTCTCATGCTCCGTATGACTGAGCAGCAGTGGGACGCTGTCATTGCCGTAAACCTGAAGAGTGCGTTCAACTTCATCCATGCCTGCGTGCCAGTCATGATGCGGCAGCGTGGTGGCAGCATCATCAACATGGCAAGTGTCGTGGGTGTTCATGGTAATGCCGGGCAGGCCAACTATGCGGCTTCCAAGGCCGGCCTGATTGCCCTGGCAAAGAGCATCGGGCAGGAGATGGGCCCTAAGGGCATCCGTGCCAATGCCATTGCTCCGGGCTTCATTGACACGGCCATGACACAGGCTCTGCCTGATGACATCCGCAAGGAGTGGATCTCAAAGATTCCTCTTCGCCGTGGCGGTACCGTTGAGGACATCGCAAACACAGCCGTTTACCTTGGCTCCGACCTCTCCAGCTATGTTTCCGGACAGGTTATCCAGGTTGATGGTGGCATGAACATGTAATAGAGAAAGCCTCCCCAATCCCCCTCTCAGGAGGAGCTTGGGGAGGTCTTGCGTTTGTCAAAATCCTCTTCTTCGGAAGGTTTGGGGGAGACTCTTATGAAAGTACTATACGAAGACAACCACGTCATCATTGTCTACAAGGAGGCGGGCGAGATAGTCCAAGGCGACAAGTCGGGCGATGAGCCACTGTCGGAGACTGTCAAGCAATGGATCAAGGAGAAATATCAGAAGCCCGGCAACGTGTTCTTAGGTGTTGTGCATCGGCTTGACCGGCCCGTGGCAGGTCTGGTCATCTTTGCCCGTACCTCAAAGGCACTCACCCGTCTGAACAACATGTTCCGCAACGGAGAGGTACACAAAACCTATTGGGCGATTGTGCAGCGGCCCCCTTTGGAGCCGGAAGCGACACTGACGGATTGGCTCGTGCGTAACGAACGGCAGAACAAGAGCTATGCCTACAACCATGAAGTGCCCACCTCGAAGAAGTCAGTCCTTCATTACAAGGTCATCAACCAGACCGAGCGGTACACCCTGTTGGAGATCAACCTCATGACTGGCCGGCACCATCAGATACGTTGCCAGCTTGCCAACATAGGCTGCCCCATCAAGGGCGACCTGAAGTATGGTGCCCCGAGGTCAAATCCCGATGGCGGCATCTCGCTGCTCAGCCACCGGGTTGAGTTCATTCATCCTGTCTCAAAGGAGACAATCTGCATTGAGTCGCCGCTGCCTGATGACAGTCTTTGGCAGGCCATAGGCTATTTCTGATGCCCATTCCCGGCCGCTCCTATCGGCCTTCGTCCACAATCGGGTATAGCTCAATGAAGGCCCCCTGGTGACTCTGTCCGTCATTGATGATGTCAGCTGCTTTGCTGGCCACCACGTCAACTGAGTGTGCGCCAGGTCCGGTGTAGTGGTTGTTAAGGTCGGTTGTGGTTGCTCCTGGATGAATATCGAATATCTCTACAGGGATGTTGTTCCGTCTGAACTCCATAGCCATGATACCTGTCATGGCATTTTGCGCTGCCTTGCTCGCCACATAGGCCATCGGATGCCAGTAGGGACTCACCTCTGAAGGCACGGTGATGTTGACAATCCGTCCTTGATTTGCTGCCAGTAGCGGTATGAGCAGCTTCGTCAGGCAGAATGTCCCGATGTAGTTTACTTGTATGGTCGCCATCACATCTGCCAGCTCCGACTCATAGCTTGCCGCCTCCATATCACCGGGAATACCGGCATTGTTGACCAGCAGCCTCAGGTCGGGATACTTCTTCCTCACTTCTTCGGCCGACTGCTTGAGCGATTCATTGTCTGACAGGTTGATATATTGCCACCCAACGACCTCCGCACCTTCGCTTCTCAACTGCTCTACTGCCTTCTCGGCCCGTTCACGGCTACGCGCACCGACGATAATCTGCCAGCCGCTCAGTCCGAGATATTTGCTGATACCATACCCAATGCCTTTGTTTGCACCTGTCACTAATACTTTTGCCATTGTCCGCTTCTTTTTTTCAGATTATGATTTGCTGCAAAGATAAGGATAAATTTCAAGATATTCAAGCTCAGGCCATGCAAAAAGCTCAGCCACCTTGCCAGTCGGCCGTAAGAATATGAAAGTGGTTCTTTTGTCATTTCCCGTTTTTTCTTTACCTTTGCATGGTACAAACCTGCTTCCGTGGGACAGTACAATTCAATTCAGACAGCACAAATGAAAACAGCAAGAATTATTTTCCCAGCCATCATGGCATGCCTGCTGCTCTCTTCCTGCATCAAGGATGAGGCACCAAATGCCGAGGCTGACATCACATCGACCGCGCTTGAAGGTAATCTGCTCATACGTGAGCCGGTGATTACAAACAACGAAGTGCGGTTCTATGTCAACGGATGGAATGATGTCACCCATCTCTCTCCACGCTTCACACTCACCGATGGAGCTACCATCGAGCCGGAAAGTGGGACCGAACGTGACTTCACACAGCCGCAGACCTACACTGTCACCTCGCAGGACGGACAGTGGAAGAAGACCTACACCGTGTCATTCGTCTCGGATGACGTGGCAACGGAGTATCACTTTGAGAATATCAAGTGGTATGAGTACAAGAGCAGCTGGGACAAGGATGCTGAGCCAAAGAAGTACTACCACATCTTCTATGACCAGACCCTTGACGGCAAGGACATGGAGTGGGGAAGTGGAAATGCCGGCTACCTGATAACTGCCAGTGATGCGCCTGCCGATACATATCCTACCAGTCAGGCTGAGGACGGCTATAGGGGGAAATGCGCCAAGCTGACCACTGTCAGCACAGGGGCCTTGGGGGCGTTCATGGAGGCACCCATCGCTGCCGGAAACCTTTTCACCGGAACCTTTGAGATAAACATTGGCAACATGGCGAAGTCAACTCACTTCGGCCTGCCCTTCCGGAAGATGCCGAAAGAACTGGTCGGATATTATAAGTACAAGGCTGGTGAAAAGTTCACTGATGCCAAAAACAAGGAGGTCAAGGACCGGAAAGACGACTTTGCACTCTATGCAGTCCTCTATGAGGTGACCGATGCTGTGCCTTACCTCGATGGAACCAACTCGCTGACAAGCGGCAACATCATTCTCCTTGCCCAGCTTGATGAGCGGAAGGAGACTGACGAGTGGACCCGCTTCTCTGTTCCATTCCGATCGGTTGAAGGGCGGACGGTCGATGCAGGGAAGCTGGCGGCCGGCAAGTATAATCTTGCTATCATCCTCTCGTCCAGTAAGGATGGCGCAACATTCAGCGGTGCCGTCGGCAGTACGCTCTGGGTTGATGAGCTGCAGCTCTTCTATGAGTAGCAGCCGGATGATTAAAGTCAACAAGCAAGCAAGTCAACGGACTGACGGGGACAAGGTGTCAGGGCTACTCTGGTCAGGCGAGCAGATTGACGAGCAGACTTGCAGACAGGCAAGCCGTATGGCTCCACTTCACGCATGGGTGCCCTCAAATATATCAAACGGCATGGCAGGAAGTCAGTCCTATAGACACTATCCCCTGCCCATTCACATTATAAAATAAACAAGACAACACCCACCACAGCCGCCAAATTCCCTTTTCTGAGGGGAAAAGCTGAAGGTGGAACATCCAAATATTATGAAGCAGATTATCATATCCCTCGCAGCCCTTTGCTGTACCGTGACAGCTCTTGCACAGACCGACCGTACCGATGCGTTGGTCACGTCAGAACGCAATGGATGGGAGTTTGAGGTGCGTGCCGGGCTGAACATCGGTGGTGCATCGCCCCTTCCCCTGCCCGTTGAGATACGAAAGATAAACAGTTACAGCCCGAAGCTGAACGGAGCCTTGGAGGGAACAGTGACCAAATGGCTCGGCGAGCGTCAGCAATGGGGTGTGTCAGCAGGCTTGAAGGTGGAGGAGAAAGGCATGCAGACAGGAGCCACGGTGAAGAACTACAGTATGGAGATTATTGACGAGGGCAGCCATGTGGCTGGCTACTGGACGGGTTACGTCAAGACTGACTATAATACGACGCTTCTCACCTTGCCCGTCATGGCAAACTATCGGCTAGGCAACCGATGGAAGGTGCGCGCCGGACTCTTTGGCTCTCTCAAGCTCGATGGTGACTTCTCTGGCTACGTGCGTGACGGATACCTGCGGGAGGGAACACCTGTAGGTGAGAAAGTGAGCTTCACGGATGGCAAGACCGCCTCATACGATTTTTCCTCCAGCCTGCGTCACTTCCAGTGGGGGGCGCAGATGGGGGCGACATGGCGTGCTTTCAGCCACTTCACGGTCAATGCTGACCTCACCTGGGCCTTCAACGACATCTTTGAAAGCAGCTTCAAGACGGTCACCTTCAATCTTTACCCCATCTATCTCAACCTCGGTTTCGGCTATCGGTTCTGATGCCGCATGCCGTACCCTTCTTCCCTGTCTGTCTATGGAGCTGCATGAGAAATATTTTTCTGAGCTGACCGCAGCCGAACTCTATGAGCTTCTCCGTATTCGTGCGGAGGTGTTCGTGGTGGAACAGAACTGCGTTTACCAGGACTTGGACTATGACGACCAGCAGTCCGTCCACCTATGGCTGACTGTTGCTGGCCGTGTCGTAGCTCTCTGCCGTGTCTGTCCTGCAGGAACCCACATGCACGAGGTGTCCATAGGCCGTGTCGTCACCACCGACCGGGGCAAGGGCTATGGCAGGCAGCTCATGTGCAGGGCTATAGAGGCTGCCCGTCATCACTTCGGTGCCCGTCGGATAGACATTGAGGCACAGTGCTATGCCCGTGGATTCTATGAGCAGGTTGGCTTCCGCCAGGCATCAGACGTGTTCATGCTCGATGGCATCCAACATATCAGAATGACCTGGGAGGAGAGCTTTTTAGGGGAAACATCTTGCAGGTCATCAGTTTAAAACGTACATTTGCAGCAGAATACAATACGGTTAAAACTATAAAGCGATATGTTAGAACACATTGCAGACTTCACAGCATGGCCTATCCTGACGGGGCTTCTCATAGGATATATAGCCAATCACATCATGAGAGGCGAAGGAAAAGGCTGCTGCATGAACCTCATCGTAGGCATTGCAGGCAGCTATGCCGGCACATTCATCAGCCACCTGCTGAACATTGAGCTGTTTGGTGTGGGCTATCTCACCAACTTCCTGTTCTGCCTGCTGGGAGCAGTCTGCGTGTTGTGGATATGGAAGAAAATCTTTGATTAGCCCCAAACACTCCCTGCCGGACCTATAAGTTCCGGCTCCCCAAGCATCTGACAGCTGCGAATTAAGCGAATCCTTGGAAGAGAGGGCTTCGCTTAATCCGCAAAGTCCGTGGTGCCAGAGTGACAGGCTCAGCCTCGTATCATCCCAAAGGGTTGCTCATTGAGAATATCAAGCTGGCGCTCATCCTCCTGATAGATGTTGTCAAGGTCATACTCATGCTCGTTGTGCATCTTAGGTCTGCGTTTCATTGTTGTGTCCTCCATAGGCTCTGCTGCCGCAAGGAGAGCCTTCGATGGTTACGGATTGGGATGGCGGCACATCCCCTGTCTCTGTGGCAAATATACTAAAATTCTTTGAAACCATCTGTCAAGAAGTCGGAAAAAACTTGCTGTCTCCAGCAGATAAAATACCGCTGAAGCTGCTGTCCGGTCCTTTTTCCTCCCGTTATTATCCCCTTTCTTCTGTTTCACCCTCACATAATAAATAAGGTGTAACCCCGTTATGGAAGAAAGAGAAGTGACCAATCAGAACCTAAAATACCAACGCATGAAAAAGAAGATTACTACTTTGCTGGCACTCTGTGCCTGCCTGTCAATCTCGGCTGGCAGCCAGCAGGGCACATTGCCACCCCCATCCCAAGTCACATCGCCTGCCAATGGGCAACTCACCCCTCATGAACGCCTTGCCCAAATGGAGGCAAAGGCGAGGGAACTTATTGGCAAGATGACCGTTCAGGAGAAAATATCACAGCTGATGAATGAGGCTGCCGGCATCCCACGGTTGGGCATCAAGCCCTACAACTGGTGGAACGAGGCACTCCACGGCGTGGGACGTGACGGCAGGGCAACAGTTTTCCCGCAGCCTATCTGCACGGCATCATCCTTCGACCCACAGCTGATACATGACATCGGCGAGGCTATCTCGACCGAGGGACGGGCGAAATATCTTGTTGCACAGCGGCTGGAGAACTACTCCATCTATGCCGGGCTGACCTTCTGGTCGCCTAACATCAACATCTTCCGTGACCCCCGCTGGGGCCGTGGCATGGAGACTTACGGCGAAGATCCTTTCCTCACAGGCACGATGGGCACGGCTTTCGTCCGTGGCATGCAGGGAGATGACCCTGTCTATGAGCGCGTGGCAAGCTGTGCGAAGCACCTGGCCGTACACTCCGGACCGGAGTCAACCCGCCACAGTGCTGACATCCATCCGCTGCGCCGTGACCTCTTTGAGACTTACCTGCCAGCTTTCCGCATGCTCGTCCAGGAAGGAAAGGTGGAGGCCGTGATGAGTGCCTACAACTCGGTCTATGGCGAGAGCTGCTCGGGCAGCAGATTCCTGCTCACCGATGTGCTGCGCAACCAGTGGAAGTTCGGCGGACACATCGTGTCTGACTGCGGTGCCGTGGCCGACATCTACCAGGGACATGCCATTGCCAAGACACCGGCCGAGGCTGCTGCCATCGCCCTCAAGGCTGGATTGAACCTGGAGTGCGGCACCACGTTTACAGCCTTGCAGGAGGCTTATGACAAAGGGATGGTGACCGATGCCGACCTCGACCGTGCCCTTCAGCCGCTGCTGATGACCCGGCTGCGTCTCGGAATCCTTGAGCCTGATGCCGACTGCCCCTACAATAACATCCCTGAGAGCGTCATCTGTAGCCCGCAGCATCGCAGCCTTGCCCGCCGTGCAGCCCTGGAGGGCATGGTGTTGCTCAAGAACGACAGCCTGCTGCCGCTCAGCAAGGACATCCGCACGCTGTACCTACTCGGTCCGGCGGCAACCGACACCTATTACCTCATGGGCAACTACTATGGACTGTCAGACCATTACAGCTCTTATCTGCAGGGTATCATCGGCAAGGTGTCAAACGGAACAAGTGTCAACTATAAGCCTGCTTTCAATGCCAGCTATCCGAACCGCAATGACATGGACTGGAGTACGGGTGAGGCTATGGCTGCCGATGTGGTCGTGGCATTCCTCGGAATCAACTCCAACCTTGAGGGCGAGGAGGGTGAGGCCATCGAGAGCGGCACCCGTGGTGACCGGGTGGGCCTCTCGCTGCCCGAATCGCAGATGGCTTACTTCCGCAAGCTGGCCAAGGCTCGTGCCTATCGTCCCAACTGTAAGCTCGTCACGGTGGTATGTGGTGGAAGTCCCGTTGACCTGAGCGAGATTGCCGCTGGCTCGGATGCTGTCGTCATGGCATGGTACACGGGGCAGGAAGGTGGCGATGCCCTTGCCGACCTCCTCTTCGGCGATGCCTCGTTCAGCGGACGATTGCCGATAACCTTCCCGAAATCAGTGGATAAGCTCCCGCCGTTTGACGACTATTCCATGCAGGGGCGCACCTATAAGTACATGACTGACAACATTGACTATCCCTTCGGCTATGGTCTTACTTACGGTAAGATAAGCTACTCTGCCGCCACCGCCACTTATGCCAAGAGCGGTCTGAGGGTGACGGCACAGGTAAGCAATGCTGCGGCGAAGCCTGTTGACGAGACCGTGCAGGTATATCTCTCCACACCAGGGGCCGGACTTACCTCACCGCTCTCATCGCTTGTAGCCTTCCGTAGGGTGCGCCTGGAGGGAGGCGAGACCCAGACCGTCAGCTTCGACATCGCACCTGAGCGGCTGCTCACCGTTCAGACTGATGGAACCTCCCGACTTCTCCGGGGCGAATACACCGTAACCGTTGGCGGTGCCGCCCCATCGAAGCGCACGGCAGAGTTAGGTGTCAGCACCGTCCAGGCCCATTTTGCCGTCAGGCGATAGGCACATGAAAAAGCCTGTATCTGCCCCGATTGTTTGGCAGATACAGGCAAAAGCCGTATTTTTGCAGGCAAAAAGGAAAATTCATGATAACGAAAGACAGCATTGAGGCAGCCTACTGCTTCTTCCATCAGAAATATCAGGTCTATGCCTTCTCCAACAGTGGGCGGCAGAAGGACGACATAGAATATGCCATCAGCTCCTATGTTGAGTCGATGAGCCCAGAGCTTTATGCCCTTCTCGCAGCTGGCAATTCCGGATTCCTGCTGACCCATTCCTCCTTCGCAGCCGACATGCGGCAGGCCATCGGCCAGTTGGAGAAGCTGATGTAGCCGGGGCAGCAGCATACAGCCACGCATGCGCCATGCCTGCAACCGTGAAAAGCATGGAGGAGATGAAGCCATGTTTAAGATTGATTTACAATTATATAGATATATTCTGTCATGAGACAGTCGAAATAGTTTGCCCGTCTACACTTTAATTCGTATCTTTGTGACTTCAAGCACAATTAACAGAAAAAACAAAGATATGGAGAGCTTTTCAGATATTATAAAGAGCAACCGGCTGACGCTGGTCGATTTTTTCGCAACCTGGTGCGGTCCGTGCAAGATGATGCATCCTGTACTGGAGCAAATAAAGAAAGAGCTTGGCGACACCATCCGCATCATCAAGGTCGATGTCGACAGGAACCAGCCTCTTTCCATGCAGTACCGTATACAGTCGGTTCCCACACTGATCCTGTTCAAGAGCGGTGATGTGAAATGGCGGCAGAGCGGTGCCATGACAGCAGATGCGCTTAAGAAGACTATCGCACAATATCAATAACCCCCAACCCATAAAATTCAAGAACTATGACAGAAAGTAAGAAGCGATACATTATAGTAGGCGGCGTTGCCGGAGGAGCGACTGCTGCGGCACGTATCAGGCGTATGACGGAGGATGCAGAGATTATCCTCTTTGAGAAGGGGGCATACATCTCGTATGCCAACTGTGGGCTGCCTTATTACATCGGCGGAGTCATTGAGGACCGTGACAGGCTGTTCGTCCAGACACCGGAGGCCTTCGGCAGACGATTCAACATAGACGTACGCACGCAGAGTGAGGTGACCGCCATTGATGCTGCGGCCCATCAGCTGTCAGTACGCACGGCTGACGGCAGGGAATATACCGAGACTTATGACAAGCTGCTCCTCTCCCCAGGTGCATCGCCCGTGGTGCCGCCCCTGCGGGGAATTGACAGTGAGGGCATCTTCACATTAAGAAACGTGACCGACACTGACCGCATCAAAGCCTATATGACCGGGCGGAAGGTGAGGAGGGCTGTGATTGTTGGCGGTGGCTTCATCGGTCTTGAGATGGCTGAGAACCTGAAACATGCAGGGGCACAGGTTGCCGTTGTGGAGATGGCGGACCAGGTGATGGCTCCCATCGACTTCTCCATGGCCGCACTGGTGCATGAGCATCTGCTGCAACAGGATGTGAGGCTTTATCTGGAACAGGCGGTGGAAGGCTTCTCCCGTGAGGGTGATGAGCTGACAGTACACTTCAAGTCGGGCATCAGCCTCAAGGCCGACATGGTGCTGCTGAGCATCGGTGTGCGTGCGGAGACGCGGCTGGCACAGGAGGCTGGCCTGCGGATTGGTGAGGCGCGTGGCATCTGGGTGGACGAGTATCTGCGGACATCGGATGCGGACATCTATGCCGTGGGGGATGCGATTGAGTATCCACACCCGCTTACAGGCAAACCGTGGCTCAACTTCCTCGCCGGACCGGCCAACCGCCAGGCCCGTATCGTAGCCGACAACATGGTACTGGGCAATCAGGTAAGATACGAAGGCTCCATCGGCACGTCTATCGCCAAGGTGTTCGACCTGACGGTAGCGGCAACAGGACTGCCTGCCAAGCGGCTGAAGCAGATGGACATACCCTACCTCTCCGCCACCATACACAGCGGTGCCCATGCTGGCTACTATCCCGGCAGCCTGCAGATGGACATCAAAATCACCTTCTCACCCACTGACGGCAAGCTCCTCGGCGCACAGATCGTGGGCTATGACGGGGTTGATACCCGCATTGACCAGTATGCCCTGGCCATCAAGCAGGGGGCTACAGTAGAGAGTCTCACCCGCCTTGAGCATGCCTATGCGCCGCCTTTCTCCTCAGCCAAGGACCCCGTTGCCATCTCTGGCTATGTGGCAGGGAATATCCTCTGTGGGAAGATGAGTCCCCTTTACTGGAGGGAGCTGCGGGAGGCTGACACCACGAAGGTGAGCCTCATAGATGTCCGCACGGCCGATGAGTTCTCGCTCGGCACCATCCCCGGGGCTGTGAACATCCCATTGGATGACCTGCGGGACAGGCTGGCGGAGATTCCGGCTGACCGCCCCGTATGGCTCTTCTGCGGAGTGGGGCTGCGGGGCTATCTGGCATCAAACATTCTCAAGGGAAAGGGATATCAGGACGTGCGCAACCTGGTGGGCGGACTGAAGACCTACAGGGCTGCTACAGCCCGGATTGACCTCCCGAAAGGCTTCGATGACACCCGTGCCGACTGTTCCTGCGAGGCCTCAGGGCTCAGCAGCGGGAATACTGCCGCCGAGAAGGCCATCGTCAGGATTGACGCATGTGGCATCCAGTGCCCCGGTCCTGTCCTCAAGATGAAGCAGGCCATGGACGGCCTTGCTCCAGGCGAGCAGCTGGAGATTCATGCCACTGACGCTGCCTTCCCCCGTGATGCGGAGGCATGGTGCCGCACGACAGGCAACAGGTTCATCGGGAAACGCTCGGAGGGTGGCGTGCATATCGCCCTGGTGGAGAAAGCCACTCCCTGCGCCATTGAGGCTGCCCGACCACAAGCCAATGACCTGGGCAAGACGCTCATCCTCTTCAGTGATGACCTTGACAAGACACTGGCAACCTTTGTCCTTGCCAACGGTGCCGCAGCGACAGGGAAGAAGGTCAGCATCTTCTTCACCTTCTGGGGGCTTAATGCCATCAAGAAGAGACAGAAACCACGGGTGAAGAAGGACATCTTCGGGCGCATGTTCGGCTGGATGCTCCCGTCTGACTCCACAAGGCTCGCCCTCTCAAAGATGAACATGCTGGGGATCGGTGCGAGGATGATGCGTTACCTCATGGCCAAGAAGGGTGTTGACTCACTGGAATCACTCCGCCAGCAGGCCATCGACAATGGAGTTGAATTCATCGCCTGCCAGATGTCGATGGACGTGATGGGTATCACCCGTGAGGAGCTGCTCGACAATGTCACCGTTGGCGGTGTTGCCAGCTATATGGAACGGGCCGACCAGGCTAACGTGAATCTCTTTATTTAGTGTGTTCCCAGGGTGCAGGCCCATGAGCCTGCAAGCCCCCTATGATGCGTTCAGCCGCCTTCGCAAGTCTGCGAAGGCGGCTGAACTCTTGTGTTGGGGGTATGTGGATATGCTGGCTCAAGGATTCTGACTCCCACGGTGCGCTCCGGCAGTTACTTTCCCAGTAGGTGCCGGATGGCCTCCTTGGGCGCATACCATATCATTCTCGGTCCGCACCAGCGCATCACCTTGCGTATGGCCTCACGTTCCTTCGGTGCATAGCAGTGAGTGGGGCAGTCACGGCAGGAGGGCTTTTGCTCGCCGTGCCTGCAATGGTCAAGGCGTCGACAGGCAAAGTCGGCCAGATGGCGGTAGTCCTCAGGCAGTGTGTCCTGCTTGAGATGATGGCGGCAGTAAAGCGCTATCATCTTGCGGATGGTCATTTTCTCCCGCTCAATCCTGCTCATCATTCCGTGTGTCAGCGGGTGATGACCTCGAAATCCTTGTCGAACGGCCGCGGATGACGCCCGATGAGAACCACGTTGAGCAGGCAGTTGGCAACCATCTCCTCACTGCTGAGGTCAACTTTCGGGTCCTTCCTCACCTCCTTGCCCAGCAGCACGTCCCACGGGCCGTTGAAGTCATGGTCATCCGCACCGAAGAACATCTCTCCCGAGTCGGGATCCTCCATGAGCTGATAGTGTATCTGCTTCTTTGACGGTACGGGCTTGATGGTGAGCAGCAGCTCATACGCATTCCTGAACTGAGCGCGCAGCTGCCGTCCCTTGGGGAACATCAGCCCGATATGTGGATAAACTTCATCAAACTCGTAAGCCTGGAATAATTCTTTCAGTTTCATATCCTATGTCTTTTTTTTTGTTTTGTCTTCTGACTTCTCTGGCGCACAAAGATAGTCAAGAAAAATGGAACAGGAAAACGAAAGGGGAATTATCTTGCATGTTTCCCCTTTTTTTGTTTCTTCCGCTGACTTGCTTTCTGCCTGTCCCTGCTCCGTCTTATCTGAGGAAATGGTGCATGTCTTATAGTGATATGAGACGGAAACGGTGCGTCAGGTGACGGAGAATGTCGAAAAACTGTTGCGGAATTTGCATACAGTCAAAAAATTAATGTAACTTTGCATGACAGACAGTGAACAATGCACTCATTATAATCAACAATATTAAGGAAAATAAGAAAATGAAGAACGTACTGATAGTCTCCGGTCATACTGACTTGAACGATTCCGTGGCAAACAAACTGGTGCTTGACGAGCTGAGGGCTGCCCTCCCTGAAGCAGAGTTCTCCGTGCTGAGCGAGCTGTATCCTGACTTCAATGTCGACGTGAAGACCGAGCAGGAGAAGCTGGTCAAGGCCGATGTCATCGTCTGGCAGTTCCCCGTCTTCTGGTACAGCATGCCATCGCTGCTCCGCCGCTGGATAGAGCAGGTCATCGTGCATGGCTTCGCCTATGGGTCTACAGGTCATGCCCTGGAGGGCAAGAAGCTGATTCCGTCATTCACCACGGGTGCCCCAGCCGAGGCTTACAGCCATGAGGCGGTGGGCTATACCATTGACGAGATTCTCCTCTCACAGATCAAGGCCACCGCTGACCTCTGCAAGCTCGACCTGCAGGATTATGTCTATACGGGTTCCGTGTCCTATGCCATGCGCAGTGACGCGAAGTTGTTAGTCGACATCAAGCGTCTGAGCAAGGAGCATGCTGCCCGCCTGATTGAGGCCATCAGGAACGCATAAGCCGGAAAGGGGCAATAAAGAGAAATCCCCACGCGCAAGAGGACACTGCTTCTTGCGTGTGGGGATTTTGCCGTGTATGCCAATCTGTCTCCTGACTCATAACAGTCTTA
>JAILEG010000051.1 GCA_024688365.1 Prevotella sp.
TGCCAGTCTGCTATATCGTTAATGTCATCCTGCCGTACAACTAATGTCTGCTTTCCGTATCACTAATGCCGGAACCGACTCACAGCTTTATTATTTTGAGGTCACTGGGGACATGAACTGTGCCGTTGAAAACCTGTGACACCTCCTGGCTGTATAGTTCCTTGCGGTCTTTTCCCGTATCTTCTTCCGTATGATAGAGGACAAGATTTCTCACACCAAGCTCCTGTGCCAGCCGTCCAGCCTCAAGCGCGGTGCTGTGATGCTTCTCGTAAGGATGATAGATATCCCTGTCCCGATAAAGGCAGAAGGCCTCGCACATCATCCAGTCAGCCTGTTCGCAGTATGACCTGCATGCAGGGTTGTAAGGCTCATCCCCAAGGCAGACCAGCCGCCATTTCCTTCTTTCCCCATAAGAGTTACGCTATGATGTTTCTGTTTTTTATACTCCCGTCAACAGGCAATGTGCCAGAATCCGCCCGGTAAGCCACCTGTGTGCATCAAAAAAAACAGCAAATCCTTTGCCAGTTCGGAGATTTAGCCTTATCTTTGCAACTGGTTTGCCGCAATGGTGGAATTGGTAGACACGAGGGACTTAAAATCCCTTGGCCAGTAATGGCCGTGCGGGTTCGAGTCCCGCTCGCGGCACTTCTTTCTTAAATCTCTATGCGCATGAAGCGAATAGCATACCTTCTTTTGCTCTCCTTGCTGTTGGTTTCTTGTGGTACCCGCAGCGGTTACTTCAAGATGGAGGGACGCTTCCTGCACATGAATCAAGGGCAGCTTTATGTTTACAGTCCCGATGGTGGTATCAGTGGTTTGGATACCATCAGGATTGAGGCTGGTCGTTTTGCCTATGAGATACCCTGTAGCCAGCCGGCTACACTCGTTGTCATCTTCCCCAATTACTCCACACAGCCCATCTTTGCCGAGCCGGGCGAGGCTGTTGAGGTCAAGGCAGATGCCTCCCACCTGAAAGAGATGGAAGTTGAGGGTACGGATGACAACGAACTGATGACGGATTTCCGAAAACAAATAGCCAGTGTGTCCCCTCCGGAGGAGCTGAAATATGCCATTCAGTTCATCAAGGACCACCCTGAGTCGGTTGTCAGTCCCTATCTGCTCAACCATTATCTGGTCCAGACCGAATCGCCCGACTACAGACAGGCTGCCCAACTGCTGCCGCCACTGCTGAAGGAACAGCCTGGAAACGGCATGCTGGCACGGCTCAGCCGCCAGCTGAAGGAACTGGGCACACTCTCCGTAGGCAGCAAGCTGCCAGGCTTCTCAGCCAAGGATGTCAATGGAAAGCCCGTCAGTAAAGCCACATTGAGCGGCCAGACCGTCATCATCAGCACATGGGCCACATGGAGCTATGAGAGTCTCGACCTGCAGCGTGCCTTGAGCAACGCTGTCAAGAAGGGAAAGATAGCCGCCTTGGGCATCTGTGTGGATGCAAATGCGAAGGAAGCCCGTCAGACATTGGAGCGTGATGCAATAGCCTTCCCCAACATCTGTGACGGGAAAATGCTTGGCACACCGCTTCTACGGACCTTCGGGCTGACCACCATCCCTGACAATATCGTCATCCGCAACGGGAAAGTCACCGAACGGGGTATCACTGCCAATACCATACGCCAGCGTTATGGCGCCGACTAAAAACCATCAATGCTTGTAAAGACATTCTGTGCAGCTGTCAACGGAATGGAAGTCACCACCGTGACTGTTGAGGTCAGTATCACACGCGGTGTACTCTTCCATCTTACCGGTCTCGCCGACGGGGCCGTCAAGGAGAGCCATGACCGCATAGCAGCAGCACTTCTCAACAATGGCTACAAGTTTCCCGTAGCCGACATCACAGCCAATCTTGCTCCGGCCGACCTGAAGAAGGAAGGCTCCAGCTTCGATCTCCCGTTAGCGATAGCCATTCTGGCAGCCAACGAGAAGATGAGTCATGACCGTCTTGCCCAGTATATGCTTGTGGGCGAGCTGAGCCTGGACGGGACGTTGCAGCCTGTCAAGGGCATCCTCCCCATAGCCATCAAGGCACGTGCCGAGAAGTTCCGGGGCATCATCGTCCCGAAGGCCAATGAGCATGAGGCTGCCGTGGTCGACACGTTGGAGGTGTACGGGATGAAGAACATTCTGGAGGTGATTGACTTCCTCAATGGCACGGCCACGGCAGAGCCTTGCGTGGTCGACACAAGAAAGGAGTTCTACGAGCATCAGTATGCCTTTGACCTCGATTTTTCCGATGTCCGCGGACAGGAGAATGTGAAGCGGGCCCTGGAGGTGGCTGCCGCTGGTGGCCATAATCTCATCATGATAGGTCCGCCGGGCAGCGGCAAGAGCATGATGGCCAAGCGTCTGCCTTCCATTCTCCCGCCTCTGTCGCTCTCTGAGAGCCTGGAGACGACACAGATACACTCCATCGCCGGCAAGCTGCGCCGTGACACAGGGCTGATAACGCAACGTCCGTTCCGCAGCCCTCACCACACTATCTCTGAGGTGGCGCTCGTGGGGGGTGGCATGAACCCTATGCCGGGCGAGATAACACTGGCTCACAATGGTGTTCTCTTCTGCGATGAGCTGCCGGAGTTCAACAAGCATACCTTGGAGGTGCTGCGCCAGCCACTGGAAGACCGGCTTATCACCATCTCACGGGCCAAATACACGGTGACCTATCCGTGCAGCTTCATGTTTGTCGCCAGCATGAATCCCTGTCCCTGTGGCTATTTTGGCGACCCCACCCACCATTGTGTCTGCACCCCGGGGCAGATACAGAAGTATCTTTCCAAGATTTCCGGACCGCTCATGGACCGCATCGACATACAGTGCGAGATAGCCCCGCTGCCTTTCAAGGACATATCCAATGCAACACCGGGCGAGCCCAGTGCCAGCATCCGTGAGCGTGTCATACGGGCACGTGCCATCCAGACCGAGCGATTCCGTGACTGTCATGGCATCCACTGCAATGCCCAGATGACGGAACGGATGATTCATGAGTTCGCTGAGCCTGACGAGGCTTCGGTCAGCCTGCTCCGCAATGCGATGGAACGGCTGAAGCTGTCGGCCCGTGCCTATAACCGCATACTGAAGGTAGCCCGCTCCATTGCCGACCTGGACGGCAGCGGGCAGGTACAGGCACAACACATCGCCGAGGCCATTGGCTACAGGAATCTGGACCGTGGCGATTGGGCGGAGAGATGACTTCCTATAGCCCATCCTCTCCCGTATGTGGAAAGCGATGACCAGCGTGTAGGGAACGAGCATCAGGATTAGAAATCCTGTTGGTTTTACCATACCCTGAAAGCAGCACATTCCTCTCCGATAATTTATAGACCGAATAATAATTATGAAGAAGCTGATTTCCCTTATTGTGCTGGTACTTATGGCTATGACCACAAGGGCACAGGCAAACAGTGCAGAGAAAATGCTGATGCCAGTCGACTGGACTGCCATCAAGGCATCAGTTGAGCAGAATCCTGCCCACGTGAAGGAACTTGTGGCACGTCTGTCGGCAGACGAACCCGACACAACGCTGACGCAGGAGGAACGTATCCTTGCCTTCTATGGCCAGACGTATATCACCAACGGGCGGGACATGATGGATGACATATACATGGATGAGGCACTGCAGAAAGGGCAGAGTGAGCGTGCCGCGGCCATAGCCGGCAGGATCCTGGCGGTCAATCCCCTGCACTTGGATGCCATGCTTACTAAAATCAAGCTCTATGTGCAGGTGGCTAAGGAGCAGCCGGGCAAGGGCTGGCAATATGCGGACAGTCTCAAAGCCTTCTCCCGCCGCTCCCTGCTCCTCTACAGTACTATCGCCGCCACCGGTGACGGAAGCAAGGAACATCCCTTTTGCGTCACAAGCGTGGGCGATGAATACTGTTTCCTCCGTTATTACCTTGGCATCTTCAAGGTGAAAGGGCAGGCTTTGGCCGATAATTGTGATGTTCTCTACTTAGGTGAGACCAGCAGGTGGTATCATGCAAAGGAGATTTTCTTCGATATAACAAGAGTCCTGGAATTGGAGAAGACCGCCTACCGCAAGTAGCCCCTGTCCTTTCTGGTTGAGACAGCTGTGCTTTTAAACACCAACAGATGTGATTTCTGAAAGTACTTCACGGGAAGTACTTGGGTACTTGATGCCGAATTACTCCATTACTTCACGTGAAGTAGTCGGGTACTTCAGCTGCAATACTTGGCTACTTCACGTGAAGTACTGTGTGGGCACAGCCCTGTCGGCATCCAGGCAGGGCTGTCAGCGCGTCCAACTGATGGGCAGGAGGGGTGGACGTACTCGCTGGTGGCAGCCTAAAACCTCCATCTCAGCTGTGCTTCCAGGTCGGTCATGGCAGACTGGTCAATCTGTTGCAGGCCGGAGGATATGTGGTCACGGTCAAAATAGTCGGTCGTACTGAGGCGGAGGATAGCCATCAGATGGCGGCTGAAGTCGGCACGGGCGAAGACTCCGTATCGGATGCCCTCTCCGTAAAAGGCAGGGAAGCTGAAGGAGTAGAGCGGTCCTCGCTCATAGGTGTAGAGGCGTGAGGCATAGTCATCGGTGTGGAAGTAGCCAATAGTAGCCGTCAGGCCCAGCCATGACAGCGGATTCCACGTTGTGTTCCCGCTCATCATGTAGCCCATGCTGCGCTGCAGACAGCTGCTGGCGGCAAGGTCAGCCTGTGCCGTGCAGCTCCATTTGCCGTCAGTCCATGTCACGGAGAGCCTTCCCCGCTGTGTCACCTCATTGGTCAGGGCGGTCTTGTCCGCATTGTCTCTCTCTCTTATTTTCAGCCTGTAGCGGGCCAACAGCGACCATCTGCCGTGCGTATAGCTGGCCGACAGCAGGTTGTCCCAGGCATGGCTGGCTATATGGGCACCGTATCGGGGATGGGAGAAGTAGGCATAGTCAGTATAGGCCATCAGCGTGAGTCCCCGTATGATGATCCAGTTCATCCCCACGAGCAGGCCGCTCTCGTTCTGCACGTGTCCTCCCTCACTGAAGCTCCTACCGAGGAACGAGCTGAACTTATAGGCGTAATACCGCTGTACGGCAAGCAGTGACAGGGCTGGTGATGCTTGGAGTGACAGGCTGTTGAGCGTGGCAAGTCCGCCGCTGGTGCCCGTTGCCGTCTCCCCTGTGACGCTCCATCGGTGATGTGTGTAGCCATAGTCGATGCCTATGTTCCAGAGATTATTGCCTGATGGGGCATATCGGTGGTAATACAGGGAAGTGTTGGGTGTCAGCTCATGGCTGAGACGGGTGAAGACGGCGGTCAGCCCAAGGTGGAATCCGCCGTGAGCCCAGTTTAGGTTTCCGCCAGCCGTTGCCTGTGTGGCATTGTCCTTCCGGGCCATCTCGGTCTTGGTGCGGTGATAGCCCGTGGTGAGAATGGTGCGGATGGTACCGCTGTCGGTCAGTGTGGCATCAATCTTGCGGTAAGAGAGGAAGGCTGACAGGCTGGTGTTGCGTGCGACCTGCACTGTTGCCGCCGCTCCCTGCAGATAGTTGGCCGCCGAGCGGGACGAATGGGCACGGATGCCGCTGCCCTGCCTGCCAAGCGTTGACAGCATGGCGAGTTTGCCAAATCCGAGGGCGGTGTTGATGACCAGGCCCTGTCCGAAGCTGACCTTGTATCGTCCTGCGACCAGGGTGTTCAGCCGCCCCAGCTTGCGCAGGAGGATATAGAAACTGTAATGGTCATAGCCCAGGGAGTTTCCCTGTGAGAAGAAAGGCTCGCCGGGATCCTGCGCCCCGGTAAGTCCTGCCTGCAGATAGTCGCCGTAACGGAAGCTGTAGCGGAAGGAGTGGGCATACGGATAGCCCAGATAGCCGTTGCGGTCGCCCTGCCGCTGATAGAAGGGGACGTACCCTGTGAGCATCAGCGTGTGCTGCCCCTTTCTGAGGATGGTTCTCAGTGCGGGGTAGTGGCGCTCCTCCTGGGTTGAGAGATAGACGAAGAAGGGCAGCAGCTGTCGGCGTGTGGCATCAAGCGACTCTATCATCGCCAGCTCTCCCAGCGTGCGCATCCCATGATACTGGTAGACGTAGGCCATCAGCTCCTCAATCTGCTCATCGGTGAGGAAGGGAATCCGCTCCAGGTCCTCACGGGTGGCGGTGTTGAGGCTGATGGGGTTGGTGGCAAGCTCTGACAGGACCTCGAAGGCTTCCTCCTTGTCCTGCTCCGCTTCGTCCTCCGCCATGTAGAGTGCGTCAAGGTATTTCTCCCATTCATAGGTCTGCTGTGCGTTCAGAGTCAGAGAGGCTAAGGTCAGCAGGCATGTCAGTAGCAGCTGTTTCATGTGTGTATTGTCTCAAAGTATTCGTACGGCAAATATAGTTTTTGTTTCTTGGAAAAGCAAGCTGAACGATACATTTTCAGTTGTGCGGCATCTTTTTTTCTTTCTGTTCTCCTTTCTTCCTATGCCCGGTCATGTCTCCCAGAACCGTCATGGCATGGTCGTCGGGGGGGCATGTCCCGCCCTGCCAAATAAGAAATCCCTGGGAAGGCACCATGTCTTCCCAGGGATTTCCTGTTGCGTTGATATGCTGAAGGAGGATTATCCGTAGATGATGTTCCCGTCTTCGTCCTTGTACTCGTCAAGTCCCTTCTCATAGGTGGCCATGGCGCGGAGGCTCATGCCGACATTTGAGAAGCCGCCATCATGGAAGAGGTTTTGCATGGTGACCTTCCGTGTGAGGTCGGAGAACATCACGATACAGTAGTCGGCGCACTCGTCAGCACTGGCGTTGCCCAGCGGCGACATGCGGTTGGCAAAGTCGTAGAGCTTGTCCATGCCCTTCACACCGGCGCCGGCGGTTGTCATCGTAGGCGACTGTGAGATGGTGTTGATGCGGACGTGATGCTCACGGCCGTAGATGTAACCGAAGCTGCGGCCAATGCTCTCAAGGAGTGCCTTGGCATCAGCCATGTCGTTGTAGCCATAGAAGGTGCGCTGTGCGGCCACGTACGAGAGGGCGACGATAGAACCGTACTCGTTGATGGCATCCAGTTTCTTGGCACTCTGTATCATCTTGTGGAAGGAGACAGCTGAGATGTCGAGTGTCGTGTCAAGCATCTTGTAGTCCAGGTCATCGTAGGTACGGTGCTTGCGCACGTTGGGTGACATGCCGATGGCATGCAGCACGAAGTCGATCTTGCCGCCTAAGATTTCCATCGAACGCTTGAAGACGTTCTCCAGATCCTCCACGCTGGTTGCGTCAGCAGGGATAACCTCGCAGTGCAGCTTCTCAGAGAGTGCGCTGACCGTTCCCATCCTTACGGCTACAGGAGTGTTGGAGAGGGTGATGGCAGCCCCTTCCTCTACAGCTCTTTCAGCCACTTTCCATGCGATGGATTTCTCGTTGAGGGCACCGAAGACGATACCTCTCTTACCTTTTAATAAGTTGTAACTCATATCTTCTGTTCTTGTAATTTGGTGTAAAGGTAAGCAAAAAAGGTTGATGTGGCAAGACTTAGACGGTAAAAAGTGCATAAATGGCAAGTAGAGGTGGCAAAACGGCCTTGTTCGCATCGTTCTTCCGTTCCCTTATTGAAGAGTAGGGAGGGTCTGTAGGTTACTCCCAGGTCAGAATACCCCAGTCAGGCTTCTGCTGTCATAATGGGCAGGCATGTGTTGCTGTGGTGGTCATAATCAGGTGGGAAGCAGAAAAATGAGAGCGGTATGAGGTGTTTTTCAGGCAAAGGATGCTGTTTTTAAAATATTTTGCATATATTTGCATGGAGTTTTTTAATCTACATCGAAATTAATTTTTATTATTACAGACATGCCCTATCATTTCAAAGACATGCCATTCAGGGTAGCCTGCATGAGCCTGCTGGCTGCATGCGGCTCCTTCACGGAAGTGAAGGCGCAATCAGATGTGACATTCGACCCGTATGCACGTGAGCCGCTCCCCATTGGGGCACCTGCATGGATGCGCGAGATTGCAGATGACCCTGCGGGAGTGAGCTATCATAAGATGGACTCATTGTTCAACTACTGGCTTGCCACCGACATCAATGCCCGCGTCAAGACCCTTGACCGGAAGCCTGCCGTTAACTTCTATCGCCGATGGATGAAGGCTTATAGGCCTTACGTGGGAACTGACGGCTATATCCATCTGCCCACGATGCAGGAACACATTGACAGGCTGGAACGGCAGAACAGGCGTACAGCGAGCCTGCCTGTGACGCGTGCCGCAGGAGCCCGGCAGTGGCGCAACATAGGTCCGAACACAACCAAAGGCAAAAACAACAAGCCTAAAGACTCGCAGGCATGTGTCTACCGCCTTGCGGTGTCGCCGCAGAATCCTGACATCCTGTATTGCGGTACGGAGATGGGTGTGGTGTTCAAGACCACTGACAAGGGGAAAAACTGGAAGCCCTGCAATGCCCTGCACAATTTCGGTGGCCCTATTTTCGCCCTGCAGGCTGATCCGAATAATGCCAACATCGTATATGCAGGTGGCGGGCAGAATCTGTGGAAGTCGATTGATGGCGGACAGAGCTGGACGCTGCAGCATGGAATCGTGGGCCGTGTGAACAGCATCCGCATCTCACCTGAGAACTCGCAGCATCTCACCATCTGCACGGGCATCATCAAGGGTGAGGTCGGAGGCTTTTATACTTCGACTGATGGCGGAAGAAGCTATCAGCTCCGCTTCCGTGGTGTGTGCCATGACCACGAGCTGCAGCCTGGCAATCCGAGACGTGTCTATATGCTGGCGAAGCCCAGCGAGGGCGATGAGTTCCTGATGTATGTGTCGGACGACGAAGGGGCTGTCTTCCGCCAGGTGACGCTGCCTGTCTCCAACGTCGTGGCAGGAAGGCTGGCTGTGAGCGAGGCACCTGGTGGCAAGGACTATGTGTATGCACTGGTCAATGCCTCCTATATGGGCATGGAGTATGGCCCTTACGGCGGACAGGGGCAGCCCCACATCCTGAAGAGTACTGATGCCGGGAACACATGGGTTGACCAGACTGAGCGCACCACATATAAGGCGACCTTCTCACCCTTCGTTGATGAGTCTCAGGGGGGGCAGGGCTATTTTGACATGATAGTGGGAGCTTCTGCGCTCAATCCCGAACACGTCATCTTCGGTCTGTGTTCGTCCTACCGTTCCTTGGAGGGAGGAAAGGGATGGTATAGGGAGACGGCCATCGGCGGCTATCAGAAGCAGGAAGGCATGCACCCTGACATGCAGGACATTGCCGTCTGCGGCAATGATACATGGATATGCACTGATGGAGGAATCAAATACTCGGCCGACTTCTTTGCCACTCCGGGTGAGGACCGATACTTCGGAATCTATGCAAGCGAGTATGTGGGATTCGGACAGGGATGGAATGAGGATGTCATGGTGGGCGGACGATGGCATAATGGTAATGCCGTGATGACCGAAAGATACGGCGAAGGAAATTCTCTTTATGTAAGTGGGGTAGAGCAGTCGACAGGTCATGTGATGCTGAGCGACAACAACAAGGCGTTCTTCTCAGATGGAGGCATGACAGTCATTCCCCGCAACATCAGTGACCCGGTGGAGACCACCTATCAGCATTTCAAGAAGCGTCCTATGGAGTCGCTCCGCACAAGTAAGGAGCTGGGTTTCGACCCACGTTATGCCCAAAGGCTTGTCATGGCCTCGGTCGATGCGCCGGAGGACTACTACAAGCTCTTCCTCTCAGAAGATGAGGGACTGTCGTTCAGGGAGATTATTGACACCGATGGCGAGTTCATCTCATGTTATGAGTTCTCACGCTCCAACCCTGACCATATCTATGTGGTGTGCGCCTACACCATCCGTCACTCTACCGACAACGGGAAGACCTGGAAGGAGTTTCCCAGCCTGCCCTTCGACAGGGGTGACAACATGGGAGGTGCCTCGATAGCAGTAGACCCGCATGATGAGAACACGCTGTGGTTCACCAACTGCAATTACCCAGGCCAGGTGGCCTACACCACTGATTGCGGTGTGACCTGGAACTACCCCTTGGAGAGCAGTCCGGCAATGAAGGACAAGAAGTTCAACTGGGTGGTACTGGCCGGCAACGAGCAGCACGGTGTCTATCTGAACACTATCGAAGAGTCTTTCATCTTCTACAAGGATGATGGAACCAACGGGTGGATAGACTATTCGGCAGGCTTCCCTCCTGGTGCCCGCATCACACGTCTGGTGCCTTTCTATAAGGAGGGCAAGCTGCGTGCGGCAACCAGCCAGGGACTGTGGGAGATACCCTTGTACCGTGAGAGCTTCATCCCCGTGGCACAGCCTATGGCACTGAACATTGGCAATGCTGACATCAGTGCGACCCCCAACAAGGAGATTCTTTTCGACAGCTATTCCATTGTGAATCAGAAGGACGCACAGTGGGAATGGACCTTCTCGCCGAAGCCGCAGAGGGTGACTGGTGCCAAGACACGCAACCCCAGGGTGGTGTTCGGCAATAATGGTTCCTATGACGTGACGCTGAAGGTGACGACACCGCAGGGAAGCCACAGCAAGACCATCCGTGACATGGTGAGGATCAACACGCCGTCAGCCATCGAACAGCCAACGACACCGGAGGTCCCGGTGGAGATACGGTATGAGAATGGGACACCAAGGCTCGTCCTGCTGACAGGTAAGCTGAGAGAGAGGAAGACGCTTACCCTCCATGATGTCAAGGGGGCACTGCTTTATCAGGCAGTGATTCCTGCCGGGGAGACGATGACGGAAGTCAACCTGCGGCAGTGGAAAGAGGGCATCTACATCTACAGGCTCACCACTGACCACCATAAGTATTACGGTAAGTTCCTGAAGAAATAACCTGCCCGGCAATGCCTGCCATACCCCACTCGCAGGGTGCAGCGATGTCCAGCGCGGTGGGTGTGAAGGGCATGGGCTTATACCTATTCTTATTTAATATAACAAATAAAAGACAGATGATACACAGCATCAATATAATTCATAAGATATGTGCCTGTGCCTTCTTCCTGCTTGCAGGAACCCATGCGGCAGCACAGGAGGAGGTCTCCACACAATACCATCCTTATGCGCCAGTGGGCATTCCCAACGGCGCACCACAATGGATGGAGCGATTGGTGGACGTGGAGAACGTGAACTACTATGCCATGATAGACTCGTTCAACACTTTCCGGCGCGATCATCCCGAGATGAGGCGCAAGACACCTATGACAAAAGCCGTCATCAACTATTTCATGAGATGGCAGAAGACTTACCGACCCTACGTCAACAAGGAGGGTAGGATAGTGATGCCCTCATTCGGCGATTATCGCAGATATGTGGAAGACATGAACGGACGGAGCCGGCAGAAAGCCATGACACGCGCTGCGGGCAGTTCAAAATGGGAGGTGCTTGCACCGCTCATGACCTATCTTCCGGGGAAGAAGACTCCTTATAACGGGCAGGCCAATATCCAGCGTTTTGATGTCTTCAGGAAGAATCCCAATGTTCTCTACGCGGGTTCGGAGACGGGGATGATGTTCAAGACGGTCGACAAGGGACTGCACTGGACATCATGCACCCCTGACTTCTTCTTTGGAGGAGAGATAAAGACGGTAGAAATATCCTACACCAATCCAGACAAAGTCCTCATCGGTGCAGGCTCTTTCCTCTGGCTGACTGACAATGGCGGCAAGACGTGGAAGGACATCACCCCCACGCAGCTCCGCAATGTTAATGCAATGGTGCGCGATGCCGTGTTTCATCCTGACAATGACAGTCGCATGATCGTCGGCAATGACAAGGGTCTGTATCAGAGTGTTGATGATGGGCGGACCTGGCAGCAGCTGTTGCCGGGCATGTGTTTTGACGTGAAATACAAGCACGGTAATCCTGATGTCATTTACACCTTGATCAGGCAGGGAACCTATGTCAGCTTCAGGGTGAGTACGGATGGTGGACGGTCGTTCAAAAACCAGACCCCACTGGGATTCCAGCTGGCTTCGGGGCGCATTGGTCTGTCATCAGCTCCCAATGGCAGTGAGTATGTCTACGTTCTTGCCTGTCAGTTCGATGATATGTCATCGGCTTACAAGGAGCCTTACTATGCAGGCACCCCTATACTGTTTAAAAGTACAGACGGAGGACTGAACTGGGAACACAATGAGAACCTAAAGGATAAGATGCCTGCCTACGAGATAGGCCGCAATCAGGGATATTATGATATGATGATCTCAGCATCGTCAAAAGACCCAGAACAGGTGTTCTTCGGACTGCTCGACTTCTACCGCTCGGATGATGGGGGGAAGACGCTCATGCACAAGGGCGGATATTCTGGAGAGTTCGACATACATTTCGACATGCAGGACATTCATATCATTGATGGCGACACATGGATCTCATCGGACGGCGGTCTGGTCTATTCGTCAGACTTCTTCACAAGCCATTCCGATGCCCGTATTAATGGCATCTATGCTTCCGAGTTCCTGGGCTTTGACCAAGGATGGAACGAGGATGTAATAGTTGGCGGGCGATACCATAATGGCGACATGGCTCAGATGGACAAGTACAATGGTGCTGCCATTCACCTGGGAGGTGGCGAGCAGTATACGGGCTACGTGCTGCTGAGCGACCCTCACCGGGTGGCCTTCTCCGATGCCAATCCAAAGAACATCATTCTGCCCGATGACTGGCATGAGCCCTTCAAGTCATTCCCCGACTTCCTGCGCTATCCTTACGAGGACAGCCTTTACGGAATGGGTATGGAGTTTGACCCACGCTATGCCAAGAGCTTCCTCATCTTCCAGGGGTATGGTGAGGAAAGGCAGATTTTGTGGAAGACCGTCGATGATGGTCAGAGCTTCGTGGAGCTGCACAGGTTCCCCAGCCGCATCAACTCGCATGTCATCTCACGCGCCAACCCTGATAAAATAGTGGTGAGTACCCTCGACAACCTCTATCAGTCGCTTGATGGAGGTGAGACGTTCCAGGCTTTTGAGAGTATCCCCGATGGTGTGCGCAATAGCATGCAGCTGATTACTGCCATCCATCCCCGTAACGAGAACGAGATATGGATCTCAGCCCTTGACAATCCCGCATGTATCTACCGTACCACCAACAATGGCAAGAGCTGGGAACTGATGGACAAGGGATTGGAGATACCTGCCTCCAGCCGTCTCTATGAATCGGCTGGAGAGAAGGTGGCCATCCATCGTTTCTTCCTCACGGGTAATGAGAAGGATGCGGTGTATGCCATCGGCTATGTGATGCGCCCTGCCGGCAAACCAGACACTTATATTCCCCGTGGTCGTGTGTTCTACCGCGACAATACCACCAACGGTTGGCAGGACTATTCGGAGGGACTGCCACAGGTCATCAGCCTCACACGTATGCTGCCTTTCTATAAGGATGGGAAAATCAGGATAGCCACCAATAATGGTATCTGGCAGAGAGACTTGAAAGACCCTCACTTCAAACCTGTCGCACAGCCTTTGATCCTGAATGCTGGCAAGGCTGACAATACAGGCAACATGGAACTGCACTTTGACAGTTACTCGATTGTGAATCAGAAGGACGCTACCTGGGAGTGGAAGTTCAATCCCCAGCCTTTGAGCATATCTGATGACAGGGCACGTAATCCTGTCGTACGCATCGCTCCTGACCAGAGCTATGATGTCACGCTGACGGTCACGACTCCAGAGGGATCGGACTCCAAGACCATCAAGAAGATGATAGCCGGCAAGAAGGAAGTGCCTACGAGCATAGCTGGGCAGGAGG